>CANQDA010000022.1 GCA_947591155.1 uncultured Lachnospiraceae bacterium
AAAGAGGCACAAAAAGAAACCCCTAACCCCTCAAGATTGAGGGGCAGGGGAGTTGAGGTGCCGAAGGCACTTTTTTAGTACACGTTCCCTCCATGACGGAAGATCGCCGTTCAGGATCGCGGTAAAAATGCGTTCCTTCGTACCGGGGTGTTCGTGATTGAGCTTTGCAACCAATTCTTTGGCATATTCCCGCTGCGTGTAACCGTCCGCCGGACATGGATTTTTCACGACAGGAAGCTGATACTTGTTCCGGAATCCTTTGACATCCGCCTCGTCCACATAGATCAGAGGCCGGATCAGGGTCAGATCCATGCGGTCTAAGTAGGTCACAGGCGAAAAGGTATGAATACGGCCTTCAAGGATCAAAGACATCAGCAGCGTCTCGACGACATCATCCTTGTGGTGCGCGTAGGCGAGCTTGTTGCAGCCGAGCGCTTTTGCCTTCTCGTTGAATGCACCTTTGCGCATCTTGGCACAAAGCGAACAGGGATTTGATTCCTTCCGCTCGTCAAAAATGATCTGCGCGATATCCGTTTCCACGACGGTATATGGCACGTCCAGTGTCTCGCAGAGGGCGCGGACCGGGGCAAGATCAAAGCCGTCATATCCGAGGCTGATTGTGATCGCCTCAATCGAAAAAGGGGCAGGGTAGAAGCGGCGCAGACCGCTCAGCGCATAGAGCAAAGTCAGGCTATCCTTGCCGCCGGAAATTCCGATCGCAATCTTATCTCCGGGCTGTATCATCCGAAATTCATCAACTGCCTTTCTGGTCAGGCTCATCAGTTTCTGTAATTTCATAAGTTGTTCTTCCTTCCTGCAAATCTCACATCGTGTACATATATCGCGCTTGCCGTATCTATCATAACTGAATTTCGGAAAAGTGGCAACTCAAAAAGTTACAATATCTTTTTCGAATCATAAGTTTCCAAAAGATGTCATATTGGTTTGATTAATTTACATAATTTCATTATGTAATCTAATAAATCGATAATTCAAAATAGAATTTACATAATTAAGTTATGTAAACATATACTTTTCAAGATATATAATAATGCCTTTTCAGGATATGAGATTGCAAGCGGTTAGTGTTTTTGATATACTAAAGTTTAAGTTAAACTTTATGCAATTATCGGATTGAATGTTATGTAATTGAGTAGATGTGTTTCGATATATCAACAGATGCTTGTGGAACTTGCGGACCGCAGGAATCTTGTTGCCATAGACATGCGAGGTGAATACATGATGATCAGAAAAGCAGTCAGCGGTGACGTTGACGCTGTCTTCGAAATCTATGAGAGAATCCACACAGAAGAGGAAACCGGACGGACGACCACCGGCTGGAAGCGCGGGATCTATCCGACAAGGCAGACTGCTCTGGATGCATTTGCGCAGGGATGCCTTTATATATTGGAGGAAGACGGGGCAGTTTTGGCAGCCGCGAGGCTTGACCAGAATCAACTGCCTGCCTACGCCGACGTGGACTGGGCATTTGCCGCATCGGATAAGGAAGTGCTCGTGCTCCACACACTTGTCGTTGACCCTGCGGCAAAAGGGATGGGCAGAGGACGCGCGTTCATGCGTTTTTATGAGGACACCGCGAAAGCGTCAGGATACAAATGCCTTCGCATCGATACCAACGAAAAGAATCTCAGGGCAAGGAAACTCTATCATACGCTTGGATACCGGGAATCCGGGATTATTCCGTGTACCTTTAACGGTCTGGAAGGCGTACAGCTGGTGTGCCTTGAAAAGAAGCTTGAATCGGAATAGTAATGCGGGAGGACTCAGATGAAACTTGTGATTCAGCGCGTGACGGAGGCTTCCGTCGAGGTGGAAGGAAACGTGATCGGTTCGATCGGCAGAGGATTTCTTGTTTTGATTGGCGTAGGTGCCGAAGATAGCCGGGAAATCGCGGATTTCTATATCCGCAAGATGCTCGGGCTGCGCATCTTTGAGGACGAGAACGGAAAGACAAACCTGTCCCTGAAGGATGTGGGCGGACAGCTTCTTCTGGTATCACAGTTCACATTGTACGCGAACTGCAGGAAGGGAAATCGCCCGAGCTTTATCGAGGCCGGGGACCCTGCGCAGGCTGAGGCTTTGTATGAGTACATAATAGAAGAGTGCAAAAAGCAGGTCCCGGTCGTACAGACAGGCGAATTCGGGGCGGAAATGAAGGTAAAGCTCTGCAACGACGGGCCTTTTACGATCATTTTGGACGAGAATCTATATCATTGATTTATGTCATTAATTTACATAATGCCATTATGTAAATATACTGCTGATTGACATCCTTTTCTATGCTCCAGACATCACCGGCAGACAACAAATCAGCAGTTACGCAATCAACCCTCCCTGAGTCTGACCGCTGAAGCGGCGCGTCTGCGGCGGTCCTCATCCATGGCCGCGTAATGCTTTCGCGTTGTGTTCACATCCTTGTGTCCGAGCACATCCGCGACCAGATAGATGTCGCCGGTTTCCTTGTAGAGTGTCGTGCCGTAGGTGCTTCGCAGCTTGTGCGGCGTGATTTTTTTCGTGGTCGTGATCTCACGGGCATATTTTTTCACCATATTTTCAACTGCCTGTACGCCGATCCGTTTGCGTTGGGTAGAGTAGAAGAGTGCGTTCTCATGGCCGGCGATCGGGGTGATGGACTCCCGTATCTCCAGATAATCCAACAGAGCTTTTTCAACTTCTTCACCGAAATAGACGATCATTTCCGAGCCGCCTTTGCGCACGACGCGGATCCCGCCGTTTTTGAAATCGATGTCGGCGACGTCGAGACCGACGCATTCGGACACACGGATCCCGGTACCGAGCAGCAAGGTGATGATCGCCAGATCGCGATACTTTGTCTTTTCGTAATATACCTTTTTCTGTCCGGTCAAATGATCCCCGCAGTGCTCGACATAGTCCAGTAATTCCGCGGTCTCATCCGGATCGAGCCGTATGATTTCCTTGTCATGCAGCTTCGGCATGTCGACAAGCAGCGTCGGATTGGTCTTGATCATTTCGCGCTTGTAATAATAGGCGTAAAAACTGCGCAGGGCAGACATTTTTCGTTTTAGGCCGCGCTCACCATTTGTTAAAAGTTTGTCATCGTTGGAATAGACCTTCAGATATTCCTGATATTCCTCAATATCGACCGCCTGAAGCTTATCCAACACATCCACCGTGATATCAGACGCGGATTTCCCCTTGAAAGCCGGATTCTCCGTCAGAAGGAACTGAAAAAAGACACGGATGTCATATGCATAGGAAATCCTTGTGCGTGTGCTTGTCGTAGGCTCAATCGCGCGAAAATAATCCTTGGCAAACGGAGGCAGCGTTTTGAGCACCTCGCGGAGCTTCAGGACATTGTCGATGTTGACCTGTTCATGGTAAGTGACTGTTTTCTCCATATTCAAATTCCCCTTTGTTTATATTTATAACTCCATATTTTTAAACCAGATCAAGCGTACATATAATTATGTTGTTGTCGTATTTGATGGCTTCATGTTTTTCATAACAGACAGGTATATGCATGAAAATAGATGTATATATAAGTAAATTATATAACCCCATGTTTTTCAAATTAAAGGGGGCGTCCACATGAAATAATAGCATAAGTACTGTAAAACTCCATGTTTTTCAAATCAGATCGGGTGTCTGTATTATATTATATAATCCATGTTTTTCAAATTAGATGAGGCTTCCGGTATAAACGATATACATTTCCGATTTCTCAGCCTCATCTATTTGAAAAACATGTGTTTGTCGTATAGATGTATTATAGAAATAACATATCATCTTCCACGCAGATTGTCAAGAGAATTTGAAAATTCTCCGAAAACAGGCTTATTATATGTATTGGATTTCAAACGGATGAATGGGATTTCCTGAATCGCAGATAATATAAAATTGGAGCAAAGAGACCGCCGGATCGCTCCGACAGTCCCTTTGGTGCGAATCAAATCATTTCTTTCAGAAGTGTTCTGTTTGCTTACTTGATCTCAAGCTCATAATTGATCGTATTGAGCAGTGTCCCTGCTTCATCATAGAAGGATACCTGGAATCCTGTCTTACCTGCCGCGTTGAGCGTGGCTGTGAAGCTGCCCGACGCAGTGAATTCACCCTGATCAAAGCTGATCATTGCCGGGTCTGCCTGCTCGATGTAAGCTGCTGTGGCCGCCGTGCCGTCCATCATGATCTGGCCGGTCGCCGTACTGCCCGCTGTCAGGTTTGTCTTGTCGATGCAAAATCCATACTCTGAGGTCTGGATCGTCCAGGTATTAACATCTTCGATCGCAGCTGTCATCGCGGTACCATCCGCAGATGTAAATGCGTTTTCCGTCATGGTCACATAGCAGAAGGCATTCTGTGCGATCGGATCCGTCAATTTGATCGTCGCCTTGCAGCCGGTGCTCCACCCAAGCTCTGCGAGCGCGTCTGCATCGAGCGGACTGACGGCCACCTTCTCCGTGTCGTTCGCCTGGATCGTCTCGATAACGGAATTGTCAAATCCGTTTACAAGGCTGATCGCGCCGGTCCCGGCAAGGATATCGTCTCTCTGGAAGCTGACCGTCAGTTCATTGATCCCGGCCGGAAGCAACTCAGCCTCATACAGCGGCGCAAACTCCATCTCCTCTGCAGTGATAACCGTAAGTACAGGAGCTGCCGGTGCGTCGGTGGTCGGCTCTTCCGGAACCTCGAGCGTCGGATCCCCGAGCTCCGGCATCATCGTATCGATCTCCGCGTTTCCGTCCTCAGGGGAAACCTCCGCCTGTCCTCCGTCTGCCGGGGCCGCCTCCGTCTGCTCTGTAACAACGTTTTCTGGTGCGGCTGTCTCCTCCTGCTGCTCCGCCGCCGGATCACTGTACTCGTCGGAATTGACAATCACAATGTCGCCCGGCGACGTATCAGCCTGCGGCTCAGGCGCTTCTGTCTCAACGGCTTCCGGTGTCGTCGCATCCATGACAACGTCTGAGCCAAGCGCGGAATCATCTGTGCCGCTCAATATGCTGTCCGCAGGGAGCTCTGTCTGCTCTGTATTCCCCGCATTCTCCGCCGGAGCTTCCGCCTCAGCGGCCCCGTTCGATGCGGTCTGCTGATTCATGATGGTATCCATGTTCTGCTCGACGCGCTCCAGCGTCTCTTTCATATCCGCATAATCATAATTCTGCTGAGCGATCTGCTGCAGGAGATCCTTGAGCAGCTCGCGATCCGTCTCAGAGAGGGCAATGTCTTCCTCTTCCGCTACATCATTAATGATGACGTCAATGTCGTTTTCATTGACAACGTTGCCCTGCACCACCTGCATCTTTGCTTCGTTGACGATATCGGTGGCTTCCGCCTGTCCGATGTTGTTCGCGATCGTCGTCGTAGTGATCAGCTCCTGGGTGGCCACTTCCTTCTTCGTCGTGTCGAGTTGTGTGCCGACCGCCGACTCGTATGCCATCAGGATGCCGGTCAGAGCGCCCGTGCCGGACACCTCGAACGGGGCAGCCGCGAGTACCTCACAGTTTACCACGCCGGATGTCGAGAGCGTCGTCGCGATCATATTGCTTGTGACCCAGTTAAGATTCGCGGTCTTGACCTGAATGCCGCCCGCATTCGTCGGATTGACCAGTGCGCAGCTATAAGTGTGCGTGCCGATCTGCTCAAGCGGCACGTAGGAGCCCAGATGGTTCCTCTCGTCCTGATTCGTGATCGTGAGCGTCTGGATGCTCTGTCCTGCGATACCAAAATAACGCAGGATCGCCTGCTTCTGGTCTTCCGACAGATCCGCGCCGAGTGTGACGACTTTCTGACCATCCGCGAATGCCGGAACAGACGGAATCGCCGCCGCAACGCACAGAGCGCTTAGAATGACAGCAAGTAATTTTCTTTTTTTCATTTCATACTCTCCTCACTTTCTGTGTTTATACGTTTGACTACGGACAAAAGCGTCGCCTGCGACCGCCGGACCCTTCGGAAGGAAACACGCGCAGCCCACTCTGCGTACTCTTCTGTCTTTGGGATGATTATAGCACTGGAGATCGGATTAGACAAGAAAACAAAATGAATGGATTTATTAACGTTTTCTTAAACAAAACATTTGTTTGCTTTTTTAGAACATATGTGCTATACTGAAGAAAACATATGTACGGGAGGGACATACTATGGCCGGAAGAATCACGAACAAGCAGGAGGAAATCCTCAATTATATAAAAAACGAGATTTTGAAGCGCGGGTTTCCGCCCACTGTGCGTGAGATTTGCCAGACGGTCGGGCTAAAGTCCACCTCTTCTGTCCACTCGCATCTCGAATCGCTCGAGAAGAACGGCTATATTCGCAGGGATCCCACGAAACCGCGCGCGATCGAGATCCTCGACGATTCGTTCAATATGCTGCGCAGAGAGATGGTGAATGTCCCGGTAGTCGGCACGGTCGCGGCCGGACAGCCGATTCTGGCCGAGCAGAACATCGACAGCTACTTCCCCATCCCGGCTGAATTTATGCCGAATGAGCAATCGTTCATCCTGCGCGTCAAGGGCGAAAGCATGGTGAACGCCGGGATCATGGATGGAGACCAGGTGATCGTGCGCCAGCAGGAGACGGCGCGAAACGGCGATATCGTCGTGGCGCTGATTGATGACTCCGCCACCGTGAAGACCTTTTACAAGGAGGACGGCCACTACCGCCTCCAGCCGGAGAACGACTCCATGGATCCAATCATTGTGGACGATTGCCAGATCCTCGGGAAAGTGTTCGGAGTGTTTCGTTTCTTCTGATTCCGATTTTCCGGGTTATGATCAGAATATGCACGCCAGACTGAAAAAGCCTGTCGGATTGCGATCCAAATTCGTGTGGATACGGTCTGATATGCTCCCTTTCAGGTAGACAAGCGAAATAATAAAAGCTTGTTTGTCTGGAAGGGAGCATTTTTTGAGAAAAACAAAGTTTGAATCCGATGTCATGATCAACGCCGTGCAGGAGTATCTGGACGGGCAAGCATCACAGCGGGCCATTGCAGAGCGATTAGGGGTTGCACGGGCAAGTTTTAGGGAATGGATAAGAAAGTATCGGTCAATGGGAGCAGATGCCTTTACACAGGATGGGAACCGGTGTTATTCCAAAGAACTCAAAGAGCAGGCAGTTACAGACTACCTGGCGGGTCGGGGTTCTCTTCAGGATATCTGCAAAAACTATAAAATTATGTCGGCAACCCAACTCAGAAGCTGGATTATGAAGTATAATGGTCATGAGGAGCTGAAGGCTTCCCGGACAGGAGGAACCGTCATCATGACCAAGGGAAGGAAAACAACCTTCGATGAGAGGGTGGAAATCGTTCAATACTGCATTGCGCATGATCATAATTACGCCGAAACGGCGGCAAAGTACAGCATATCCTATCAGCAGGCGCGAAATTATACCGTCAAATATGAAGCTGGTGGGATTGAGGCCCTCAGGGACAGGCGCGGCCGGGTAAAGCCAATGGATGAATTGTCAGAACTGGAGAAACTCCGGGCTGAAAACAAGATCCTGCGTGCCGAAAAGGAACGGGCTGAAATGGAGGTATCTTTCTTAAAAAAACTCGACGAGATAGAGAGGAGGCGGGGCTAAGCCTGGTCAGGCATGGGCATATCTACCAGGCAGTCAAGAAAGAACACGAAGAGCATGGTTATCCGGTCGGAGCGCTTTGTAAACTTGGTCATGTATCCCGGGCTGCTTACTATAAGTGGCTCCATAGAGGCACTCCCGCTTATGAGGCTGAAAATGAACGAATCGCGGATGAGATTGAAAAAATCCACATGGAGAGTCCGGATAAGGGGTACAGGAGAATCCGTGATGACCTGGAGAGGTATCACGGCATCAGGGCAAACGACAAACGGGTGCTGCGGATCTGTCGGAGGAAAGGGATCAAATCCACAATCAAGTATTCCAACAACGGATGTACCAGACAGGCAGCGAATCCGCAGTTCATTGCAGAAAACGTCCTTAACAGAGAATTCGCGGCAGCGTCACCAAACCAGAAATGGCTGACAGATGTCACGGAATTCAAGTATTACATGGGTGTCGAGGTGCACAAGATTTATTTGAGTGCCATTCTCGACCTGTATGACCGGAGAATCGTATCATACGTTATTGGGGACTCAAACAATAATCCTTTGGTATTTGATACGTTTGATGCAGCCATTGCAGAGAACCCCGGAGCGAGGCCTCTGTGCCACAGCGACCGTGGATTCCAATACACCAACCGGATTTTTCACACCAAGCTTGAAGCCGCAGGGATGACGCAAAGCATGTCCAGGGTAGCCAAATGTATTGATAACGGTCCAATGGAAGGATTTTGGGGCATTCTGAAGAGGGAGAGATACTACGGCAAACGGTTCACTGATAGAGAAACTCTTGTGAAGATGATAGAAGGCTACATCGAGTATTATAACAACAAACGATTGCAGCGAAACTTAGGTGTTCTGACGCCAATGGAGAAATACGAACAATACCTGGCGGCAGCGTAAAAACTGCCACCAGACCTAAATCTGATGGCAGAAAATTTTTATTTTTTTGATTGTCTACTTGACGGGGAGCGGTTCAGTCCGGGCAGGCTTTTTTATATTTCATGCTTATTGTTCTTCGCTGATGTTCGCATCACTTTTTTCTGTCTGCGAGTCCATCCTGAAACGTCCCGCAAGCCCAGTGATCAGCTCTTTCGGCATCGCGATGTGAAATCCCGCAGGATTCAGCACAAATCCCTTTGAATCCTTTACGAGAAGCTTGGGCAGGTGACCGAAGGGAACGACAAGCGCCTTAAATTTGTTTCCCTTGTTAAATTTAGCCAGCTCCGGCATATCGGTAAAGAGCGGCTGCAGGATATCTCCGTTTTTACTTTTCAGGATCGGGATGCGGTATTTGTGGTTCTTAAGCTTGTCCGCGTCGCTCTCGGCGCCCGCAAGCAACTCCACCGGGAGAACATACCTGCTCTTCACGAGATTTGCCGCAAGCTCCTCTTCCATCTCCTGCAATCCCGATTTTTCATCGATCGGGACCGGGCGCGATGCCTCCTGCATGAAGTAAAGGCCGGTGAGCTGAAGCGAAGGATTAAAAATCGGCCGTTTCTCAATCGGAAGCTTCGAATAATCCGGCTTTTTGACCAACTCTTCAAGCTCCAGAAGCTGCTTTCCCGCCTGATTTACAAACACGAGCTCATTTACCCCGATCGTGTAGAGCAGGGAGAAAAAGCCGAGGAAGTCCTTATTCAGATATTTGATGCCCCGGAGAAGAATCTTTTTTTCCGTAAACGGTTTTGCAAATTCCTGAAGCAGCTCTTCCGTGTCAAAGATCCATACCTGATCGTTGCAGCTGTCTGGATCACATTGAACAAACGGCATATTCGTATATCCGCAATATGCCACGATAAATTCTTTTTTTCGCTGTATACTTTTTACAAAAAATGATCTGTCGATTGCCATCGCATTACACCTCTGAAACTAAGCTGAGTCGGGCCTTGTGTGAAACATCTATGCCAGGTCGTCCTTTGTGATCGCCTTTCCGTCGCACCAGATGCGCTCCAGATCATAGAACAGGCGATTCTCGGAATCAAACACATGGACGATGAGATCGCCGTAGTCCAGAAGGATCCAGTTACCCGTACGATAGCCTTCCGCCTGTTTCATGTGATATCCGGCTTTTCCAAGCAGTTCCTCCACATGGTCTGCCAGAGCCTGAACCTGATTGCGGTTCGTGCCGGACGCGATGATGAAGTAATCGGCCATCACGGAGATATCGCTAATATCAATGATCGTGATATCGACCGCCTTTTTGTCCTCGAGCGCGTCATACGCAATTTTTGCCATTGCTTTTGCTGTGTTGTCTGCCATTTATGCTTCCTCCTTTTTTCGGATGATTTCTTTGTAATATTGATACGCGACGACCGTCTGCCGATCAAGGCTCGCCTTTTCCTGTTCCAGATAACGCAGCGTGTCACGCATCGTGGTATAGACCGCCTCGTCAAGATCGCGGAACGCTAGCCTGCGGATCTCAGCGAGATTGGCCGCCTTCGAGCGCAGCGGCTCGATATAATCCGATAAAAAAATGATCTTTTCCAACAGCGTCATGGCAGGCTTCCCCGTCGTGTGGCACTCGATCGCGCTTAAGATCTCCTTATCCTGCACGTGGTACTTCTCTCTGGCAATATACGCTCCGAGCTTCGCGTGTAGCAAATACGGCGCTCTCTCTTCCGCATCGGTGATCGTTATGCCGTGTTGCCTGCAGAGCTTAAGCTTTTTGGGATTCGGAATACATTTCGCGCTGTCGTGCAGAAGTCCGGCCACCTGCGCGCGCTCGATATCTTCGCCGTGGCACATGGCAAGCGCGGCCGCTGTATACATGACGCCAAGCGTATGCGCGTATCGAGCCTCATCCATGTATTTTTTCAGCTTTTTCTGCATTTTATGAATGTTATAGCTGCTCATTCGCTGTAAACTTCTTTCTTTTCAATATAATCCAGTACTGCGTCCGGCACATAATAGCGCAGCGAACGTCCTTTCTTTCGCCAGTTGCGCAGTTCCGTCGAGGAGACATCGATGTTTGGCGTGTGGAGAAGGCGGAGTTCTGTGCCATAGCGACTGCGAAGCTCGTTCATCTTCTCTTCCATCGCGGACATAGGAAACCCATCCCGCACAGCCGCGAGCAAGACACAATTCCGGCTGATGATCTCCGGCTCATGCCAGCTGTCAAACGACATCAGGGAGTCCGCGCCGATGATAAAATAGTAGTCCGTATTCGGATGCGCTCTTCGCAATGCCACAAGCGTATCGCTGGTATAGGAAAATCCACTCCTGCGCATCTCCTCCGCGTCAAGGGAAAAATGCGGATTATCACGGATCGCGAGCGAAACCATCTCCAGTCGTTCCTCGTCGGTCGCGCCGTCCGCACGGTACTTCTTGTGGGGCGGATTGCCGGAAGGCAGAAACTGCACTCTATCCAGTTGAAACTGCTCATAGGCGCATTCGGCGAGAATCAGGTGTCCTATATGGATCGGATCAAACGTCCCGCCCATGATGCCGACACGCTTCCTCTTGGTATCGCTCATCACAATTCCTCTCTGTTCGTCCACCAGATGTTTTGCTGGCTGATCACATCAATGCTTCCGATTTGTGCTTTGGCTCTGGCGCAGACTGCTCTAGCCGCGCGCTTTCGGAAGCTCGATCTTCTTTTTGCCTTCTTTTCCCTCTTTGTAAAGGACGATCTTTTTGCCAATCACCTGCACGACCTGCGCGTGGGTGCGCTCCGCGACGATCTGCGCCAGTTCGTTCGGATCATCCATGCAGTTCTGAAGCACACTGATCTTGATCAGCTCGCGCTTCTCAAGCGCCTCGGCGACCGCCGCGGTGAGTTCCGGGGTCAGACTGCTCTTTCCGATCTGAAAGATCGGGTCCATCGTCATGGCAAGACCCTTTAGATAAGCACGCTGTTTGCTTGTCATATGCTCTCCTTATCATATACACTGATCTGCTGTTTCCATAGATAATAGCCGGATTCATCATCCTGCTTTAGCAAACCTATTTGTAATAATCGAATTGCAGCCCGTAGATCCGCACTGTGTCTCCGTCCTGAATGCCGAGCGCCTCGAGCTCGTCCAGAATCCCGTTGTCCTTGAGAAAATTCTGGAAGAACTGAAATCCCTTCTCGGATTCGAGATTCGTGTAGCCCAGCATTTTCTCGATGCGAGGTCCTTCGACCAGATAGGTGTTCTCCTCTTCCTTTGACTTCGTCACGGTAAACGGAAGCGGTTTCCCCGCTAGGTGCAGCTGCGGATCATACTCCTGCTCAAAGACGGTCGTCTCCTGCGGAAGCTCACGGAGCATCTCCTGTACATAGTACAGAAGCTCCTGCACGCCCTGTCCGCTGACCGCGGAGATCCCAAATACCCGGATGCCCTGCGGCTCGAAGGTATCGCGCAAACGCTGCACGGGATCCGCGCCATCCTCATCTGTATAGATCGCATCGATCTTGTTGGCTGCGATCACCTGCGGGCGCTTCGCCAGTTCTTCATCGTAAGCCGCAAGCTCCGCGTTGATCTTCTGAATATCATCCACCGGATCGCGCCCCTCCACGGAAGCCGCGTCCACCATGTGGATCATCAGCTTCGTCCGCTCGATGTGCCGAAGGAATTCATAGCCGAGGCCAACGCCCTCCGAGGCCCCTTCGATCAGTCCCGGAATATCCGCCATGACAAAACCGCCGCCCTCGAGGTCGACGACTCCAAGATTCGGTGACAAAGTCGTGAAATGATAATTCGCGATCTTCGGAGTCGCGTTCGTGACGCGGGCAAGCAGCGTCGATTTTCCGACGTTCGGAAAGCCAACCAGTCCGACGTCCGCGATGACCTTGAGCTCAAGGAAGACCTCCAGCTCGATCGCTTCCTGCCCGGGCTGCGCGTACTTCGGCGCCTGCATCGTCGACGTCGCGTAATGCATATTTCCGTTTCCGCCCCTGCCGCCCGGAAGGATCACCTGTCTGCGGTTCTCCCCGGACATGTCGGCGATCACTTTGCCGCTTTCCGCCTCCTTGACGACCGTGCCCTCCGGCACGCGCAGCACAAGATCTTCCCCATTTGCCCCATGGCAGCGGCGCTTTCCTCCCGGCTCGCCGTCCTTCGCGGAAAATTTTCTGCGGTGCCGGAAGTCGACCAGCGTATTCAGCCCGTCGTCGACCTCAAAGATCACGTCTCCGCCCTTGCCGCCGTCTCCGCCGTCCGGGCCGCCGTCCGGCACATACAGCTCCCTGCGAAAGCTGACATGGCCGTCCCCGCCCTTGCCTGAACGTAAGATGATTCGCGCTCTGTCTGCAAACATAATGTCTCCTGTTCCAAAACCATTTTGGCAATAAACAGATCAAAGTCTGACACTGCTCACTGCCTTCATGAAAAGTAAGGGCTTCAAACCACATCTGATCTGAAGCCCGCACCACTTATTCTGCTGCAACCGGAATGATAGAAACCTGTTTCTTGTCTCTTCCCTTTCTCTCAAAGCGAACAATACCGTCTGCCTTTGCATACAGCGTATCGTCGCCGCCGCGTCCCACATTCACACCCGGGTGAATCTTGGTGCCGCGCTGCCTGTAAAGAATGTTGCCGGCTTTCACAAACTGTCCGTCCGCTCTTTTCGCGCCGAGTCTCTTTGACTCGGAATCTCTGCCGTTCTTGGTAGAACCGACACCCTTCTTATGAGCGAAGAACTGAAGATTCATTTTCAACATAACTTACACCTCCTGAACTTCTAAGGTAATATATTCGTTTCCGTAATTCGCCTGAATGCTCTGTACCCCGAGCACAAGGCTGTCCATCAGCAAGGCTGCTCTCTCTCCGGGCGTATCGGAAAACCGCATCCGCAGATATCCTCCGCCCTCGGCCTGCTCCAGCTTAAACGCGTCTTCTGTGAACTTCTCGATGGAATTCACCGCGTTGATCGCGAGCGCTGACACCGCCGAGCAGATGATATCCTCGCCGGACTGCGCGTAGCCCGCATGTCCCCGGCTCTCAAAGCCCCTGTACTGATCTCCTGACTTCCACACAATGAATCGGATCATAACGATCAACCGTTGATCTTTTCAATCTTGACCTGTGTGTACTGCTGTCTGTGGCCGTTCTTCTTGTGATATCCGCTCTTTCTCTTGTACTTGTAAACGATGACTTTCTTGGCCTTGCCGTTCTTCACGACAGAAGCGGTAACCGTCGCGCCCGCAACGTCCGCGCCGACCTTCAGACCGTCATTGCTCACTGCAAGCACCTGATCAAACGTAACCATCTCGCCAGCTTCTACACCCAGCTTTTCTACGTTAATGATATCGCCCTCGGCTACTTTGTACTGCTTACCACCAGTTGCAATAATCGCGTACATAAGACACCTCCTGTTATCATTACTCGCCAAATTCGGTGGCCCATAGGCACTTAAACCTCTTTGTGCGGCATACTTAATTAAAATAGCATATTTCAGGGGCGGAGTCAACCATTTTTTCCGGTTTTACAGGCTCAGCCACCAAAAAAATGAAGAAACAGGACAGACAAATTTATTTATCCTGTATAAATGTTCATGCTTCTACCAGATCAGCGCATACACGACCGGTCCAAGCAGCGCCGGAAGCATATTGCCGACTCGGAATTTCTTCCCGAAGGCCACGTTCACGCCGACACAGAAAATCAGCGCGGAGCCGATAAAAGAAAGATTCGCGATCAGCGCGTCACTGATAAAGTTTCCGACAAAATGCGCGATCAGAGTCAGCACGCCCTCGTATACCAGGATCGCGAGCGCCGAGCACATCACGCCGACGCCGTAGGTGGACGCCAGCACGATCACGATCGCAAAGTCGAGCACAGCCTTCGCGGTGAGCATCGTCGCATCGCCGCTCAGGCCATCCTGAATCGAGCCGACGATCGCCATCGCCCCGACGCAGATGATCAGGGACGTGTTGACGAAACCCTCCACGAAGCGCGCGTCCTTCTCCGCGTGGAACATGCTCTTCAGCTTCTCCCCTATTGCATCCATACGCTTTTCGATATCCACGAATTCACCGAACAGCCCGCCGAGCACGAGTGAAAAGATCAGGAGCATACTACCCTTCGTCTGAATGCTCCCGTCCACGACCGTGATCATGCCTTGCAGCACCCCGGCCGTGCCGATAAAGATCGTTGCAACGCCGCAGCCCGCCATCAACGCATCCTGCATCCGCTGCTTCATTCCCTTTCGAAGCAGGATCCCGATGGCGCTGCCTGCTATGACTCCCGCGGTATTGATCAAAGTTCCCAAGCCAAACATATCTTCTCTTCCTTTTCTCTATGTAGTATTTCTGTATTTCTGTTTTCCTGTCCTTTGCCGGTTCTTATTCAATATTGGTTTCATCTTATTTTGTTTCTACCCTGGTATACTTTCGTTTTTCTGCTCCACCTTTTTAGATAATATCGGAGAGGAATTTTAGAGGGTTTTTTCTGTGTCGAGAAGATGGAAAATCTCCCGCGCGACACCGTCCTCATCGTTGGAAAGCGTGATCCGGTCTGCGGCCGCCTTACAGACCTCTGAGGCGTTTGCCATCGCGATCCCTATCCCGGCGTATTCGAGCATATGCGCGTCGTTGTCGCCGTCCCCGAATGCGGCGAGCGATTCGCGGGGCAGCCCGAGCCCTTCCAGTACATAGCGCACTCCACTATGTTTGCCGCAGTCCTTGTAAGAGATCTCAAGAAGCTGCGGGACAGAGGACGTGATATAAACATCTTCCACCTTTTGCTTAAACTGTTTCCACAGCTTGGATTTCAAAATGGGCTCGTCGATCACGAGATCCATGCAGTCAAGTTTATCAGCATTTTGCAATATGAATGTCTGAAAATCTTCAATCGGCGTACGTGTGCTCTGCACATACGAAACAGACTTCGTACCGTAGCGCAGAGGATCCGCGACATAGTCTGCCTGTGCGTAGGGCTTCCCGTCGATGAACGCCTCGTACGCGAGGTGCATTCCCTCCGTGAGCCGCAGAATCTCCCGCACTGATTGCTCCGTGAGCTTGTACTGTTTCAGGCATTTCCCTGTACAGAGATCATATATGGCGGCTCCATTCGAGGTCACCGCGTAGCGGATGCCGTCAAACTTTCGGATCTCTTCCGGAAACGAGTTCAGCGCTCTCCCACTTGCGACGACAACATGAACGCCTTTCTCAATCGCGCATGTAAGCGCCTGCCGCGTGTATGTACTTAAATGTCCCCGGCTGTTCAGTGTTGTATAGTCCAGATCCAGGGCGATGCAACGTATACTCATGGGTGCCTCCGTTCTTTTCCTGTTTAGTGAATTAAAACGGATGTCTGATGTTCACTAAACAGAAAGAGTATATCACATTTCCTGAAAATACTCTACTAAACAATGACTATTTTTAAAGTATATGTATAGCAACTGTCGAATCGGAACAGACTACTTATTACATCATCCGAACGAAAGGAGCATATTATGGGAAATCAGGATACGATACATCTGCTGAAGGAATGCGACGCCGGCACCAAGATGGCCGTGGCGTCTTTCGATGAGGTACTGGACCGCATCAGCGATTCCGATATGAAGCAGCTGCTCATCGACAGCAAAGATCATCACGAAAAACTCGGAAACGAGATTCACGGACTGCTGAATCAGTATCAGAGCGAGGAGAAAGATCCGAATCCGATGGCAAAGGGCATGTCCTGGCTCAAGACAAACATGAAGATGAGTATGGACAAGAGCGATGCAACGGTCGCGGATCTGATCACGGACGGCTGCAACATGGGCGTGAAATCCCTGCACAAATACCTCAATCAGTATCAGACTGCCGACGATACTTCAAAGGATATCTGCCGCAGGCTGGCGTCTATGGAGGATCAGCTCTGCAAGGATCTGCGCAGTTATCTTTGAAGGATAACAAATTCAGATAGAATCAATTCAGCCTGCCAAAGTGTGGGGCTGATACGACGCGACATCTTACAAAGCATGAAAAAGTCCCGCATCCACGGGACTTTTCTGATAAGCCGGAAATGGGACTCGAACCCACGACCTACGCATTACGAATGCGTCGCTCTACCGACTGAGCTAATCCGGCATTGCGGCTGACTATTCAGCCGACTTTTGTATTATATATAATTTCTATCTGTTTGGCAAGTCTTTTTTATTTTTATTTTTTGCTTTATTTTATGCTTTCCTTTTCATCGCCCTCATCAATCTTAAGCTCATTTTTCAGAACGGTCGCCTTGCCGGAGCTCTGGTACCCTTCGACTGTGAGGGAAGCTTCGTAAAATTTACCCATCGACATACCGAGACTCTCCCAGGCGTCGAAATGTGCGCTCGCGTTGATCGTGCCCTCGGTGCGCTTCTCCTTGCGCACGCTCCAGTACTGTTCAAAGGTAGCTGTGCCGTCGATCGACGGCTGCTCCTCGCGCAGCGTGCGATACACGTCGTACTCAGCATCGTCCACCGTGATCGTGCCGATGGAGGCCGCTCCGGGCGGACGCCAGCTTCCCCAACTGTCTACAATATAGTACTCGATGAGCGGTTCCCGCGTCCAACCGTACAGGCAGAGGTAAGAATTGCCGATCGGCTCGTAATCCACCTCATAATCCACGCTGATATCTCCGAGCTCCTGCCAGGTCTTTGTACAGTCAAATTTCTGGCCTCTGCGGAAAAGGGCGCTGTTGATGTTGGCCCACTCGCAGGTGAACGTCCCGTCACCCGTCAGTGTCATGCTGGTGTCGCCCTCATCCTTCCACAGTTCGTAGCCGTAGCCGTCCTCCTCGCCGATCGTGTTCTCGGTGATTACGGTTTGTTCCGCCGCTGTCACGGCAGATTCCGTTTCCGCCTCCATCCCTGCGGTCTCCTGAGTCGTCTCCTCGATATTTTCAGTCTCGCCCTTTCCTGCGGCCTGCACGGATGCCGCCGCGAGACAATGCAGCGAAAAGCCAAAGATCAGGATCCATCGTCTATTTTTCATTTCCACGCATACACCTCCTGTTTCCGGGATACAAAATCTATGTATTTTCGGTATGATTTGTGTTTTCGCTGTCATCCTACTCTGCATCAGCGGATTTCATCTCTTCCCTGTCGCCCTGTGCTGCTCGAATGGCTTTCAGCTCCTCGATAATCGCTGGCAGCGCCACCTTCGCCTGCTCACTGATAAAGTAATCCGCATCTCTGTCTCCGTGCGCGGTCCCCGAGTGGATCAGGATGACGTTGTGTCCCTTATAATATTTGAGGAACTGCTGCGCCATCTCGGACTTCATGTACGCACCGGCCAGAAGCAGGGTGTCCGCTTTGGAAACTTCCTCCGCCGCTTTCGTCATACGGCCGATGTCGATCATCTCGCCGAGCAGCGTCACGCCCGGATGGATCGGCACGCGGCATTTCTCACAGAGCGGCACCTTTTTCGCATCTCTGAGATATTCCATCGAATATTCTCTGCCGCAGCGCGGACAGCGGTTCTTCTCATAGATGTTGCCGTGGAGATCATAGACGTTCTGACAGCCGGCCAGCTTCGGGAAATCAAACAGCTGACGGCTGATCGTTGCTTTCAGGATGCCCATCTTTTCAAGCTCTGCAAGCGCCTGAAACGATACTCCCGGTTCTGCCTTCGCCTGATTCAGCACCTCGCTGCGATAAAACTCATAGAAGGTCTCGGCGCGCGTGCTGAAAAACTGCGCGCTGAACAATTCTTCCGGCGAGTAGTCGTACTGCATCTCAATGGAATAAGCCGTTTCCATATTCCTCATGGAAGAGATCCCGTCCTCCACGATCATCTCGCGTCCCGACAAGCATACGACATAGCTGCTTTCCTGCAGAATCTCTGCGATTTGTCTGTAAATCATACTCTCACCCCTTTACTTGATAAAGCGGTCGATCGCTTTGCTCAGCTCCTCTATCTCCTGCATGTCGCCCGACTCGATCGCATCGACAAGGCAGTGTTTGATGTGATCCTGAAGGATCACCTTTCCCGTATTGTTGATGGCGGCCTTCACTGCGGAAAGCTGGATCAGCACCTCGCTGCAGTCCCGCCCGTCCTCGACCATGCGTTTGATGGACTGCATGTGCCCGATCACCTTGGAGAGACGGTTCAACACAGCCTTCGTGTTCTCATGCGTGTGCGTGTGCTCATGCCCATGTCCGGCAACCCCTGCATGGGTGTGAGTGTGCTCATACACAACGCCGTCCTTGCCCACATGGGTATGGGTGTGCTCGTACGCGGGAGCGTCCCCATCTGCATGTACGTGTTTGTGTACATTATTACTTTGATCCATTATTTCGCACCGCCTGCCTTCTTTGTCTGCCTGCGCGTTCCGCCGCTCTTCTTTTTGACTACATCTGTTCTTTTCGCAGGAGCTGATTTCTTCTCGACAGTCTTTTCCTGCTTTTCGCTATCGGCCTCCCTTTTTACTCGTGAAGCTGTGGCGATTTTCGCATTCTTACGCCCTGCTGGAACAGTCTGCTTCTTCTCGGCCGACTCTTCCACCCTTGTGCATCTGAACACGGATATCCCCATCGGAGGTACCAGCACCTCGATTGAATCTTCTCTGTCATCGCAGGGACTCTTCTTGGATGATTTCACACGCGGATTGACATTCCCGTCCCCGCCGAACGCCGTGCTATCGCTGTTGAAGATCTCTTTGAATTTGCCGCAGTACGGAACGCCAATCTTGTGCTTCGCGTAAACGAGCGGCGAGAAATTGCAGACGATGAGCAGATCGTCCTCCTGCCTGTCTCCTCTGCGCAGGAACACGAGCATATTCTCGTTCGCCGAGATATTGTTGATCCACTCGAAACCGAACGGATCGTAATCCTTCCGGTACAGGGCCGGCTGCTCCTTGTAAAGCCGAACCAGCGCCTTGACGTAGTTCTGGAAATTCTTGTGGTCGTCGTATTCGAGCAGGTTCCACTCGACGGAACGCTCCTCGCTCCACTCCGAGAACTGCGCGATGTCCTGTCCCATGAACAGCAGTTTCTTGCCCGGATGCGTCATCATATAGCCATACGCCGCGCGGAGGTTTGCGAATTTGGACTTCCGCTTGCCCGGCATCTTGCCGATCATGGAGCTCTTCCCATGCACGACCTCATCGTGCGACAGCGTCAGGATAAAATCCTCGCTGTACGCGTAGATCATGCTGAACGTGAGTTCTCCGTGATGGTGCGAACGGAAGAACGGATCGAGCTGCATGTAACCGAGGAAATCATTCATCCAGCCCATGTTCCACTTGTAATCAAACCCGAGTCCATCATCTTCCACGGGAGTCGTGATCTTCGGCCACGCCGACGACTCCTCCGCGATGAGCAATGCGCCGTCTTTGCCTTTTTTGAAAATCGAATTCAAGTGCTTGAAAAACTCAACCGCTTCGAGATTCTCATTGCCGCCGTACATGTTCGCGACCCACTCGCCGTCGTTCCTTCCGTAGTCCAGATACAACATCGAGGCGACCGCGTCCATGCGGATCCCGTCCGCATGATAGACGTTCTTCCAGAACAGCGCGTTCGCAATCAGGAAATTCGAGACCTCCGGACGTCCGTAATTGTAGATCAGCGTGCCCCAGTGCGGGTGCGTGCCCCGGCGCGGATCAAGATGCTCGTACAGGCAGGTGCCGTCGAAGCCGCAGAGGCCGTGTGTATCGCGCGGGAAATGCGCCGGCACCCAGTCGAGAATCACGCCGATCCCCTGCGCGTGCATATAGTCGATGAAATACATGAAATCCTGCGGCGTTCCGTAGCGAGCGGTCGGCGCGTAGTATCCCGTCACCTGATAGCCCCAGGATTCGTCCAGCGGATGCTCCATGACCGGGAGCAGCTCGATGTGGGTATAACCCATTTCTTTCACATAGTCGGCAATCATCGGGGCGAGCTCGCGGTAATTGTAGAAATACCGGCCGTCCTCCGGCTTTGCGAACGAGCCGAGATGCACCTCGAACACAAACATCGGCTTGTCCTTTGTATTGAGATCTCTGCGCTGCTCCATCCAGACCTGGTCGCTCCAGCTGAAGTCGCTTAAGTCGGTCACGATCGAGGCGGTATTCGGGCGAAGCTCCGACGCATTGCCGTAGGGATCGGCCTTTAAGTAGGTGAGGCCGCCTTTTGCCTTGATCTCATATTTGTACAGTGTGCCGGTCTCAAGCCCCGGAACAAACAGATCAAAAATGCCGGAATTCCAAAGTCTGCGCATCGGAAGACGCCGGCCGTCCCAGAGATTGAAATCCCCGACGACGCTCACGCGCATCGCGTTCGGTGCCCAGACCGCGAAATAGACTCCCGGCGTCCCGTTGATCGTCATCGGATGCGCGCCGAGCTTTTCGTAGATATTGTAGCATATCCCCGCATTGAACTTCTTTGTGTCCTTCTCGGTGATCTGCGGGGGGAACGCATACGGATCCTTTTGCTCCAGGGCTTTCCCGTCTTCATATGTCACCAGATAGCTGTAATCCGGGATCTTCTTTCCGGGAAGGAGCGCGGCAAAATAGCCTGCCTCATCTTCCTGATCCATCGGATGCGGAGTTTTGCGCCCGGCGACCTTGACGGACACGGATTTCGCGTCCGGGAAAAACGCCTGAATCGTGATCCCGTCCTCCGTCTGATGTGGTCCGAGGTAGTTTTCCGGGTGATCTTCTTCGGAATAAACAATCGCTTCTACGCCTGCCCAATCCATCAAATTATATAATTTCTCATCCATAGCAATACCTCCAGACCTGAAATTGTTTCTATATATTGATTATTTTAACACTTAATCAGGATAAACTCAAGGACAGATTCTTTTGCGCAAAGAAAAACAGGGCGACTTTGTACCCTGTTCTCTCAATTGAAAATCAGATCAGTATTTTGTTCATCCGCGCGCGTCATCGCTCGATCGCATGAAGGAAAAGCCCGCTCCTCAGCTTCGGCTCAAACCAGGTGGATTTCGGAGGCATCAGAAGCCCGGCGTCCGCGACAGCGAACAGCTCGCCGATCGAGGTCGGATACAGGGCGAACGCCACCGCGCAATCCGTTTGTACTCTCCGCTCGAGCTCGGCAAGGCCTCTGATCCCTCCGATGAAATCAATCCTCGGATCCGTTTTCGGATCGCCGATGCCGAGCACCGGAGTGAGCAGTTCATTTTGTAAAACGGATACGTCAAGCCCCTGCACCGGATCGTCACTCTTAAATTTCTCAAGGACCTCAAGGCGATACCAGCAATGCCCGAGATACATACCGAACGTTCCCTTTTTCTGAGGCTTTTGCTCGTCTTCACAAGGGGACAGGACAAACTTCTCTCGGACTTTTCTCAGAAAAACATCCTCGCTCAGTCCGTTGAGATCCTTGACGACACGATTGTAATCCATGATCATCAGCTCCTCGTCCGGGAACAGAATGGAAAGAAAATAATTGAATTCCTCATCTCCGGTATAGTCCGGATGCTCTTCCCTGCGTTTCAGTCCGACCCGTACCGCGGAAGCCGCCCTGTGATGTCCGTCTGCGATGTAGATCTGCCCGATCCCGGCAAACGCCTCGCGGATCGCGCGTATCTCAGATTCCTCTGTGATTCGCCAGCCACGATGCCGGATTCCGTCCTCCAAGGTGAAATCGAAGAGCGGATCTGCCTGCTTTGCCCGCTGCGTCACATCCTGAATGTGTCTGTCCTTGCGGTATGCCAGAAAGATCGGGCCCGTCTGGGCGCTGCACGCGTCTACATGGCGGATGCGATCCGCCTCCTTCTCCGCGCGTGTGTTCTCGTGCCTGCGGATGACTCCGTTCATATAATCATCGATTGAGGCGCAAGCGACGAGGCCGGTCTGCATTCTCCCGTCCATCGTCTGCTCATACAGATAAAAACTGTCCGTCTCATCCTGCCGGAAGATTCCCTGCGCAATGCGTTCCTGCAGCAGTTCGTTCGCCTTCTGGTAGACCTCGGGTGCATAGATGTCGATGCCCTCCGCGAACTGCGTCTCCGGGCGGTCGATATTCAAAAAAGACAGGCGGTCCTTCGCCGCCTCAACATACGCCTCTTTGCGGCTGTATACGTCGTACGGAAGCGCCGCCACACGCGACGCTAATTCATCTGCCGGGCGGATCCCTCGAAATGGTCTGATGTCTGCCATGTAATTTTCCTCTTATTCCATATATTTAGCCATGCCAAAACCGAAAGAGAGCGGCACAGGCCTTTCCTGTGACCTGTACCGCCCGTCACTTAAAAATTCGTCTATTTGACAACACGCACCCGGATCACTCCGTCGATCGCGCGCAGCTCTTCCACGATGCTGTCCGCGACCGCCGTGTCGAGATCGAGCAGCGTGTACGCGTAATCCCCTTTACTCGTGTTGCTCATGTTCTTGATATTCGTATCGGAGAGCACGTCGGTGAAACGGCTGATCATCTTCTTTACGTTCTTGTGGTAGATCGCAAGGCGGGCTTCTGCCTCGCACTGGCCAAGGTCACAGTTCGGATAATTCACGGAATTGCGGATGTTGCCGTTATCGAGGAAATTGATCAGCTCCTTGACCGCCATCACCGCGCAGTTATCCTCAGACTCCGAGGTGGACGCGCCGAGGTGCGGAGTGAGGATAATACCCTGTCTGCCGACCGTCAACGGGTTCGGGAAATCCGAGATATAGCGGCGCATGCGTCCCTCATCGAGCGCCTCGATCACGGCCTCCTCATCCACGAGCAGATCGCGCGCAAAGTTCAACAGCACCACGTTCGGCTTCATCTGCGCGATCGCGTCGCGGTTGATCATCTTTCTGGTGGAATCCATCAGCGGCACATGGATCGTGATGTAGTCGCACTCCCGGTAAATATCCTCCACGTCATAGGTGTGACGGATGCTTCTGGACAGACTCCATGCCGCGTCGACCGAAATGTAGGGATCGTAGCCGTAGACCTCCATCCCGAGATGTGTGGCCGCGTTCGCCACCTGCACGCCGATCGCGCCGAGCCCGATGATACCGAGCTTCTTGTCCTGCAGCTCGCTTCCGGCAAATTTTTTCTTTTCCTTCTCAGTCACTGCCGCGATGTCCGGGTTCCATGTCTGGCTCTGCACCCAGTTGGCCCCGCCGATGATATCGCGCGCCGCGAGCAGCATACCCGCGAAGACAAGCTCCTTGACGCCGTTCGCATTTGCTCCCGGCGTGTTGAAGACGACGATCCCCTGCTCGGCGCAGCGGTCCAGCGGGATGTTGTTCACACCCGCCCCGGCACGCGCAACGGCAAGCAGCGACTCCGGCAGCTCCATGTCGTGCATCTTTGCGCTGCGGACGAGGACCGCGTCCGCGTCCTTGATATCGTCCACCTGCTCATACTCTTCCGAAAACCGCTTCAGTCCGACCTTGGCGATCGGATTCAGACATTTATATCGATACATTTCAGCCATTCTCCTTTTCGAAGTTCTTCATGAACGCGACGAGCGCGTCGACGCCCTCCGCCGGCATCGCGTTGTAGATGCTTGCGCGCATGCCGCCGACCGTGCGGTGACCTTTCAGATTGACGAATCCCGCTTCTTCTGCCTCTTTCACAAATTTCGCATCCAGCTCCTTGTCGCCGGTAATGAACGGAACATTCATCAGTGAGCGGTCTTCCTTCACGACCGTACCCTTGAACATTGCACTCTGGTCGAGGAAATCATACAGCACCTTCGCTTTTGCCTCGTTGCGTTTCTTCATTTCGGAGAGGCCGCCCATGCTCAGCAGCCATTTGAACACCAGACCGCACATGTAGATGCAGTAGCAGTTCGGCGTGTTGTACATGGATCCCGCGTCCGCGTGCGTCTTGAACTTCATCATCGTCGGCGTCAACTCCATCACGTCGTCCGTGATCAGATCCTCGCGGATGATGGAGATCACCATGCCCGCCGGGCCAATGTTCTTCTGCACGCCGCCGTAGATGATGCCGTAATCCGAGACATTCACCGGCTCCGACAGGAAACAGGACGAGACGTCGGACACCAGAAGCTTGCCCTTCGTGTTCGGGAGTTTCTTGTATTTCGTGCCGTAGATCGTGTTGTTCTCGCAGATGTAGACATAGTCCGCGTCCGGGCTGATCGGCAGATCGGAGCAGTCCGGGATGTAGGAGAACGTCTTGTCCTCACTGGACGCGACCGCGTTCGCCTGCCCGTACTTTTTCGCTTCCTGCCACGCCTTTTTCGCCCACTGTCCCGTGATGATGTAGTCCGCTACGCGGTTCTTCATCAGGTTCATCGGGATCATCGAGAACTGCAGGCTCGCTCCGCCCTGCAGGAACAGGACTTTGTAGTTGTCCGGAATCTGCATCAGCTTGCGCAGATCCGCCTCCGTCTCATGGATCAGGTCGTCAAAGACCTTGGAACGGTGGCTCATCTCCATCACAGACTGTCCGCAGCCGTGATAATCCAGCATCTCCGCCTGCGCCGTCTTCAGGACCTCCTCCGGCAGAACCGCCGGTCCCGCCGAGAAATTGTAAACTCTTCCCATTTTTTCATAACCTCCTCTGATTCCCTTATCACGGAAATCAATTCCGTCCGTAAATTTTATTCATCTATATGCTGTTTTGCTCACAGTACAAAATCAGCCGTCGCTTACTCTTCCTTCAGATCATCCTGATCGAAAGCGGTCTCGATCGGCTTTCCGGCCGGAACCATCGGGAACACCTTGTCGTCGCAGTCGATGATGCAGTCGATCACGACCGGCTTTCCGAGCGACAGAGCCTTCTCAAACGCCGGCGTGAACTCCTCTTTCTTCGTCACGCGGATGCCCTCGGCTCCCATCGCCTCGGCCAGCTTCACAAAGTCGACCGCGTCGTTCAACACCGTCTGTGAGTAGCGCTTCCCGTAAAACAGGGTCTGCCACTGACGAACCATTCCCAGAACATGGTTGTTGACGACCACCTGGATCACCGGAATATTGTAGCGCGCCGCGGTCGCGATCTCGTTCATGTTCATGCGGAAACAGCCGTCGCCCGCGATGTTGACGACCGTCTTATCCGGATTCGCCACCTTCGCGCCGATCGACGCTCCGAGACCGTAACCCATCGTGCCGAGGCCGCCGGAGGTGATGAGCGTGCGCGGTTTCGAGTACTTGTAATACTGAGCCGCCCACATCTGGTGCTGCCCGACCTCCGTGACGATGATCGCGTCGCCCTTTGTCATGCGGTAGATCTCTTCTACGATGTACGGGCCGGTCAGCCCGTCGGTATTGTATTTCAGCGGATACTTTGTCTTCAGCTCCGTGACGGACGCGTCCCACTCGTCGTGGCGATGCTCCTCGATACGCGCGTTCAGGCGCTTCAGAACCTCCTTCACATCCCCGATGATCGAGGCGTCCACGGCGATGTTCTTGTTGATCTCCGCCGGGTCGACATCGATGTGGATGATCTTTGCGTGCTTTGCAAAGCTCTTCGCATTGCCGATCACACGGTCACTGAAACGTGCGCCGATCGCGATCAGCAGATCACAGCCGGTCACACCGAGATTCGACGCCTTGGTCCCGTGCATGCCAAGCATGCCGCAGTACAGCTCGTTGTGCCCGTTGTACGCGCCCTTGCCCATCAGGGAATCCGCGACCGGGGCGTGTACCTTGTTCACAAACTCCTCCAGCTCTTCCTGCGCGCCGGAGATGACGGCTCCGCCGCCGACAAAGATGAACGGTTTCTTCGCCCTGTTGATGAGCTTGACCGCCCGCTCAAGATCCTCCTCGCGAATGTACTCGCTGCTTCGGACGATCGGCTCCGGCTTCATCGGCTCATAGTCCGTCGTCGCCGCGGTCACATCCTTCGTGATGTCGACGAGCACCGGGCCGGGTCGCCCTTCCTGCGCGATCTGGAACGCCCAGCGGATCGTATCCGCGAGCTTCGTAATGTCCTTGACGATAAAGCTGTGCTTCGTGATCGGCATGGTGACGCCCGCGATGTCGATCTCCTGGAAGCTGTCGCGCCCGAGCATCGTGACGGCCACGTTCGCC
Source organism: uncultured Lachnospiraceae bacterium (assembly GCA_947591155.1). Taxonomy (GTDB): domain Bacteria; phylum Bacillota; class Clostridia; order Lachnospirales; family Lachnospiraceae; genus Choladousia. The sequence continues at coordinate 26,402 of CANQDA010000022.1, forward strand.
GTGATCGCGACAACCGGGACAGAGTCCATGTACGCCGTCGCGATGCCCGTGACAAGGTTCGTCGCGCCCGGACCGGAGGTCGCCATACAGACGCCGACCTTTCCGGTGGAACGCGCGTAGCCGTCCGCCGCGTGCGCCGCGCCCTGCTCGTGCGAGGTCAGGATATGGCGGATCTCGCCGCTGTGCTTGTATAATTCGTCATAGATATTGAGAATCGTGCCTCCCGGATAGCCGAACACGGTGTCCACGCCCTGCTCTTTCAGGCACTCGATCACGATCTCCGAACCGTTCAATTTCATCCTCATCTGCCCTTTCTCTCTTCTATGTTCATATTGCACACATGAGCCTTGTTCCCTCGAAAAGCCTACGGCTTTCCTCGGTCGCGGGCGTTCGCCCTATAAAGATGTTGTCCCGTGAAATTGCCTGCAAGCAGGCATTTCCCGCTTCAACATCTTTGCACGGCTCATTGCTTTCGCGAATTTAATGGGTTGATCAGCACCGCGCCCTTGTTTCCGGATGTCACAAGTGACGCGTAACGTGCCAGATATCCTGTCTTGATCTTCGGCTCGCGCGGCTGCCACTTCGCGCGGCGCGCCGCCATCTCCTCGTCGCTGATCGCAAGCTCAAGCTTGCACTCGGGAATGTTGATGCGGATCGTGTCGCCTTCCTCGACGAGCGCGATCGGTCCGCCGACCGCTGCCTCCGGGGAGACATGTCCGATGGAAGCGCCTCTGGAAGCTCCGCTGAAGCGTCCGTCCGTGATCAACGCGACGGAGGAACCCAGTCCCATACCGGCGATTGCCGACGTCGGGTTCAGCATCTCGCGCATGCCCGGGCCGCCCTTCGGACCCTCGTAGCGGATCACGACGACGTCGCCCGCGACGATCTTTCCGCCGAGGATCGCGGCGATCGCGTCCTCCTCGCAGTCGAACACGCGCGCCGGGCCTTCGTGTACCATCATCTCCGGCACGACCGCGGAGCGCTTCACAACGCCGGAATCCGGGGCGAGATTGCCCTTGAGGATCGCCAGTCCGCCGGTCTCGCTGTACGGATTGTCGATCGGGCGGATGACCTCCGGATTTTTGTTCTCGCAGCCTTCTATATTCTCTCCCACTGTCTTGCCCGTGACTGTCATGCAGTCAAGGTTCAGCAGGTTCTTCTTCGTCAGTTCGTTCATGACCGCGTACACGCCGCCGGCCTCGTTCAGATCCTCAATGTAGGTCGGACCCGCCGGAGCAAGGTGGCAGAGATTCGGCGTCCTTGCGCTGATCTCGTTCGCGATGTCGACGTCGAGTTCTACGCCCGCCTCGTGCGCGATCGCCGGAAGATGCAGCATGCTGTTCGTCGAACAGCCGAGCGCCATATCGACCGTCAGTGCGTTCATAAATGCCTTCTCGGTCATGATGTCGCGCGGGCGGATATCTTTCTTCAAAAGCTCCATGATCTGCATGCCCGCCATCTTAGCGAGACGGATGCGCTCGGAGTAGACGGCCGGGATCGTGCCGTTGCCCTTTAAGCCCATGCCGAGCACCTCGGTCAGGCAGTTCATGCTGTTGGCCGTGTACATGCCGGAGCAGGAACCGCAGGTCGGGCAGACCTTCTCCTCATATTCCGCAACCTCTTCCGCAGTCATCTTGCCCGCAGTGTGCTCTCCGACCGCCTCAAACATGCTGGAAAGGCTTCTCTTGCGCCCTTTCAGATGTCCGGCCAGCATCGGGCCTCCGCTCACGAAGATCGTCGGAATGTTCAGCCTCGCCGCCGCCATCAGCAGTCCCGGAACATTCTTGTCACAGTTCGGGATCATGACGAGCGCGTCAAACTGGTGCGCGATCGCCATACACTCGGTGGAATCCGCGATCAGGTCGCGCGTCACGAGCGAGTATTTCATGCCGACGTGTCCCATCGCGATGCCATCGCAGACCGCAATCGCCGGGAACTCCCTCGGCACGCCGCCCGCCATCGCGACGCCGAGTTTGACGGCCTCTGTGATCTTGTCCAGATTCATATGGCCCGGCACCACTTCATTGTAGGAATTGACAATACCGATCAGCGGGCGCTTCATCTCCTCCTCCGTCAGTCCCAGCGCGTGGAACAGGGAACGGTGCGGCGCCTGCTGAATACCCTTTTTCACTGCGTCACTCTTCATAATCGATCCTCCTCACGTACTCACCTGCGCTTTTCAATTTGCAGGTACTCTGATAATCACACGATCTGCACAGACCGCTTGTCTGTACAGTCTTTAAACTTTCTTCTTTAAATAATTGCGGAGCTTTCATCCGTTTCCCTTCAGACGCGCGCCGCGATCAGATCGCCCATCTCCACGGTGCCGACCTGCGTGCAGCCGTCCGACATGATATCGCCGGTGCGATAGCCTTCCTTCAGCACCTGCTTCACGGCCGCTTCCACCGCGTCCGCCGCCTCGTCGAGATCCAGCGAGTAGCGCAGCATCATCGCCGCGGACAGGATCGTCGCGATCGGATTCGCAACGCCCTTTCCGGCAATGTCCGGAGCGGAGCCGTGGCTCGGCTCATAGAGTCCGAACTTTGTCTCGTTGAGCGACGCAGACGAGAGCATCCCGATCGAGCCAGTCACCATGCTCGCCTCGTCGGAGAGAATGTCTCCGAACATATTCTCCGTCAGGATCACATCGAACTGCTTCGGGTCCTTCACGAGCTGCATCGCGCAGTTGTCCACGAGCATATGGGAAAGCTCGACGTCCGGATAGTCCTTCGCGACCTCCTCGACGACCGCCCTCCACAGGCGCGAGGAATCCAATACGTTCGCCTTGTCGACGCTGCAGACCTTTCTGCGGCGTTTGCGCGCGATGTCAAAACCTTTGATCGCGATCCGGCGGATCTCGTTCTCATTATATACGAGCGTATCCTTCGCCCTGCGCACGCCGTTTTCCTCCACGGTCTCGCGCTCGCCGAAGTAAAGTCCCCCGGTAAGCTCGCGCATGATCATCATGTCGAACCCGTCCCCGATGATCTCATCGCGCAGCGGACAGGCCACCCGCAGCTCATCATATAAATATGCCGGGCGCAGATTCGCGAACAGATTCAGCGACTTGCGGATCTTCAGAAGTCCAGCCTCCGGGCGAAGCTGCGGATCTAACTGATACCAGGGAGAAGTCTTCGCGTCGCCGCCGATGGAACCCATCAGCACCGCCTCACTCGCCTTTGCCTCCGCGATCGTCTCATCCGTGAGCGGCACTCCGTGCACGTCGATCGACGCGCCGCCCATCAAAAGCTTTTTATATTCCAGTTCAAAGCCAAACTTTGCCGCGGCTGCGTCCAGTACCTTGCACGCCTCCGCGACGATCTCCGGGCCGATCCCATCCCCCGGGATCAGCGCAATCCTGTGTTTCATTGTCTTGTTCATCCTTTCCCCGTTTTCGCATTTGCCTCTTCGAGCATCGTTTTTCAGCCTGAAGCACATACGAAAATCCGTCTTTACAGAATGCCCCAAAAGAGCCTTAACCAATATAATAATGTATTTCCTTTTTTATTTCAACTGTTTAATGATACAAATTCATGCAAAAAATGTCCCGGAATCGTTCAAATCGACCAAGCTGCGACTAAAATTGCCCCGACAGACAGAAAGACTGCCGCAAATGTCTGTCGGGGATGCAAACCATTTCAGGCACTGTAGCGGCAATCTCCTAAGTTTTTATCAAATTACTCTGTTTCTGCTATGACTCTTACGCATCTACCCGCTCGATCACATGCTTCCTGGTCTTCTTGTCATAATTTATGCCCACAAGAAGCAGATTTCCACGATAATCCTTCAACGCGTCCACATACCGTTTGCTTTTGATCTGAGCGATAGCGCCCTCGGCTGTCTGATCCCATTTCAGTTCCAGGAATCATTCACCGAGCGGATCACTTCTTTCCAGTCCATCGTACTGATTGCGTTGACATACTCCTGGGAGACATCTTTGTTTGGGATAGATACCGTCTTCGCATCACCGTCATAAGTCAGGTAACCAAGATGAACAAGCAGTGTCAGCACGTCATCTCTGGTGGCGAATGTCGTCATGTCATTTGTGAACGTACCAGTGTTTATGTGAACGCTGTCACCTGCAAGCATTGCCACCACTGCGTCCTTCAAGCCGTCCATATTCATCTGAATGTAGACCCTCAATGCCTCATAGGTCTCTGTCTGGTTCCAGTATGGCCCGAATTTGTGGCGAAGCATGGCCTCCACAACAGACTTTGGACTGTACATAGAGTAAATATGATCCCCGAAACGGCTGTGCGACACGAGCCGGTAACCGTCATACCATGCCTTCGTTTCCTCAAAGTTCATCTGCCACGTCGCACACAGATTCTTCACCTCGTCCTCCGTAAATCCGAAAAACTCGAAAAAATCCCACGGATCTGTCATGGAGTATTCGACAAACATATTCAACGCGGAGTGCGTTCCGTATTTTTTCACGGGCAGGATTCCCGTCATATAGGCAAGTCCCACATAATCCTTGTCCTTGAGCCAGGTGCGCATGAAATCAAGGTACTTTTTCTGAGAATCGTGATCGTCTTTATATTCGCGGAACAGGCGTCCCACTCGTCAATCAGTATGATGAAGGGATGACGAGTCTTAGCATAAATGTCCTGCATGGCAAATATGATCTGCGGTTCTTCCACATATTCGGAATACTTGTCTTTCAAGTCAGATAATATCCGTCTCTGCAGCATTGCAAGCATTTCATCTATGCCTCGCGTCATACTAAGAAAATCCTGCATGTTAACCTTGATGACATCATACTGATTCAAATGCTCACGATATGTGGATGTATTACTGATCTTCCGCCCATCGAACAGGGCGGACGTATCCTCCGCACGGCCATAATACGCCGCCAGCATATCCATCGCCATAGACTTGCCGAATCTCCTCGGACGACTGAGACAGATGTATTTCTGTACCGTCCTGATCTTTTCATTTGTACGTTCGATCAATCCGGTCTTATCCACATAGATCTGGGATCTCAGGCTTTCGTAAAATTTTCCGCTCCCGGGATTCAGATAACTGCCCATCTCTATCCTCCGTTACAGCTTGAGCCCTCTTGTTACATGCCCATCATAGCACATGGGCTCTGAAAAGTTAAGATATTTTTTGCCGAAAAGCCTATTACGCAGCCTTTATTTCGACTTGTCAATCGAAATCAAAATAAGCATTTCTCTTATTAACGTTTTCGCAATCTTTCAAAGATATACTGACTCTTTCTTCGGCTTTATTCCGACTTTCAATTTCTTGAAGAAAAACCCTTTCTCCGGGTATGTCTTCTTTGGCACCAGCTGCATTTCCGCTCCACCATCCACTGGGCATTTCCGCTCTGAGAATAATACACAATAAGCGTTTTCATTTTTGCCCCAAATTTCGGGCAAAATTTTGAGAAAAAATCCGGAAATGCACCCCCTTACTTGTAAAGCGGAGTTGTCTCAGCAGCAAACGAGAATTTATCTTTTTAATACTTTCCATTCATCCCGTGTTATAGCATAAACATATGAAACTATATTCTTTTCGTCAGGGTATTCTTTGACTTTTCTCATTCCTATTGCAATTGCAGTAGAATATGATCCTATATTTGTGTATTTCATATATGAATACAAGCAATCATATCCTGTATTCTCAAATATCCAATCTCTAACTGCTCTTGCAGATTCACTTCCAAATCCATTTCTCCAATATTTTTTATGAATATGATAACCTATTTCCGGAAGTAAATCTCCATCAATATTTTGAATTGTAATTCCACAATCGCCTATCATCTTACCCGTTTCCTTTAGAACTATAGCCCAAAGTCCAAATCCATATTTGGCATAATTCTCAATATTCCATTGAATCCATCCTCTGACTTCTGTTTCATCAAAAGGTTTGGAATAATGTTCCATAGTTTCCTGATCAGAAAGAATTTCATATAAAGAATTAAAGTCTTCAAAAGTATATTCTCTTAATATTAGTCTTTCTGTTTCAATTATCATTATTATCACCCCCAAACTCTGAATTGTACACATTATGAACAGGGCGAAAAGAACTGATTGAAATGCTTTCAAAATCAAAAAACCTAACAAGGGAAAAGGATATGTATTTTATCTAATTCCTTATCTGTGTTATCATATATGCAGCATATTCATGGGCATTCTTTTCATCCCATTCTGTTGATTTGTTTGACATATATTCATCTAACGCCTGTACTATTATAGTTCGATACTTTTCAGGGACATTGCATATTCCCCATTTACCGCCTTCCTGTTTTGACAGGATAAGTTCTTCCTTTTTATACGCTAATACTCTGCATAAGTTCAAAATAATGTAAGTGGGGTTATCCATTATTTCCGTTTCAGCTTTCTCAATATCATTCCAGATACTATCAAAATAATCTTCTTTACTGACTGCTCCGAAAACATCTTTGATATCGCTTCCATAAAGACATTTTCCCCTGTGATAAATAATCGTAAAGTGAGCTGCCAGATCTTTATCTGTTCCCTTCATTTTCTCAATGTAATCGAAAGAATCAGTTTTATACCATTCTAAATGTGCAATAGAAAAGTGCAATTCGAAAGGGGTCGGATAAACAAACGGATTGCATACCCCTCTTTTCACAATGCTTATTTCGATTCCCTTTGGAGGCGCATAGGTATTTAATTCTACAACCATATCCATGAAACGATGTTTTATATTGTTTGGAATAGCTTCCTCAACTACAACTAACAGATCAATATCACTCTTTTGCTTATTGTAGCATCCCATAACAGCAGAGCCATGAAGATAGATCCCGATCAGATTATCTCCTAATATTTTTTGACTTTGTGTGACAAATTTTATGAGCAAACCATTTAATGCATCCATACCTGACGTCTCCTATAAAACATCTGCCGCAGCAGTTAATCCCGATTCTGTTGCTCTAGCACTTATGCGCATTAAGTATACCACAGACTCTCTATATTTTCTACAATGGGTAGGCTTTTGAGCGTTAATATTCGGTAGCGCAGTGCTCATCAGGCAAGACCGGAGCACTGTAAAACCAATCTATGTTTCCCAGCGCTCCGGTCAAAAGCAACTATGAAATATAGTATCTGTTTATTAGGAGATGCAGCTTACGGTATCAATATCTGTTTTTCGCGTAACTCAGGACAGCGTCCTCCAGAGTCACTGCCTTCGCCCCTTTCACATTGCCGTCTTCACCGCGCTCCACGATCACATACAGTCGGTCTTCCTTCGGCGTATCCTCCATATTATTCATGTAGATACCGCCGTCCTCATCCACCAGCATACTGATCACTCGTTCGTCGTAAAGCCATTCACCTGTGTGCGGATTCTTCGTGATCCCGGCCTCCCTGTACTCCTGCTCTCTTTTCCGATCCTCCTCAGACGGTTCATAGGCGCCGTCTGTCACAGCGGCCTCCGCTTGCAGCATTTCACTTACCGCGGTTTCATCCTTCGAAACATCTTCTCCGTTATTCTCCGCAGCTCCCGCCGGCATCTCCTCTATCGCATCCTCTATAGCCGTCACAGTAAAACTGCTCTCCGCATCGCCCTCTGTCATCACGACAAAATACGCGATCTCCCCGTCCTCCCGTTCCACCGTCACGCTCAGCTCGCAGCCATTCGCCGCCCAGAGCGCTCCGCCGTTGCCTTCATCAAAGAAATGACCGACCGTCCTTCCGTCCATCCGCAGGGACCCATCACCCGTCGGATCATAATGAATCCCATAGCTGCCATACTCCTGTTCAAAGAACTCCAGCCGTTCCATATCTTCCTGTTCAAGCTGCAGGTAGGATAATGTCCTATAAAGAGATTCCAGATCGTCGTTCGCCTCTTCCGCTGCGCGGATTGCCTCCTCCTGCCTGGCAACTGCATGATTCAGTTCCCCAAGCGCTATGTCTGCCGCGCGGATTGCGTTATCCGCGTAAGCTGCCTCTTTCTCATCTTCGACCGCCGCCTTCGACTGCGCCTCCACAGATGCCTGCGCCGGCTGCTTCATTGCTGACGTCGCAAACAGACCGCAGATCAACATGATCGTCAGGCAGGCCGTCACAAGCCTTCCCGGCGTGCGTTTCTTCAGTTTCATAATCGCACCAATCCTTTCTTCCACCGCATTTCTGCTGAAATTGCTAAAAAGAGGGGTAAAACTGTCTTTCCTTTCCTCCATCCTGATCAGAGTCATGGCATAGGCAGACTTTGTATTCTCGCCGAACCTGCAAAGGATCGCCTCATCGCAGGAAAGCTCCATATCGCGGTTGAACAGGATGTACATCATCCAGACAAGGGGGTTGAACCAATGCAGGCACAGCGCCGCCGCCATGAGAATCTTCGTGAGCGCGTCCAGCCGCTGAATGTGGACATATTCGTGTTCCAAAATGTACAGCAAAGAATCCGCATAACCGCCTGTTCCGGCTGTTTCTCTGTTATCCGCCTTCCCCGGCAGTAAAATCACCGGGCGAAACACTCTGTAGGAGAGCGGCGCACAAATTCGGTCTGAATAACGCACCTCTAGCCTCCGCCTCAGAGGATGCATAGCAAGCCATTCCCGAACCGTCCTATTCTCCACGGGGAGCGAAGTCCCGAATTCTCTGTAGGCCCGGACATAGGCAAGCAAGAAGCAAAACGCCAGCGCCACGGCTCCAACAAACCACACGACCAGACAGATCGGCGGCAGCAAAATGCCGCCAAACGTTCTGCCGCCTGACAGCGCCGATTCCACTCCACCGTTCGCCGGCATATGATCTTCTGCTCCCGCAAATACTGTTGTATCCGCTCCCTGCACGCTTGATATTTCGTCCGCTCCGATCCCCGTAGTCTGCCTCGCAGCAGAACCGTCCGTTCCTGTCCCCGTAGTCTGCCGGACAGCCGCATCGTCTGTTCCTGTTTCCGCCGACAGAAGTTCTGACAGATTGACCGTCAGCGTTTCCTCAAGCGCTCCCAGTCCCGAAATCCATGTGTATATGCTCGTGACTGAACTGAGGGAAAACGGCACAAGCAGGCGGATCAGTGCCGCCATCCACAGGATATGGAAGGTTATCTTGGGAAGATGATTGAGAAACAGGGCACGCACCACAGTCACTGCCAGTATCAGAACCGCGCCCGCAAGGCTCATCTGAAAAAAATTCATATCTGCGCACCTCACTTCCTCTCTTCCACCGCGGCAGTCCTCCCCTGCATCGGATCAGGCGCGTCTGACCCATTCTCTTCCACCATCTTCTTCAGCCGCCCGATCTGCTCCGCCGACAGCCGCCTGCTGCCGATCAGGGCCGCAAACAGCTTATCAACCGAACCGTCATAGATCTTGTTGATCAGTTCGTCCGTCTCCGCCGCCTGTACTTCCTCCTGCGTGATCTGCGCGTGGCACATAAAATTCGGCTCCGACCGCTCAATCGCCCCCTTACTGATGCACCGCTTGATCAGCGTGTAGGTCGTGTTCATGTTCCAGCCGACTTTCTCCTTCAGCACATCCGAGATGTGTTTTGCGGTACAGTCTCCCTCTTTCCAGAGCACATGCATGACTTTGAGTTCCGAATCGAACAGTTTTACATCCATCTTTTTATCCTCCAACATAAAACTACTGCAGTAGTACATCGTTATACTACCACAGTAGTTTGGTTTTGTCAATACACTACTCGCGTAGTGTTCAAGGTTCACCTTATACGGTTCCGGCTCCGATGCCTCCTTTATGACGGCGCTACCGCCTCGACAGACCCTTACTCATGAAGCGTACTGTTTTTGCGCCCTTCCGATATAGCCGTATTTAATTTTTCCTGTAAATTACTTGCGCATTCTTCAGGAGTAACAGCAAAATTACCGTCTGCCTCTTTGGTCAAAAGCAACGCTATCTCTTTGTAAAATACACTCCGGACAGAATTTTCACTTCCCTGCCAGTTCGGGAGATTATGTGTATAATCAACTGAATTTACGGTATTATTTGAGAACGCCTCCAAAAGCAAGATATCATCTTTGTATTTTTCCATGACTTTCTTGCTTACAGGGATACTCCCGGCGGAACATTCAAGCCACTTATCGGTTTCATAGAAATATTTCAGGAAATCTTTTGCTATTTCTATTTTTTCGCTGTCGCCGTTATCAAAAATCTCAAATCCTTCGTTGAAGATCGTACAGTGATTTCCGGGATAATTAACAAAGCCGTATTTCTTAAAAGTATTTGCTTCCTCATTGTAATCTTCCTTAACTCTGCTGTATGTTGAACTTCCCAGATTAAAGTTATAAAAGGTAAGCTCGTCCATTTTGAATTTACTGCTGTTGTCGGACATTGTTTTGTCATACGGAACGGGCAGATACCAACCGGAATCCACACCGTTCTGAAGCCACCTGAGGGCGGAAATAACATCAGGATTATCGGCAAGATCAAAATTGTTGTCGCTGTCAAACAGGTCGCCGCCGAAAGCGCGCAGCATTGTCATTATATGGGTATCGCCCTGATTATCTTTTGCGTACATCATCATAGGGACTTTCCCTTTGCCTTCTTTTGCAAATCCATCCGCAAGTGTATTCAGTATCTTTGTCCAGTCCTCCATGCTCCAGTTTGAAATCACTGCGCCCTCGTCAACATATTCGCTCAAACCGTATTGTTCAAGCATCTCCCTGTTATATATGAGAATGTTCTCAGAGCACATATAGGGCAGCATATAGAGCTTATCATTAAATCGTCCGTGTTCCAAAAATGCAGGGAATATATCCTCTTTCATTTCCGGCGTAAGGACGTCGTCTACAGGGACAACTTTTCCTGTATGGATAAACGAACTCATATTGAAAAATCCGTCATATAAGATATCGGCCGCATCGCTTTTACCGAAAGAATTTGTGATTGCCTTCGTTTCCTCACCGCCTTCAAATTCTATGACTTTTATTCTGACATCTTTATCATACTGTGCAATAAAATCCTTGCTCGCAAGATCGAGGAGCGTATAGGCATTTTTTACATTTTCATTAGAAATGCAATTCATAGTACTGGTATGAGGCACTTTTATAATAATTTCTTTTTCCGGTTCTTTTTGTCCGGAACAAGCGGAAAGGCAGAAGGAAAATAACACTGCTATGACGATCTCCAATAAAAATGCAGGAATTCTTTTTCTCATTTTTCTAATCTCCTTATTGACTGTTACGTTTTTCGTGATCGATTTTCTCCATTTTACTAAGCAGGGTATTGATATCGATCGGCTTTGTCAAAAAGTCGTCCATTCCGCTGTCTAAAGCCTTGTCCCTGTCCTCCTGAAAACTGTTTGCGGTACAGGCGAATATGGTAACCGTTTTGGCATCTTCACGGTGAAGTCCCCTGATCCTCGCCGACGCCTCGCAGCCGTCCATGACAGGCATGCGCATATCCATAAGGATTATGCTGAACTCGTTTATCTTTGATCTCTCAAAGATCTCCACAGCCTCCTGACCGTTCTCGGCGTGTACAGGAACAAATCCGAACTGGTTGAGTATCTCCATCAGTATTTCCGCATTCAGTTCGTTATCTTCGGCGACAAGAATTTTCGTTGACCTGGCGCCGTCACCGGAATTATCAACTGTCTTTTCAGCATCCTCCGAATTTATCTTCAGATAGTCCGGAATTTCACAAATTTCAGCAGGAATTTCAACCGTAAACGTACTGCCTTTGTTTAATTCGCTCTCTACGCTTATTTCTCCGCCCATTGCATTTACAAGCAGCTTGCTTATCGCCATTCCTAAGCCTGTGCCTTTGGTGGAGTTGGATGTGCTGCTGCGGTCCTGGGTAAATTTATTAAATATTTCATTCATAAATTCCTTACTCATTCCGCAGCCTGTATCCTCACAGACAAATGTAGTCATAACATGATTTTCGTCGATCATGCTTTGATTTACCGAAAATTTTATAGATCCTCCTGCCGGAGTAAATTTTGCCGCGTTGCCGACAATGTTCATAAGCACTTGTTTGATATGTACCTCATCACACTGTATGCATGGGACTGTTATATGGATATCTTTTATAAATTCAACTCCACGTCCTGTAATATTATCGTACTGCATGGAATAAACAGACTCTGACATTGTTTCGACCAACATCGGGGCACGGGTAATTTCCACTTTCCCCGCCTGAAGTTTGGATATATCCAGCACATCGTTTATGAGCGCAAGCAGATATTCTGCCGTATTCTGTGATTTCTTCAGCCACTCTTTTATCTGAAGATGTTTCTCCGGAGTATCGATTGAATTCATCATCAGGTAATTTAATCCGACAATACCGTTCAATGGCGTGCGGATCTCGTGGCTCATATTGGACAAGAATTCGCTTTGCGCCTTTTCCTGAGCGTGGGCCATCTGCGTTTTTCTTTGCATGATAATGGTCGCTACGAACGCAATGATGATGACAAGGATCGCAGCGCTCATTGCCGCAATGATAAGCAAAACAAATAATCTTGTCTGGTCTTTTACTACCTTATCGCTTACCGACATGATAAAATACCAGTCAACACTGCTGCTGTTTAACGGGGCGCAGTAGTTCAGTTCACGAACGCCGTTTTTTTCCATAGAGAACCAGAATTCTTCGCGTGCATGCATTTTTTCTTGTACATCGGAGGGCGTGAGGTTCGATCTGTCACAGCGTTCCACTATATCAAACAAATTATCAGAGACAGAGCTTGCCGCGTCTTTTCTGTCCACAACATATTCGCCTTTTTCATCGACTACCGAACTGTAGCCTTGCGTATTGCCTGATCCATCAACATAATTTTCGATTACAAGACCGTCCACAATAGAAGATCTCTTGCAAACTCCTATCACGGCGTAAACCTCTTTTTGATCTTCGCCAATTCTTATATCGGATAATACTTCATCTTTCGGATTGTCCGGCAATCTATAACCATAAATTACAACTTTATCGGAGCCCATCACAGGAAGCGAATCATAACCGATGACTTTGTAACTGTCAGTATCTGCGAACAGATCCATATACGGATAATAGTCCGCATCTTCGCTGCCTTTTCTGTAAGTAATATCGGTATAATAGGAACCGTCTTCCATAAGCAGATAAACTTTATCGAATGTTGATTCATACGCTTCAATTCCCAGATATTCGTTTATTTGACTTACAGTTTTCAAGTTCTCACTGTTTCGCTTCAGTCTTTCGCCTATGCGCTGCTGATTTTTCCAGCTATATTCAATAAACATAGTGATCGTATTTCGGTCATGCACAGCCACTTCCCTGATGTTGTCGACCGCTGCATCTTCGAGGATATTTCCTGTCACAATTGAATATACATAGATCGCCAGAAAAAATACTATTATTACAAAACAAATAAATAATGCATAGAAATGTTTGCTTTTTGCTTGTTTCATAAATTCACAGCTTTCTTATAATGTACCGCACATATGCGTTTGTTTTCAGATCAAATTTCTCATTCTGCTTTATCAAGCAACTTCCTTTGTACAGCTATTTTTATTAGAACATATAATATGTTATTTGTCAATAATCTGTAACTTCTTAAGTTCCCGCCTGATGAATCAGGCATAAAACCGTTAATTCAACATTTTCTGTTCTCTTCATATATCCGCCGAAAGGGCCTGTCCGCCTCCTGACGGATGCAGCTTATTCCCTCAGCGCGTCAAGGTCAATCTTGTAGATCATCTCCTGCGCCAGTTCTTTTCGCTCCACAAACATCAGCATATAAACAGGATAATAACATATTTTTCCGGAAACGCTGACATTTTCATTGTGAAACACATAGGCTTTCGGGATCACCTGTCCGTTTTTCCAATATATTTTACCCTATTTTGTCCGTTTTTCCAATATGTTTTTCGGTGTTTTTGTCCGTTTTTCCAAAAAACTTGCTAACAGATCAAGTAAAACCAGCTGAAATAAAAATGCACCAATTTTGACTTTCTCTATGTCAAAACCGGTGCACTTAGGAATCGTGTCAAATGTTGATTATTGCTCATTTACCGCAGCAGTTTTTCGGCCACTTTCCCTACAACCCTAGTTTCTGCGCAATATCGCACAGCGCGCTGCGTACCGGAGAGTCTTTGGGAAGCTGGATGATCGGCTTCCCGTCACAGTCATACCGATACACATTCGGGTCATGGGGCACTACGCCCAGGAGATTTAATCCCTGTTTGTTGATCTCCGCCATCGTCCCTTCATCCAGCTCTCCTTCCGGCGCACTGTTCACGATCAGACCCACTGTCTTCGGCTTAAAATTCAGTTCCTTCATCAGGGCCGCGATCCTGCCTGCCGCCTGTACGCCCCGTCTGGAGCAGTCGCTCACCAATATGGCCGTCTCCATGGTTGGGATCAGGCCCCGGCTGATATGCTCCATTCCGGCCTCGTTGTCCACCACCACATAGGGATACTGGCTCTGCAGCTTCTGGATCTGTGTCTGCACCAGGCCATTGACAAAGCAGTAGCAGCCCTGTCCCTGCGTCCGTCCCATCACCATCAGGTCGTAATCGTCCTGCTCCGCAACCGCATCCGACAGCCGCATTTCCAAATACGCCTGTTTCGTCATTCCGGCCGGGATCTGATAACGGCTGTCCACGCCCGCCCGCTCGATCTCCTCCCGCAGTTCGCCCAATGTAAGCTCCACGTCTACGCCGAGCACCTCGTTCAGATTCGAGTTCGCGTCCGCGTCCACCGCCAGCACCGGCTTTTTTCCGTTCTCACACAGGTACTGGATCAGCAGTCCGCACAATGTCGTTTTTCCTACGCCGCCCTTTCCGGCGACCGCTATGATATGTCCCATAATTCCTGTTTTCTCCTGCTAGTGAATGGATACACTGCTGCCCTCCGGCAATACATAGCCGCAGACCGCACATTTGCTCTCTCCAACCGTCAGCCCGTCCTTGAGAAAAACTTCGATTCCGTCCGATTCATGACAGTTTGGACACTCAATCTCCATGATCTGTTTCTGACCTCTTACGTCCTGACAATCCGCAAATTCAATGTTTCCCATTTTAAGCCCTCCTCGACACAGTCTGTTCTTTTCTGAACACATTGTTGATTTTTTATTTCAGCCTCATTATAATAAGCACATAAAAAAGTTCAATCGTCAATTATCTGACTTTGACAGGTTTCTGAACAGAAACGGAAAATTGTTGAGAAAGGAATGGATATAATTATGGAAGAAAAGCGAAAAGACGACCGGCGCAGCAGATACACCCGCCAGACGATCAAAGATATTTTTCTCGAAGAACTGAAAACAAAGCCTTATAACAAAATCACAGTGACAGAAATCTGTAAAAAGGCAGAGATGAACCGCGGCACGTTCTATCTCCATTACTACGATATAGATGATGTGCTGAACAATATTTTTGAAGATTTTCTCTCCAATACTTCAAGCGTTCTGGAACATGTACTGTGCCCGAATAAGCAGAACTGCACCTATCCGTTCTGCGAAAAAATACAGTCCTCTCCCCGGTATCAGATACTCTTTTCCGACGACGTCGTCTCCGCCCGGATGCTGGAAAAGCTTTCTGATACGGGTAAGGAAAGCTTCATCACACACCTGATGCAGAAAAGCCTCCTGACCTTTGAACAGGCGGAGGCAGTTTTCTGGTTTCAGATGAACGGCTGTCTTGCGATCAACCGAATGATGCTGAAAAACAAATGCACGGACTGGAGCCGGATCCAGCAGACCATCGATCAGTTCATCCGAGCCGGCCTGGAAACCTTCCTGATTCATGACCAGCGCGAAGAAGCCTGCAGCGGCCAATGAGACAAACGATTTGTCAATCGCGGTAATTCTCCGCACATTTGGCGCAGGCCGCGTTTCGGCTGCAGGAAAAGGAAAGGATCGTGTCCTCAAACACCCGGACCTGATCTGCCTTCTCGAAAGTAATGGTATGGGTGACGGGCGTCCAGTCGACCGGACATTTGTACTTAAATTCTTCTGTATATGGCATAGAAGCCTCCCTTGCTTACAATCTGCACTTCTTCGTATCATATCCTGAAATCACGATGATTCTCATCTCCCTGGGCAGATAATCCTCCGTGAAATGATCCGGGTGAACATTTGCAAAATCAACCCGTATAAGCATCCTCTGCTGAATTGGTATAATCCTGCTTTTCCAACCACGCCTGTTCCTCATCATTCTCTGGGATATCGATCCGCTCAATCTTAAATATCACAGGTCTTGTACCGTCATTGCAACAGGCGATCATCATTCGGTCATCATTCGTCCAACCCTTCATGATGGAGCCGCCTTGAAGGGGCGTATAAACATATCGGCTTACCGCATCCCACGCTTCGCCACAAAATCTCCCATTCATAAGGTGATAGAAGTCATCCTGCTGCGGTGTGTTTTTTAATACAAATGTATCCCCAGGCTTAAAAAATGGACACGGTCCTGACTTTGGATCAGCCAGATATTTCTCTTGAAGCTCCGGAAAGCACTTCGTTTCCAGAACAGTTATTTTACACTCATATTTCATTGGATTGCCCTCCCAAAAAGCTGAAAATCTTTTTTAAAAGCCCTATCCGTAATTTCTGCTCTGTATTGCTTCATATCTGATGGTTCTCCCTGAATTTGACAAATGCTTCCGCCGCATCCCGCACTTTGCCCGCTATTATATCGTCATAGACTGGCAATATTCCATAATCCCCCGTCCTGATGACAGATCCGGTCCGAAATTCCACCGGTCTTTGAAACAAAGGTCCGTCCCAGACAAAAGTATGGTATTCCCCGTTTTCACCACAGGCATCCGCGCCGCAGCGGACAATCGCATCCACTACTTCCCCTGACAGTGTCCTGCCCAGAAATTCTTCCCCCAGCACTGAGAGACGAACCACTTTGATCATAGCTTTAAATCCCAGATCAATCGTCTCGCGAACCAAAGCACGGCGGTCTTCCTGCCATAGTGGAAACACGCTCTCAACTCCGGCGTTTCGACAACAGGAATCGCACCAACGGAAATGCTCCTCAATGTCAATGTCCCCAAACACACATCCGACGATCCCTTGTTCTTCTTTCATTCTTTTTAAAGCCGCAGTAAAATCTGCAGCATAATTGTCCCCTGATCCGGTCTTCACAAGCTCCAGAGATACGTCAAGGGTTTCCGCTATTTGTTCCAGAATCTCTGTCGGAAGCCCATGAAACCATGAACGTCCGGCCTCACTGTTATAGGTTGTCAGGATACAGACCGGTTCATATCCCAGCTGTACCGCACGGTACATCGCCAATGCGCTATCCTTGCCTCCGCTATAAGAAACGGCAACCCTTTTGCGTACATAATACAATTGCGTTTTACCTCCCCGCATTTCAGATCAAAATAAATTCGAATCTCCTTCTTTTTGTCTCAGGCTGATCCACATTGCAGCGCGGACGCCCACATCAGGTGAATCGCTGGAAACGCCGTTTTCATAGACGGTTCCGTCTTTATACATAGTCTGCTGATTCATATATAAATAGCCCGCTGCCCTTGTAATGCTTTTCTGTTCACACACGACCTTGAAATATTCAAACTCTTTGATATCCAAATGCACTTTTTAATGCGTCCTTTGTCCCGTACAAATATGAAAGTTCAAACGTCTTTATTTCCAATCTTTTTCCTCCAAAGCTTCCCGCAGAACTCTTCGATTGCCTTCTCATTCTCCGGCTTCTGTTTCCGTTTCGGCTCCACAAGCCACAGCGTCGGCACATCGCCAGTCACTCCCAAAAGCGATCTGAGCGCTGAGAAAGTCTTTTCGGGACTTCCGCCCAGACTGCATGCCGCAAAGGCAAAATGCTTCCCATCCAAATTCTCTTCCTGAATAAAAGTCCGCAGCGGCGGCGTGACTGTCCCTGCCCAGACCGGCGTCACAAATACGATCTGTCCGTACTGTTCAAGGTCCACCTTATACGGTTCCAGTTCCGGCGTCTCCTTTATGACGGCGCTGCCGCCTCCGAAAAAATATTTCCGAATCCCTTTCTCCGGGTATGCTTTCTTTGGCACCAGCCGCAGCATATCCGCGGAAAGTGCGGACGATATCCGCTCCGCCATCCACTGGGCATTTCCACTCTGAGAATAATACACAACAAGCGTTTTCATTTTTGTCCTCCTGCTATATCCTACATTTCTGTATAATTGTTAAGTTCTGTTTCTCTTTGAATCTGTTCAGCAACAACTGCAATTTTTCGTTCTGCTCCACTTCCCGAAAATGCAAATATATCTGTCAATTTCCGCCAATCAGCATTATACAAGACAAATCATAAGCGAAATGTACAAGAATGCCCGTTGTTTCACTTAGTTAAGTTTATACTCTTTTTCTAGCTTGCGATGTCTTTTAATCATAAATGGCAATGGAATGATAACTCCTCCCATCATAAATACCATTTCTAACACTTCAACAGGCATAACATATCCCAGCCAGAAACCAAATTCTATACATATTCCATAGACGATCCAAATGATTCCATGTTTCCTGTTCCATTGTATTACATCAGATATTTCTTCTTTCTTAGGCGGATCTATAACATTATAAAACCCTACTGGATTATCTTTTTTACTGAACTGAAAAATACCAATGATAATCATAATTCCAGCAACAATCGATATAATAACCAAACCCATTATCATTCCTGCATTCATACCAATCACCTGACCTTTCTTAATAAAATGAACATTTACCGAACCGATAAACGCCGTTTTTTTGAGTATATCAAAAATACCCCCTGCTTTCAACCGAACTCTTGATGGGAATTTGCAAATGCAGGGGATTGGAAGGCAAAAAAACAGCGGCCTGATTTCTCAAAGCCGCTGTAACGGTATCTTTACATCATCGTATCGTCTCTCAGCACCTCGGCCAGGCTGATCTTCCGCGTATTCCGCCACGCCAGATAATATGCCAGTGCCACAGAGCCTAAAATCGCCAGCATAAATAAAAGGATCGGAATGAGCGGCGCTTCGCCCAGAAAAGCGCCAGCTTCCATATAACTTGTCCGCAGCATAAATCCGGTCGCGACGGCCACGATCGGAAGACCGATTAAAATCGGACGGATAGCGATCACAAGCGCTTCGGTACAAAACATTTTTTTGAGTTCCTTCGGCGTCAGCCCTACCGACATATACCTTGCAAATTCCCGCCTTCTTTGGCGTACAAATCCAAACGTATTGGAGAACACATTGCCAATGCCGATGATCGCGAGCAGAATACAAAAAGCCCCAAAGACAGTCATCATCCCCTGGATTTGTCTGTTGTTTGTTTCATACTCCTGGATGCGGTTTTCCTGTTCTATGGCATATTTTCCATCTACAAGCTGCGCGATCTCATCCTGTAAAGTATTCAACTCCTCCAATGTGGCGTCTTCTCTTCCGCGGACGCAGATGTAGCTGTCTTCCTCCGTTCCCCCGATCTGTCCCTTGATCTCTTTCCACAAGGATACAGGGATAAAATGCACCAGCTCATAATAATCAAGCTTTGCGTATTCTTCTCTCAACACAGGCACTTCCTGCGTATAAACCAGGACAGGAATCTCTGCCGTCGATTCCTCAATATTGCCGGATGCCATGAAGATATTTTCATCGCCGGATGGCATAGAGGTATTCCCTGAGGGCGCCTCCTCGTTCCCGGAATGTCTTAAAACGCTCACCGCGTTTTCGCCGGCGCCAGTCGTCTTTATATAGGGCATGAAAACAGGATGCCGGAAATCAGGGTTTGTCACGTCACGGATCTGATTTAAGACCACTGCCCCGTCAAGCCGTGGCCTGGTGCCAAGCTGCTCGCAATACGCGGCAAAGCTATCGTCGTCCATGATCACAATTGGAGCATTTACCAGCCATCCGCCATCTACCTGCGACACGTAATTTGCGGGAGCCTGCGCGAATCCGCCAAAGGACTTCATATCTTCGCTCATCTCATCTTCGGTGATGATTCTTTTCGCGGAAGCCTTCTGATAGACAATGGCGCTTTTTATTCCCTCAAGTTTCTGGATGGATGCTGTTTCTTCAAAATTATCTGCGTCAGTATCCTTCACGGTAGCCATGATATCCCATACGTCCTGATACCGCTCAAAATAGGTCTCCCTTGTGCTGATCTGGGAAAGGGAGAAGAAGCACTGCATGAGCGCGAATGCAAGGAATGAAAAAATGAGCGACAGGGACGCTGTCCGCAGCGCTCTTCTCTGCGCTTTCAGTGCGTTGCCAGCCAATTCTCCTTCTATCCCAAAAAGCAGCGAGAGCAGACGGGACTTCTTTTGGCGCTTTAACTGCAATTCTCCGGTGTTTTTGATGGCTTCGAGAGGCGTCAACTTGCTTATTTTTCTGGCCGGAAGCCATGCGGAAATCCATATTGTCAGGATCGTTACAAGCAATGTCAGCGCCATGACCAGCGGGTGATAGCCAAAGGACGCCTCATGCCGCCCGGGGACATCGCTGCCCAACATTGCGTTGCTCAGATATGTGAGTCCCGCGCTTCCTGCAATGCCCAACACATTCCCTGCTATGATCGGCCCCGCGCAGAGAACAGCCGCTTCCTGCAAAAGACACGTCCGAATCTGTCTTGGCGTGGCCCCAATACTGGAAAAAATCCCAAACTGATGAATCCTTGCGTTCATGGACACCGCAAAAGAATTATGGATAATGACGATCAAAGAGAAAGAGGCCGCCAACGTGATCAGGATAAACAGTGGAAACAGCAGTCGTGGGGCCGTATCGCCGGAATCACGGATCAGATACATGGCAAGAAGCTCATAATTGTAAACGATCCTATCCTGCGGGATACCAAGCTGCTCCGCAATATGCGGTGTATCTGAAAAGACAGCTTTCTTATCGCTGAAATAAAGATCTACTGTCGGTTCTGTCCCTTTCGGCCCATTCTCGTTTATCACAGCGTCCTCTACATTTGCAAAGTTTTTGACCGTTTCGATATCCTCTGCAGAGAGCGCACCGATGAAACGGCTGTGCCAGCCGCCTTCCTCTGATTCAATCCGTTCTACCTCATATTTCCATGCATTGTAAAATAATCCGCACAGCAGGGATAAAAGCAGGGCGGAAATAAACGCCGCGGTCATCACAGACAAACCGGAGGATCGGTTGTTTTTGATATAATCTGAAGAATAATCTTTCCACATATCTATTACCTGCCTCCTCCTTTTGGAATTGGCACGCCCTCTGCGATACCCTGCCTGTCGTCGGAAAGCATCCTAAAAATGCTTCGCATTTGCCTTCCTCCTTCTGGAATTGGCACGCCCTCTGCGAGGCCCTGCCCGTCGTCGGAAGGCATCCTAAAAATGCTTCGCATTTGCCTTCCTCTTCTCATCACGGACGATGCGCCCGTCCTCAAGCATAATGATGCGTTCCGCTTCCATAGCCACCTTTTCGTCATGGGTGATCAAAAGAATCGTCTGCTCCAGGTTGCGGTTAGAAAGCTTTAACATATCGATCACTTCTTTGGAATTTTTCTGATCCAGGTTCCCGGTCGGCTCGTCCGCAAGAAGAAGGGCCGGCCGATAGATCAGGGAACGCGCGATCGCCACCCGCTGCTGCTGTCCGCCGGAAAGCTGATTCGGCATAGCGTCCAGCTTATCCGCAATTCCAAGAGACTTCACAATCTTCTCAAAATATTCCTGATTCGGTGTCTTCTTATCCAAAGACAGAGGCATAAGGATGTTTTTTCTCGCTGTAAGGGTAGGGATCAGATTATAAAACTGATATACCAGACCGACCTTTCTGCGCCGGAAGATTGCCGCCCATGTCTGGTTCAGTTTGGAGAGGTCGGTTCCGTCTATGATGACCCTTCCGCTTGTAGGCTTGTCCACGCTGCCCAGAATATGCAGCAATGTAGACTTTCCCGAACCGGAAGCCCCAAGGATAGCCACAAATTCTCCCTTGTTCACAGACAGATCGATTCCGTCAAGCGCTGTCACCTGGTTATCGCCGGAGCCATATACTTTTCTGACCCCTTCACATTTTAAGATTTCCATTCTGATCTTCTCCTTTCCTCTGCCTATTTTTCGCCCGTATCGTCCCATTTTGGCGTTCAATGATCTCTCTTGCCAGAGCCAGTCCGATCCCAATGCCTTCTTCACCGGCATTTTTCCCTCGATAAAACCGTTCAAACAAATGCGGAATGTCTTCTCTGTCAAATCCTGCGCCTTCATCCCAGATCAGGATTTCCGTATATAATGGATTCTGGGCATAAGAGCAGTGGACAGCTCCTCCCTTATTGTGTTCCATGCAGTTTTTCATCAGGTTCATGATCGCTTCCATTGTCCAGTCCATGTCAGCGATGATCATCATCTCTTTTTCTTCCGGTATATCTATGGAAGTGCCGGAGCTTGCAAACAACTCCTGCAGGTTATCTGCGGCGAGGACAAGAAGGGTAAAAACATCGGTTTCCTCTTTCTGCAGAGATAACGTCCCGGCGTCAAGTCGCGATAAAACCAATAAATCTTCCTCCAGACAGGTCAGCCTTGTCAGCTGCTTCTCCACCTGATCCAGCACCTCAGCGTCAAAGCCCAGCCTCATTCTTTGTACGGACAGGGACATCGCCGTGATCGGTGTTTTGATCTGATGTGCGATATTCGACAGATTCTCCGCGAAATCGTTCTTTGCCTGTACCGCCTGCTCCTTTGTCTGATAGAGAAATGTCACTGTTTTATAAATCTCATCCTCCAGCTTGGAAAAATCATCCTCCCCGGAGGAGGAAAGGATCAACGCTTTTCCGCTGTTTACCTGCTCCAGATATGAGACAAGCGCGCGAATTCGCCGAGCCTCCGAGGCGTTCTGATACAGAAATGTAAAAAGGAAAAGGACAACGCCCGCCAGAAAAGCGATCATCGCGAAAAGAATGTTCTGTCCGGAACCTGTTTTAGAAAAATCGTCCACGCGGTATCCCAGGGAAGGCAGCAGGTTCATTGACGACCTGTCCACTATCTCAGCTGTGTTTTCCGCTGCGTTTTCCCTTGCGCTTCCTCCTGTATTTTCTTCTTTGTCTTCACTCGTGTTTTCACCTGCATTTTCTCCTGTACTTTCACTGGAATGTTTTCTTGCGCTCTCCCCTATATCTTCCTGCATGTTCTTGTATGAACCTGCTTTTGACCTGCTCTCAGTGTACTCCTTCAGCACAGCAGAAACGATTCCCCGCGCTTCCGGTTCCCGCTCCACGACTTCAGAACACACCGTATCCAACAGATCGAACGAAAATCTGCTGTAATGCCTTGAAACAAGCATAGTTGCGACCGAGGACGAAATCAGGGCGGTCGACAGGATCAAACCGAACAGAATCAGCAAATTTTTCCGGGTGTTCATAAGCTGTCCTCCATGCGATATCCCACGCTTCTTACCGTCTTCAGGCATGTCGGCTGTGAAAGCTTATCGCGCAGGCGCTTCATTGTGACAGTCAGCGTATTATCGTTTACATAATTCCCCCTCACATCCCAGACACGTTCCAGAATCTGTTCTCTGGTTACAGTTCTGCCCTTGTTCTGCATCAGATACAAGAGCAGCTGATACTCCGCCATACTCAGGGGGATTTCCTGTGAACGATAAGAAACCACATGACGGTTTTGATCGATCACGATCCCGTCGCAGGAAAGATATCGCTCATCCATGTTTCCACTCCTGCGGAGTATCGCCAGGATTCGGGAATACAGAACCTCAAGTTCAAACGGCTTCACCACATAGTCGTCCGCGCCGCTTTGAAAGCCGGTGACGATATCCGGACTGTCCCCGCGAATCGTGAGGAAAATGACGGGCAGATCCTTCCATCTGCTGCGGATCCACCGACACAGATCAGCCCCATGTCCATCCGGCATGTTCCAGTCCAGCAGAACGCAGGATGGGACATGTCCTTCTATCAGCAGCTTCGCCCTTGCAAGCGTCTCACAGACAGTCACCCGGAAATCCTTCTGCTCCAGGTATTCTTTCACGGATGAAGCGATATTGCGGTCGTCCTCGACATAATATAGTTCATTCATGGTCGATTCCTGCCTTTCCAAATGATTTTGATGCAGTCGAAAATTCCATTAGAAATATCTTACCATAAGTAAGTGACAGTTTCGTGACAAATTTTATATACAAAATTTTGCCTGTGCTTAACCATTGTTCTGGAACATGCTTTCGTTCGGCAGAGCATATTGACCGCCACAGTACAATCCTGTATACTGAGAAATGTAATCGCACATATTGATTTTTATATGGAGAATGGCAGGAAGAATCAATGTACCATGTGATCGTAAATCCGGCTTCCCGCTCCGGAAAGGGACTTAAAATCTGGCAGGAACAGATCGAACCTGTGCTGAAAAGAGAAAAGCTTTCTTATGACGTATACTTTTCCAAAGAGAAAGGAGACGTCACAAGGATCGCGGCAGAACTGTGCCGTCATGATGACAAACCGCTTTCGCTGATCGTTCTGGGCGGCGACGGCACCATGAACGAGGTCGTTCAGGCTCTCCCGCCGAACGGTTCGGTAACGCTCGGCTATATCCCCACCGGCTCAAGCAATGATCTTGCAAGGGATCTTGGCATTCCAAGAAATCCCTCGGCCGCTCTGGATATGATCCTGCACAGCGGGAAAACGCGCCCGATGGATCTCGGACTTCTCTCCTGCACGGAAGGAGGAGAACGACGCTTTTGCGTCAGCTGCGGACTGGGTTACGACGCGGCTGTCTGCGAGGAGGTGCAGCATTCCCAGATCAAGACATTCTTCAATCGAATCGGATTAGGGAAATTATCCTATCTCGGTATCGCCTTAAAACAGTTGTTCTCGACGAAGGCGATATCCGGCAGATTGATTCTGGACGGGGAAACGTTCATCGATATCGGCACCATGCTGTTCGTCGCAGGCATGATCCACCGTTTCGAGGGCGGCGGTTTCATGTTCTGTCCGAAAGCAGACGACTCCGACGGTCTTCTGGATTTGTGCGCAGTGGGAGATCTTCCGAAATTACTTGTGCTGTTCGCCCTGCCGACCGCTTTTCACGGAAAACATTATCGTTTTAAGGGCATCACGCCTTATCGAGCCGGGCAGTTTATCCTGGAGGCGGACGCGCCGCTCTGGGTGCATACAGACGGCGAGGTGAGCTGCAGATCGCAGAAGATCGCGGTATCCTGCCTGCGCCATGCCGTGCAGATCATAGGACCATGAAAAAAGAGGCGTCGGATTTTCTGACGTCTCTTCACATATTATCATTCAGCAATTTATTCAATATTTGCCTTCTTCACAATCTGTAATTCATAGCCAAGTGCGTTGACCATGTTGTAAAATAGCTTCAACGATGGGCAATTCTCTTTCTTTTCAATTCTTGATATAACCTGTTGCTTGTTACCGGTAAGAGCTGCCAGCTGATTCTGAGACATGTTCTCTTCTTTCCGTATTCTTACAAGCTCATCAATCAGCTTTTCCTCACTTGCTGCTACATACGTAGGGGCGGGCATATTCTCCTTTTTGATAAGGGGTATATTTCCCTTTTCAATCTCAACTGCCTCAAGCAACCCCTGCATCGTATCATCAAAGAATGGCCCCATACTAAACCTCCCTGAGAAACTTTACAACAGCTTTCAAAGCCTTTTTCTCATCTTCTGTCAAATCATCTTTTTCATTTTTCGCATAAACGTTTATAAAATAGATTGTCTCTTTCAGCTCAATGTCGACATATATTACACGTCCACCGCCACGTTTACCACGATGACCCAACGGTATACGAATCTTTCGCAGTCCACCTGTTCCCTGTATAGCATCTCCTATTTTGGGATTTCTTAATAGTATGTTTTGTAATTCACGTAAATCCTCGTCCGTTAGTCCAAGCTCATACCACTTCCTCGTAAATGAGGGTACTTCAATAAATGTTCTTTTCAATTATTTTGTACCTGTTGACTCTCATCCCCTTTTATAGACTACAACAAATTTGTTGTTGTGTCAATCTTAAATTCAAAAAGTTATGCAATCAAGAAGTAAATATTCAAGCGTATTTTTATACATGAAAAAGGGAGCATCATCTTGACCTGATATGCTCCCTGCCTTCTCTGGAATATCACTCCTGCCCCGGCTTCTCTACCTCGGCGATCGCCGATTTGCGCATCGGAATGCGGCAGTTCTTGTTGCTGCCGAACTCGACAATGCAGTCCTCATCCGTGATGTCGATCACAACGCCGTAAAATCCGCTCGTCGTCACGACCGTATCGCCGACCTCCATTGCAGATAAGAGCGCCTGCATCCTCTTCTGCTCCTTCTTCTGCGGACGGATCGCGAAAAAATACATCGCCGCGCCGATCACCACGATGTACATGATCATCAGCATCATTCCGCCGCCCGCAGCGCCTGCCGTGTTGGTAGCCGCAGCGCCTTCACTCATTAAGTTAAGCATATGCATGTCCTCCTTTTGTCATAGAGCCGTCGCAAACGATCTGCCGAAATCCCATTCATGTCTCCGCCGTTTCCGCGACTGCTTTGCCATTCATTCCGTTGTTTTAAGTACCCGGCCTTCAGCCGTCTTTTACCATAATACACAATTCATACAATTTTAGCAAGCTGTTTTTCCCGAAACAAAGATTTTTCTTCAGGAACCCTCTGCCTGCCCCTGTATATAGCGCTCAATCTTCTGTTTTTTGTACTGTTGATAGCAGCCCTGCTCGATCGCCTCGCGGATCTCCTCCATCATATGGTTGTAAAAGTACAGGTTGTGCAGCACGCACAGCCGCATGCCGAGCATCTCCTTCGCCTTGAGCAGATGACGAATGTACGCGCGGCTGTAATTCTGACAGGCCGGACAGCCGCAGCCCTCCTCGATCGGACGCTCGTCGAGCTCGTATCTCGCGTTGAACAGATTCAGCTTGCCATAGTTCGTGTAAACATGCCCGTGGCGGCCGTTGCGGCTCGGATAGACACAGTCGAAGAAATCGACGCCCCGGTCCACGGCCTCAAGGATGTTGATCGGCGTACCCACCCCCATCAGGTAGGTCGGTTTGTCCTCCGGAAGCTCCGGCACGACAGCGTCCAGGATCCGGTACATTTCCTCATGCGTCTCGCCGACCGCCAGTCCGCCGATCGCGTAACCGTCCAGATCCAATTCGGAGATCTGCCGCGCATGCTCGATGCGGATGTCGTCGTAGATCGCGCCCTGATTGATCCCGAACAGAAGCTGATGCGGATTGATCGTGTCCTCCAGACTGTTCAGGCGGCGCATCTCCTCCTTGCATCGGACCAGCCAGCGCGTCGTCCGGTTCACGGAGTGCTGCACATAATCGCGCTCCGCCACACTTGACGGACACTCGTCGAACGCCATCGCGATCGTCGAGGCCAGATTCGACTGGATCTGCATGCTCTGCTCCGGCCCCATGAAGATCTTCCGCCCGTCGATGTGCGACTGAAAGTAAACGCCCTCCTCCTTGATCTTCCTAAGACTCGCGAGCGAGAACACCTGAAATCCGCCCGAGTCCGTCAGGATCGGCCGGTCCCAGTTCATAAAACGATGCAGACCGCCCAGCTTTTTCACAATATGGTCGCCTGGCCGCACATGCAGATGGTAGGTGTTCGAGAGCTGCACCTGCGTCCCGATTTCTTTCAGATCCGTCGTCGCCACAGCGCCCTTGATCGCGGCCACCGTGCCGACATTCATAAACAGCGGAGTCTGTACCGTACCGTGCACCGTCTGAAATTCCGCCCGCTTGGCCCTGCCATCCTTCTTCAATATCCGATACATGCCTTCTCCCCTTTTTAAGAAAATAGACCATTTCGTCTTTTCATACAACGCTTCTTTCGGAATATAAGTATAAATGGAAATTTTTAATCTTGCAAGCACCAAGATAAATGTCGTATAATGTCCGCGTAAGCAATGAGCCGTGCCAGACGAAGACAAAGTCAGATGCGGGAGCTTGCTCACGAGCATCTGCACTTTGGCGACGGATGATAGGGCGAATGCCCGTGATCGAGCCGTAGCGCCAGCGGAGGCGAGATCGGCATGGCTCAATGAGCCGCGAATGCCCGTGGCCGAGGAAACTGAAAGTTTCCGAGGGCAAGCACGGCTCAGAGCCCGTATCGTCTGCTTGCAGACAGTTTCACGGGACGGTGGATTTATAGGGCGAATGCCCGTGATCGAGCCGCAGCGTCAGCGAAGGCGAGATCGGCACGGCTCAGAGCCTGGGCGAATGCCCGCATTTATTTCTTTTTCTGCGAATTTATTAAGGAGGCATTTACTTTGTCTACGAATACAACAGCAGCAAACTCAACCTATACTCTCGGAATCGACATCGGCTCCACGACAGTCAAGGTGGCTGTATTAAATCCCGACCGGGAGCTCTTGTTCTCTGACTATAAGCGGCATTTCGCGAACATTCGCGAGACGCTGTCCGAACTGATCAGCGAGGCGGCGAAGCTGCTCGGCGATCTGCGGGTATCCCCCGTCATCACCGGCTCCGGCGGCCTTGCGCTTGCGAACCATCTCGAGATTCCCTTTGTTCAGGAGGTGATCGCTGTCGCGTCTTCCCTGGAGCAGTACATACCGCAGACGGACGTGGCGATCGAGCTGGGCGGCGAGGACGCGAAAATCATCTATTTTGAGAACGGTAACGTCGAACAGCGCATGAACGGCATCTGCGCAGGCGGCACCGGTTCCTTTATCGACCAGATGGCCTCTCTTCTGCAGACGGATGCGGCCGGACTGAACGAGTACGCGAAGAACTATTCTTCTCTCTATTCCATCGCGGCGCGCTGCGGCGTATTCGCAAAATCCGATATCCAGCCGCTGATCAACGACGGAGCGACGAAGGAAGACCTCTCCGCCTCCATTTTTCAGGCGGTCGTGAACCAGACCATCAGCGGTCTGGCCTGCGGCAAACCGATCCGCGGGCATGTCACCTTCCTCGGCGGTCCGCTCCACTTCCTGTCTGAGCTGCGGCAGGCGTTCATCCGCACGCTCCATCTCGACGACGAGCACGCGATCGAGCCGGAGAATTCCCACCTGTTCGCCGCCATCGGTTCCGCGCTGAACGCGAAGCCGGAGGTGGCAACGTCGCTTGGCGCGCTGCAGGAAAAGCTCTCCGGACCAATCCATATGGAATTTGAGGTTGCGCGCATGGAGCCGCTGTTCGCGTCGCAGGAGGATTACGACCACTTTATCGCGCGCCAGAGCTGCCACCGCGTGGCGACCGGCAGCCTTGCCGAATACAAGGGCCACTGTTACCTCGGCATCGACGCGGGCTCCACGACGACGAAGGCCGCGCTCGTCAGCGAGGACGGCACGCTTTTGTACTCCTTTTACAGTAACAACAACGGCAATCCTCTGCGCACGACGATCACGGCGGTGCAGGACATCTACCGCCAGCTTCCGAAGGACGCGAAGATCGCCTGGTCCTGCTCGACGGGCTACGGCGAGGCGCTCATCAAGGCCGCCCTCCTGCTCGACGAGGGCGAGGTAGAGACAGTCTCACACTACTACGCCGCTTCGTTCTTTGACCCGGAGGTCGACTGCATCCTCGACATCGGCGGTCAGGATATGAAATGCATCAAGATCAAAAATCACACGGTCGACAGCGTCCAGCTCAACGAGGCCTGCTCTTCGGGCTGCGGCTCGTTCATCGAGACGTTCGCGAAGTCTCTGAATTATTCCGTACAGGATTTCGCGAAGGCAGCGCTTTTCGCAAAGCATCCGATCGACCTTGGCACGCGCTGCACCGTGTTCATGAATTCCAAGGTGAAGCAGGCCCAGAAGGAGGGCGCGGAGGTTTCCGATATCTCCGCTGGGCTTGCCTATTCCGTCATCAAAAACGCTCTATACAAAGTCATCAAGGTGTCCGACGCCTCCGAGCTCGGACGTCACATTGTCGTGCAGGGCGGCACCTTCTACAACGACGGCGTCCTGCGAAGCTTCGAGCGCATCGCGGGCTGTGAGGCGATCCGTCCGGACATCGCCGGTATCATGGGCGCGTTCGGCGCTGCGCTGATCGCCCGTGAACGCTACAAGGAGGGAGCACAGACGACGATGCTCTCCAGCGAGCGCATCGACGCGCTGCAGTACACGACGACCATGGCGAAGTGCAAGGGCTGCACGAACCAGTGCCGCCTGACGATCAACCGCTTCTCCGGCGGCCGCCAGTATGTCAGCGGCAACCGCTGCGAGCGCGGCATCGGCAAGGAGCGCAACAAGGATCACGTGCCGAATCTGTTTGAATTCAAGAACAAACTGCTCTTCTCCTACGAGCCTCTCCCGGAGGACGAGGCGGAGCGCGGCATCGTCGGCATTCCGCGCGTATTGAACATGTACGAGAACTACCCGTTCTGGTTCCGCTTCTTCACGGAGCTGAAGTACCGGGTGATCCTCTCGCCGCCGAGCACACGCAAGATCTATGAGCTCGGCATCGAGTCGATCCCGAGCGAATCGGAGTGTTATCCGGCCAAGTTGGCGCACGGCCATGTGGAATGGCTGCTGCGCAAGGGCATCAAGTACATATTCTATCCATGCATCCCGTATGAGCGCACGGAATTTGCAGACGCGCCGAACCACTATAATTGTCCGATCGTCACCTCCTACGCGGAGAACATCAAGAACAACGTCGAGGGTCTGCGCGATCCGTCGATCCGCTTCGAGAATCCGTTCATCGCGTTTACGAATCTGGACACCGTGACGAGCCGTCTGAAGGACGCGTTCCCGGACATCCCGGCAAACGAGGTCGTCGCCGCAGCGAAGGCCGGCTGGGAGGAGCTTGCCCATACGCGAGAGGCGATGTACCAGAAGGGTCAGGAGACTTTGAAATATCTTGAGGAAACCGGCCGCCACGGCATTGTGCTCGCAGGCCGCCCCTATCACATCGACGGCGAGATCAACCACGGCATCCCGGAGCTGATCAATTCCTTCGGCATGGCGGTACTGACCGAGGACTCGATCTCCAATTTGAGCCCGGTGGAGCGCCCGCTGATGGTTCTCGACCAGTGGATGTACCACAGCCGTCTCTACGCAGCGGCAAACTTTGTCAAGACACGTGAAGACCTCGACCTGATCCAGCTGAACTCCTTCGGCTGCGGTCTGGACGCCGTCACAACGGACGAGGTCAACGATATCCTCTCGAATTCCGGCAAGATCTACACCTGCCTGAAGATCGACGAGGTCAACAATCTGGGCGCCGCCAAAATTCGCGTGCGCTCCCTCATCGCGGCGATCCGCGTGCGCACACAGCACGATCTGGAGCCGCGCAGGATCGTCCCCGCAAACATCAACCGCGTCATCTTCACGAAGGAGATGCGCAAGGAGTACACGATCCTCTGCCCGCAGATGTCCCCGATCCACTTCCATATGCTGGAAGCGGCGATGAATGCGAGCGGGTATCACATCGAACTGCTCAGAAACGATAACCGCAAGGCGATCGATACGGGATTGAAGTACGTCAACAACGACGCCTGCTATCCGTCCCTGATGGTGGTCGGGCAGGTCATGGACGCCCTGCTCTCAGGGAAATTTGACCTGAGCCGCACCGCTGTGATCATGACGCAGACCGGCGGCGGCTGCCGCGCGTCCAACTACGTCGGTTTCATTCGCCGCGCACTGCAGAAAGCCGGCATCCCGAATGTTCCGGTCATCTCGCTGAACCTGAGCAGCCTCGAGAGCAATCCCGGCTTCACGCTCAGCTACCAGCTCATCAAGCGCTGTATGTTTGCGCTGGTATTCGGTGATATCTTTATGCGCTGCCTCTACCGCATGCGCCCCTACGAGAAAGAACCGGGCTCCGCGAACGCGCTCTTCCACCGCTGGGAGGACCGCTGCTGCGAGTTTGTATCCGGCAAACCGTCCTACACCGCGTTCAAAAAGATGTGCCGCGAGATCATCCACGATTTCGACACGCTTCCGATCACCGACGAGCAGAAGCCGAAGGTCGGCGTGGTCGGCGAGATCCTTGTAAAGTTCATGCCGGCGGCAAACAACCACCTGGTCGACCTTCTGGAGGCGGAAGGCGCGCAGGCGGTCGTGCCGGATCTGATGGACTTCCTGCTCTACTGCTTCTACAATCAGAATTTCAAGAGCGAATACCTTGGGACAAAGAAAAAGTCCGCGATGATCGCGAACTTCGGAATCTATGTCCTAGAGAAGCTACGCTCCGCGGCAGCCGCTGAACTTGAGAAGAGCGTTCACTTCGAGCCGCCCACCCAGATCTGGCGCCTGGGCGACATGGCGAAGGACATCGTTTCGCTCGGCAACCAGACCGGCGAGGGCTGGTTCCTGACCGGAGAGATGCTCGAGCTGATCCACTCTGGCGTCAACAACATCGTCTGCACGCAGCCGTTCGCCTGCCTGCCGAACCACGTAGTCGGCAAGGGAGTCATCAAGGAGCTGCGCCGCCAGTACCCGCTGTCGAACATCGTCGCGATCGACTACGATCCGGGCGCCAGCGAGGTCAACCAGCTCAACCGCATCAAGCTGATGCTCTCCACCGCTCAGAAGCGGCTGAGAGAAGCGGACGCGGCGGCAGGCTCTGAAGCGAAGGCTGAAGCCGCGGTTTCAAACGCATAGCAAAATATAACGCACCCGGAATCGATCTTTTTTGATCAACTCCGGGTGTCTTATATTCGCTCCTATTCCGACCAGTTCATTTCTCCATCGGAGGTCTGGAAATGTACATCCCTGCATACTGGAATTTATCTTATATACCCTTTTTCCCTTGCATAATCTCCAATGATAAATGCAACTGCTATAATAAGCAGAATAAATACAGATAGTATATCCCAAATATCAATTACAGGCTCTCCAATCATTTTTGACAATGTTTTGTTTATCAAAAAAATAAATGGGATTGCAAACAAGAATGCAATTCCTGTTGCCAATAGTTTTCGTTCTCTAAGTCGACGATATATAATATAAATTATCCACAAAAATACAAGTGAAATAATCGACATGATCGAACCAATATGAAATATCTCATTGACTTTTATCAAAATACTTAATATGTACATAAATGGTACAATGAGAATACTGATAGCAATCATCGCCACCAACACACCCTTCTTTCCCAACAGCATAATCGGAAAAGATGCTATCCATGTAACCAAGGCCGAGCTGAGCACAATAAGTGACCATGTCGGGGTTCCCGAAATAGCTATATCACATATACAACATACCATAATACCAATCACCATAGCGATTGTGTATATTGCTGATATTATGGCGTTCTTGTTCATATTATTCTCATCTTTTCTTTTAAACTCAATGAGGTTTTCATTTGCTTTTTCTTCATAATTATTCATTTCTATCCTCTCCCCAGTTAATAGTTCGTTGACAGTAACATCTAAAATATTGCAAAGTTCCAACATAATAGATGAATCGGGCATACTTTTTCCGGTATCACATAGTTAAAGATATTGGTGTCATTTAATCAATTTTGCCGATAAAGCGGTAGAAGATTTCTACCTCCTGTTCCCGGCTTCCGTCCTCACCTTTGACCGCTTCATGGACAACGATTTTTTCAATCAGCGTATTCAAAAGTTCGGCGGTCAGTTCTGTTGGATTGACGCACTCTTTCATCAAGGCAATCCATTTTTCTGCGTCTGCGGCGTTCTGGCTTTCAGTGGCGATAGCGGATTGAAGCTGTTCAATCTTTGTGTCCAGTTCAGCCTGTTCGCTCTGGTACTTCCCGGACAGCATAGAGAAGTTGTATTCTGTGATACGCCCCGCCGCCCAGTCCTCATACATCCGGGCAAACAGGGTATCGACTTCGGCTTTCCGCTTCTCCGCTTTGTTCAACTCTGCGGCTTGCTTCTTTCTTGCGGCGGCCTGTCCCTTGTCATTGGCATTTAACAGCCGCTTCAAAAGCCGTTCTTCATCATGCTGTACCAGCCTCGACCAGTATTGCAGACGGGAGAGGACATAGGCGTAAAGCACATCATAGCGGATATAATGCATGGAGCATTGGCGTGTGCCCTGTCCGTACTTGCTACAATGATAATGGCCGTAAGGCTTGCTGTTCTGCCTGTTCTCCCCATAGGACAGCGACCAGCCGCAATCCGCACATTTTACCAATCCGGAAAAAATCTGCGTCGTACCATCCTTGCACTTTCTGCGGCGGTTTGCTATCTGCTCCTGTACCTGCCGGAAAACCTGTTCGCTGATAATCGGCTCCTGCGTGTTCTCTACCCGCACCCATTCACTTTGGGGCTTGCGTATCCTCCGCTTGTTCTTAAAGGAAATGTTTGTTTCCCGGTAGTGGATGGTATGGCCGATATAGGTTTCGTCTTTCATAATGCTCTTGACCTGGGCTATCGTCCATGCGTAGCTTTTTTCCTCTGGCGCACCCGCATAGATGTTTGCAAAAGTCCCGTCACGCTGGAAATTGATAAATCCCGGTGTGGGAACCTTTTCCATAATCAGTATTCTTGTGATACTGGCCGCCCCTCTGCCATGAATGGCAAGGTCAAAAATCTTCTCCACTATCCAGCGGGTTTCCTCGTCGATTATCAGCTTGTTTTTGATTTCCGGGTGTTTCCTGTACCCGATGGGAGCATAGGCACCGATACGCTGTCCTGTGGCAAACTTCGCTTTGAAAGCGGCCTTTACCTTGCGGCTCGTATCTTTCGCAAACCATTCATTAAACAGGTTTTTGAACGGGACAAAATCGGAAAGCCCTTTCTCTGTGTCCTCATTCTCCGCAACGGCGATGTAGCGCACCCGTTTTTCCGGGAACAGAAATTCCAGATAGTAGTCCATCATCACATGTTCCCGCCCGAAACGGGAAAGGTCTTTCGTGACAATGCAGTTTACTTTTCCGGCTTCCACATCGTCCATCATGCGCTGAAAATCCGGGCGTTCAAAGTTCGTCCCCGACCAGCCATCGTCCACATACTCACCGACTACATGAAGTCCCTGTTCCTTTGCGTACTGTTGCAGGATTGTCCGCTGTGTTTCAATGCTTACGCTGTCACCATAGTTTTCATCGTCCCGGCTTAATCTCATATAAAGCGCCGTGTTGTAAATCGTAGTATTGTAAGGTTGTTTCACCGTTAAAAATCCTCCTTCTTAAAGAAACAACCCACGCTTACAATACTTTTGCTCTATGGCAATTATATCATAAGCGTGGGCGTGTTATCAATGATGGGCTATCAGGTTGAAGCGGCTTTTTCTGCGGTATGCCGCACCACATCTACAATCAGATCACCGAGGGGCTTCCCGCCTGCGGCGAAGTGTTCGGAGATTTTTATACGGTTGTTCCCACATACAAAATACTGCGTGCCGTTCTCTGCTTGTATAACCTGCCCTGTTCGGGGTGTAAAAATATCGCTTTCACTTTTTGCCATCCAGTGTCCTCCATATTCAGTTTTCAAGGTACAATGCCGCACAGAGGCGGCGAAAATTTCTGCTTATATCTATCACCTTTCCTTTACCGTGTGCCGCTGCTGACGTTTCAGTTCCGCCAGTATATCCGGCGGGATACGGTCAACCAGCCGCTGTAAATTGTCCAGTTCGCTTTTCAGCTTTGCCCGTTCCATCGTATCTTTCATCTTTCCTTTTTCGCTGGCCTTTGCCCTTGCTTCCAACTTCTCATTCTCCGCCAGCAGGTCATTGATTGTGACCTTGTACTTTTTCAACTGCCCGGAGAAATTCTCCATCTGCGGGAACCACTTTTTCAGCATGGAGAGGGCTTCCTCTTTTTTCTTTCCGGCGTTCAGCGGGTTAATGCCGTCCAGTGTGGCTTCAATGGCTCTTGCCTGCCGGGAGAGGGAAACCGCCTGTTTGAAAAGCCGGGTGGGGATATGCTTCCGGCCTGTCCTGCTGGCGCTCTCCCCACGCTCCAAGTCGGGATATTTCTCCACCATATAGGCGTGAAAATCGTCCTGCCACTTCGTCAGGTTTGCCCGGTTGCCGATAATCTCCTTAGCGCACAGGCGGTTGTCCTTTGTCAGCGGAACAAAGGTCAAATGCAGGTGGGGCGTTTTCTCGTCCATGTGTACCACCGCCGACACGATATTTTCCCGTCCTACCCGGCCAATGAGGAAATCTGCCGCCCTTTGGAAAAACGCCTGTATCTCCTTTGGGGATTTCCCCTTGAAAAACTCCGGGCTGGCGGTTATCAGCGTATCGACAAACCGTGTGCTGTCCTTGCGGGTTCGGCACCCGGCCTGCTCGATACGGCTCTGAATGAAGTGGTAATAGCGTCCCGACCGCTTGACGATATGGAAGTTGTATTTGCTCCGGCTTGTGTCAATGTCGGGGTTGCTGGCGTATTGTTCTTTCTGTCTTTCGTGATGGGCTTCCAGCGGCCTTGCCGGGTTGCCCTTGTGCTTCTCAAACCGCAAAATTGCGTGTTGTGCCATTCTGCTCCTTTCCCCATTCCTTTCCTATCCGGGGTTTTCCACAGGGAAAATCCCGCAGAAAATAGCTCGGATAGGATTGGAATGGATAGAATATAAATCAATCTTTTTATCTTTGTATTTCTATATACCGTCCGGTTTTCGTACGTCTCAGGAGTGATTTCCGTACTTCATGGGTACGGTTTTCAGTCCTCCGGCGTACCAGAACCGGATTTCTTGAAGTCGGTGTTTGGAACCGCTTCATAGGATTTTGGGAAAATGCGGTTGGGTTTTCCACAGCCCTGCTTCTGGATCTCCACCAGTCCGGCGTATTGCAGTTCCCGCAGGGTATTCACCGCTTTCTGCCGCCCACAATGGAGCAGTGTGACCACTTCACAGATAGGGTAGTACAGGAAAATCCGTCCGCAGTCATCCGCCCACCCATTCTTGCGGGATAACTCTGTCCGGCGCAGGATAAAGGCGTACAGAACCTTTGCCTCGTTGGACAGGGGCTTGAATGTGGGGGCTTCAAAGAGGAAATTCGGGAGCCGGGTGAAGCTGAACGCCTTTTCCGGCTGATGAATGTAAATCGTGTTTGTCATATCGTGTTTTGTGGACGGTTAGAAGCCCGTTTTCCGGGGCGGGCGATACTTTATACCACCTGCCCCGGTTTGGGGCTTGCGAAGCCTGATAAATCAAGGCTTTTTTCGCTCCTAACTGTCCACAGCAGACCTCCTTTTCCGTTCACTTTCTGTTTTCTGCCGCCTGTGAACTCTGGCGGCACAGCCGGGGCAGTATTTTGCCCGGTTGGATTTGGGGACGAACACACCGCCGCAGACCTCACAGCGTTTCAAGTCCTTATCCCGGAAAATCTCCGCTTCCAGCGTCCCGTCCAGCGGCAAGACCGCCCAGCGGAACCACTTACAGCAGACCGAGAAAGAAACCGTCTGCGGGCAGGTGCAGGTGTCCCCATCGTCAAGGACAATGCAGTTGCCGTCCTCACAGCAACAGCACTCCCGGCGTATCAGGCTGGCCGCCTGTTTCCTCTGCGCCGGGGTCATGCGGTAAAGGGAACCGTCCGGCCTGCGTTCCAGCGGCGGCAAGTCTTTATAGGGGTTATCTCTCATGCGTTCCCTCCATTTTGCTTTCCGTTGCCGTTCTCCCCGAAAAGGTTTCCTGCCCCATTCCTGCGGCGTATTCCGGCGTTGGCACGCTCCCCGCAACTTCGGGACAACTTGTCCCGAAGTGACCTCTGGACAAAGTGTCCAGAAGCTGGCTCCTTGCAGTGCTTCCCCAGCCGGGGTATTCCTTTTCGGACGGTCATTCTGTTTTCAAGGTGCCGTTCATCGATGAACTAAAATAAGTCTACACCTAAATGACCGTCCGTCCCGTATATCCATAAAGTCGGAGATCCGCCCGGAAAACTGCCTATTTCCACGCTCTCGGAATTGTGGTAAAATAAACATAAAAATTGGCTTTCAAGCCATAGGAGGACAATAATCTATGAAAATCGGAATTTTATGTGCGGGTGACGAAGAACTCGCCCCATTTTTGCCCTTGATAAGCAACTGTAAGATAACGGAAAAAGCTATGCTGAAATTCCATGCTGGACAGATTGATAGTGTAGAAGTTGTCGCCCTGTTTTCCGGCGTGTGCAAAGTAAATGCCGCCATAGCCGCTCAGCTTTTGATAGATGTATTTTGCGTGGATATAATTATCAATTCAGGGACAGCGGGCGGTATGGAGCCAGAACTTGAAATATTCGATACAGTTATCTCCACAGAAGTTTGTTACCACGATGTAGCGCCAGACATTTTAACGGAATTTCATCCGTGGATGAATTCTGTGTTTTTTGTGGCAGACCCAAAGCTGATAGATATGTCAAAGTCTGCTGTTGACAAGCTTTCAACTTCTGGAAAGGTAGTTTGGGGCCGTATGGTAACGGGAGAATCGTTTATAACCGATGAGAGCCGGCAAAAAATAAACGATGAATTTGCTCCCTTGACGGTTGACATGGAAACTGCCAGTATCGCTCATGTCTGCTATGCAAATGACATACCGTTTATCGCCATTCGGTGTGTGACCGATACTGAAAAACACAGCGGAGTTGATAATTTTGACAAAAACTGTGCAAAAGCATCAAGTATTGCCAAAGATATTACGGTTGCTTTATTAAGAGAAATCAAAAAGTCGTGGTAAGATTGGATGATATTTTAGAACAGAGGACAGAGGGAGGGAGAGTATGGCCCTAACTATTCAAGAACGACTAAAAGACCTGCGTGTGGAGCGCGGCTTGACGCTGGAACAGCTTGCGGAGCAGACCCACCTCTCCAAGTCTGCTTTAGGCAGTTATGAGGGGGACAACTTCAAGGACATCAGCCACTATGCCCTTATCAAGCTGGCAAAGTTTTACGGCGTGACCGCCGACTATCTGCTGGGCCGTTCTCAAACAAGAAATCACCCAAACGCCGATCTTGCAGACCTGCATTTGAGTGATGATATGATTGAACTATTGAAAAGCGGGCTGGTGGACAATTCTCTTTTGTGTGAACTGGCGACCCACCCGGATTTTCCCCGGCTCATGGCCGACCTTGAAATCTATGTGAACGGCGTAGCGGGAAAGCAGATGCAGAACGCAAACGCCATTGTGGACGCTGTGAGTGCAACGATTATGAAACAGCACAATCCCGGCTTGACTGACCCGCAGTTAAGGCAGCTTATCGCCGCCCATATTGACGACGACAGCTTTTGCCGCTATGTGATACAGCAGGATATAAACAAGATAGCCCTCGACCTGCGGGAAGCCCATAAGGACGATTTTTTCAGTGTCCCGGAGGACAACCCACTGGAAGATTTCTTGCAGACCGCAGAGGAAACCACCAGCCCGGACAGCGACCCGGAGCAGGCGGCTATGATGTTTATCTGCAAGCGGCTCAAACTGAATTATAAGAAGCTGTCCGAGGAAGAAAAGAAGTGGCTGAAAAAGATTGCACAGAAGTCGGACTTGCTGAAAAATCCAAAGCCACAGCGAGGACGGAAGTAAGAGAATAATAAATCAGATTATATGGAGGTATTGGTTATGAAAAAATGGTTACTGATAATTTCAGCGACTGTTATTTGCGTTGCTGCCGCTTTTTTATATTTCTTTAGTTTAACTCCCAAAGGAGATACCATTACCAGCAGAGAAAGCATACTGAACACCGCAATTTCAAAGGGGAATGAATGGACTATTGCAAAAGAACTGGAACTTGGCGGTTATATCGTGAGTGGAGCATATAGTGCAGATAATAAATCTACACTTGCCATCTTTGAACCAACAGGAAATGGAGATTACAAATTTAGTACATCAACAAACCGAAATAGTGATGAGATTATTGTTGGTGGCGTTGCAATAAACGGAGAATGGTATGATTTAATTTGGTTTAATGGTGCTAAAACA
The DNA here is from genome assembly GCA_947591155.1 of uncultured Lachnospiraceae bacterium. Taxonomy (GTDB): domain Bacteria; phylum Bacillota; class Clostridia; order Lachnospirales; family Lachnospiraceae; genus Choladousia. Next base: position 65,993 of record CANQDA010000022.1, read on the forward strand.
GAGTATGCCGAAATCACTTATACAATAAATGGACAAGTGCAAGATACATTGAGATACAGCACAGATGATATGGATATTATCTCAATTAAAAACCCAGAAAAAGAGTATTCCATTCATGTGGTTTACTATGACAATGATGGAAATAAGTACGAATAAATTGTTTTTCATCGAGAAAATAGCAAAGCCAGCCGAGCCAGTCAACGGTCAAGATGAACGGCGCATTT
>CANQDA010000023.1 GCA_947591155.1 uncultured Lachnospiraceae bacterium
TTGTAGTTGCCGTACTGCTCCAGGTATTTCGCGTCGATACCTGCCTTTGCTGCGATCTCGGTGATTGGCGACATGGTTGTCTCCTGTGCAATCTCAATGTCTGATTTGTAGCCCATGATTATCTAGCTCCTTTCATTTTATATTATATTTTTATATTTTTTTACGCGGACTTGAGCGTCCCTATGATAATGTCGCACGCGACGACTAGATCCTCCGCGTGGAACACCGCCGGGAAATTATCGCTGAACAAAATCTGCGAGGATGGCGGAAATTCCTCGTCCCCGCCCCAGAGCTGGAAGCGGACAAAAAATCCGTCGAACACCTCGAACTCGTAGCCTGCGTCCCCGGCCTTGATCTCTTTCGCGCCCAGTTTCTCGCACGCGACGCGAAACGCGTCCAACTTATTCCCGTAGGAAAACGCAAGCCGCATCATACACCTGCCGTTGAACTGCCGGTAATAGACCTCACCCCAGGGGATATCGCGGTACGTCATGAATTTTCCAGTACCGGCCGCCTGCGCGCCCTCGATCAGATAGCGGATCACAAAAATCTGCGCCGCATTCATGGCAAGCAGCGGACAGTAGCCGTCATCCTCTTCCGTGCGCTTCACCGTGAACTCCGGGAAACCGACCTCATAGTCCTTTCCGAGAAAGCGCAGCGTAAAACTCTGCTTCTCCTCCGAATACGGAAAGCCAGTGCGCGCGCTGATCTCCTGCGGGTCTTTTTTCACATATTCTTCCTTGTAATGTTCAAACGGAACCCGCTCCTTGTTGTCCTTCTCGTATGCGATGTCCATACCGGTCGCTCCTTTTGTTCGTATTTGTACGATGAGCCGTGCACACCTTGCAAAGCCTTCAGCTTTCCCGCCTGGGTGCGCTTTTCATTAGACTCGAAAAAACTCGCTAGGTGGCATATGTGTCGGTCGCAGCTACTTCATTTCCAGAGATGGAAACAGCGTCGCGTCCGTGTGCGGCAGAAAGCAGCTCGCCACAAACTCGTCCATATACGACGGCTCGTTGCTGAGCTCGAGATAGGTCATGTTGTGGGCGACGTCCGCCACCTTCGCCTCCGCCTCCTTCGAGTACAGGATCGCGTACGCGCCTGAGAGCGACGAGTTCCCGATGTAGGTGAATTTCTCCAGCTCGATGTCCGGGAACATGCCGATGTTGACGGCGTTGCGCATATTGATGCCGCTGCCGATCCCGCCTGCCACCAGCACACGCTCGATCATGCTCACGTCGAAGTCAAGGGAGCTTAACATCACGCGAATAGCCGAGAAGATCGCGCCCTTCGCGCGGATAAAGTTGTCAATATCCACCTCGGTCAGCTCAATATCCTTGACCGAAGCCGCGTCTTCCTTAAACGCCAGCACGTAGCTTCCCATGCCGTAGCTGTCGTGGCGGATGCGCTCGCCCTCACGGATAAACTTGCCCTTCGGGCTGATGATCCCGCAGCGGAACAGCTCGCTGATGATATCGATGATGCCGGAGCCGCAGATGCCGACCGGCTTCTGTCCCTCGTCCCCGACGATCTTGAACGTCGGCTCCATCGTGTCCTTGTCGATCGTACAGGCCTCGATCGCTCCATCGGTCGCACGCATGCCGCAGCTGATGTCGCCGCCCTCAAAAGCCGGGCCCGCGGAGCAGGCACAGCTCATCATGAACTCGGAGTTGCCGAAGACAAGCTCCCCGTTCGTGCCGAGGTCGATGAAAAGCGACATCTCCTCGCTGTTCCAAATCGTGCTCGCCAGCGTGCCGGCTGTGATATCGCCGCCCACGTAGCTGCCGATGTTCGGCGCCATGAGAATGCGCGCGTGCGGGTAAATGTGAATGCCAAGGTCCTGCGCACAGATGGAATCCGTCTCAAAAAATGTGGGGATAAACGGTTCCATACGCACCGGATCGGCGTCGACGCCGACAAACAGATGATTCATCGTCGTGTTGCCCGCGGCGCACATGCGGTAGACCTGTTCCGGAGCAACGCCCGCAGACGCGCACATCGCGTCGATCAACGGATTCAGCGTCTCTTTTATGATCGCGTCCTGAAGCTTCTTCCGCCCGCCGTCCTTCTGCTGTTCGATGATGCGGTTGATGACGTCCGCGCCGTAACGGATCTGACCGTTCCCTGCGGATGCCTTCGCTAAAATCTCTCCGCTGATCATGTCGATAATAAGCGCGGATACCGTCGTCGTGCCGATGTCCACCGCCAGACCGCAGACCTGCGCCCTCTCGTCCGCGGGTAGCACATCGAGCACTTCCACACGTTCGCCTTCCCTGCTGACGACGCACTGCACCTTGAAGGATGATTTTCGGAAGACCTCCGAGAGCTTCACGAGCGTGGCAAAGGAAAGCTTCACCTCCGACGCGCCGCAGGCAGCCTCCACCGCCCACGTCAGGCGCTCGTTGTCCGGCATCGTGTTGTCCAAAGAAGGCTCTTCCATCGTAATTTCAACAACTTCTAAGTCATTTTTGAAAGCGATCCCGGCATACGCAATGTCGTTCTTCGTCTTTTCAAAAATCTGTAATTCCTCCGCAGAACCAAGATCCGCAACTTTCATCCTGCTTCGATAGGCGGACGCGATGTCCGGGACGAGCACCTCCACGTCCGCGACGATCTTGCTGACGCAGGACAACCTCCAACCCTGCGCGTACTCCTCGTCCGTGATGTGCCTCGTCTGCTTTGAGTCCAGCTCTCCGCCCGTCAGTTTTACCTTACATTTTCCGCAAGCTGCATTTCCGCTGCATGGCGCGTCGATCGCCACGTTCGCCTTTCTGGCCACCTCAAGAAGATTTTCACCGGGACCGGCGAAGACCTCGACGGGCTCGCCGTTCTCGAACTTAAAAGTCACTTTGTACATAAGTTACCCCACGTTATTCTTTTTCAGATTCAGCCGCACTTTTTTTCACTGCGGCCTGTATCTGGTAAAATATATCTCTACTGATACACCCGGATACCGAAACGGTTCCGGGTGTACGGTTTCCGCCCCGGTCTGAAACCTTACTGCCAAAGCCGTAAGCTTATGACCGGATGCGATATGTTCTGTGATCAGATCTCAAGATAAGAATCTGCATACAGCGTATTGTTCTTGAATACGTCGCAGGACTTGATCGTCTCCATCAGGCGCAGATCGTTCGGGTTCACGATCGCGGAGGTAAGACCCTGCATCATGCACATCGCGACAAGCGCGGAATCCATGATCGGACGGATGTGCTTCGGCATACCGTTGGAGTTGTTGGAAAGTCCGCCGGTGGAATTCAGACCCATGTCGGAGAACATCTTAATGCACTCCAGGATCTCCATCTGCTTGTCCTGCATGCCCTTCACGACGAGGAACAGCGGGTCGAACCAGAGGTCGGTCGGCTCCATGCCGTGCTCAAGGCCTCTCTCGAGCAGCGTCTGGCAGTAAGCCATACGCTCGTCATTGTCCTTCGCGATGCCTTCGCCGTTGCACAGCGCGATGACGATCGCGTCGTTCGCCGCAGCGAGGTCCACGTTCTCGATCCTGCCCGCCGCATCCGCGGAGTTCACGATCGGCTTGCCCTTGGAACGGTTGTAGACAGAGATACCTGCCTCGATCGCCTTCTTGTTGGACGTATCCAGCGCAAGCGGAACATTGTCGAAGTTGCTCTGAAGGAGCTGTACCGCCCACTTCATCAGATCTTCGCCATAGCCCTCCGCCGGTCCGATGTTAACGTCGAGGTAAACCGCGCCTGCGTCAAGCTGCTGTTTCGCACGAGCAAGGATCGGCTCCGGATCTCTCTCCATAAAAGCCTTGTTGACCGCCGGAGCAGTCGTGGAAAGTCTCTCACCAATTGTAACGAATTTTGCCATTGTTTCTCTCCTTTCACGTAATAAATTGAGATCGCTCCCCTGACGGAGCAGCCGGTAAATTTCTTTCCCGGACTACATCCGCACGGGAGATTTAAAATACACAGGTAATGATTTTACGCTGTCAGATCCTTCATGAACTTCACGAGCTGTACCGCCTCGTTCGGAGCGATGATGATCTCCCAGCCCGGAAGCTTCGCCTCAAGCTCGCCCTTCAAGACAGCAACCTTGCCCGGGATGACAAGCTTTCTGGACTTCAGCTTGCCCTCGATATCCTGCTCCTTGAAGAACTTCTCGATCGTACCCGCAGAGAATTTGCCCGCGGCCCAGGACGTCAGAACGGAAAGTCCACCCGCATCGTTGATGATCAGGTTGAGCGGCACGCCGGAACGCTCCAGCTCGCCGGATACCACGAAGTAGGTCAGCGCGAAGTCTACCGTCGTGACACAGATCGAATTCTCGTCCGCACCGTTCAGTGGGTAGATACCCGGCTCGACCTTCATCGGCTTCTGCGGATCGGTGAACAGGTTCTGGCGCAGGCCGTACAGCGGAAGCGCCTCCGCGTAGCCGAGCTGCTCCATGACAACGATCGAACCGTATTTCATCGTGAACAGGGAAGCCAGAGCCGCCTGCAGATGCGCGTTGCCCTTTGCCAGACAGCAGGCGCGCACGATCGACGGATAACCGCAGGTACGGTCGCCGTCCTTGATCGCGGCCTTACGGAACTGTACCGCCGTCGCGAACGCATCCTTGATGGAATTGCTGCCCGCGTCAATCAGCAGGTTCTTGTTGCCGAGTTTCTCGAGAGCCGCTACCGTGTCGTAGAGCTCGTTGATGTCCTTGCCCTGTACGCCCAGCGCAATGCCGGCCGCAGTCGCCACTGCGTTCATCGCCTCGTAGTTGGAAGCGTTCGCACCGTTCAATACCGGCTTCGTATCCTTCACCAGCTCGACAGCCTCTTTCGCAACGTCCGCATCGTCGCAGCCGAGGATCAGCAGACGGCCGACAGCCGCAGCCTTCTTCACCAGCTCAAGATACTTGTCCTTGCCCGATGCCGCGTCATAGTTTACATAGATCATCTCTACGTACATTCTCTCACCGATACGCTCATAGTCCACCTTCGGAACCGCCGCGAGCTTCGCGTCGATCTCGGCGTCGTCCATGCAGCTGCATACGGACACCGCGTATCTCGTCTTGTTCACGAACGTCTTCTCGTGGCGGAACAGCACCGTCTCGCCGCCGAGTGTCATCTCGTTCTCGCCCGCGCCGATCTTTACGGTCTTCATGGGCGGAGCGGTCGCCTCGTTGAGCTGAGCCTTTGCGTCCTCAGAGAAATACGGGCAGGCGTCAACGGATACCGCGCCCTGCGCGACCTTCATGGAAAAAGCCATACAGGTCGGGCTGCCGCACTCCTTACAGTTTTTCTTTGGTGACAGTTTGAAAATATCAAGACCTTTCAATGCCATATCATTTTTCCTCCTTATGCTTCAGTTTGCTTATACTAATTCCTTGACCAGGGTTGAAATCGTCTTAGCAGATTCCGGATGTCTCAGGATGACAGCGTTGGAACCGGCCGCGAGCACCGCCGCCGCGGTCTCGATCTCCATATCCACGCCGCGCTCTTCCTGATTTCCCCATTCAGGCATATCAGCTTCGGAAGCTACCGCTTCCTTTACATTCCAAACCTCAGAAGCTACCGGAGTAACGATCGGCATCTGAAGCGTCGCATCGCTCTGGGCCAGCGCCGCGGCCTTTACACGGTCCATCGTGGAAACCACATACTCGAAACCGTAGCCTGCGGAAGCCGTACCGACGTTCATGACGACGCTCTGTCCGCTCACGCCGAGCTGTGTCAGCAGAACATTCAGCTGCTTTGCAAGGTTGATATCCACCGCGGACTCAGCGCCGACGACCTGCTTGTACGCAAGGCCTGCCGAAGCGCCGACCGTCTTGTAGTTCTCTTCTTTTGCCGCAAGGATCACGGCGTTCTTTCCGGCAAGCGCAGCCGCCGCCTTGTCGAGCAGCTCCGCATCCTTCTCCACGTTCTTGCATCCGCAGACGACAAGCGGAAGGTCAACCGCCTCCGCGACTTCCTTCACCAGAGCGATCAGCTCCTCCGTGGATTTGTTCTTTCCGTTCGGGTCTCCGCCTTCCAAACGGACGCTGAGGAAATCAACACCCTCAAAGGTAGCGGCCTTCTTCGCCATGTCGACGACGGAAGCGCAGCCCTCGTAACACTTCCGGATGCACTCCGGCTCTGCCTCCATGCCGCCGTCCGTGATCTCGATGCCTACCTTAGGCGCGTTCTCGATCGCGTCGTCAAAGGTGTAAAACGGAAGTACGTTCTCTCCTCCGATCGTGATCGCCTTGTCGCCGGTACCCATCGTGACAGCGTTGATCTTTGCATTGAATTTTCCTGATTTTGCAGTAAACGGCATTTCTCTTATACCTCCTCGTGATTATATACCTCTGCGGGTGCCTGGGGTGACAGACCGCAAGGGTAAGGTTTATTTTTCGGGTAATGAATACCCGGTACCGCACTTAGAAAAATAATAACAATGGATTAATATATAATAAAACAAAGTAAAAATCCATTGTTTTGAATCATTATGACTTCCGGTTAGAAAATCTTTGAATGATTCACGTAATATATCACTTTAGACTCGAGAAAATGCTTCGCATTTTCTCTCGTTAAGAAATCCATGACGTTCTCATAGGAATTGCCATAAAATGGCAATTCCTATGTCGATCGTCAATCGTCGGTCTGTCTTCGCTTCGCTCGACATACCAGCTCTAAAAAGTTCAATTGCTTTCTGTCAACTGCGTTGACGAAGCTACGCTTCCCGCAATTGAACTTTTTATCGCTAAGGCCCCAGGGAATGCCTGTGCAAGCACGCATTCCCTTTGCGGGCCTTACATCATCGGTTCCATGCTCAGTGCCGGATGGCCCTTCTCCTCAAGGAACGCAAGCAAGGTCTCGGGATCTTCCGCAACGGTCTCGTCACCGATCATATCCGTGAAGTTGTCGATGCCGTAGAGCTCCTTCGCCGTGGCGTTCAGTCTGTCGGCCACCTGCTCCTTCAGATCCTTCGGCATCCACACGATACGCTCGATACCGCCCTCAGCCTTCATGAACTTCTTGGAAGCGATGAAGTGCTTGCCGTGGCCCATGAAGCCCGGTGTCTGCACGCCGCCGCCCGTCATGGAAGCCAGCTCCGGGAAGGTCATGCCGATCGGGGTCATGCCCGCGTACTCACGGTTCGCGATACACACGCCGTTCGACAGCGGCTCAATACCGCAGATGCACTCGAAGCATCCGCAGGATGTCATCGGCTTCTCGATGATGGAATACAGGGAAACATCCTCCAGCGCGCCCTGGGAGAACTTGCGGACTGCCTCGTTGACATCCTCGTACTCACCGATACGCTCGTCGATCGGGCGCTCCTTCGTGATCACCTGGCACGGTCCCTGCGGATCCAGCTCGTTGGTCGCCTTCGCGTCCAGCCACGAAACGGCGCCGCAAAGTCCGAGTCTCTCCGGCGTAACCACGCACACGTGGCTCGGGGAGAATGCCTGGCACATGATGCAGCTGTAGTATACGTCCACGCTCTCGTCGGTCAGCGTGTTCAGACGCTCGTCACGCTTGTCGAACGTCGGGATCGCCACCTCGTGACGAAGCTTCGTGCACTGCTCCGGCTCGGTATAGATTGTTACCTGACACTTGTCAACAACCGCCGCGAACTCGCTCTTTACTCTCGCGTAGAGCACTTCGCCGAGATGCTTCAGGCCAAAGCCCGCGTTGAATGTATCCTTGCTCACACGAACACGGATCATGTCGCGCTGTCCGGTGTGCATCATACCCTCAACACAGTTCAGGTAGGAGTGGAACTTACGCTCGATAACCGGCTCGAAGTCGGACTGCATGTTCTTGCCTGCCACCTGCACGACATAAGCGATGCTCTGCTTGCTGCCCTCTGGGAAATCCTTGATGTCCGGCCCGATAACTTCGATCTTGTGATCCTCGACCTCGTTCGCTTCCTTCGTCTGCACCAGCTCAAAGCAGTCGACACGGGAACCGTCGAACTCGATCTGCATATCGCCGCGGCGGATGATCTCGCCCTCGAACGCGGATGCGAACGCAACCGGGATATCGATCTTCGTGATCTTGATCTTGATGTCGCGCGCCTCGAGGGACGTCGCGTTCCACTTGTCCACATCCGGCTGCACGATCAGGCTCTTCGGAACGGTGAACGGATAGTCGTTCGTGATCGCCGGGAAGCCCATCGCTATCGCGCCTGCGCCGCAGGCAAGCGTCACATTGTCAAGCGGAGCGAACGCGTTGACGAACGCGAACACACGCTTCATCGTGTACTCGTTCAGGCCCTTGGAATCGCCCGGCGTGATGTTGCCGAAGATCAGAGCCGCGCGGACTGCTACGGAAATAACGTGCGCAACGCTTAAGATGTCGTCGCCCAGCGGAAGGATACGCACGCCCGGTCCCGTCTTGACGCCCTTCTCGACACACTGGTCGATGATGCCGCCGATCATGGCGACAAGCATGCCCTGTCCCTGATAGCTCTTCACGAGGGCAACGCCCTGCTCAGCCGTCGGAGCCGGCCCGATGATAACCGCTACGCCCGGGATATCGCCGGTAACGAGCGGAACGCCCTGCTCACGCACGTAAGCGTCACTCAAATGCCCCGTGTACGGAGCCTCGTACGGCGTAGCGCCGTCGATATACTTCAGAACTTCATAAAATTCTGCGCACAGCAGGGTCGCCCAACCGGACTGGAACCCGTCGTGCAGTCTCTGGTTTCTCGTCATCATGGACTTCACAACGCCGAGCGCTTCCTTCAGCTCGCCGAGGTTGCCAACCTTGTTGCCGGTCATGCCGTAATAGCTCGGAAGGCTGTAAGCCGTGTCCGGGAAAGCAATCGCCTTGTCAGCGCCGTACTTCTCTACAGCTTCGTTGACCGCTTTCTCTACGCGCTCATACACTGTGTCGTTGCCGTTAAATATAAGATCTAATAATCTCACTTTCTCTACCTCCACTTTTTTTAGTTATCTTTTAGATTGCTATCGCGTTCCTCTTCTTCTCGATGTCCGCAATGATCGCGTCGCCGAGCTCCTCAAGATCCGCGGATACGGTGTGCTTCGCCTCCGCGCCGTCCTTCAGGCCGCTTGCCGCGATCACATCCTCGAGAGAGCCCTCATAAGGCATGATACCGATGAACGTATCCACGCCGAGTCCCACAAATGTGTTCCCGAGCTCGACCGCCTGCGCCGACACGCCCGCCGCGTCGCAGCCGACCACCGGGAGCTGCGGAACCGTAAGTCCGGAATCCGCGGAGAGCGCCTGCGCGATCGTCACGACGTTTCCGATGTTCTCCAGTCCGCCCAGCGGCAGTACCGGCGGAATCTCGGCCAGCTCACAGACTCTCTTCAGGCCGTCGCCGCAGAGCTCCTTCGCCTCCGGATTCAGAAGACCCGCGTTCTGCGCTACCGTGACCGGATACCCGATCGCAAGGATCACGAGGTCGCTCGCGATCAGCTTCTTCATCAGCGCCTCATACGCTTCCGTATCCCTGACTTCCGAGCCCTCTCCGCCGAGCATCACGACCGCCCCGCGCAGGACGCCGGAGACCACGCACGCCAGCAGCGGCTTTGTCGTACCGGTTGCATCCACCTGAGAATTGCACACTCCGTCGAGTGCCTGAATGATATCACCCACCTCAAGTTTCGGTAATGCTGAATCACTCATTTCTATCGCCTCACTTTTTAAAATTTATCTCGTAAACCGGACTCATTACTCCGATTCATCGAACCTGCTCAGTCCCTTCGCAGCTTCCATGCAAAAATGTATTTCAAGTCGCTACGCGAGACATTTTTGCACACCTGAATCACATTCTTACAACCTCAGCAGTACATGCTTCGGTCTGTGCTGCAAAGTTATTCATCGATCAGATTTTTGATGTTTCTGATTTCATCGACTGTAGTCTTGCTGAAATCGTAAGGTGAGGAACCGCTGCGGTCCGCGTCGATGACCTCCGGATTGTAATGGACAAATCCGAGCAGGTCCTCCGGCGGGATCTTCGCGCGAATGAATGCTTCATCCTTCTCATCCCGAACCTTGTTGGCCACTACACGCACCTGCTTCACCCCAAGGCCGGAGGCCAGACGCTTCACATTCTGGTACGTCTGGATGCTCCGCGCGCCCGGTTCGATCACCACAACAAACTGATCCATACCCTCTGTCGTGCCGCGCCCCAGATGCTCCAATCCCGCCTCCATGTCGAGGATCACAACGTCCTCGCGATGAAGCACCAGATTGTTGATGATGCGTTTGAGCATCACATGCTCCGGGCAGACACAGCCGCTTCCGGCCGTGTCGACCGTGCCGAGCACTAAGAGCCTCACCCCGTTGCATACCTTTCCGTATTTGTCGGGGATATCGCTCACCTTCGGGTTGATCCGGTAAAATTGGTTGTCGGCGTTCGCGCCGGTGCGCTCCTCGATCAGCTTGCGCATCTTCGTGATCGGGACGATCTGCTCCAGCTCCTCCTCGGAAAAACCGAGCGCCAGGCCCAGATTCGCGTCCGGGTCCACATCGGCGGCCAGAACAGGTCTTCCCTCCTCCGCGTACAGCCTTGCAAGAGTCGCGGCGAACGTGGTCTTACCCACGCCGCCCTTTCCGGTAACAGCAATCTTCATTCTTACGTCACCTCAGTACTGTGTTATCGCGTCTTAAGCCACAGACCGCTCCTTCGGAGCTACATGCCGCCTTCGGCGTCATGTGTCTGAGGCTGAATGGGCGTTCCGCCCATTCCGTCGGGCTGTCTTATTGAGATCCGTCTGTAAACAGCCGATCTCATAATCCATCCGGACAGACGCTCGAAACTGTTGAATCAAATTCCTAAATGATCTCTCTTCTCCTCGATGCGCTCGATCATCTTGTCGACGAGCTTGTCGATGTCGGTCTCGATCGTGTAAGCAGCCTCGACCCAGTCTCTTACGCCGTTGGTCAACAGATCGTAAACCTTGTCGGAACCGCTGATGTACGGATCAACGCCAAGGAAGGTGTCGATACCGGTCGCCACGACGTAGTTGCCGATGGAGACGGCCTTCTCGGACATCCACTCCGGAGCGCAGCCGACTACCGGGAGCTCGGAGATCTTCCAGCCGGAATCCTTCGCCAGCTCAGCGACGAGGATCATCATGCGGCTGATATCCACGCAGGAACCCATGTGCAGTACCGGCGGAATGTCCGCCAGCTCGCAGACTCTCTTCAGGCCGTCGCCGCAGAGATCCTTCGCCCTCTTGTCCATCAATCCTGCCTTCGCCGCAGCCTGAGCCGCGCAGCCGGAAGCAACGATGATGATGTCGTTCGCGATCAGCTTCTTCATCAGCTCAATGTGAGCGGTATCCGGGCGGATCTTCGGGTTGTTGCAGCCGACCATGGCCACAGCGCCGCGGATAACGCCGGACTTCACGCAATCGATGAGCGGCTTCGTCGTGCCGGTCTCGTCCACCTGGGAGTTCGTAACCGTATCGAGCGTCTTGACGATCGCCTCGAAGGAATAACCGACCGTAGCCTTCTGCTTCATATCCGGGATATGTACAAGCTCCGGCTTTCTGTTCTTGAAGTTCTCGATCGCGAGCTTCACGATCGCCTTCGCGTTCTCACCGGCAGTCTCCGGCTCGAAGCGGATGTAATCGGACTCCGGCATCTGAGCGATCTCGGAGGTCGTCACGAACTTCGTATGGAAGCACTTCGCCAGAGGCCCAAGTGCCGGGAAGATACACTGCACGTCCACAACGATCGCCTCGCAGGCGCCGGTCAGGATGACGTTCTCCTGCTGCAGGAAGTTGCCCGCCATCGGGATACCGCGACGCATTGCCACCTCGTTGGATGTACAGCACACGCCCGATACGGTGATGCCCTTCGCGCCCTGCTCCTTCGCGTACGCGATCATCTCCGGACTGTCCGCATACTCGCAGATCATCTCGGAAAGTGCCGGGTCGTGGCCGTGTACGACGATGTTGACGTTCTCAGCGTTCATGACGCCTAAGTTCGCCTCGGTGTCGATCGGCTTCGGCGTGCCGAACAGGACGTCGGAGAACTCCGTGCCAGCCATGGATCCGCCCCATCCATCGGATAGTCCGGAACGGAAGGACTGACGGATCAGCGCCTCCGGCTTGGAGGAACATCCCATATGCGTCATATGTAAGGAACAGGAAACCTCACGGTCGATGGCGCGCGGCGCGATCTCTTCTCTCTCCCAGATCTCCTGCGTGTGCTTCGGAGCCCTCTTCAGGAAGTTCTGGGTGCCGAAAACCTTGCCGTACTCGCTCAAGCCCAAGTACGCAACCTCGTGCGCCAGATCGTAGATGTCCTTGCCCTCGGTCTCCACGCCCCACTCCTTCGCGATGCGGATCAGCTTCTCAGGATCCTTCACCTTGTAGTTGCCGTCCGGAGCCGCGCAGTACAGCGTGTGGCAGATCGAACGTCCGTGATCGGAGTGCGTCGCGGAGCCGCCTGCCGTGAATTTCAGGTAGTTACGAGCCACGATGCCGTGCGCGTCGCAGCCGCAGATGCCTCTCGGAGCCTTCGGCGTGATGCGGCACGGGCCCATCGAGCAGATACGGCAACAGATACCCTGCTCACCGAACTTACAGTGCGGAGTCTGGTTCTTTACACGGAACTGCCACGCGTCCGCGCCTACCTTAGCGCCAGTCTCCAGAAGTCGGTTTGTACCGGCTTCAAACTCTTCTACTGTCGTCAACTTAAACTCTCCCATTAGTAACCTCCTTGTGTTTTATTTTGTAATGGGTATTACTTTTTTATTTCATGCCCGCAGGATCCTTCCGTCGTTTCATCCGGCGCCAGGCGTGGTCACCGGCGCGAAACGTTCCGCAGTCAGAACCCCTGCAGGATAAATAACAATGTATCGCAGGTAAGAACAAATCCGCCGCGTTGTACGCCGTAAACGTAACAATACATCAGAATGATAATTTGGAGATGATCTCATCCATCGCTTTGCGCACTGGAGAGTCCTCCGGCAGGCTGACCGTCGGCTTGCCGTCACAGTCGTACTCGTAGACCTGCTCGTCGTGCGGAACGACGCCCAAGAGCGTCAGCCCCTGCTTCTCGATCTCCTCCATCGTGCCCTCGTTGAGCTTGCCGCCCGGCGCCCGGTTCACGATCAGGCCCATCGTCTTCGGCGTCATATTGCACTCGCGCGTCAGCTCCGCGATCCTGCCCGCGGCCTGCACGCCTCTTCTGGAGCAGTCGCTCACGAGAATGATCGTGTCCACCTTCGGCAGGATGCCCCTGCTGATGTGCTCCATGCCGGCCTCATTGTCCACCAGCATGTACTTGTAATTCGGAAGCAGCCTCTGCAGCTGCGACTGGAGCAGGCCGTTCACATAGCAGTAACAGCCCTTTCCCTGCGTGCGTCCCATCACGAGCAGATCGAAGTCGTCATCCTCGATCAGGCATCGCTGGAACATGATCTCCGCGTAGTCCGCCTTCGACATCCCTGCAGGGATCTTCTTGTCCTCCTGCTTCCGATTCTCCTCCTGCGCGATCTCCTCGCGGACATCGCCGAGGGTCATCTCCACATCCACGCCGAGCACCTCGTTCAGATTCGAGTTCGCGTCGGCGTCCACTGCGAGGATAGGCGTCTTGCCCATCCTGCACATAGCCTGAATCAGCATGCCGGAAAGCGTGGTCTTGCCGACGCCGCCTTTTCCGGCAACCGCTATCACATGCGACATTGTGTGCCTCCTGAAATATCGTTATAATTTTAGCCTCCAAACAGCAGGCGTATCAGCCTCCGTCGGAAAATGTTTTTTCTGTTCGGGTCTTAGTCGTCCGCGCAGTCAATCTTTACGACTCCGCCCGTCAGATCCGCCATCGCAAGCGTCCCTTCAATGGTCTTCTGCTCGCCCATCACGTCCGTGAGCGTGATCTGATCGCCGTGTACCTCGACCTTGCTCACATATTCCAGGATCACGCTGTCCGGAACATTCGTCCTGTATGCCGTCGCCAGACACATATCGTCCACCTCCAATTTATGAATTCTCCTTCACCATGGAAAGCGCGAGGCTCAGATAGAGATTCCCTTTCTGGAACTCGTCGACCGCTTTCTTGATCTGCTCCGCCGCCGCGCTCCTGCCCTCCGTCTGCAGCTTCCCAGCCACCTGGTCGAGCTCCGCCGCATGGTGCTCGTTGTGCTTGAGCATGTAATCGAGCAGCGCCGTCATCTTATCGCCGGATACCTCCGCGTCGCCGTGCGTGTGGGAATGCCCCTCGTGTCCATGCCGCCCTGCATGTCCGCAGCCGCCACAGTGCGCATGTCCATCCTCAGTCTCCGTATGGCCCTGGCAGCAGCCCGCTTCCTCCGCATGCCCGTGACAGTGTCCATGCTCTCCCTCGTGAACATGGTCGTGCTCATCCTCGTGCCCGTGTTCATGGCTGTGCGGATGCGTGTGCTCATATATGTGTGTATGCGCATGTTCATGCTCGTGCGAATGCGGGCAAAGATTACCGTTTTCGTCCTGAATCAAATGCATATCCGCTTCTCCTTTTCGGTTTTAATTTGTTATTTGTTTGTTATTTTTTTCACATTCAAAAATATTCTTTCACATTTGGATGCATTATATCACATTTCAAGATGCGCTACAAGGAGAGTGATGTATTTTTTTCAAAACTTTTTTCCGTTTTTGCGCAAAAAAGGCATTTAAAACTTTTCAGCTCCAAATGCCTCCTGTCTCATCTTCTTATAACGTCCCCTGTTTCATTTTCCTAAGGTCCTGAAAACAGGCTCTTCATCCTGTCACCACGGGATCAAACTATTCTCTAATTTATTGTCTCTCAGCATCAGCTCCGAGACCGCCTGCTTCGGATCCTTTCCCTCGAACAGGATCTTGTTGACCTGCTCGATGATCGGAAGCTCCGAATCGTACTTCTCCGCGAGACGCATGGCTGCGCGCGCGGAGTAGACGCCCTCCACGACCATATTTACCTCTTTCATAGCCTCTTCCATCGTATAACCCTTGCCCATCAGGATACCAGCGCGGCGGTTGCGGCTGTGCATGCTCGCACAGGTCACGATCAGGTCTCCGATCCCGGTCAGGCCCGAGAAAGTCTCAAACCTGCCGCCCATCTTCATGCCGAGCCGTCCGATCTCCGCCATTCCGCGCGTGATCAGCGCGGCCTTCGCGTTGTCGCCGTATCCCATACCGTCCGCGATGCCGGCCGCCAGGGCGATCACGTTTTTCAGCGCGCCGCCGAGCTCGATCCCGAGCATGTCCGAACTGATGTACACGCGGAAGCAATGGCTCATGAACAGCTTCTGCAGCATACGCGCGGTCTCCTCTGACTTCGCCCCGATCACGCAGGTCGTCGGAAGTCCCCGCGCCACCTCCTCCGCGTGGCTCGGTCCGGACAGCACCGCCGTGTCCGCCGGCGGGATCTCTTCCTCCACGATATCTGTCATCGTGTCGAGCGTCTCCTCCTCGATCCCTTTCGAGGCGCAGACCACCACTGTCCCCTCTTCAACAAAAGGACGCATCTTTCGCGCCGTCTCCCGCACACAGTTGGACGGGACCACAAGGACTAGCACCGATTTCCCACGCACCGCCGCGTCCATATCCGAGGTGACAGCTATTCCCTCCGGAAGCGTCACCCCGGGCAGCTTCGACGCAAGCTGCCTCGTCTTGCGTATCTCCTCCGCCTCGTCCTCCCGGTAGGACCAGAGAGTTACCTGATTCCCGTTTTCATACAGCAGGATTGCAAGGGCTGTACCCCAGCTTCCCGCACCGATCACAGCTATGTTCGCCATATCTCCTCCTGAACCAAATTATATTTGATAATATCTCTCATTTCTTCGACAGATACGTCTTCCTCTCTTCCCCGCGCAGCAGCCGTCGGATATTCTCCCGGTGCATCCAAAACGCGAGCAGCAACAGCACGACGCCGACCGCGTACATCTCGTTCAGATGCGCCTGCGTCATCCCGAACATCCCGCTTTGCCCGAACACGATCAGTTCAACGACAAAGCCGACGTAGACCAGCAGCGACCCGAGCGACACATAGTGCGTGAGGAAAAGCGCCGCACCAAACGTCACAAGGCCGAGCAGTGTCATCTGCCAGCTCGTCGCGAGGATCAGGCCGGCCGTCGCCGCGATTCCCTTGCCGCCGTGAAAGTGCAGGTAAAACGGGAAGTTATGCCCGAGGATCACCCCGGCGGCCGTGTACAGGCTCAACAGAGGCAATATGTCCCCGTACCGCTCCCTAAACAGGAAACGCACGAGCAGCACCGCAAACACGCACTTGAACGCGTCGCCCAAAAGCGTGACCGCTCCGGCGGCCCTGCCGAGCGTGCGCAGCGTGTTCGTCGTACCCGCGTTCCCGCTTCCGTACTCCCTGATGTCGATCCCGTGAAGCCTGCCGTAGATATAGCCTGTCTGAAACAGTCCGAAGACATACCCTATCCCCAGACACAGCAACCGTACCATCGCTATTTCTCCTTATCCTTTCTCTCCCTGATGATGAACTTCAGGGAAGTCCCCTTGAATCCAAACGCGTCCCGGATCTTGTTTTCCAGATATCTCGTATAGGAAAAATGCATCAGCTGCCGGTCGTTTACAAAGACCACGAAGGTTGGCGGTTTCACCGATACCTGCGTGATATAGTAGAGCTTCAGCCGTTTTCCCTTATCCGATGGAGGCTGCTGCAGAGCCACGGCCTCCGCCATGATCTCGTTGAGCACGCCGGTCGCCACGCGCATCGTCTGGTTCGCGATCACCATGTCGATCGTCTCGAAAAGCTTCGGCAGACGCTGCCCCGTCTCCGCCGAGATGAAGAGAATCTCCGCGTACGGCATGTAGGACAGCACGTTGCGGATCTCATCCCGGTACTTGTAGACCGTCTTGTCGTCCTTCTCGATCGCGTCCCACTTGTTCACCGCGATCACAATGCCCTTGCCCCTGTCGTGGGCGATCCCGGCGATCTTCGCGTCCTGTTCCGTCACGCCCTCGATCGCGTCGATCAGAAGCACGACAACGTCGGCGCGCTCCACCGCCGTCACCGTGCGGATGATGCTGTAGCGCTCCAGTTCCTCCTTGACTTTGCTCTTCCGGCGCAGTCCCGCCGTGTCGATGAACACATAATCCCTGCCGTCCCACTTGACCGCCGTGTCCACGGCGTCGCGCGTCGTCCCCGCGATCTCAGAGACGATCAGCCGCTTCTCCCCGAGCAGCTTGTTGATGAGCGAAGACTTGCCGACATTCGGCTTGCCAACGATCGCGATCCTCGGCCGCTCGTCTTCCTCGTCCTCAAGCGCCTCCGTGTTAAAATAGGAAACCACCTTGTCCAGCATATCCCCGACGCCAAGCTTGTTGCTGGCGCAGATCGGATTCGGGTCTCCGATGCCGAGATTGTAAAATTCATAGACGTCCGCCATATCGCGGTTGAAATCGTCCACCTTGTTCACCACAAGCACAACCGGCTTGTGCGAGCGCCGCAGCATATCCGCGACCTTCGCGTCCGAGTCCACAAGTCCCTGCTTGCAGTCCACCATAAAGAGGATCACATCGGCGGTGTCGATGGCGATCTGCGCCTGATCCCGCATCTGTGCGAGGATCACATCGCTGCTGTCCGGCTCGATGCCTCCTGTGTCGATCAGTGTAAAATTGATATTCAGCCATTCCACATCGGCATAGATCCTGTCTCTCGTCACGCCCGGCGTGTCCTTCACGATCGCGATATTCGATCCCGCGAGCGCGTTGAACAGCGTCGATTTACCCACGTTCGGGCGTCCGACGATCGCTACGATCGGCTTGCTCATCTGCGTCCTCCTGTTCTGCTTTGTTCCATTCTGTTCTCAGCTTTTCCTGTACCTGTCTGTCTCTGTCCAAACTGGCGCCTGTGTCTGCGATCCCCGCAGTTTCACATTTAAATCAAAACAACCGTCTCGTCTCTGCCTGGCTCTTTCCCTGTGACTGCGGTGACGAGGTCTTGTCCGCTTGATTTTACAATACGCACTTTTATTTGTAAAGCCTTTTCAAGCTCCTCCACCGTGACGTCGTCGAGAAATACGCGTTCCCCGCTGCGCAGCATATTCACGGGCAGCAGCAGCTCCTCCCCGAGCGGCTTCTCCTTAAGCTGTTCCATGAGATCCTTCCCGGTGATCAGTCCCGATACCGTGATCGTCTCGCCGAAAAAGTGATTCGTGATCTCATGGATATGGACGATCACGCCCGGGAATCTGCGCCCGATCTCTTTGCATAGCTCGCGAAGCAGCGGCGCGGCCAGTCGGCCCGTGGCGATCGAGAGCTCACGCTGCCCGGAATTCGCGCCCCCACAATTCTGTCCGAGCGTCTCCATCGTTTCCTCCCAGAGCAGCCGCATCATGCCGACGCCGTTCTCCAATTGCAGATAGCCGTCGTAGCGCGCTTCCTCAGGGAATTCCCGCCCGGCCATGATATACCACTCATCCGACGCGTGGACAAAATGCAGTCTGTACTCGCGATACAGTTTCTCCTGCCAGGCCTCGATGCAGTCGATCACGTCCCCGGCATCCTGCGGCGTGAACGGCTCCAGCGGATACAGCCCGTCGCGAAATCTCGTCAGACCCACCGGGACCACCGATATGCTCTTCAAGCTCGGCAGATATTTTGTAAGCTCCCGGATTGAGAACTCCAGCTCCTCCCCATCGTTGACGCCCTTGCACAGAACGATCTGCCCATTCATCTCGACCCCGGCTTTTGCCAGCGCGTCCACCTTCGGAAAAATGTCTCCCGCGAAGCGGTTATTCAGCATTTTGCAGCGAAGCTCGGGATTCATCGTGTGGAACGAGATGTTGATCGGCTCCAGATGGTAGCGGATAATGCGCTCGATGTCGTGGTCGCTCATGTTCGTCAGCGTCACGTAATTTCCCTGCAGAAAGGACAGCCGCGAGTCGTCATCCTTGAAGTACAGGGTGTCCCGCATCCCCTTCGGCATCTGGTCGATGAAGCAGAAAATGCACTTGTTCCGGCAGGAGCGATACTCATCCATCAGCGAGTTTTCAAATACGATCCCGAGATCTTCCTCGAATTCCTTCTCGATCTCCAGTTCCCACTCCTCGCCGTCGGCCTTTCGCACCAGCGCTGTCAGATACTCTTCGTTTGTCAGATAATGATAGTCGAACACATCCTCGACCGGCTGTCCGTTTACCTCCAGCAGCACGTCCCCGGCAGCGAGCTCAAGCTCCTGCGCGATGCTCCCCGGAAGCACCTCCCTGATCCTGTGTCCCGTCCCTTTTTCTCTCATGATCCGCCCATCCCGCCTGTCCTTTTGTTCCTGCTCCCATCATACTATTTCTTTCCTGAAAATGCAAGCGACCGGGCGGCTTTGTCTTGACTGGAAAATGTGAGGGTGATATAAATAAACTATCAAATTTATGCGACATATTTCTTACTGCATACACATACGACGGAGGAAAACATGGCTGAATACGAAAACAGGGAACACATTTTACCGGTTGGCACATTGAAGATTGCGGCGCTCGAGGGATGTCGGGAGTTCGGACAGGCCGTGGACCGTCATCTCGTCGCTTCCAGACACGAAGCCGTTCACGACAATCCATCTCTGGCGTCCCTGCCCGGTTATCTGGAGGATTCTTACCTGTTGGACTGCAGGTGCCCGAGATTCGGTACGGGAGAAGGCAAGGGCCAGATCAACGAATCCGTGCGCGGCTCAGATCTCTACATTCTCGTCGACGTCTGCAACCACAGCCTGACCTACACGGTCTGCGGTCATGAGAATCACATGTCCCCGGACAACCACTACCAGGATCTGAAGCGCATCATCTCCGCGGCTACTGGCAAGGCAAAGCGGATCAATGTCGTCATGCCCTTTCTCTACGAGGGGCGCCAGCACAAGCGCTCGAAGCGCGAATCACTCGACTGCTCGCTCGCGCTGCAGGAGCTCACCGATATGGGCGTCTCCAATATCATCACCTTCGACGCGCACGATCCGCGCGTTCAGAACGCGATCCCGCTGAAGGGCTTCGATACTTTTATGCCGACCTATCAGTTCCTGAAAGCTCTGTTGGATACGGTCGAAGATTTTCAGCTGGACAACGACCATCTGATGATCATCAGTCCGGACGAGGGCGCGATGGGGCGTGCCGTCTATTTCTCCAATATCCTCGGCATCGACATGGGAATGTTCTACAAGAGACGCGATTACTCCACGATCATAAACGGAAAAAATCCGATCGTAGCGCACGAGTTCCTCGGCGATTCGGTCGAGGGCAAGGACGTCATCATCATCGACGATATGATCTCCTCCGGCGAGAGCATGCTCGATGTCGCCAGGCAGGTCAAGGACCGTGGCGCGCGGCGCGTCTTCGTATGCACCACGTTCGGATTGTTTACGGAAGGTTTTGAGAAATTTGACGAGTATTATGAGAAAGGGTATATCACGAAGGTCGTCACGACGAATCTGAACTACCGCGACCCGGAGCTTCTCACGAAGCCTTACTACGCGGAGGCGGACATGACAAGATTCCTCTCGCTCATCATTGAGGCGCTCAATCACGACACGACGCTCGGCAAGATGGAGACGCCGACCGAGAAGATCAATGAGCTGCTCGAATCGGTGCGGGCGACTCGCAGATAGATAAAAACGCGGCGAGGTTTCCTCTTTTGCCGTGCGAGGCACGGTGAGAAAAGAGGATGTCAGGATTACAGCAGGTGCAGACGTCCGTGACCTCGATGTGCTCCGGCCGCAGTCCGGCGCGCAGCAGATTCTGGCGGCAGGCTTCCCAGAGATCAAGCTGGTACCTGCCGTTTTCTTTTCGGTAAAATAGCTGCGGCCACAGCTCCTCTGCGTAGCTTTCGCGTACCCGTTCGATTACATCCTCGCTGACTTCATAGCAGTCCTGGCAGATCGAGGGGCCGACCGCCGCGAACAGCGCTTCCGGGCGGGAGCCGTAGCGTTCCCGCATCGCGCGCACGGTGACGCCTGCGATGTCGCTCACCGTCCCTTTCCATCCCGAGTGGGAAAGGCCGATCGCCCGATGCTCCGGATCCACAAAATAAAGCGGCACACAGTCCGCGTAGAAAGTCGCGAGCACAACGTCCGGCTCATCTGTCACAAGTCCATCCACATCCGCATAGTCGCGCGGACGCAGATAGCCCTTCCCGCAATCTTCCTTCGAGACCTCACGCACATGGTTCGTGTGGGTCTGATCCGAGCAGACGATGTTCCTGTCGTCAAAGCCGATCGCCGCCGCGATCCTGCGGTAATTCTCGCGAACGCATTCCGGGTCGTCTCCTCGCGTGAAGCTCAGATTCATCGTCGCGAATTCATTTATGCTCACCCCGCCGACCCGGCTGCTGAATCCGTGCACAATACCCGGCTGCGCGTCAAGCTGCGGAAAGGTAAAGTACAGGACGCCGTTCCTGCAGTGCTCCTGAAGCACGGACTTTTCTGATTTTCTCACAAGCGTCATACTGTCATCCTCCGCATCCTGTCTCTGTTTCCCTCTGCTCATTTTAAATGCCGCCTGACATCTGCCCCGATTTTCCGGACGGCTATGTCTGAAACGCGTCCCTGATCAATGTGACGTCCTCTCCGAGAAACGAGACGACGTCGAATCTGCACGGCTGTTCTTCTCTGATATGCCTCTCATACAGGTACCACGATGCGGCGCGCACGATCCTGCGCTGCTTTTTTGCGTCCACCGACTCGAAGCCGTATCCGGCATGACCGTCCGTCCGGTATTTCACCTCGACAAACACAAGGTAAGCCCCATTCCGCGCGACGAGGTCGATCTCACCGAGCCTGCACCTGTAATTACGCTCCAGAATCCGATACCCCTGCTCTTCCAGATACCGCGCCGCCTGCTGCTCGTACCTGTTTCCGATTGCATGTTTGTTCAAACTGCTTTCCTTTTATTCTCTCCGCCCAATATACGCTTAAAACATGTTCCGAAAACTGCCCCTGCAGAGCAGCTTCAAAATCGATCCCTCTTTCTTCCTCACACAAAATTCCCGATAAAGCTTCTCCTGTGAATCGGCGACGGACCATACTTCTTCAGCGCCTCGATATGCGCCTCAGAGCCGTATCCTTTGTGTGCGGCAAAGCCGTATTCCGGCATAAGCGCGTCATACTCGCGCATCAGCCGATCCCTCGTGACCTTTGCCAGTACACTGGCCGCCGCGATCGACAGACTCTTCGCGTCCCCCTTGATGATCGGCACCTGAGGAAGCGTGATTCCCGGGATCTTTACCGCGTCGTTCAAGAGCAGCTGCGGCGCCGGGTCAAGCGCGCTCACCGCCTGTCGCATCGCCTCGTAAGTCGCCTGAAGAATGTTGATCTCATCGATGCGCGCCGGGGACGCCATACCGATTCCCCAGGCGATCGCCTTCTCTTTGATCTCGTCGAACAGCGCCTCGCGTCGCTTCTCGGAGAGCTGCTTGGAATCGTTCAGATACAGGATCTCGCAATCCTCCGGCAGGATCACCGCCCCGGCCACCACAGGGCCCGCCAGCGGCCCTCTCCCGGCCTCGTCAATCCCGCACACAAGTCCACAATGCGCATACTCCCGCTCGTATCTGCGCATCGCGTCAAGCCGGGCACGCTCTGTCGCAAGCTTCTCCAGTTTTCTCTGATATTGCGCGATCAGGCCGACGACGCCGGCCCTCCCATCGTTCGCGTACTCCTCGAACAATGCGGAAAGCTTTGCATCGTCAGCCTGAACAAATTCGTCTTTTATCTCTGCAATACTCTTCATATACTCTTTTCCTGTCTGAATCACGGTTCGCGACATACATTCGCTTTCGCTCCCGGATACCCTGCTCACTCCGGCAGCCCGATCCTCGAAAGCGGCCAGATCCGCAGCAACGCCCTGCCGATGATCTCATCTCTGGCAATCATCCCGACGCTCGGTTCCCGGCTGTCACTGCTGTTGTTGCGGTTGTCTCCGAGCACGAAATACTCATCTGCGCCCAGGGTGAGCTCTGTGGACGCGGAGCCCGGATTCCTGATCTCCTCATAGCCGTAAGACTCCTTAAGAATCCTGCCGTTGATATAGATATCGCCGTCCTGTATCTGCACCGTCTCGCCCGGGAGTCCGATCACACGCTTGATATAAAACGTCCCTTCCTGATAGCGGAACGGAAACACGATGATGTCGTAGCGCTTCGGATCCGTAAAACGGTAGGAGAGCTTATCCACCACGAGATTATCTCCGTCCCGCAACGTCGGATACATGGATTCCCCGCTCACCACCGTCCGCTCTCCGACGAACTGCACGATGAGAAACGCAATGCCAAAAAACAGCAGAAGAATCAGGATCCACCGCAGGAATTCCCCTATCACACTCTTTTTCTTCTTATCCTTTTTTCGGCGCAAGCTTTCTCACCACCGTTTCCTTTCAGCTTCTATACGAAAAATCAACGCCTTTCGGGCAGCGATTTACTGATGCTTCAGCACTCCGAAATCGGACAGCGGCCAGATGCGCACCCATGCCCTGCCAGTGATATCCTTGCGCTTGATCTTCCCGACGTGTTCCGCATCCCGGCTGTCCCGGCTGTTGTTGCGGTTGTCTCCGAGCACGAAATACTCGTCGTCCCCGAGCGTGATCGGCTCAGCCGCAGCGCCCGGATTCTGGATCGTCTCTTTTCCGTAATTCTCCTCCAGGATTTCTCCGTCGATATAGATGTTTCCCTCCGCGTCGATCTGCACTGTCTCCCCCGGCAGGCCGATGATTCGCTTGATGTAGTGATCTTTTGGCGAGCCTTTCGGCGGAAATACGATAATATCAAAGCGCTTCGGATCACCGAAACGATAGGAAAGCTTCTCGACGATCAGGTTGTCGCCGTCATGCAGCGTATTTTCCATCGATCTTCCGTCCACGACCGTCCTCTGCCCGACGAAGTGAATAATCAGATAAGTCAGTATAACGACAAACGCAATGTAAAAAACCCAGCTCATGATCTCCTTCTTATAGTCAATCTGCTCTTCGCCTTTCGCGGCATCCTTCTGCTTGTTCTGTTTCTCCTGCATGCTTATACACCCCTGCTTTCCTTCTGCTTATGCATTTGCTCTGCCGGGCGATTCTTCGCTCCCTGCGTCGAACGCCGTCCTTTGCGTTCTGTGCATTATTCCGGCAATTCCAGTGTAACTCTCCCGAGCTTTCCGCTTCTCAGATCATCCACAATGAGCGCAGCCGCCTTCGGATAATCCGGTTGGCCACCCTTTTGCAGACAGCCCCGCCTCTGCGCGATCTGCCCGAACAGTTCGATGTCCGTCCCGTCCTCCGCGACATCATAGCGCTCCGAAAGACTTTTCGGATACTGCTCCCGCAAAAAGGAGAGGATCCACATCGCCAGCTCCTCCGTCTGAAGAAGCTCGTCTTTAATCGAACCGATCACCGCCAGATTGCGCCCTACGGTCTGATCTTCGAACTTCGGCCAGAGGATGCCCGGTGTGTCGAGAAGCTCCACATTTTTGTTCAGCCGTATCCACTGCTTGCCCTTTGTCACGCCCGGCTTGTTGCCTGTCTTCGCGCACGCCTTGCCCGCGAAAGTGTTGATGAACGTGGACTTTCCCACGTTCGGAATGCCGGCCACCATCGCGCGCACCGGTCGGTTCAGTATGCCTCTTCTGCGGTCGCGCTCCGTCTTTTCGCGGCACGCCTCACGGATCAGCTCCTGGATCTGTTTCATTCCCGCGCCGCTTCTGGAATTGACCTCCGCGACATAGCAGCCCTTCTCCCGAAAATGATCCGCCCATATGCGATTGCGCCGCTCATCCGCCAGATCCGCTTTGTTCAGGAGCACCAGACTCGCTTTGTTCTTTCCGAGCTCGTCGATATCCGGATTCCTGCTGGAATATGGTATTCTGGCGTCCAGAAGCTCGATCACAAGATCGATCAGCCGGATATCCTCCTGCATCATGCGTCTGGCCTTTGTCATATGGCCGGGATACCATTGATAGTTCATAGATTACCTCTCAGTCCTTCAGAAACCCTCTGTGCCCCTGCGAGGACAGTACAAACCATACCTTTCCCTCGATATAGTCGGAATTCACAAGTCCCACATCCCCGAAGCGGCTGTCCTCGCTGTTGTTGCGGTTGTCCCCGAGCACGAAATACTGCTTCTCCCCGAGTGTGACCTCATCGGCTGCGATCCCAGGGTTGGTGATCGCCGGATAATTTTTCTTCTCCAGATAGACCGAACCGTCAATGTAGATCATTCCGTCTTTGATCTGTATGGTCTCGCCGGGCAGTCCGATGATGCGCTTGATGCTCGAATGCCCGGTCGTGCTTCCGTTCGGCTTGAACGAGATCACGTCGCCGCGTTTCGGAGAACCGAGCTGATACGCCATCACATTCAGCAGCACCGTGTCGCCCCCGGACAGCGTGACGTCCATCGACTGGCCGACATTTGTGCGGGACTGGCCGAAGAAATAGACCACCACATACGCGAACAGGATCACCACGAGGATCTCAAAAGTCCAAAGCAGAATATTGCGTATCACGGATTTCTTCTTCTGGGGAATCGAGACCGGCTGGGCAAGTTCCATCGTGCCCATATCCGGCTGTCTTTTCGCTTTCTTCCTCATGGCCTGCTCCTTACAATGCAAAAGGGGCATTGCAAAAGAAATATTTCATATCCTGCAACGCCCCTACCGATTCCTTATTTCACCAGCTCTTTTACCTTGGCTCTCTTACCCACACGTCCTCTCAGGTAGGTCAGCTTCGCACGTCTTACCTTACCGCGTCTGACGACCTCTACCTTCTCAACGTTCGGGGAATGCAGCGGCCATGTCTTCTCGACGCCGACACCGTTTGAGTTCTTGCGGACCGTGAACGTAGCTCTCACGCTTCCGCCCTGCTTCTTGAGCACGATGCCCTCGAATACCTGAATTCTCTCTCGGTTTCCCTCTTTGATCCTGCCGTAGACTCTGACGGTATCACCGACATTGAACTGCGGCACCTCAGCCTTCAACTGCGCATCTTCGATGCTTTTGATAATCTCGTTCATTGTGTGCCTCCTTCTATTCTCGGACGTTCTTAACGCAGATGACGCGGCTGCCTGCCAAATTCACAGCCACGGTAGCCCTGCGACAGAGGACCGTCTCCTTCTCACAACGCGTTTTATTTTATCACGCTTTCTTTTAAATTGCAAGAAGTTTCGCTAAAAACTTCTCTTCCTCCTCAGTCAGCCCGCCGCCAAGCGTGCAGTCCGACACGTCTGTGTCATTCATCATCTCCCCACCGTCCAGCAGGCTCTGCAGAAACTTCCGATCCTTCTTGTCAAGCTCCACAGACGTCAGAAGCTCCGGACGGTTCTTCAGCGTGCGCAGCAGCGACTGGTCACGCCGCCAGCGGTCCACATTTCCGTGATGTCCGGACAGCAGCACGGGCGGTACCTGTTTTCCTCTCCACTCCTCCGGTCTGCTGTACTGCGGGTACTCCAGAAGTCCGTCCTGAAAGCTCTCATACTGCCCGGATTCCTGATTGCTCAGCACGCCCGGCACCATACGGGCGATGGCGTCCATCATCACCATCGCCGGAAGTTCGCCCCCGGTCAGCACATAATCCCCGATCGAGACCTGATCCGTCACGATCTCCTCGATCACGCGCTCGTCGACCCCCTCGTAGTGCCCGCACAGAAAGATCAGCTCCTCCTCCCGCGCGAGCTCCTCGGCCATATGCTGGTCGAACACGCGCCCCTGCGGCGTGAGGTAGACGACACGCGGCTGCTTCCCGAGCCGCCGCACCAGATCCTCGTACGCCCGGCAGATCGGCTCCGCCTGCATCACCATGCCGGCGCCCCCGCCGTAGGGATAGTCGTCGATCCTTCCGTTCCCGCTCAGCGAATAATCCCGGATATTCACCGTCTCAAGCGAGAGAGAACCGCCCGCGATCGCGCGTCCCGTAATGCTCGTATTCATCCCGTTCTCGATCATCTCCGGGAACAGTGTCAGCACGTAATAGTTCATTCGAGCAGTCCCTCCAGCAGATGCACCTTCATCCGTCCGCCTTCCACGTCCACGTCGAGAACGCACTGCCGGATCGCCGGGATCAGCACATCCTTTTCGTTCTCCATCTTCACCACATATACGTCGTTCGCCCCGGTCTGCAGCACGTCCGTCAGCTCTCCGAGACAAGTATCGTCTTCCTCGTACACCTTCATCCCGATCAGGTCGGCGATGAAGTACTCATCCTTTTCCAGCCGGACCGCGTTCGCGCGCGTCACGTACAGGCTTTTCCCCTTGTATGGCTGGATATCCTCGATCTTATCGTAGCCGCGGAATTTTAGGATCACCATCTGCTTGAAAAATTTCACTCCGGCGATCTCGAGCTCCCGCATTTCCTTTCCGGTATCGAGCAGGACGCTCTTCAGTTTTTTGAAGCGCTTCGGATCGTCGGTCGTCGGATAGACCTTCACCTCGCCCGCGATACCGTGTGTGGACGAGATCACGCCCACCTGAAACATATCCTCCATGTACCCTCCGAATAAAAGTGAATCCCTATCATCAGATTCGGTATAAAGTTCAGGGCTGTCCTGCGACAGCCCCCTGACTTCATTTTGAACTTCATTTGAGATACCACGGGTTTCTCCGCGCTGCGTGCTTCCAAAATCCTGCAAGCATTTGAAATCCGCCCTATCGGGTATCTTACATGATATCCACTACTACTTTCTTATCCTCTCTGGATGCCGCGGCTTTCACCACCGAGCGGATCGCTTTCGCGATCCTGCCCTGCTTGCCGATCACCTTGCCCATATCAGATGGTGCGACCTTCAGCTCCAGCACGAGTGTCTTGCCACTCTGCTTTTCAGTAACCACTACCTCGTCCGGATGCTCCACCAGAGATTTCGCAATCACTTCTACTAACTCTTTCATTTTCGCTCACCTCTGTATGCTACTGTTCACTCCGCGGACTGAACGGCAACCTCAGTCTTATTTCTCGATACCGGCAATCTTGAAAAGCTTACCGACTACCTCGGTCGGCTGAGCCCCGTTCGCAAGCCACTTCTTCGCGAGCTCCTCATTGATCTTGAACTCGCTCGGATCAGCGTTCGGATTGTAGGTGCCGATCTCCTCGATGCATCTGCCGTCTCTCGGAGACCTGGAATCCGCTACAACGATTCTATAGAAAGGAGCTTTCTTCTTTCCCATTCTTCTCAGTCTGATCTTTACCGCCATCTCTTTCACCTCCTTAGCGTAATCTCTTATGATGTAAGTGTCTGATACTCACATACGGATTGCTTCGTGCCTCACACTGCGCGATCCTGCATCATAATTATGTTAAAAGGGAAGTTTGAACTTGCCTCTTTTACCCATCTTGCCTCCGAGCAGACCGGAGTACTGCTTCATCATCTTCCTGCCCTGCTCGAACTGCTTCACCAGCTTGTTGACCTCGCTGATATCGACGCCCGCGCCGTCCGCGATCCTTCGCTTGCGCGACGGATTCAGGAGGTCCGGGTCCGAACGCTCCTGCGGCGTCATAGAGAGGATGATCGACTCGACTTGCTTCATCTTGCTCTCGTCGATCGCGTCCTCGAGCTGCTTCATCTGTCCGCCGATACCCGGCAGCATGCTGATGATGCTGGACAGACCTCCCATATTCTTCATCTGGTTCATGCTCTCCAGATAATCGTCGAAGCCGAATTGCGCCTTGCGGAGCTTCTGCTCCATCGACTTCGCCTTCTCCTCGTCGATGTTCTCCTGCGCTTTCTCGATCAGGGAGAGCACATCGCCCATGCCGAGGATGCGCGACGCCATGCGGTCCGGGTAAAACTGCTCCAGATCGGAGAGCTTCTCGCCCATGCCCGCGTAGAGGATCGGCTTGCCGCAGGTCGCCTTGATGGAAAGCGCCGCGCCGCCCCTCGTGTCGCCGTCGAGCTTCGTCACGATCACACCGTCGATCCCGATCTTCTCCTCGAACATCGAGGCGACGTTCACCGCGTCCTGACCGGTCATCGCGTCCACCACGAGCACCGTCTGGTCTACATTTACGGTCCGCTTGATCTCCTGCAGCTCCTGCATCATATCCTCATCGATGTGGAGACGGCCCGCCGTGTCGAGCATCACGGTGTTGATCCCGTGCACCTTCGCGTAGTCCACCGACTGTCTGGCGATCTCCACCGGGCTGATCTTGTCTCCGAGGGAGAAGACCTCGACGCCCTGCTTCTCGCCATTGATCTCAAGCTGTTTGATCGCCGCCGGCCGATACACATCGCAAGCCACCAGCAGAGGCTTGCGCCCCTTCGCCTTGAACTTCCCTGCGAGCTTTGCCGCCGTCGTCGTCTTGCCCGCGCCCTGCAGACCCGCCATCATGATGACCGTCACTTCAGAACCGGGCTTCAGCGCAATCTCCGTCGTCTCGGAACCCATCAGCGATACCAGCTCGTCGTTGACGATCTTGATCACCATCTGCCCCGGATTCAGTCCGTTCATCACATCCTGTCCGACCGCCTTCTCCTGTACCGCGTTTATGAACTGCTTCACAACCTTGAAGCTGACGTCCGCCTCCAGAAGCGCCATCTTGACCTCGCGCAACGCCGTCTTGACGTCCGCCTCGGTCAACCTGCCCTTGCTGCGCAGATTTTTAAACACATTCTGAAGCTTTTCCGATAAGCTCTCAAACGCCATACAACAAAACTCCTCCGAACTCGTTCCCAGTCTCTCTTCTCACACTTTGCCGACGTTCTACAGTCAAACACGTCGCAACTGACAATCGAAAATCCTGTTTTCCGTTTCACAACTCTTCCAAAATCCGCTCCGAGATTTCGTACACCTGCTTCGCCAGCGCCTCGCGGCTGACCGCCTCACAGTTCGCGGATAACTCCTGGATCTGCTGCACATTCGCCCGTATATTCAGGAAGCGCTCCACCAGATGCAGTCTGGACTCATATTCCTCCAGAATGCGGTTGCACCGCTTCACGAGCTCGTGAATCCCCTGCCTGCTGACTCCGAACATCTCGGCCGCCTCCGAGTAGGACAGATCGTTCTGAACAACCTCCTCGTACACGCTCCTCTGGTGCTCTGTCAGCAGCTCCCCGTAGAAATCATACAGGAGGGACTGCTTCAAAACCTGATCCATGTCAATCACCTTGGCTATCATACAGGAAAAAAAGAGGGCTGTCAAGTACTTTCTGTTGACAGCCCTTCGTAATCTCAAATTTCTGCTTTCGCCCGCTCCAGCGCTGCGATCACGCGGTCGCACCAGGCGTCGAATTCCGGATCCTCAATCTGAAGCTCCGGATGCGCCAGGATGTGCTCGATCGCCATCCGAACGCCCTGCTCGAAATGGACGGTCGCCTTGAACTCCGGCACAGCCTTTTTCAGCTTGGATGTGTCGAAGACGACGGAACAGGACTTGTCCCCGGTCAGGCTCCCCGTGTAATCGTAATCGCTGACCGCCGCCAGAAACTCCGAGGATACGTGGTATGCCTTCAGCTCCACGCCCAGAACATTTGCGATCGTCTGATAGATCTGATCCCAGGTCAGCGTCTCGTCGGACATGATCTGAAACGCCTCCCCGATCGCGTGCGGATTTCCGATCAGGCCGCAGTATCCCAGCGCAAAATCCGTGTTGAACGTCATCGTCCACAGAGACGAGCCGTCACCGTGGATGATGACCGGCTTGCCGTCGAGCATACGCCGGATCACCTGCCAGCTCCCATTCTTCCCGTGCACGCCCAGCGGCACGGAACGCTCGTCGTAGGTATGGCTCGGACGGACGATCGTCACCGGAAAACCGTTCTCCCGGTACATCTTCATGAGAAAATCCTCGCAGGCGATCTTATCCCGCGAATACTGCCAGTACGGATTCGCGAGCGCCGTCCCCTCGTTGATGAGATACGAGCGGACGGGCTTGTGATAGGCCGACGCGGAACTGATGTAAATGTATTGCTTCGTCTTGTCTTTGAAAAGCCGGTAGTCTCTCTCCACCTGCTCAGGCACGAAACCGATAAACTCACAGACCGCGTCGAATTCCATGCCGGACAGCTTGCGCGCCGTCTCCTCCTCATCGCTGATGTCGGCGACGATCGTGTTCACATTCTCCGGCAGCTCCGCGCTGCGCGTCCCCCTATTCAAGAGATAAAGCTCTTCGCCGCGCTCGGCAAGCCTGCGCGTGATCGCCATGCTGATCGTGCCGGTACCGCCAATCATTAGTATTCTCATCCGTATCCCTCCTTTACAGATTCGCCACCTTAAAAGTCGGCTCATACCCGTGCTCGCGCAGCGCCCCAATGATGCGCTCCTTGTGCTCGGTGCCGAACGCCTCCATCGTGATCGTGAGCTCCACGGCCGCGTTGCGGTTCGTGCTCACGAACTGGTTGTGGTCGAGCTTGATGACGTTGCCCTGCTCCTGGGCAATGATCGTCGCCACGCGCACCAGTTCGCCCGGACGGTCCGGAAGCAGCACGGAGATCGTGAAGATACGGTCGCGCTGGATCAGGCCGTGCTGGACGACAGAAGCCATCGTAATGACGTCCATATTGCCGCCGGAAAGCACAGAGACCACCTTCTTGCCCTGCACATTCAAATGTTTGAGCGCCGCCACCGTGAGCAAACCGGAATTCTCGACGATCATTTTGTGGTTCTCGACCATGTCGAGGAATGCGACGATCAGCTCGTCGTCTTCCACCGTGATGATCTCGTCGATGTTTTTCTGGATATACGGGAAAATGTTCGTGCCCGGAGTTTTGACCGCCGTGCCGTCC
This sequence comes from uncultured Lachnospiraceae bacterium, assembly GCA_947591155.1. Taxonomy (GTDB): domain Bacteria; phylum Bacillota; class Clostridia; order Lachnospirales; family Lachnospiraceae; genus Choladousia. Next base: position 31,573 of record CANQDA010000023.1, read on the forward strand.
GCGATCGTGTTGACGCCCGGAAGCGTCACGACCTTCCCCGCCTCCAGCGAAGCCTTCATGCACGCCGCGCCCGCAGGCTCCACGCCGATCACCTTGATCTTCGGATTCAATAATTTCGCCAGTGTCGAAACGCCGGTCGCGAGCCCGCCGCCACCGATCGGCACGAGAATATAATCCACAAGTGGAAGCTCCTTGACGATCTCCATCGCGATCGTGCCCTGTCCGGTCGCCACGGCCGGATCGTCGAACGGATGGATAAAGGTATAGCCGTTTTCCTCCGCAAGCCTGCAGGCGTGTTCATACGCCTCGTCGTAGACGTCGCCGTGCAGAACGACCTCCGCGCCATAGCTCTTCGTGCGGTTTACCTTCATGAGAGGAGTCGTCGCAGGCATCACGATGACTGCCTTGCAGCCGTACGCCTTCGCCGCATAGGCGACGCCCTGCGCATGGTTCCCGGCCGAGGCCGTTATCAGGCCCTTCGCGCGCTCCTCGTCCGTCAGCGTACTGATCTTGTAGTATGCGCCGCGAATCTTGTACGCCCCCGTCACCTGCATGTTCTCGGCCTTCAGATAGACCTTGTTCCCCGTCTGCGCACTGAAATACTCGCTGTACACAAGTTTCGTCTCCTGTATCACGCGCTTGACGCACTCCGAAGCTTCCTCAAAGGTATCCAATGTAAGCATATAAATGTCCTCTTTTCATTTCTATTTCTCTGTCTGGTTGAACAGTGCGTTCACGAACGCGTCTGCGTCAAACTTCTGCAGGTCGTCAATCGACTCGCCGACTCCGATATACTTCACCGGGATGCCGAGCTCTGAGTGGATCGCGACCGCGATGCCGCCCTTGGCCGTCCCGTCGAGTTTTGTGAGGATGATGCCCGTGATGTCGGCCACCTCTTTGAACTCGCGCGCCTGTGCGAGCGCATTCTGCCCCGTCGTGCCGTCCAGTACCACAAGCGTCTCACGGAACGCCTCCGGATATTCTCTCTCGATGATGCGGTTGATCTTCCCGAGTTCGCTCATCAGGTTCTTTTTGTTGTGCAACCGACCGGCCGTATCGCAGAGCAGGACGTCAGCGTTCCTCGCCTTAGCCGCCGCGATGGCGTCGTACACCACGGAAGCCGGGTCGGAACCCTCCTGTCCGCAGATGATCTCCACGTCCGCGCGATCCGCCCACTCTTTCAGCTGCTCGCCCGCAGCCGCGCGGAAGGTATCCGCCGCCGCCAACACGACCTTCCTGCCCTGATCCTTCAGTTTGCCCGCAAGCTTTCCGACACTCGTCGTCTTGCCAACGCCGTTGACACCGATTACGAGAACGACAGACTTCCTGTTTTCAAACTCATACGCGGTTTCCCCGACGTTCATCTGGCTCTTGATGCTGTCGATCAAAAGCTGCTTGCACTCGGACGGCTCTTTGATGTTCTTCTCCTTGACCTTTTGCTTGAGATCATCGATAATGGAAGTCGTCGCATTGATCCCGATATCTCCCATGACAAGGATCTCCTCGATCTCGTCGTAGAAGTCGTCATCGATGCTCGAAAACCCGCTGAAGATCGCGTCAATCCCCGAGACAATGTTGTCCCTTGTCTTCGCAAGTCCCTCTACCAGACGCTTAAAAAAGCCTTTCTTCTCCTCCATGCCGTCACACCTCCTGTCAGAAATCAGTTCTCCAGATCACTCTCAACCAGATTCACGGACACCAGCGCAGAGACGCCCTTCTCCTGCATTGTAATACCGTACAGGCGATCCGCCGCGGTCATCGTGCCCCTTCTATGAGTTATAATAATAAATTGTGTATTCTTTGTCAACTTATGCAGGTAGCGCGCATAGCGTTCCACGTTGTTCTCATCCAGCGCCGCCTCGATCTCGTCAAGCAGGCAGAACGGCGACGGCTTGAGATTCTGGATCGCAAACAGCAGCGCAATCGCAGTCAGCGACTTCTCTCCGCCGGAGAGCTGCATCATATTCTGCAGCTTCTTCCCGGGCGGCTGCGCGATGATGCGGATTCCCGCCTCCAGGACGTCCTCATCCTCGACCAGCTCAAGAGAGCCGCGTCCTCCGCCGAACAGTTCCTTAAACGCCTTGTCGAACTCCGTCTGTATCTTCGCGAACTGCTCCTTGAACTGAGCGCGCATCCCGCTGTCCAGCTCCTCAATGATCTTTAGCAGCGCTTCCTCCGCCTTCAACAGATCCTCGTGCTGCGTCGAGAGGAACTCATGGCGCTCTGAAAGTTCCTTGTAATCCTCGATCGCGTTGACGTTGACGCTGCCGAGCGCTTTGATCTCATTCTTCAGTGTGGAGATACTCTTCTTGAGCGCAGACGCGCTCTTCTGCTCCTGTGTCCCGAGCTCCTTCGCCGCCCCGTAAGTCAGGCCGTACTCCTCCCACATATAGTTGACCTGAGTCTCCTTCTGGCCTTCTGTCTTCTCGATCTGTGCGTTCAGGCGGAAATTCTCCCGATCCAGCAGGCTGATGCGCTCTGACTGCTCTTCGCGTGTATCAAAGAATTTTTTGTGCAGCGCGCCCATCTCTTTCTTCTTCGCCTGAAGCTCTGCGATCTCATTCTGAAGCTCCTGCTCGGAGACATCGGACTGCGCAAGAGTCTCCTCGATCGCCGCGATCTGGGATTTCTTCTCCTCCACGCTTCTCGCGGTATCCGCGATCTCCTCCTGATAACCGGCGCTCTCCTCGGCAAGCTGCTCCTTCTGTCCCCGGATGCGGGACAGATCCTGGCCGATAAAGCTCTCCTGCTGTGAGAGCTGCGCGTGTCTTAAGCGAACCTCCTCCGTCGCGGCAAGCTTCTCCCGGTGTTCCGCGCGCTTAAGCTCCAGCTCCTCCTGCCACTTTGTGATCTTCTCTTCCGTATCCTTTTCGGTCTGCTCGGATTCGACCAGCTCCTGCTGCTCCTTCGCGTTGCTGTCCCGGATCTCCTTTGCCTGACGATCGATCTCGCCGGACTCATCCTGCACGCGCTCATAGTCCTGTCTGGCAGCCCCGCCCTTCTCGTCGATCTCATCCAGTCTCATCTTCGCGGTGTTCTGCGCAAGATATTCCTCCTGCAGCGCGTCGCGCAGACGCACGATCTCATCGCGCAGCTCGTTGCGCGCCGAACGGCTCTCGTCGATCTGCGCCTGAAGCTCGAGAAGCATTTCCTGACGTCTCTGCACCTGGGTCTCCAGCTCCTCGATCTCGCGTCTTCTTCCGAGCAGGTTGCTGGAATTCTTAAACGCGCCGCCCGACATGGATCCGCCCGGACTCAAAAGCTCCCCGTCCACTGTCACGATGCGAAGGGAATGCCGATATTTTCTTGCCAGTGCGATCGCCTGATCAATGTGGTCCACGACCACCGTTCTCCCGAGCAGATGACGCACCAGTTCGTCGTATCTGCCCTCCGCTTCCACCAGTTCAGAGGCCAGTCCGATCACGCCCTTTTCCTTCAGCGCCTGCGGGGTGGAAAACTCATTCTTCGCCGTGATCCCGGAGAGCGGCAGGAACGTCGCCCTTCCGAATTTATTCTTCTTTAAAAACTCAATCTGACGCTTGGCCGTCTCCTCCGTATCCGTCACGATATTCTGGATGTTTCCGCCGAGCGCCGTCTCGATCGCGACCTCATACTTCTTCCCGACCTTGATGAGATCCGCCACCACACCAAGAATCCCCGGATTCTTCTCCTTCTGTTCCATCACGCGGCGAATGCTGTTCCCATAGCCGTCGTAGCGCTCTGCAATGTTCTTCAGCGATTCCAGACGCGAGGATTCCCTGTGGAACTCCGTCTGCTCTGTCTCGATCTGACGGTTGTACTCCTGAAGCTGCTGCTGGAAGACCGTGAGGCGCTCATTCGCCTCCTCGCTCTTCGCCGTCAGCTCCCGGATCCGCAGCTCGATCTCCTCATATTCCTGCGCCACATCCTGCCGGATCTCATCCTGTTCCGCCTTCTCGCTTTTCAGCCGCAGCGCCTCCTGCGAGAGCTGCGCCTTGCGGATCTGCGTCTGCTCCAGCATCGTATCGTAGCGCTGAATGCGCGCCTTCACGGACGCACGCTGATTCAGAAGTTCTATGATTTCGCTCTTGCCCTGCTCGATCTGCTGCTCCAGACGCTGTATTTCTTCCTGTATGGCCTGCGCTGCCGTCTCCGCCTGTTCCTCCTCTGAGACAACAGCAGAAAGCTGCCCGCGCAGATTCTCAAGCTTGTCCGAGGCTTCCTTTTCCTGCTCGGAATATTCTTCCAGCTGCTGCGCGATCGCGGAGATCCTCGTCTGCAGATGCTCGTCGCTCGTGCGCGCCGTGTTGATCTGCTCGTTCAAAAGGTCGATCTGATTCTTAAACTGCTGCCTGCGCAGCTGCCCCTGGGAGACAGTCTCCCGCTTCTCCAGAAGGGCCGCGTCCAGCTGCTCGATCTCTGCTTCCTGTTGTTCGTAATCCTGCCTTGTCTTCTCGTACTCCGCGCGCGCTTCCTCAAGCTGAGCTTCGGCAAGCTTCTGCTTCTCGCCCAGCTCTTCGAGGTCTTTTCGGATCCGCTCAAATTCGAGCAGGAAAAGGCCGACGTCGCACGCCTTGAGCTCATCCCTCTTCTGCAGATAGATCTTCGCGGTCTCCGCCTGTTTTTCAAGCGGACCCAGCTGTCTCGTCAGCTCCGCGAGTATATCGTTGACGCGGACCAGATTCTGCCGCTCCGCTTCGAGCTTCTTCTGCGCCGCATTTTTTCTACGCTTGAATTTAACGATGCCGGCGGCCTCGTCAAAGAGCTCCCTGCGATCCTCCGGCTTCCCGCTTAAGATCTTGTCGATCTGGCCCTGTCCGATGATCGAATAACCCTCCTTGCCGATGCCGGTGTCGTAAAACATCTCATTAATGTCCCGCAGGCGCACCTGCGTCCCATTGAGCAGATATTCGCTCTCGCCGGATCGATAGACACGCCGCGTCACCGTCACCTCATCGTAGGAGACCGCGAGCTGATGATCCGCATTGTCGAGCGTGATCGACACCGCCGCGTAGCCGAGCGGCTTGCGCGTCTCGGTCCCGGAGAAGATCACATCCTGCATGCTCGCTCCGCGCAGCTGCTTCGCGCTCTGCTCACCGAGCACCCAGCGCACCGCGTCCGCCACATTGCTCTTTCCGCTTCCGTTCGGACCCACAATCGCCGTGATCCCGTTGTGAAACTGAAACAGTATCTTGTTTGCGAATGACTTAAAACCCTGTACTTCAATGCTCTTCAGATACATCCGACATTTTCCCTTTCAGCGCGACGATCGCGTGATACGCGGCCTCCTGCTCCGCCGCTTTCTTCGTACTGCCCCGGCCGCTTCCCGCTGCGACGCCCCCGATGCGCACTTCCACCAGAAAGGTCTTCGCGTGATCCGGCCCCTCTTCCCCTGTGATCACATACTGGATCTCGTCGCTGCGATGATCCCGCTGAACGATCTCCTGCAGAACCGTCTTGCTGTCATAGAACAGTTTTTTGTGCTCAATGTCCGTCAGTACGAAGCGCTCGATAAACTTCTTCGCGTCTTCAAAACCGCCGTCCAGATAGATTGCCCCGATGAGCGCCTCCATCGCGTCCGATATGATGGAATTGCGCAGCCGTCCGCCGGTCTGCTCCTCGCCCTTTCCGAGCAGAAGGTATTTCCCGAGATCGATCTCCTTTGCGCAGAGCGCGAGCGTAGGCTCGCACACGATGCTCGCGCGCAGTTTGGTGAGCTCTCCCTCCGCCATCTTCGGGTAATGGTGGTACAAAAAGTCGCTGCTGACCACCTCCAGGACGGCGTCCCCGAGGAACTCCAGGCGCTCATTGTCCCGGAATTGTCCGGCCCTGTGCTCATTCGCATAGGAGCTGTGGCTCATCGCCTGTCTGAGCATCTCCTTGTCGCGAAAGGCATACCCGGTCTTTTTCTCCAGTTCTCTTCCATTAAAATCTGTCATCCCATTCTCTCTCCATAAGAAAAGAAAATGTCCCAAAAGGGCATCAGGGATAACCGGGAACGGCAACAAAGCCATCTCCCCGACCAACAGCCTTTTGGGACACTTCCGACACTAGTTGATCGCGTTCTTGATCGCTTCCGCCGCATCTCCGACCGAGACGATCTTTTCGGCTTTCTCATTCGGGATCTCGATGTCAAACTCTTCCTCGATCCCCATGATGATCTGAAAAATGTCGAGAGAATCGGCGCCCAGATCATCCACAAACGTCGTCTCCGGGCTAATCTCGTCCGCATCTACATTCAGAACCTCCGCGATGATCTCCTGCAACTTTTCAAATTCCATAAAATCACTCACTCCTTCTCAAATTCTATAGATGAAATGCCTGTAACTATTCCGTATCCTTTTCCGCCACGGAAATGTATTCCCTGATCTTCTCGTTGATCTGTTGTTCCTTAAACTGTACGCATTGGTATATGGAATTCTCCACCTCCTGCGCGGTCGAGCTGCCGTGCGTCTTCACGACCAGTCCCTTCAGGCCGAGCAGCGGTGCTCCCCCGTACTCGCTGACGTCAAATGACTTCAGCGTTTTCTTGAGGGCAGGCTTGACCAGAAGCGCGCCGAGCTTCGTCTTCAGACTGCTCATCATGCTTCCCTTGATCATGCTGATCAGAGTCGCTCCAAGTCCTTCGTAGAGCTTTAGGATCACATTTCCGGTAAACGCCTCGCAGACGACCACGTCGCAGACGCCAGAGGGAATATCTCTCGCCTCAACGCTGCCGATAAAATTGATATCCGCGCAGACTTTCAACAGCGGAAATGTCTCCTTTACCAAGGCGTTGCCCTTCTCCTCCTCCGCGCCGATATTGACGATACCGACCTTCGGATTTTTGACGCCGAGCACATTCTCCATATAGATCGACCCCATCCTGGCAAACTGGACAAGATGCGACGATCTCGCGTCCACGTTCGCGCCACAGTCGATCAGCAGAGATACACCGTTCTTTGTCGGGATCAGCGGAGCAAGCGCAGGCCGCTCGATGCCTTTGATCCTGCCGACGATCCCCTGGCCGCCCACCAGCACGGCTCCTGAACTTCCCGCCGATACAAATGCGTCCGCCTCACCGCGCTTCACCAGCTGCATGCCGACGACGATCGAGGAATCCTTCTTCGTCCGAATTGCCGCCACCGGCGGCTCTGCAGTCTCGATCACCTCGCTCGTGTGCACAAGCTCAATGCGGTCGGCCGGATAGCTGTATTTCTTCAACTCACGCTCAACCGCGTCCTGTATCCCGGTAAGGATCACATGGATATTCTCGTGATGGTTCACAGCCTGTACGGCGCCTTTCACGATCTCCTCCGGCGCGTTGTCCCCACCCATCGCGTCGACAACGACCCGCACCATCTCGCTCATGTCACATCCTCCTGCCAAATCCGATCCTGAACTACTGATACCTAATATACTAGACATCCTTCTAAAAATCAACTAAAAACAGACAGAAAAGTAGGCATCTCGTGAAAGATGCCTACCCGCATTGCATTTAGTCGTCCATTGCAATAATCTCTTTTTTGTTGTATGTCCCGCAGGCCTTACAAACTCTGTGCGGAAGCATCAGCTCGCCGCATTTGCTGCACTTCACAAGAGCCGGAACGGACATTTTCCAATTCGCCCTTCTCTTGTCGCGCCTTGACTTGGAAGATTTGTTTTTCGGACAGATCGCACCCATCGGTCACACCTCCTTAAATTTGCTGAAAATATCAAGGACTTTTGCCATTCTTGGATCAAGATCCGCAGGTTCGCAGCCGCACGAGCCCTCGTTCAGATTTTGTCCGCAAACGCCGCACAATCCTCGACAGTCCTCCCGGCAGAGCACCCTCTCCGGCCAGACCAGCAACGCTTCGTCATGGACAAGCTGATCCACATTCAGGTCATATCCATCAATATAATCTCGATTGTCTGATCCCAGCTCCATATCGAGCGGAATCTCCAGCCTGACAGCCACAGGCTCCAGACAGCGCGCGCACGGGATCATCACCTCAAGCTGAGCAGTCCCTTTCAGAAGAAGCTTTCGGTCTCCGGTATTCTGCACCGTGATCTCAATCGGCATCTTTCCGGCGACCTGAAACTCACCAAAACGATAAGACAAGGTATCCAGCTGCAAATCAACTGTCCGCTGTACTTCCTTTCCCTCGTCTGTGAGCACTTCTGTCAGGTCCAACAAGGCATACTCCTCCTAACGCACGCAAACAATTATAACTGTCGGATATTGTTTTGTCAACAGCTTTTTCTGCAATATTATACCAGAGCAACCGTCTCTCTGCAGATTGCCAGCTCCTCGTTCGTCGGAATCACGGCCACCTTCACCTTCGAATCCGGTGTGGAGATCACGCAGTCGTCACCGCGCCTGCCGTTCGCCTCCTCGTCGAGCGTGATGCCGAGATAGCCGAGATAGCTCACGACCTTCTTGCGCACAATCGGAGCGTTCTCACCGATGCCGGCCGTGAAAGCAATCGCGTCCACGCCGTTCATCGCGGCCACATAGGAACCGATGTATTTCGCGACACGGTAACTGAACACGTCGATCGCGTTCTCCGCCAGCTTGTTGCCGGAGTTCATGCCTTCCTCAAGATCGCGGAAATCACTGGAGAGTCCGCCGGAAATGCCGAGCACACCGGACTTCTTGTTCAGAACGTTCATCACGCCCGCGATGTCCAGGTTCTCTTTCTTCGCGATAAACTCCATGATCGCCGGATCGATATCGCCGGAACGTGTCCCCATGACAAGACCCTCAAGAGGAGTCAGGCCCATGGACGTGTCCACGCACTTGCCGTTCACGACCGCAGAGATCGAAGCTCCGTTGCCCAGATGGGCGACGATCACCTTGCAGTTATCCTTGTCAAGGCCGAGGAACTCTACCATGTGCTTCGATACGAAGCTGTGGCTGGTGCCGTGGAAACCGTAGCGGCGCACCTTATACTTCTCATAGTACTCGTACGGAAGTCCGTACAGATAAGCCTTCTCCGGCATCGTCTGATGGAACGCGGTGTCGAACACACCCACCATCGGCACGCCCGGCATCAGCTCCGCGCACGCGTGGATGCCGATCAGGTTCGCCGGATTGTGAAGCGGAGCCAGATCGTTGCACTCCTCGATCGCCGCGATGACTTCATCTGAGATCACGACGGAGCTCGCAAACTTCTCACCGCCGTGCACGACCCTGTGTCCCACGGCGTTGACGTCCGCCAGACTCCTGATCGCGCCGGTCTTCTCGTTTACGAGCGCGTCCAGCACCAGCTGGATCGCCTCCTTGTGCGTTGGCATCGGAGCGTCGGTCACTTCCTTATCTCCGCCCGCCTTCTGGTAGGTCAGTCTTCCGTCGATCCCGATGCGCTCACAAAGTCCCTTCGCCAGCACTTCCTCGGAATCAGAGTTGATCAGCTGATATTTCAGCGAAGAGCTTCCGCAGTTGATAACCAATACATTCATGTCAAACAATCCTCCGTTTTCTGAATATGATATATCTCTTTATTTGTCCGCCGCCTGGCACTGCACCGCCGTGATCGCCACCACACCAACGATATCGTCCGCCGAGCAGCCTCTGGACAGATCGTTGACCGGAGCAGCGATACCCTGAGTGACCGGGCCGTACGCTTCTGCCTTGCCGAGTCTCTGCACGAGCTTGTAGCCGATGTTGCCCGCGTCGAGGTTCGGGAAGATCAGTACGTTCGCCTTACCTGCGACGTCGCTGTTCGGGGCCTTGGAAGCGCCCACGCTCGGAACGATCGCCGCGTCAAGCTGCATCTCGCCGTCGAGCTTGATGTCCGGATACTGCTCCTTCGCGATCTTCGTCGCCTCTACGACCTTGTCTACCAGCGCGTGCTTCGCGCTGCCCATCGTGGAGTGCGACAGCATCGCAACTCTCGGCTCCTCGCCGACCAGAAGCTTGAAGGACTCTGCGGAAGACGCCGCGATCGCCGCCAGCTCTTCCGGATTCGGATCCTGCACCAGACCGGAATCCGCAAACACGAACGCGCCGTTCGCGCCATACTCACAGTCCGGAACGATCATCAGGAAGAACGCGGATACGAGCTTTGTGCCCGGCTTCGTCTTCAAAATCTGCAGGCACGGACGAAGCGTGTCCGCCGTGGAGTGGCAGGCGCCGGATACCATGCCGTCCGCGTCGCCCATCTTTACCATCATCACGCCGTAGTACAGATACTGGTTCAGAAGGATCTCCTTCGCCTGCTCCGGTGTCATGCCCTTCTTGGAGCGCAGCTCCACGAGCTTGTCGATGTAGGCCGCCGTCTTCTCGGACGTCGCCGGGTCTACGACCGTCGCGCCGGAGATATCAAGCCCCTCGCTGCCCTTCTTCACCGCTTCCTCACTGCCGACAAGGACAATGTTCGCGATGCCCTCCGCGAGAATCTTCGCGGCGGCCTCATACGTCCTGCGGTCTTCCGTCTCGGGAAGCACGATCGTCTTTTTGTTTGCTTTTGCCTTTGCTTTGAGAATGTCAATAAATGCCATGGTTCATGGACTCCTTTCCCCTTTGTCTCGTCGCCGGCCTTTTCCGAACCGGAACCTGAAACATTATTTGAATTCGATTATACCCCATATTTTTACAGCGGACAAGCTTAAATTTCATTGCATATGTCTTTTTTGTCTGATAAAATAGGGGAAATTCATTATGTACGGAAATTAGAACATTCCAGCGTGCCCCGACCGACGTTTTTCGCGTCGTGATGGGGTACGCACGCAACGGGAGGAGATCATATGCACACGGTAGGGATCATCGCGGAGTACAATCCGTTTCACACGGGCCACGCGTATCACATTCAGAAAGCGAAAGAATTGTCCGGGGCGGACTACGCCGTCGTCGTCATGAGTCCTGATTTCGTGCAGCGCGGGGAACCTGCCGTCTTCGACAAATATATGCGCGCTCATATGGCGCTCTTAAACGGCGCGGATCTAGTCGTCGAGCTCCCGGTCTGCTATGCCACCGGCAGCGCGGAATACTTTGCGGAGGGCGGCGTCACGCTGCTTGACCGGCTCGGTGCAGTCGATACGCTGTGCTTTGGGGCTGAGCAGGCGGATCCTGCGCTCTTCGAGACGATCGCCGCTCTTCTGTGTGAGGAGCCTCCGGCATACACGAAAGAGCTCCGCGATCTGCTCCGGCAGGGGAAGACCTTCCCGCAGGCGCGAAGCGAGGCGGTCGTCCGCTGCCTTTGCGCGAGCGGTGATTCAGACTGCGTCCTCAGTTCCCATAATGGCAGCGGTCATAAAGCATGGGATCCACAGGAGCTGACCGCATTTTTGAACGCGCCGAACAACATCCTCGGAATCGAATATTACAAGGCATTGCATACACAAAAAAGCCGCATCCGGCCGCTCCCTGTCCCGAGAAACGGCAGCGATTTCAACAGTGTTTCCCTAAGCGGCGACTATTGCTCTGCGTCCGCGATCCGAAGCGGACTGTCGGGCGAGAACAAGAGAGAAGTTCTCCAGCGCTACGTTCCGGAAAATTGCCATACGCTTTTCACGGAGGCCCGTCAGTTCTCGATGACAGCAGAAGAGCTTCTGCCGTTTCTCGTGCAGAAGCTCCTCTCCATGGACTCTTTTGATTCAATTTCAGATATTTCCTCCGATCTGTCCGATCGGATCCGCAGCCTGCGCTACGCATGTATCGGCAAAAACTGGGAGCAGATCGTCGCTCTTTTGAAGACCAGACAGCTCACAGACGCGCGCATCCGTCGTGCCCTGCTGCACCTGATCCTCGACATTCGCTCAGAGGATGTCCGTGATTTCCGCGCCAGCGGCACGGTGTTTTATGCCGAAGTGCTCGGGCTGCGCAGGGAAGCCTCTCCCCTGCTTCGAGCGGTCAGAGAGTTCTGTCCGCTTCCTTTTCTCACCAAGCCGTCCCATGCGACCAAATTCACGGATCCGCTCGCACAGCGCATGTGGAAGCAAGATCTCTTCGCGTCGCATCTGTATCGCAGCATTTCAGTCAGCCATACGGGCCGTACCTTCCGCACGGAGTACGAGATCAGTCCGCTGGTCCTGTAATCCCGCAACCCGGTTGAACCCAGATCAGAATTTTTTCATCTCTCCGGAATCGGCGTCATAATACATATCACTGTCCTCATCGTCAACGGATGGCGATGTCTGGGCCTGTGTCTGCGCTTGCGTTTGCTCCTGCGTCTGTGCCTGCGTTTGCGCCTGAGTCTGAGCCTGCGTTTGCGCCTGGGTCTGAGCCTGCGTTTGCGCCTGAGTCTGGGCCTGAGTCTGGGCCTGCGTCTCAGCCGTCCAGCTGCTCTGACCGCTGTAGCTCGATGTATCGGAAGTATAGGAAGTGTAGGTCTCCTCCGGCAGACTCTCCTGCACGTACTCTTCCTCCGCGTTTTCAGCGTCCAGCCTTGCCTGCTCCTCCTCCAGCGTCTCCGCCTCCGGGTAGTATGTATCATAACCGGCATAATAGGCATTGACATACCCGTATACGTCATCGCCCAAGTATACCTGGATCCAGTCGTCCTCGTAAGAGACGGCCTCAAACTCCTCATCCTTGTAAGCAACCGCAATCACTTCCGCGTCATCCTCCGGGAGTGCGCGAATATTCAACTCCTCCGCATAGATCGTAGCGACGTGATAAGCGACCTCCTCCGCGATCGCCTGCGCTTCCTCACCGGTCGCGAAATACTCACTCTTCACAAAACCGACCGCATTGCCGGACTGGATCTCGAGCCACTCGCCATCCTCACCCAACACCGTCGCGGCACAGTCGTCGTAGATCTTGCCGACCGGCTCGCTGTCCGTGCCGGGACCCTTGCGGATATTGATGTGCTCCTCACACTGCGCGAAAACCAGCTGTCCGACCAGACTCTGCTCAGTGGCAGATTCGGTCTGCGCTTTTTTCTTTTTCTTCTTTTTCTTCTTCGCCGCCTTCGTCTCCTGTTCGGTCTCCTCCACAACCTCCGTCCCTTTTTCGGTCTCCGCCTCCTGCTTCATCTCAGCCGGAGCTTCCGTCTCACCGTCAGCGGTCGCGACATTCTTTTCCTCCGCACTGACGGAACACACAGCCTGTCCCGCAGTCAAGATTCCCGCCGCCAGAAAACATGCCATAAGCCCGATCATTTTCTTCTTCATTTACACCCACCTCCATGACTCTTTAGAATCACATGAAGAGCATAACAAATTTGTAACAATATGTCAATCAAATTGAGACAAATATGATACAGTTTTTAGTTCTTAAAGCTATGAATCGGGGCTGGGATGCGCCCTCTTCTGTTTACAAACGCATCGCAGGAGAACGAATTCACCGGCATGATCGGGGCGTAGCCGAGCAGTCCGCCGAACTCTACGGTCTCTCCAACCCCCTTGCCGATGACGGGGATCAGGCGCACGGCGGTCGTCTTCTGGTTCACCATGCCGATCGCCATCTCATCCGCGATGATGCCGGAGATCGTCGACGCCTTCGTGTCGCCCGGAATCGCAATCATGTCGAGTCCGACGGAGCAGACGCAGGTCATCGCCTCCAGCTTCTCGAGGCTGAGCGCTCCCGCGCGCACCGCGTCGATCATCCCCTGATCCTCGCTGACCGGGATGAACGCGCCGCTTAAGCCGCCCACATAGGAAGACGCCATCACGCCGCCCTTCTTCACCTGATCGTTCAGAAGCGCAAGCGCCGCCGTCGTGCCCGGCGCTCCCGCGTGTTCCAGACCGATCTCGCAGAGAATATCAGCTACGCTGTCGCCGATCGCCGGGGTCGGCGCAAGCGACAGATCGATGATCCCGAACGGAATGCCTAGCCGTCTGGACGCTTCCTGCGCGACAAGCTGTCCGACGCGCGTCACCTTGAACGCCGTTTTCTTGATCGTCTCACACAGCGTTTCAAAGTCCGCGCCGCGCACCTGTGTCAGCGCGTGCTTCACCACGCCCGGGCCGCTGACTCCCACATTGATGATGGCGTCCGCCTCGGTAACGCCGTGGAAAGCGCCTGCCATGAACGGGTTGTCGTCCGGCGCGTTGCAGAACACCACAAGCTTCGCGCAGCCGAGCGAATCCCGCTCCTTCGTGCGCTCGGCCGTCTCCAGGATCACCTCCCCCAGCATACGCACCGCGTCCATGTCGATGCCGCATTTCGTCGAGCCGACGTTCACGGAACTGCAGACGCGCTCCGTCTGCGACAGCGCCTCTGGGATCGAACGGATCAGATATTCGTCCGCTTTCGTCATCCCCTTCGAGACCAGAGCGGAGTACCCGCCGAGAAAATTCACGCCCACCTCCGTGGCCGCGCGATCGAGCGTCCGCGCGATCGTCACAAAGTCCTCCGGAGAACGGCAGGCACTTCCGCCGACCAGCGCGATTGGCGTCACGGAGATCCGCTTGTTGACGATCGGAACCCCGTACTCCTTTTCAATCTCCTCTCCGGTCTCCACAAGGCGGCTCGCGACCGCCGTGATCTTGCGGTAGATGTTCTCGTTGAGCTGCTTCAGATCATCCGTGATACAGTCGAGAAGACTGATGCCGAGCGTGATCGTGCGGACGTCGAGGTTCTCCTGGGTGATCATCTTGTTGGTTTCGTTTACCTCAAAAAGATTTATCATGATTGCTCCTATCCCAAATATGTGCAGGATCACATGGCAGTTCGGTCGGTACCCTTCTCGAGTGTTTTCCTCCGAAACCATTATTATGGTATTCGTCGGAAAACACATCGGAAATCCAATCGAACTGCCGCGTGATCCCATCTACGTTTTCGACTTATCGGTCCATCATTGTCACAATATGAGTTTCATATCCGATGCATCATGTTGAAGATATCTTCGTGTTGGCAGCGGATGACGACGCCGATCTCCTTGCCGACCGCTTCGAGCTCTTCCGCGATCCGGTCGCCGGATTTCGGGGACTGCGTCGCGTCCGTGACCATCATCATATTGAAAAATCCCTGCACAATGGTCTGTGAGATATCCAGAATGTTCACATTGTTTTCTGCCAGATAAGTGCACACCTTTGCGATGATCCCGACCGTGTCCTTCCCAACTACAGTAATAATTGTCTTTTTCATATTTGAAATCCTTTCCTTCTATGTTCTGAGCAGGAATCGCAGGGATTTCCAGGTGTTTTCCGGCACAAAGCCGTTTCAATATCGGCTTTCCCTTCTAAAAGCCGATATTGCAGTTTTGACGGGAAATACCCAGGAAGGGTACCGTGCGATTCCGTCCGATGGTTGTTAAACACAGATCATTCGGGACGGCTCATCCCTCTTCGCGATGCGGATCTCGAAATCCTCCGCCTTGTAGGCATTCTCTCCCATCGTGACCTCCGCGCAGACCGTCGCGAGCGCCAGAGCCTCGTAATTGTTCTCCTTGCTGAGGTGCCCGAGCATGACCGCCTGCATCCGGTCGTTTAAGATCTCGCCGAGCAGCCGTCCCGCATGCTCGTTCGAGAGATGTCCCCTGCTGCTTAAGATCCTCTGTTTCAGATAATACGGATATGTACCCACCTGAAGCATGTTCTTGTCGTGGTTCGACTCGATCAGCACCGCGTCCAGATCCTGCAGATTTCCCACGATGTAGTCGTCATAGCATCCGAGGTCCGTCGCGACGGCCACGGACTTTCCTCCGCAGCAGAAACGGTAGGCCACCGGCTCGGCCGCGTCGTGCGAGACGCGGAACGGGCGGATATCGAGCTCCCCGACCGAGAACCACTGATCCGGCGTGACCTCGTGGAAAAGAGTCTCGTCCACCGGACCCACCGGCTGCTGCTGTCTCAGCGCGCGGATCGTCCCCGCAGACGAATAGATCGGAATTCCGTACTTCCGTGCCAGCACGCCCAGTCCCTTGATGTGGTCCGAGTGCTCGTGCGTGATCAGGATGGCGTCAAGCTCCTCGGGAGCGCGGTCGATCTCGTTCAGCCCGGCGATCACCTTCTTGCCGCTGATGCCCGCGTCGATGAGCACACTCGCGTGATCCGTCCCCACAAAAATACAGTTGCCGCTGCTACCGCTGGCAATACTGCAGAAATCCATGTTCCATCAATCCTTTGTCGATTTGTTCATATGTATTTTCTATAAAATCGCTGTCGTTGTCAATCACAAATTTGCAGCGTCCGCGATATTCCTCCTCGCTCAGCTGGTTCTCCATGATACTGCGAGCTTTCTCCCGCGTATAGCCGCGCGCGCGCATCAGGCGGGAGATTCGCATCTCCTCGTCCGCGTAAATATACCATACTTCATCGCAGATGTCGTCATATCCGGCCTCAAGCAGAAGCGCGGCCTCCACGGCAAGAAACGGAGCTTGTCCATCCCTCTGCTTCTCTGAGATCTGTTGCGCAATGTATTCCTTCACGGCCGGATGTACGATGCCGTTCAGTCTCTCAAGCGCGGCCGGGTCAGCAAACACCTTCGCAGAGAGCACTTCGCGGCGCAAACCTCCCCGCGCGTCGACGATCTCTGTCCCGAAAGCTTCCACGATTTGATCATAGCAGGCATGTCCGGGCGTCTGCAACATGCGTCCGACCTCGTCCGCCTGGATCACACAGGCCTTGTATTTTTCCTTTAAATACGCAAGCACCGCGCTCTTCCCCGCGCCGACGCCGCCGGTGATCCCGAGCACTTTCTTTTTTTTGTGTTGTACTTTCGTCCTTTGATCCATGTCAATTGACCGCTCCACGCCTTGCCCTCTCACGCCACACATGCCTGCAATCTGTCTATCTATCACTTTGCTTCGTACCAGTTCTCCCCGGAGTGGATGTCGACCTCGAGACGCACCTTCAGCTCGGCCGCCTGCTGCATCTCCCGCACCATGATCTCGCGCACCTCGTCAAGCTCCTCCGTCGCGGTCTCTACCAACAGTTCGTCGTGCACCTGCAGGATCAGCCTTGAACGCATCCTCCGGCTTCTCAGGCAGTCGTTCACGCGGTTCATCGCGATCTTGATGATGTCGGCCGCCGTCCCCTGGATCGGCGCGTTCATCGCCACGCGCTCTCCAAACGAGCGCTGCATGAAGTTCGAGGACGAGAGCTCCGGCACAGGACGTCTCCGCCCGAACATCGTCGTCACATAGCCGTTCTTCTTCGCGTCCGCTACGGTTTGATCCAGGAAGCGCTTGATCCCCGGAAACGTCTTGAAATACTGTTCGATATACTCCTGCGCCTCCTGGCGCGTGATGCTTAAGCCCTGACTGAGTCCGAACGAACTGATCCCGTAGACGATACCGAAGTTGACCGCTTTCGCGTTGCGGCGCAGAAGCGGCGTGACTTCCTCCGGCTTTACGTGGAACACCTGCGACGCCGTCGTCGTGTGGATATCCTGCGCGTCGCGGTACGCCTGAATCAGCCGCTCGTCGTCCGAAAAATGCGCCAGCACGCGCAGCTCAATCTGTGAGTAGTCCGCGTCGAGGAAGACAAAGCCGTCGTCCGGCACGAACACCTTGCGGATCAGCCGTCCGAGTTCCATGCGCACCGGGATATTCTGCAGGTTCGGCTCCGTGCTGCTGATGCGCCCGGTCGCCGTGATCGTCTGGTGAAACTTCCCGTGGATCCTGCCATCCGGCGCGATATAATTCGCCAGCCCGTCCGCGTAGGTCGACTTCAGCTTCGTCAGCTGGCGGTATTCCAGAATATCGGATACCATCGGAGACTCCTCGGCCAGCTTCTCCAGCACATCCGCCGCCGTCGAGTACCCGGTCTTCGTCTTCTTCCCGTGCGGCAGTTTCAGCTTCTCGAACAGGATCACGCCGAGCTGCTTCGGGGAATTGATGTTAAACTCTTCCCCGGCCGCCGTGTAGATCTGCTGCTCCAGCTCTCCGATCCTTCCGACCAGCTGTTCCCCGTACACGCGCAGCTCCTCCGCCTTCACGCGGATGCCCTCGCGCTCCATATCCGCCAGTGTGTACGCCAGCGGCATCTCAATTTTCTCAAACAGCTCCCACATGCCGAGCTCTCTCAGACGCTCGCACATCGCCTGCCGCGCCGCGAACACAGTGAGCGGCGCCATACAGACATAGTCCAGAAATGAATCGGCATTCTGCTCCCGCGCATCTGGAAGCGCGCTCTTACCGAGCAGCTCCGCGCGCGACGGCAGCGTCCGCCCGAGGTATTCAAGCCCGATGTCCTCATACTCGTAACTGTCCTTGAGCGGATTCACCAGATAGGCCGCGATCGCCGCGTCGAACAACTTGTCCCGCTGTTCGCGGGAAATGTCCAGAAACGCAAGCTGTTCTTTCAGATGGATCGTGCCCGCGGACGACGCCCGCGCGATCAGCTCCGAGATCTGCCCGCACAGATACTCCGGCGTCAGAAGGCCCTCTGCCTCAACCCAGTACGCGCGCTCCGCGGATGCACACAGAGAAACGCCGAACAACTCCTGGCCCTCAAAGATCAGCTGAAACGCAAACGGCTGTCCTCCGATCTGCGCAAACAGCGCCTCGGCTCGCGCGAACTCCGTAACTCTGGTAAGAGACACGCTCTTTTCCTCCTGCTCCCCGATGTTCTGAAAACGCCCGAGCAGATTTTTGAACTCCAGCCTACGGCAGAGCTCCAGCGCCTCCCTCGTATACAAATTCTCTATTCTCGCATCTTCCTTTTTCAGCTCAAACGGCACGGCGAGGTCGATCGTCGCGAGCGTCTTGCTCAGCTGCGCCATATCATAGTGCTCGGCGAGCGCCGTGCGAGCCTTGTTCGGCGTAATCTCTTCGATGTGCGCGTAAGCATTCTCGATACTGCCGTACTGCGCGATGATCTTTGTCGCCGTCTTCTCCCCGACGCCCGGAATCCCCGGAATGTTGTCGGAGGCGTCGCCCATCAACGCCTTCACATCGATAAACTGTGTCGGCGTCACCTGATAGCGCTCCTGCACGTCCTTCGCATAGTAATCCTCGATCTCCGTCCCCGTCGCCTTTGTCTTCGGGATGCGGATCAGAATCTCCTCCGTCGCGAGCTGCAGCAGGTCGCGGTCGCCCGAGACGATCGACACAGAAAGCCCCTGCGCTGCCATCTGGCGCGAGACCGTCCCTAGAATGTCGTCCGCCTCGTAGCCCTCCAGTTCCATCACCGGGATCTTCATCGCGCGCAGCATCTCCTTCATCAGCGGCACCTGCTCGTGAAGCTCCTGCGGCATCGGCTTGCGCGTCCCCTTGTATCCCTCGTACATCTTGTGGCGGAACGTGGGCGCTTTCAGATCGAACGCCACCGCCAGATAACCCGCCTGCTCCTCCTCGAGCACCTTGAACATAATATTCAGGAAACCATACACCGCGTTCGTGTGGAGCCCCTCGCTGTTCGAGAGCGTCGGAAGCCCGTAAAACGCCCGGTTCAGTATGCTGTGTCCGTCGATCAGTACGATTTTTTCTCTCTGTGACATAGTCCTACCTCGCTCATAGATTTCTTTACTCAGTGTATAAACAGAAAATAGAGTCCGAGCAGCGCCAGGATCGCAAGCCCCGCGAAAAAGATATCGCGCAGAAGCAGCGACGTCCTGTGCATGATCACGGCTCTCCTCGCCGCGTGAAGCTCCTCGTCCAGCATTTTCTTAAAATTGTAGTTCTGATGCGACCCTGTATCCAGCAGATCAAAGGCCTTGTTCATCGTATAGTAAATGTCCAGCTCATCCATGCAGTCGTCGCAATGCTCGACATGTTGCAGGAACTGCTCCAGTTCCTGCCAGGACAGTTTTTTCTCCACAAAGCGGTTGATCATCCGCTTGGCCTCGACACACTTCATCGCACATCCTCCGACCGCAACCGATCGTTCCATACACTCCTGCCTTTTTTCTATGCTCCGTTAATTTCTATTTTAAATCTTTCTCCCCAGCCTGACAAGCCATAAATAAGCAAATTTGCCAATATGAAGTTTGAACAGTTTTTTGACAATAAATACAACACGAAATTCAGTATCAAAAAGAAAAAGCCCCGTATAAACGAGACTTTTCTGATGCCGCTGGCCGGACTCGAACCGGCACGGTGTTACCCGCTTGATTTTGAGTCAAGTGCGTCTGCCAATTCCGCCACAGCGGCCTGCGCGGTGCGTTCGCATGTGACATACATTATCATAAATCGCGCGTAATTGCAAGGGAAATTTAATATCTTCCGTCTTTCGCTTCTGCACAGCGCATCCTTTTATCCCACCGATGCAAAGGCCTGCCGTCTCCCCACAACTGACGCGAAGCTTTTCTCAATATTTCATATCCTTCAGCACATCGCAGAAGTCGAAGGTCGCAAAGTAATCCCTCGGGGTCTCCGCCCTGCGGATGAGCTGCGCGCTGCCGTCCTCGTGAAGCAGGATCTCCGCCGATCGCAGCTTGCCGTTGTAATTGTACCCCATCGAAAAACCATGCGCGCCGGTGTCGTGAATCACCAACAGGTCTCCCATGTCGATCTTCGGGAGCATGCGGTCGATCGCGAACTTGTCATTGTTCTCGCAGAGGGAACCGGTCACGTCGTACATATGGTCGCAGGGCTCGTGTTCCTTGCCCATCACGGTGATGTGGTGGTACGCTCCGTACATCGCCGGGCGCATCAGGTTGACCGCGCAGGCGTCGACTCCTATGTACTCCTTGTGCGTGTGCTTCTCGTTGATCGCGCGCGTCACGAGACAGCCGTACGGCCCGAGCATATAGCGTCCGAGCTCCGTGTAGAGAGCGACGTCGTCCATGCCTGCCGGCACGAGGACTTCCTCGTAGACTTTGCGGACGCCTTTCCCGATCTTGTGGATATCGTTCTTCTCCTGGTCCGGACGGTACGGGATACCGATGCCGCCTGAGAGATTGATGAATTTGATCTTCGCCCCGGTCTTCTCTTTCAGCTTCACCGCAAGCTCGAAGAGCACCTTCGCGAGCAGTGGGTAGTAGTCGTTCGTGACCGTGTTGCTGGCGAGAAACGCGTGGATGCCGAACTCCTCGACGCCCTTGGCTTTCATGATGCGGAACGCTTCCTCGATCTGCTCCGTCGTCATGCCGTACTTCGCGTCGCCCGGGTTGTCCATGATGTCGTTGCTGATCTTGAACAGTCCGCCCGGATTGTAGCGGCAGGACATTGTCTTCGGCAGGCTGCCAAGCGCCTGCTCGACTTTCGCAATGTGTGTGATGTCGTCCAGATTGATGATACCGCCGAGCTCCGCCGCCTTCTTGAACTCCTCGACCGGCGTGTCGTTCGACGAGAACATGATGTCATGCCCTTTGATCCCGACCGCCTCGGAGAGCATCAGCTCCGTCATCGAGGAACAGTCGCAGCCGCAGCCATACTCGTGCAGTATTTTGATCAAAAACGGATTCGGCGTCGCCTTCACCGCAAAGTATTCCTTGTATCCCTTGTTCCACGCGAACGCCTCATAGAGCTCCTTCGCGTTCTCGCGGATCCCCTTCTCATCGTACAGGTGGAACGGCGTCGGGAACTGCGCCGCGATCTCCTCGAGTTTTTCTTTTGTGACAAATGTCTCTTTCATACTTATCTCTCTCCATTCTCGGTTCATGAGCAATGTCGTCTCTCATAGCTGGCTCTTCAGCCTTTCTGCTCACTGCTTTCGCGAATAATATTACCCTTGACGCTCTGTCTTGTCAATACGTTAATTGAGTAAAGTAATCGTCCGCTCTGGCCTGGAAAGTCCAGTGTTCCAAAGTCCCTGGCTCACGGTTCATCGGCAGGGCTTGTCCCAAAAAACGAATCGTCCCTGTGCTTGTTGTCGACCAGATGGTTGTACTGCAGAATCTTGTAATCCGCAAGCCCGCTCTCCTTCTCCTCGTCCTCCCCGTAGCTGTAGAACGTCCCGTCGCTGTCACGATACGCGTTCCCGTTCACAACAGGGAAATCCTCCATCAGCCCGGACAGAAAACGCTGATACCCCGAGAGCGGCAATCCGGCCGCCTCCATCAGGATCCCGCCCAGATAGTTGACGCTGATCCCGTCGTAGTACTGGTGCTCCAGTCCGTAATTGCTCCAGATCAGAAACGGCACCCGATACCCCTGCTGCATATAGTCCAGCGTCTCCTCGCTCTTGACATTGCAGATGCGCTGTACCACGTTCGTGATATAGTCCGACGGCTGATGATCGCCGAACATCAGCACAATCGTCGGCTCATCCTGCTCCTCGAAATACAGGAGCAGATCCTGCAGCGCCCGGTCCGTCTCGTTCATCAGCGTCAGGTATTTCTCGGTCGCCAGCACGCTTGTCGTCTTCGGGCTCACCTCGGTGAGCTTCAGATAGGAATCAAAATCGGGCGAGGGCTTGCTGTAGCCGCCGTGGTTCTGCATCGTCACCAGGTAGATGAATTTATGCTCACCCTTTTCCTCATCCTCGTACACTTCGATGATCTTGTCGAACGCCGCGCGGTCACTCACATATCCGCGCATCTTATGCGGGCTGACGAAATTCTTCAGACTTAAAAATTCGTCGAAGCCGAACAGGTCGTAGACGATGTTGCGGTCCCAGCCGGACGCGTTGAACGGGTGGATCGCCGTGGCGCTGTAGCCAAGGGACTTCAGCTGGCTCGCCAGCGAGGGCATATTCTCGTTGATATACTGCTGGTACGGGATGCTGCCCATCGGCAGGAAGGCCATCGAGTCCCCGGTCAGAAGCTCGTACTCCGTGTTCGCCGTGTTGCCGCCCTTGACAGAGACGTACAACTCGCCACCGATCGCCTCGTCCTGCATCGCCTTGAAAAACGGCATCACTTCCTCGCTCGTCTCGAAATCGCCCCAGACCGAGAGATCCGAGAATGCCTCGTCCATGATCACAACGATGTTGGGATACTCCGTTGTGCTCCCCTCACCGGCTGACGCCGCGGCCGTCCTTCCAGACTGTGCCGAATCGTCGTCGGATGCCGAAGTGCCTACAGACTCATCCTCATCCCCCGGCACGGCATAGCTCTCCTCGATCTCCTCCACGCGCGCGGCCGAGTACCCGTCCGGCTCCTCAATGTGCAAAAACCTGAGGTTCCCGAGAAATGCCGCCGCGATCCCGTTGTTGCGGTACAGCACGTTGGGCGTAAAGAGGATCGTGTCCATGCCGAAGAAGCTCTGCACCTGGCTCTTCTGGATGCCTGCAAGATAGACACACAGGCAGAGCGCAAAGGCAAACGTCCCGGAAAAACGCAGCTTTTTCTTTCGGAAGGAAAAGCTGATCCCGCTTGCCAGCACCAGGATCCACAGAAAGATGAGCACCACGAGCGCCTGCTTCCACTGCAGTGAAAAGCTGTAATTGCCCGCCACGGAGGCCGCCGTCCCGATCGAGAGCAGATCCCAGGGGACGATCGGCGACCCGCGGAAACTCACGACAAAATAATTTGCCAGCCCGAACAGCATCGGCACCAGCGTCGCGATCCCGTAGCCGAGGCGCACGCTCCCGCACAGAAACGCCAGAAACGCATAGAGCAGATAAAAGAAAAGCAAATTCAGAACAATGATCGGCGCTTCCAGATCCGCGATCACATGCGTGTAGTTCTCAAGCGCCAGAAAAGCCGCCGCGGGCAGAAGCAGCGTAAAGATCGCAGAGAGCACTCGCCCGAACGAGACGCCGGACAGCACAAACACCCCCAGCGCGAGCGCAAAGATCAGCGCCGTTGCAAACAGCGCCACGTCCATGCCTTCCCCCGCAACCGCAAGTCCCGCCGCAAGCAATGCGGCCGCGGTCACGATGATCGCTCCCGCAGCCCTTATTTTCGAAAATTTAAACCTCTGCTTCGCTGATTTTTGTTCCTCTGGTTGCTGTTTCTCTGATTTCTGTTTCTCTTGCTGTTGTTGCGTTGTTCTCTGTCTCTCAAGTTTTTTCTCGTACATTTCCGATCTCTGATTCTCTTTTTGTTTCTTTTCCGACATACCTAAAACCCTGCGATTCCGTCCTCGGATCGGTGCTATCCCAATCTGCTCAAAACAATTGAAACGGTTTTCTTAAATCATCCGCGTGTCATGGTTTCTTGACATGCTGGTGCGTGAAGAGATGATCCTGACAGTATTCGTAATTCCCATCGCACTTGGAGCAGTAGCGGAATTCGAGATGCGCTCCGTCCTCCTCCGTCCTTCCGCAGACCGCGCACTTGTGACGCGTGCCGCCCTTCGGCTGCACCTTCTTCACATTCCGCTTGAATTCATTGCGCCGGTGCACTTCCTTCGGCGAAAACCGCCTGACATTGCGCGACATCAGGAAAAAGATCAGGAAATTCAGCAGCGACATCACGATCGACACACGGTCGGCCCATCCGCCCTGCACGAGGGACAGGACAATGAAGAAGCCGTAGACCAGGCCCATCCACTTCATCTTGATCGGGATCAGGAAGTACAACAGCACCTCCATATTCGGGTACGTCAACGCAAACGCGAGGAAGATCGACATATTGATGTAATAGGTGCTGAAATATCCGTATCTCCCGCCTACATAATAGAGGAGAAACGCCCCGATGATCGTAAAGATGATACCTGAAAAGATATACACATTAAACTTGAACGCGCCCCAGGTATACTCCAGCGACCGCCCGATGGAAAAATAGAAATACAGCATAATGATCGTGAAGATGTCCAGGCCTCCCGGCGGGATCAGCAGCCAAGTCACCAGTCTCCAGACCTGCCCTCTCA
Organism: uncultured Lachnospiraceae bacterium; assembly: GCA_947591155.1. Lineage (GTDB taxonomy): Bacteria > Bacillota > Clostridia > Lachnospirales > Lachnospiraceae > Choladousia. The sequence continues at coordinate 56,043 of CANQDA010000023.1, forward strand.
TGATCAGCCCCGGGTGCAGCGTCAGAAAGCCCTGCACATCCGGCATCAAAAGCGCGATCACATAGCCGGCGATATACATGCCGATGATAATGGCCGGCAGGTTGTGGATCGCGTATTTCCCGTATTTCCGCTCCAGTTTATCTAAAAATCCCATATTTTATCCTCTTCTCTGTTTCAAATCATGTTCGGTCACGAAGCTCACGACCGATCCGATGCGACGGTCCCCGCGACGTCAACCGACTCATCGCAGCCATCCCTGTCATTATAATTTTGCGAAAACGATTTGTCAATCGAGCGGGCTTTGCTTTTCTGTATCTTTAGATTTTTTTAATAAACTTGTTGACGAATCGCTGTGATCCGACATATGATTGAGGAAAATACAGACCGCTGTTTCAGGCAGAGAAAGAAAGGATGATCGATATGGCAGGCTCGAGCTTCGGAACCATATTTAAGATCATGACGTGGGGCGAGTCCCACGGGAAAGGCATAGGCGTCGTGATCGACGGCTGTCCGGCCGGTATTCCACTTGACGAGACGGATATTCAGACGTATCTTGACCGGCGCAGACCGGGGCAGAACCGCTACACGACGGCGCGCGCAGAGTCGGACGCCGTCGAGATCCTCTCTGGGGTATTTGAAGGAAAAACGACCGGCACGCCGATCTCACTGCTCGTGCGAAATCAGGATCAGCGCTCCCGCGATTACGGCAACATCTCCGAGCTGTACCGCCCCGGACACGCGGACTATCCCTACGATATGAAGTATGGTTTTCGCGATTACCGCGGAGGCGGGCGCTCCTCCGGGCGCGAGACAATCGGCCGCGTGGCGGCAGGGGCCGTCGCGATGAAACTCCTGCAGGAGCTCGGGATCACGGTACAGGCCTATGTCAGCGCGATCGGGCCGATACACATCGACCGCTCTCGCATAGATCTGTCCTCGATCGAGAAGAGTCCCGTGCGGATGCCGGATCCGGGCGCAAGTGAACAGGCGGTCTCCTATCTGGAGGAATGCATGCGCAGCCAGAATTCCTGCGGCGGTGTGGTCGAATGTATAGCGGAGCATGTACCCGTCGGCCTCGGGGAGCCTGTCTTCGAAAAGCTCGACGCAAATCTGGCGAAGGCGATCATGTCGATCGGAGCTGTCAAAGCCGTGGAGATCGGCGACGGCACGCTCGTCTCTGCGTATAAGGGATCCGAGAACAACGACTGCTATCAGCCCGATGAGAGCGGGATACCGTACAAGACCACGAACCACAGCGGCGGCGTCCTGGGCGGTATCAGCGACGGCAGCCCGATCCTGCTTCGCGCCTCGTTCAAGCCTACTCCCTCCATCGCGCAGGCACAGAGCATGCTCGGGCGGGACGGCAAATGCCACGAGGAGATCATTCGCGGCCGCCACGATCCGATCATCGTCGCGCGCGCGGTCGTCGTCGTCGAAGCCATGACCGCGCTCACGCTCGCGGATCATCTGCTGCTCGCGGCGACGTCCCGGGTGGATCAGCTCAAAAAAATCTATAATGAATAAAAGGCAGTAATCGAGAATTGCCCGTAGTATAATTTTATCCTATTATCATGTTTTATTCCCTGCGCATGCAGCAAAGAGACCGGAGAATATGCCCATCATATTCCTCCGGTCTTACTCATTCATTATCAGGCCCCGTCACGGTTCCGTCAGTTTATAAAATGCACTTCACAAAGGTTGCTTCACGATGACTGCTATTCTTCACACTTCGAGATCAGGATGCAGTTCGGCGTCTCGATCTTAAGCGGCCGCCCCTTCATGACGAGCAGGCCCTTGTCGTAATCGATCGTGAAAAAGCGGATCTCGTTCGTCTCATGGTTCAGCACCACCAGCGTCCGCTCCCCAGGAAGCACGTCGACGTCCTTCGGGTAATCGCCGCTGATCGGCAGGACGCACAACCGCGTAAGCATGCCCGTCTCCTGATCGACGCGGAACACCGCCACCGTATTCTCCCCCGCCGTGGACGCGTACAGGTACTTTCCGCTCGGGGACAATTTCATCCCGCAGCATGCGCTGCCCATACTTTCTGGATCGCGCACGACGGAGATCTCCTGAAGCTTCTCGAAATCCGGCGACTTGCCCGAGCCGTCATAGCGATAGACCGTGATCTCGTTTGTCAGCTCGGCGTTGATATAGGCAAACCTCCCGTCCAGACTGAAGGTCATGAGCCTTGGCCCGGAGTCCAGCTTGCACCTGAGAATATCGTAGAGATTCAGCTTCCCGGTAAGCTCGTCAACCTGGTACAGCTTCACCTGGTCGATCCCGTTGTCCACAGCGCAGAGGTATTTGTCGTCCGGCGTCGGGATCACGCAGCTCACATGCGGGCGGAAGTTGCGCTCCGCCACACTGCCGATGCCCTTGTGGAAGATCCCGTCCATCACGGATCCGAGCCGACCGTCCTTGTGCGTGTGCACGACCGTCACCTTTCCGTCGTGGTACCCTCCCACATAGAGGAAGCGGCCGTTCTGAGCGGTCGACAGATAGCAGCCGCGCATCCCGTCAATCCCGACCTTGTTGATCGGCTCCAGACCGCCGCCCGGCAGGATCTTCAGCACCTCAACGCCCTCATCCGCGATTGAATACAGATACTTGCCGTTATATGACTTTGTCATGTGGGATGCGTTGTTCACCGGAACGACCTCCCGCTCCCTCATGTACCCTGCCTCAACGTCGATGTCGTAGACATGGATCCCGATGCTGCTCCCATGCGTATAGGTCCCCACATACGCCACATATTTTTCATGCCTGTTCCCGGTGCTCCTGCCGTCCTGTCTGCTCTTCCCGCCCTGAGCACCCCGGCTGCTCTGTCTCTCCATTCCGCGCCCTCCAAATCATTACTGCATTTCATTGATGCGCTGCCTGCGGCGTTCGATCTTCGCTTCCTATTATCGGGAAGCTGTGCCTCAGTTTCGCTTCTGATGCTTCTATTTTGGATGTTCTGACCGAAAATGTCAAGCGGAACAAACAGATATTTCTTTTTCCTCTCATCCCGGATCCATTTGTACTGGCGCAGCGGGAGATCCGCTCCGCTAAAAAAACCAATACCCATAAGAAAATGTCCCGCGGGATCAATCCAGCCTGTGATGATCAGCCACGGGATATTTTGAATATCATACCTTTGGAAGAGCCATTATCTCATCCAGAATCTTTCTCTCATCGTATTCCGGCGCATACTTCCGGGCAATCTCCACGATCCGGCCGATCTTCTCCTCCGTCTCTTCCAGGGCCTCGGCGATCTGAGCCACGGTACAGGATTTTTTCAGTTTCTTCAATACCTGCCCGATTAGCTTCAGCTCAGTACCTCGTTCAAGTCCCTGTGCAAGGCCTTGCTCAAGACCCTTCTCAAGGCCCTTCTCAAGGCCCTTCTCAATTCCACGCTCTTCCACTAAATCCGACAAATTACACAACTTCGCCGTCGCCTCCTTCAATTCATAGCTCATCGGGATCCCGTATGTACGCTCCAGTACTTCCTCTTTCCCCTCCGGAGTAATCCTGCTGCTCAGCAGCGTCGTCAGCAGCTTGTGCAACAAGTTCCCTGCAGAAGTATCCTCATCCTTTGGAAGACGCACCATCACAACTGACAGAAGATCGTACCGCTCCCGGCCCCTGTACTCGCCGTAGATGTCCCTTGGCCGTATCCTATACTCCCGAATCGTGTTCGCGTTCCGTCCTTCCTCCATGCAGATCCAGATCGAATAGACCTTCCTCACCGCATAATCCTCCGCAGTGATCACCACATCCATCTGGGACGAGATCATGCGGGCGCAGTAGAAAACTCCCCGCGGGACCAGATCATACCCCGGATTCCCGTCCTTCTGACCCTCCACATTAATGAAAATCTGTGCAAGCTCACGGGTGTCAGGATGCCGCGCGCAAAATATGATATCAAAAGTCACCTTCCCCTCGTTCTGAACCTCATTCTCCGTGTTCATCCCAAGGACTTTGTCCAGTTGTGTACTTCCCGGCATGACGGAAATGTCCGCCACCTGCGGGATCCCCTCGATGCAGCTTCGGATCTCATCTATGCTGCATCCCATGTAATCTTCCGCGGAGTATTTCAGTATCCACGACAGGATTGTCTTGTCGCTGAGAATCGTCTTCACGTTCTCGTCATACTTCGCCTTATCATTTGCAGAATCGAGAGATCTCTTGAGATAAGTATCTGTCATGCCCTTACTCCTTTGTTTGATTCTGCTAGAACCAGTATAACAGTAAAACTATAAAAAGGCAATAGGGGAATGTAGCTTTTGATGCCATACCTTGTGAAATGGATGACCTGTTTTATCCTCCCGTCGCGCAAGGATCTATTTTTCGGGCGGTGCTTTAAAATACTGCGAAATACTGTAATCTTAAACGTCAGTAGTCAATAGTTCACTGCACCGCTCTCCTAAGTATGATATCCACCATCTCTCCAACATCTTTCATTGTGTTCACTTCGCCCATGTTAAACTTTATCCCAAACTTCTTTTCCACCGCAACAACAAGATTAATATGTTCCAGAGAATCCCAGTCTTCAATATCATCTGACGTCGTAGTTTCTTTTACTTGAATTGTTGCGTCATCAAACACATCCTGAAACACCTCATTCAATTCTTCATAAACCTTTTCTCTTGTCATCTTCTGATTCCTCCCAAGCTTTTTATTCGTTCATAGTGGCGGCGCTGAAGCGTCTCTGTTCCGCCATCTTTAACGCAGCAACCATAAAGCCCATCCCAATATACCCCGGCCAGTCAAAACTGAGCATAGGCAAACTCCTGCACTCCAATATTCAGTGAAAGAACTAAGAACAAAGCAATTCCATAATATCCAACCCAGCGTATCACCTTGTGTCTTTCAAAAAACAGAGTTCCCTTCTCAACTTCAAAATACTTGCAGATATCCACGATGAATATCAGGATAAATGAAAGAGTCATGATCAAAAAGCCCAATTTCCCTCCCATATCAGGCTGAATGAAAAAACGCGCAAACTGGATAAATTTTGGAATATCAAACGTGAATTTTGTTCCAAGCATAATCCTATGTACCGCATCCATGAGCGATTCCGCGCGGAAAAACAGAAAGCCAATAGCTACAAGCGCAAACGTCCGCACAGTCTGAAACAATTGCCAGCAGATATTATTTTCTTTTATATGCATCGTTCTTTTTACCTTGTCCAGAGGTTCTTTCAGTACCTGTCCGACTACAATCACAAACCAGAACCATAAACCTTCTCCCAGAATATATTTCCAGCTGTCCCCATGCCAAATTCCCATACACAGCCATAACACCAGCATGGACAGATATACCGGAATCTTTTTCCCCCGTTTTTTCCCAAATTTCTTTTTACATTTAACACCAAGTTTCACCATTGCGTCTGATTTAGCAAGGGGATTCATGATATAATCCCGAAGCCATTGTCCCAATGTAATATGCCATCGCCGCCAAAACTCCTGCACTGTTCTTGAAAGCAGTGGAGCATTAAAATTCTCCGGCAGATAAATGCCAAAGCATTCCGATACTCCCAGAACAATATCCATACAGCCTGAAAAATCCGTGTATAATTGAATCACAAATCCCACGGCTGCAATCCAAATATAGAATCCTGAGAAAGCGCCTGGATCCTCCCACAAACTGTTTACAATAACGGCAACTCGATTGGAAACCGCAAGCTTTTTCAATAACCCCCATGCAATCCTCTTCAGTCCATGTACTACCCGGTCATAATCAAATTCATGCTTCTCAAACAACTGGGTTCCAATATCCGAATACCTGCTGATCGGTCCGGACACCATCTGGGGAAAATAAGCTGTATACAATATAAGCTTGCCCACATTTTTCTCCGGCCTGGCAATCCCCCAGTAACAGTCTAAAAGGTATGCTAACAGCTGCAAGGTATAAAAGCTCACCGCCAGAGGCGCAGCCCAGTTCACTTCCTGTATAGTCCATCGTCCCCTTGCCATGTGATTAAAAGTGTGAACAGCCAGATTCGTGTATTTTAAAACAGACAAAATCCCAATATTCAATGCAATCGTCAAAAGCAGAACAACGCGTTTTTTTCTGTCCGTGTCTCCTTTTTCGTCGACTGTATCTGTCACCCTTTGAAAATATCCTGTTGCCAGATATACGGATATAACGCTGGCTGCCAGATACACCAACGTCCAGGGCTTCGCATTTAAGCAATAGAAAATCGCGCTGTCTGCCAACAGTAACTTCCATTGGCTTTTCCGCGGTAATTTCCAGTAAATCAGGAGGCTTATCCCGACAAAAGCATAAAATATGAAAGAAGTAATCTCCATCTGCATTTATCCATTCACCTCAATTACGTCGTTTTTCTTTACATATTTATCTGATACTTTAAAAACCCATTCCGTATTGCCTATCTCATCCTCTCTGACCTTCTCAAATCCCTGTATCATATAGAAGTCCTTTACCATATGATTTTTTGCCGTAGGGTAATAGTATCCACGGATTTCTTCAATCCCCTGTTCCCTGCATCTTTTCACCAGCATATCCATCATCGCGAATTCCATATCCCGTTTCAGGACACGGCAGCTCATAATCCAAAGATCGATCCGACATTCTTTTCCGACAATATGTCCAATCACAACCGACACGACCCCATTGTCCCCAAACCGGTCAATGAGTTTTCCATACATGGTAATATATTCCGGGTTCCGCGAGACAGATTCGATCTCCGCCTGTGTATAACGCCTTGTCGTCAGATTAAACTGATTGCTCTTGTTCGAGAGTTGGGCAATCCTTGCCATATAAATGGGTTCAAAGGCTTTGATCCTTGCTTTCATCTCCAGCGACAACAGATAATCATGATAATCCGAAAAACCTACCTGTAGCTGCTGTCGCTCAATATTTTCTTTATACATCTCATTTCGTTTCAGGTCGTCTTTTGAAATAACTGTAGTCTCGAAGAAGCCGCAGCGATCGATCGTCTGTATATAGTGCTGCACACAATCCAGATCCGGCGCCGATACATTTTCCATCCGGCCAGTCACAATGTGTCGCTCTGCGGGGTTGTCATCAATAAATACCAAGCTTTCCGGAAGCAAGTCTAAACTGTTCGCAATCTCCATAAAGTTCTCATCTTTTGGAGCCCAGTTCGCTTTGATCAGTATAAAGTCGTCCGGATGCAGCTCGCTGTCCGGGTGGTTCAGGCCGACAATGGCGTTCTCCTCGTCGTTCTTGGAGTCCACGTTCAGGATCACGCCGAGCTGCTTATGTTCCTTCAGGTATCTCTGGAACTCCGAGTACACCTGCCCCTCGGATTCCTCCGGTCCCAGGACGATGTTGTCCACGCCGTCGTCCCCGACCACGCCGCCCCAGATCGTATTGTCCAGGTCCAGCACAAAGCCCTTCTTGTTCTTCCCGAACAGTGATTTGATGATGTTCGCCACGTTGAAGGAAAGGTATGGAATCGCATTCACATTCAGCGCGTACTTGTACATGTGGTAGTAGAACGGGTCGGACCACTCCTTCAGGCCGTAGTCCGCCGAGATGTAGTTGATGTCGCAGATATAGAAGTTCCCATGTGTCTGCGCATACTCATAAAATTTCATGTTCAGACGAGTCAGGAAATTCACCTTCCCGTGGATGTCGCTCGCGTCCTTATTCCCCAGCAGGCGGTAGAACGGCATCTCGAAATTGTTCTGGATGATGGGGCAACAGTATGTCTGTGCCAAGCTTTCCCAAATGCTCCGAAACTTTTCCTCTTCAGCAGCCAGCAGCTCGTCCACATCCTCTGCGCTGTCCGCCATCTGTGGATACGCCGTAATATTCCGATTCGTCGTATGGATATAGATGATATCCGGTCGAAAGCATTCAAGTCTGGGATTTGGGAACACGGCATCCTGATAATACTGGTTATATTCAGACTCATAAAACAGCGGGCGAATTCCCTGATTTAAAAGAAATAATTCGAGGATAATCTTAATATCACTGGTTGTGGATCCGCCTAATATTGCAATATTTTTGTCAATAAACTGCTTCCCCGAATTCAGTAGCTCCTTCTTCAATTTTTTCTTCTTACGCAGGATATATTCTGCATCAAAAGGGTATTCCAATTCTCTCATGCATCTTTTCTCCTTATCATTCCATGTTAAACTCTGGCAGATATACTGCTTACCCCTCAAATATATCCTTATACTTTTTTCGCATTTCCCTTGAATACTTTACTGCCCCGCGTTCGTTCAGATGAACCATGTCTCCAAAGTATTCATTATCATAATAAAATATATCCGCGTTTATCACCGCATCCGGATAGTCAGATTGTATCGAATCCATGTATGTCAAATAATCAGAAACCATCGCACCTGACAATACTTCATACGTGCTTTTGTTGAAAGGCGAACTTTGAAAAATGAAGCGGATATTATTCTCTTCACACAGTTCGATTATTTTCCTGAAATATACATCCAATATTTCATCTGCTTTAAAATTCTTCATCTCAGCAGCTGCGTCGAATATATCGTCACAATATTCCGCTGTACCAAAATATGTCTGTCCTTTCGATCTATTCAACGCAAGATACTCATGCCTGTTCTTTTGATAACGTTTCCCGGACAGCATCCCTTTAAAAAATGCCTCACTGTATTTAACCGGAGAGAACGTCTGGTACAAAAACTCTTCCGTTTTAAAATTTTTCCCCTCAAAAATAGGGCTTTCATCATATAACCTTATCTCTCTTTCCAAATCCTGCAAATCGTCTTTACTCATCCTGTGGAAGTAAACACTTCTGCTCCAGAATGCTTCCGCATTGATCATATGCGTTATTTGTTGTGAATAGATCAATACCTGCGGTGCGGAATGGTTACTCAAATATTCCCGCAGGTAATAATATTCTTCCATCGGGCATGTCCCATATAAAGAAAAATTATAGCTGTCATCCGACAATTCTTTCGGAATCCAACTGCATTTTGCCACGGAGTCCCCCATGATCAATACCCTGATATCTGCCCCCCCGATTGGCCTAAGGAGACTTCCTTATTTTGGTAAAACACGGCATATTCCTTATCCATAAACTTCATCGGAAATAACTTTATTAAAACAGGACATAAAATATAAAAAGGAAACAACAATATAAGTAGTTTTATAGCTATTTTACCCATCAGGAGCCTTCTCCATTTCATTTTAAAATGATAGCCGTCCCTCCTATATCTGGGAGAAGGACGATATTAATATTATTGTCTTCAGCAAACTTATTAATCGCCCTGGTGCATCCTTCCCATGAACCGCTTGAATAATCATGGCAAAAGATCATGCCGCCTTTGTTCAGCCTCGGATAGAAAAATTCAAGACCGGCCAGCATAGGGTCGTGAAGGTCGCAGTCTAATGATACAAATGCGAAGCGCTCATCGAAATCTTCTTCATGTATGGATTCGGGAAAGAATCCTTTGCGATAGACCGCATCCCCCAACACAGCTCTCACATAATCTAACGATGTATCTTTAAATGAGTCCGGATCCTTTTCACGGTCAGCCTCACGCAAATTTCTCACATCAAAACCATCAAATGTATCGTATAAAAAAAGTTTCCTATTATATTTATCTGCGTAATATTTTATAATAGCGGCACTGTTTCCCTTATATACTCCCAATTCTGCAGCTGCTCCTTCTACCCCCCCCAGACTGTCCAAAAACTTGTTTTCTGCAACAAAAAATGCCAGATATATTTCATACGAAATAGATATCTGACCTCAAC
>CANQDA010000024.1 GCA_947591155.1 uncultured Lachnospiraceae bacterium
GCAAAAGTTAATTCTGCTAATTTGCAAGACTATCGTCCACAAAATCCCAAAAATAGCTTCTTGAAATTCATTTAAGGTACGTTTTCTGTTCCGCCGGACAAACGACATATCCGCCGCTCTGCAGCAAATGCCTCCGCCCAGCGCAATGGTATATGGATTCGAACTACTCTGCTGTCTCCTCAGCCGGAGCTTCCGCAGCTTTCTCAACCGTCTCTTCGGCCGGAACTTCCACAGCCTTCTCAGCTGCGTCCTCAACCGGGGCCTCCGCAGCTTCCTCAACTGCTTCAGCTGCATCTTCTACCGGCGCTTCTGTTGCTTCCTCAACAGCCGCTTCCGCAGCTGCCTCAACAGGAGCTTCCTCCGCTACGGGAGCCGGAGTCGCCGGCTCGAGAGCCTTCATGCTGAGACTGATCTTGTGGTCAACGCCGTTGAAGTCCACGACCTTCGCCTCGATCATCTGACCGGCCTTGAGAATGTCGGACGGCTTGTCCACATGTTCGTGGGAGATCTGAGATACGTGCAGCAGCGCGTCGATGCCCGGCTCAAGCTCGATGAACGCACCGAAATCAGTCATCCTCGCGACTCTTCCCTCAACGATATTGCCGATCGCGTATTTCTCCCCGGCCGTCAGCCACGGATTCTGATCCTCAAACTTCAGGCTCAGCGCGATCTTGTCGCCCTTGATATCCTTGATCAAAACGGTAAGCGGCTCGCCCACCTTGAAGACTTTCTTCGGATTCTCCACATGTCCCCAGGACATCTCGGAGATATGGAGCAGACCGTCCGCGCCGCCCAGATCGACAAACGCGCCAAAGTCTGTGACATTCTTGATGACGCCTTCCACCACATCGCCGACCGCGATGCGCTCGAAGAGTTCTCTCTGCATCTCTGCCTTCCGCGCGACGAGAAGCTGCTTGCGGTCGCCGATGATCCTTCTTCTTCTCGGATTGAACTCGGTGATCACGAACTCGATCTCCTGTCCCGCGTACTTCTCGAGATTCTTCTCATAGGTATCGGAGACAAGGCTCGCCGGGATGAACACTCTCGCCTCATCCACGACAACGCTCAAACCGCCGGAAAGTACCTGAACGACCGGAGCCGTGAGCACCTCCTGCGTCTCAAACGCCTCCTCGAGTCTCTTGTTTCCCTTCTCCGCGACGAGACGCTTGTAGGTAAGAAGGACCTGTCCGTCCCCGTCGTTCACCTTGAGCACCTTCGCGTCCATCTTGTCATTCACCTGGACGAGCGTGCGCAGGTCGACGTTCGATTCATTCGTGTATTCGTTTCGGGTGATGATACCGTCCGCCTTGTACCCAATGTTCAGAATGATCTCATCTTCCTTGACATCAATGACAGTGCCCTCGACTACCTCTCCATTGTGAATTGTTTTTAATGATTCTTCCAGCATTTGTTCAAAACTCAAATCTGACATTGTTTTGAAACCTCCTCAATCAAAATATTTGGCGTGGAAGCTCCTGCTGTAATACCTACGCAACCAATGGATGGTAATCGACGAAGATCCAGATCCTTTAAAGTTTGTATATAGTAAGTATTTCCACATTCCATCTTGCATATCTCATACAGCTTGCGTGTATTGGAGCTGTGTCTGCCTCCGATCACGATCATGCTGTCCACCTTCGCTGCGATCTCCCGTGCTTCTGACTGACGCTCCTCTGTTGCACTGCAAATCGTATTCAAGATATCCACTTCATCATAACTCATTTCAGAAATAATTTCAACTAATTTATCAAATTTCTTGTAATTAAATGTCGTCTGAGACACGACACACAGGCGTTTTCCGGGAATCGGCCGAAATTCTTCCGCCTCCTCTTTCGTCCCGATCACCTGCACCGGCCCCGGACACCATCCCTTGATCCCCTCGACTTCCGGATGGCCCTCATTTCCGATGATCACCACCTGCTCGCCTCGCGCCCCGTGTTCCCGGACAATACGGTGGATCTTCTTCACGAAGGGGCAGGTCGCGTCCACGATGTGCAGCCCCCGCTCCTCGATCTTCCGATAAATGTGCTCCGACACGCCGTGCGACCGTATGATGACGGTTCCCTCGCTGATCGAATCCAGCGCGTCCTCGTCCTCGATGATCTGCACTCCCTTGTCCTGGAGCTCGCGCACGACCTCCTCGTTGTGGATGATCGGTCCGTATGTATAGATCGGCTTCACGCCTTCCTCGATCTGTCGGTAGACCTGCTCCACCGCGCGTTTCACGCCGAAGCAGAAGCCCGCCGTCTTTGCCACGATCACTTTCATTCCTTTTCCGTTATCGCTCCTCTCCCGGCTGCTCCCGATCCGCCCTTTCTCTTCGTAGGCCCCGGAACATCCGTGCAATGTTTCACGCCTGCAGTCGTTCCCGCGCAAGCTCCACGATCCTCGCGCTCACTTCCTCGATCGTCATGTCAGACGAGTCCACCAGTACCGCGTCCTCCGCCTGCTTGAGCGGCGCCGTTTCCCTGTGCATATCGCGATAATCCCGCTCCTTGATCTCCTTCTCGATCTCCGCGAGCGAGCAGGCCTCTCCGCGCTCGGTGAGCTCCTTGTAGCGGCGCCCGGCGCGCGTCTTTACACTGGCGGTCAGATAGATCTTCAGCTGCGCGTCCGGCAAAATCGCCGTCCCGATATCTCGTCCGTCCATCAGCACATTCTCCCGGCGTGCAAGCCCTCTCTGGAGATCGGTCAGCTTCGCGCGCACCTGCGGCTTCGCCGCGCAGGCGCTTGTCCTCGCGCTCACTTCCTCGGTCCGGATCAGCCCGGACACATTCTCCTCGTTCAGATAGACCTGCTGCGCGCCGTCCTGATAGTCGATCGTCACCTCGATATCCGCGAGCGCCCGTTCCAGCGCCTGCGCATCCTCGATATCCGTGCCGCCTCTCATCAGTCCGAGCGTAATCGCCCGGTACATCGCCCCGGTATCCACATAGATGAAGGAAAGTTCCTTCGCCGCACGCTTTGCGATCGTACTCTTGCCGGCTCCAGCCGGCCCGTCGATTGCTATATTAAAACTCATATATCGTCTCCTGTTTTGTCATTCTGTTATTCTGTAACTATGCCGGAATCCCTGATCCGGCCGCATATCCGGTCGACCATGCGATCTGGAGGTTGAAGCCCCCGGTCACCGCGTCGAGATCCAGGACCTCGCCCGCGAAATACAATCCGAACACTCGCTTGGACTCCATCGTCGCCGGATCGATCTCCCTGACGTCGACGCCGCCTCTCGTGATGACTGCTTCATTATACCCTCGAAGCCCCGTCAATGTCAAAGGAAATTGTTTCGTGTACGTGAGAAGTATCCGGCGCTCCTCGCGCGTGATCTCATGAACCGGCTTTTCCGCAGGGATCTGGCAGCAACGAATCATCACCGGGATCAGCTTGGCGGGAAAAAGCGCCGCGAGGATCGTTTTAAGCTGCTTATTTTTCCCGGCTTCAAACTCCCTCAGGATTCTCGCGTCCAGCTGCTCTTCGCCGAGCGCCGGCTTCAGATCGATCCGCAGCTCGAGCGGGTGCCTTGCAAGCTGTTTCTGCACGGCGCTGCTCGCCGTCAGGATCAGCGGCCCGGACACGCCGAAATGGGTGAACAGCATCTCTCCGAATTCTCGGTAGAGCAGCTTTTTCCCATCGTATATTGAAATCTCGACATTGCGCAGAGACAGCCCCTGCATCTGCCGCGCCCAGTCTCCTTCCGTCTCCATCGGCACGAGGGAGGGCGAGCAGTCCGTCACACGATGTCCTGCTTCTCTCGCGAAGCGGTATCCGTCCCCGGTCGAGCCCGTCGTAGGATAGGACAGTCCGCCGGTCGCCACGATCACTGCATCGCACGGGACGTCCCTCCCCGACGCGAGCCGCACTCCGGCCACACGCCGGCCGGACTTTCGGTCTTTTTCCTGCGCGACCTCCCGCGCCGTCTTTCCCGTCTCCTTTTCCCCGGCCCCTTCCCGCTCCTGACTCTGCTGAGCGCCGTTTTCCTCTACCCCGTAAGCCTCCCGGCCTTCGTACAGGATCTCCCGCACTTCCGCATTCAGATGCAGCTTTACGCCGCGCTCCCGAAGCTTCGCCGTAAGCGCCGCGATCACATCCGAGGAATGGTCTGAGACCGGGAACACGCGGTTCCCCCGCTCGGTTTTCGTCGGCATGCCCGCCTCTTCGAAGAAGCGGATCGCCGCCTGGCTGTCAAAACCGTAAAATGCGCTGTACAAAAATTTGCGGTTCGTGCAGACCGCCTGGAGAAGCGCCTCTGTCTCACAGTTGTTTGTCAGGTTGCAGCGCCCCTTACCTGTGATATAGATCTTCTTTCCAGGCTTTTCGTTCTTCTCAAAAAGACTGACCTCATGTCCGTTCGCGGCGGCTGTCACCGCCGCCATCATACCGGCCGCGCCGCCCCCGATCACCGCGACTCTGCTCATACTCTCCGCTCCCTTTTCCTTTTCTCTTATTTCATTTCTGCGCGTCTTTGCCGGGCGGCATGTCCTCGTTTTCTTCTTTCCTGCTCTCTTTGTCAGTCCCTGTATCCACGTCCCCGCTTTTCAGCTCAAACCAGAACTCCACGCCATCCGCGAGATTGCGCACGCCGTACGCCTGATGGAAAGACTCCATGATCGCCTTCACGATGGAGAGTCCCACGCCGCTGCCGCCGTACTCCCTTGTCCTCGCCTTGTCCACCTTATAGAACTTGTCCCAGATCCGCCCAAGCTCACTTTCCGGGATCGGCTCGCCGGTATTGCTCACGCTGACACGCACTGCGCCGCCATTCGCCGTGACCGGACTGAGCGTGCCGGATCCGGCCGCGCTGTTTTCCTCCCCCGCGGCAGGCTGCGCCGCCTCTGCGCGCTTCCCTGCCCGTACCGTGATCCTGCGCGCGCCGTCTACATGGTTCAGCGCGTTGCTCAGATAGTTCGTCAGCACCTCCTCGACCTTGTACTCGTCGCCCCAGACGTAAAGACTGTCGGGGACGTCGCAGTCAAGTTCTGCTTCCTTCTGCTGCGCGAGGATCGTCACGGACTGCAGCTTGTTGCGGATCAGCTCGCTTAAGTCAAAGCGCTCCATAACGACCTGCTCCTTGCCGAACTCCAGCTGGTTCAGCGTGAGGAGCTTCTGCACCAGTCCGTTCATCTTCGAGGCCTCGTCCATGATGACCTCGCAGTAGAAGGCCCTGCTCTCCTCATCGTCGTTCACACACTCCTGCAGTCCCTCCGCGTAGCCCTGGATCAGGGCGATCGGCGTCTTCAGCTCGTGCGACACGTTCGAGAGAAACTCCTTGCGCATGTCGTCGATCTGCTCCTTTTGCTCGATGTCTCTTTGCAGCTCGTTGTTCGCCGTCAAAAGCTGAGAATATGTCTTCTCAAGGTTTTCCGACATGCGGTTGAAGGACTCGCCGAGCTGGCCTACCTCATCGCTGCCACCGCTCGTGTACTTCGCGCTGAAATCCAGTCCCGCCATGCGCTTGGAGAGCTCGGTGAGTTCGCCGAGCGGCTTCGTCACGCGCTTGGAGATGAACCAGACCAACACGCTTGCCAGCGCTACGCCGAACAGGCAGATATACTTGATGAAGTCGTTGGCGATGCGTACACTGTCCCGGATGCTCTCCATGTTGATGCGCATAATAAAATAGAACCCTTTGTCCAGCGTCCCCCACATCTCGAGATAGTCGACCGCCA
Source organism: uncultured Lachnospiraceae bacterium (assembly GCA_947591155.1). Classification (GTDB taxonomy): domain Bacteria; phylum Bacillota; class Clostridia; order Lachnospirales; family Lachnospiraceae; genus Choladousia. Next base: position 5,667 of record CANQDA010000024.1, read on the forward strand.
CCTCCGGATCATATTTCTTCTGGATCGTGTAGGAATCGGTCTTTTCCAGAACAGAGTCCGGATCGACCGTGTCCAGTCCAATCCCGTAGCCGTTCAGACGTCCGAGCATCAGCCGCAGGTAATCCGACTGCGCATAGGCCGTGTCCGTCCAGACCAGCATGTTGTAATCCTTATCCGTCACAATGAAGGAAATGCTGTTCGCATTGCAGAGATCCTCGAACTCATGCACCCCGGACTTATCCATTCCGCCGCGCTCCGTAACGTTCTCGTTCAGACTTTCATACGCCTCGATCAGCACATCCCGCTTGCGCAGGGAATAAAAGTCCTCGAGAAAGAACGTGTTGATCAGATAGTTTGCCAGAAACAGCAGGCCGGTCAGGGCAATGAATATGATCGTAAGCTGTTTCTGTATGGAATTCTTCATTCGCCACCAGCCTCTCATTCAGCATCAGTATCTCACTCGCTATCAGCGCCTTGTTTACTGTCAGCGCCTCGATCGCCGTCAGCCTTCCACCTCGAACTTGTAACCCATACCCCAGATCGTCTTGATGTAATCACCGTAGTCGCCCATCTTGCTGCGCAACTTCTTCACATGCGTGTCGATCGTGCGGGCGTCCCCGAAATAATCGTAATTCCAGACACTGTTGAGGATCTTCTCACGCGAGAGGGCAATGCCCTGGTTCTCCATGAAGTAGGTCAACAGCTCAAATTCCTTGTAGCTCAGCTCCACGCTCTTTCCGCCGATCGTCACCTCGTGCGCCGCCCGGTTGAGTTCGATCTCTCCGGCCCGCAGCAGATCGTCCGCGGAGAAGCCGCTTGTCCTGCGCAGGATGGCCTCCACGCGGGCGACCAGAATTTTCGGGCTGAACGGCTTGGAGATGTACTCGTCCACCCCGAGTTCAAAGCCACGCAGCTCGTCGTACTCTTCGGATTTTGCCGTCAGCATGATGATCGGCGTCTGGGAAAATCTGCGGATCTCCCTGCACACCTGCCAGCCGTCCATCTTCGGCATCATCACGTCGAGGATCACCAGCGCAATATCCTTATTCTCAAAGAAAAGGTCGACCGCCTGCTCCCCGTCCCCGGCCTCCAGCACTTCAAAGTCTTTCTTCACCAGAAAGTCGCGCACCAGCTTTCGCATCCTGCTCTCGTCGTCCACAATCAGTATCTTAAGCTTTTCCATCCTCGCCTCTCCCCTTTCGCCTCACATCGGCTTCATCTTATCATCTATTTATGTCTAATCTGTGTATTGAGACAGCTCCTGCAGAGTATTTTTACATCGGAAGGCAAGTCCCCCACGACGCGAAAAAGCCTGGCATTTGCCAGGCTTTTTCGATGGACCAGACGGGAATCGAACCCGTGTCCGAAAGCCAATTCACTGTCCTTCTACTATCATAGTCAGTTCTTTGTCATTCCCTCCGGCGGGCGAGAGCTGACACTCTCCCGCTTTCAGTAGCTTCATGATACGCCCGCATGTGCAAAGCTTGGCATGCGTCGTTTCCTGCATCATCGATGCCCGTTACTCAAGGTGCAGGTGCCCTGAGGCGGACAGCTGCCATCAGGCAGCGAGTGCTAAATTATCTTCAGCGTTTATATTTAGGTTTGTGATTTGACGCATCACCTGCGGATAGCTTCTCCAGCTTCATAACCCCCGTCGAAGCCTTTACTGGCCCCAAACAACGCCCGTCAATACGAAACCACCGTGGTTCCTATCGGGCAATGGTTTGCAAGATAAGTAAGATCGGCGTCGCCCAGCCTGACACAACCGTTGGAGTACGGGCCGCGCGTGTGGCTGTCGATCCGGCAATGGAACGCTAATCCCCATTGCTTAGCCGGATTCCAGCTGAAGTGGATGCTCGGCTTCCCATGCGTGGTTGACCGGCGAAGCATGTGAAAAATACCGGGGACGGTGTGCCCGTTGCTCCCAATCACGCACTTCGCGATCCGCATACGCTGCCAGTTGCCCTGCGAGCCCTTGAATATATGGATACTTCCCGTATACTGGCTGATCCAGACCAGCCATTTTGTCCTGCTGGTATAGCCTCTTGCGTTGACGAAGGCCTCCGCCTTCGCTTTCGAATAATGTTTGTAGGACTTGCTGAGCGTAAGATTGTGGAAGCTGAGATTCTTTCTGCTGATCTTGACCCTGACCCCTTTTTTGAACTTGACGACAAGCGTGCCCCTGATATGGGAGGACGTGGTCCCTGCAGCCCCTTTTTTGATCCTGACCATCTTCTTGGTCTTCAGATCCTTCGCCTGTATCGCCCGCTTCGTGCGGACCGCCCAACGCCGGGCATGCACGCCATCCAGACTGACTGACCTTCCGACTACCGTAAGGGGCGCGGAATAGGCCGATTTTGTCGTCCTGCCCTTGCGCGAGTTGACGCTCTGTATCACAAACTGATACGTCTGACCGTCCTTAAGCTTCTTCACCTGATAGTTGCGCGCGCTTGTCTTTGTGATCCTCGTGTATTGCCCGCTCGCAGCGTCGTAACTGTAAAGGAGATAATAGCTCGCGTTTTTTGCTTTATCCCAGGCCAGAAACGCCGACTTATTTCCGTAGCAGACCAGATGAAAATTCTTCACCATAGCAGGTTTCGCCGCTGAAGTAGACTGTGACGGCAAAAGCGTCAGTACAAATACCGCAAATAAAATACTGCACACTCGTGCAAAGGAAAAACGTCTCATGGTCTACCTCCCGGCAAGCGCTCCGCTGCCCTGCGGCACTCTCAACGCCGCGTTTTATTATAGCAGAAAGCCCATACAGTGTCAAGCGATGGCCCTCCCCGGGGCCCCGGCTCAGATTGACTTTCTCAGATGGAGGGATTATAATGAATCAAACCCGTTTCAGGAAAGGAAATCCGATGGAGCAAGAATCCTTTTTTCTAAAAAGAAAGAACAGCCGGAGTTGTTATATCCGTTATACCGTATATTTTTGCATTGTGCTGTGCGCGATCCTCTACTGCTTCATCAGCGGCCATAAGTCCATGGTGTGGGACTGCGACGGCGTCTACCAGCATTTCAATAGCCTTATGTATTACGGAAAATATCTTCGTGGCATCTTCCGAAACCTGTGGGAAAATCATACGCTCTCCATTCCTCTCTGGGATATGAGCATCGGCTATGGCGCGGACATTCTCACGACGCTGAATTACTATTGCTTCGGAGATCCGCTCGCCCTTACCTCCGCCTTTGTTCCCGCCGAATACACAGAGTATCTGTATGAAGCGCTCTCGATCCTGCGCCTGTATCTATCAGGTTGTTTTTTCCTGATGTACTGCCGTTATCACCAAAACGAGGCTCATGCGTCCGTGCTCGGCGCGCTCACTTACGCCTTCTCGGGCTTCGCGCTCTATGTGTTCGCACGTCATCCGTTCTTCATGAATCCCATGATGTATTTTCCCCTGCTGCTGATCGGCATCGACAAGATCTTCGACAGGAAAAAGCCCTGGCTGTTCCTCTGGATGACGGCGCTCATCGCGATCAGCAACTTTTATTTCTTCTACATGGCGAGCATCCTGATACTTGTGTACGCTTCAATCTCCTATCTACACCGGTTTGGCCGGATCCGTCCGAAGGAGCTTTCCGCTTGGTTTTTTAAATTTGTCGGCTATTATCTGATCGGAGTGTGCATTGCAGCGGTGACACTGCTCCCCTCCGCCATGTACGTACTGAATACCGGCCGAATGAATGCGGACAACAAAATCCCTCTGTGGTACGGACTGCCTTTCTATGCAAATTACTTCAGGGATATTCTTCAGGTGCCATATGGGACAGAGCAGGTCCAGAATTACACAATAATGGGAATGGCGCCGCTGGTGCTGGTCGCGCTTATGGTGCTTTTTCTGAAAAGAAAGCGGTTCATCCATCTGAAAACAGGCTTTCTGATCCTGACCGTGTTCCTGCTCACTCCCTTCTGCGGGCATGTCATGAACGGCTTTTCCTATGCGGCCAACCGTTGGATGTGGGCCTATATCATGCTGCTGTCCTACATTCTCGTCAAGATGTATCCGGAGCTCTTCCAATTAAAAAAGAAGGAAAAGCTCGGCCTGCTGACTCTGCTCGTTTTGTACCTCGCGGTGGTGCTCGGCGTTTCGCGGTTTGAGACTGCACTCTCTTCTCCGGAGACTCCTTCTGCCGCGATGTATCTGACGCTGCTGATGCTCTCGGTGCTCTGCGCGGCGGTCACACTCAGCGGACGTTGGAAGATACGAAAAGCGCTGCCGGCAATCTTTTGCGGAATGACCCTGGCGGGGCTTATCCTGAATGTATGGGATCTGTTTGGCTCCGGCGGCTCAGCCGGATATCTGGAAACATTCCGGAACCCCGGCCAGCCGTACGCCATGCTAACGGATAAGAGCGAATGCTATCCGGTGAAAGAGCTGGAGGACCATTCTGGTTTTTACCGCTACGACCAATACGGGGTGGTCGCGCACGAAAACACAGCGATGCAGAGCCGCCTGAACAGCACGGATTACTACTTCAGCGTCTCAAACGGAGCAGTCAGCAAATTCCTGTCCGATCTCTATGTGGCCGCGCGTTGGGACCATATGTACGACAATCTGGACGGGCGCACGATGCTGGACCGGCTCGCCGCCGTGAAATACTTTGTGGTGCGGAAGGGTCGGAAAGCCTATCTGCCGTATTCCTACGATGAGAAGGTGGGCGGCAGCAGAAAATTTAAAGTCTTCCGAAGCGATGAGACGCTTCCGTTCGGGTATACCTACAAATACGCGCTTGATCAGGACATCTTTGACTCTCTGCCCGTCGAACAGAGACAGCAGGCCATGATGCAGGCTGCCGTGACGGAGGATAGCACGCTTCCTCAGGCAGAGCCGGACTTTTGTGAAAAGCGTCCCGAGATCTGGATCACCCCGGATGAACACGTCACGATGGACGGAAACAACTTCGCGGTCTCGGAGAGCGGCGCGAAGATCACGCTCTCCTTTGAGGAGCTCCCGAACTGCGAGACTTATCTCGTCATGAAGAACCTACAGTTCGACGGCGCGGCCAAAAATTTTGTCATGCACGCTTCCATGGGGGACGTCACTAAGAATATCTACGTGTATACCAACCGTCACAATTTTTACCGCGGGTACGATGATTATCTGTGCAATCTCGGATATGCCGGTTACACCCAGAGCGTCACTCTGCAATTCCCCGCTGTCGGGACCTACTCGATGGACGAGCTCTATGTGGTCTGCCAACCGCTCGACCAGCTGGACGCCCAGACGGAGGCGCTGAAGGAGAACGTCCTGAAAGATCTCCGCTTTTCGGATAACAGGATCAGCGGAACAATCTCCCTGCAGGAGCCGAAAATGCTGGTGCTGTCGATGGCGTACAGCAAGGGCTGGTCGGCTCTTGTAGACGGGAAAGCACAGGAGGTCAAGCAGGTAAACGATATGTATCCTGGGCTTGAGCTCTCACCTGGCGCGCACACGATCGAGCTGCGCTACCGGACGCCATATCTGCGGGAGGGACTGCTCCTCTCCGCTTTTGGACTTCTCATTTTTTGTCTTTTATGGATTCTTAGCAAAAGGAGAAAGGAGACGCTATGATTTCACTGGTAGTACCCTGCTACAATGAGGAAGAGACAATAGAGCTCTTTTACCGGGAAGTGAACCGAATATGGGAAAGCGGGATCTGCCCTGAGGAACTGGAATTTCTGTTCATCGACGACGGAAGCCGTGACCGCACCCTGCAAATTCTTCGCGCCCTGAGCGAACAGGACTCCAGAGTCCATTACGTCTCGTTCTCCCGCAATTTCGGAAAGGAGGCCGCGCTTTACGCCGGACTGGAGCACGCGCGCGGTGATTACGTGGCTACGATGGATGTGGATCTCCAGGATCCGCCGGATCTTCTGCCTGAGATGTACCGCATTATCACGCAGGAGGACTACGACTGCGTCGCCACCTACCGCCAGACGCGCGCTGGCGAGCCGGTCATCCGTTCTCTGTTCGCGAAATGCTTCTACCGCATCATCAACAGGATCTCACAGACAGAGATCGTGGACGGCGCGCGGGACTTTCGCTTCATGACTCGAAAAATGGTGGATGCGATTCTGGCGGACGGCGAATACAACCGTTTTTCCAAGGGGATTTACAGCTGGGTCGGCTTCCGAACCAGGTGGCTCTCCTATGAAAACATAGAGCGCAGTGCCGGGACGAGCAAATGGTCCTTCTGGAAGCTGTTTAAATATTCCGTGGAGGGCATCCTTGCCTATTCCACGGTGCCCCTGTCGGTCGTCTCCTTTCTGGGCATCTTTTTCTGTGCGGTGGCCTTCATCGCCCTGTGCGTCGTTGTCGGACGCGCGCTTATCTTCGGGGATCCGGTCGCAGGCTGGCCCTCCCTGGTGAGTATCATCGTGTTCCTGGGCGGGATCCAGCTGCTCTGTCTGGGGATCGTAGGACTGTATATATCGAAAATTTACCTTGAGACGAAAAAAAGACAGATCTACATCGTGCAGGAATCCAGATAAGTTCCTGCGACAAAAACCAAGCTCAGCAGCCTGCATGTCTAAGACAGGTTTCTGAGCTTGAATTCTTTCTCGGCCTCGCGGCGCATATCCTTCTTCGCGATATCCTGACGCTTGTCGTAGAGCTTCTTACCTTTGGCCAACCCGATCTCCACCTTGGCAAGGCTGCCCCTGAAATACACCTGAAGCGGAACAAGCGTGTAGCCTTTCTCTTTGATCCTGCCCGCTATCTTGCTGATCTCGCTCTTATGCATGAGGAGCTTTCGCGCACGCAGCGGATCCTTGTTGAAGATGTTCCCCTTCTCATATGGGCTGATGTGCATCCCGTAAATGAACACCTCGCCGTTTTCGATGCGGACAAACGATTCCTTGATGCTGCACTTCCCCATACGCAGGGACTTCACCTCCGTGCCGGCAAGCGCAATCCCCGTCTCGTATTTATCCTCTATGAAATAATCATGATACGCCTTCTTGTTGTTGGCGATCAGCTTGACGGATGCGCCCATTCGCTCTCTCCTTTTCCGCACAGCCCTGCCCTGAAAAAACTCTCCGGCGCGGCTCATTGCCCCTCGAAAGAGAGGACCGACGCGACGCCTCGCATCAGTCCTCTGTCGTTAAAATCCCAGATTCAAAATGGCTGCCAGCACAATAAACAGCACTGCAAGTATCTTGGTAATCTTTACGAGATTTCCCTCCATGGAGCGGGACTTATTTTTCCCCCAGTAGGTATCTCCCATGCCTCCGATCGTCCCGAGACCTGCGTCCTTGCCCTGCTGTGCCAGAACCAACACCGTCAGCGCCACACATACCAATGCAAATACAATTGTCAAAAATGTCCTCACAGTAAATCACACCTCCTATGTCAACGCCTCAAGTTTATCACAGGATTTTGCAGAATGCAAGCACTTTATTCAAATGGATTCCCGTATGAAGCATACAGTCCGAGCGCATCCTCGATCCTCAGCAGCCGATTGTACTTCGCCACACGCTCGCCCCGGCACGGAGCCCCCGTCTTGATCTGCCCTGCCGCCACAGCCACCGCGATATCCGCGATCATCGTGTCCTCCGTCTCGCCCGAGCGATGCGAGATCACCGCGCGGTACCCGTTTCTCTGGGCCAGCTCGATCGCGCCGAAAGCTTCCGTCAGGGTACCGATCTGATTCACCTTGACGAGAATCGCGTTTCCCGCGCCCAGGCTGATCCCCTTGCGCAGGCGTTCCTCGTTCGTGACAAACAGGTCATCCCCGACAAGCTGTACGCGGTCCCCGAGCCGTCCTGTCAACTCTTTCCAGCCGTCCCAGTCGTTCTCGTCGAGTCCGTCCTCTATGGACACGATTGGGAACTCCCCGCACAGCGCTTCCAGATAGGAGATCATCTCCTGCGTGCTCCGCAGGACTTCCCGGCCTTTCATTCGGCTCTCCCCCGGAAAACAGTACGCGTCTTTGGCCTCATCGTACAGCTCGCTCGAGGCCACGTCAATCGCCAGCACGATATCCTTCTCCATCTGGTAGCCGGCCTGTGCCACCGCGTCGCAGATCAGGCGCAAGACACTCTGCGCGTCTTCAAGCTCTGGCGCGAAGCCGCCCTCGTCCCCGATCCCGGTCGACAGGCCGCGTGCCTTCAGGATAGCGCGCAGCGTGTGATAGATCTCCGCGCACATCTGCAATCCGTGGGCGAACCCGTCCGCGCCCACCGGCATAATCATGAATTCCTGAAAATCCACTGGATTGTCCGCATGACAGCCTCCGTTCAGAATGTTCATCATGGGTACCGGCATCCGGTGTGCCTTCATGCCTCCGAGATAACGAAAGAGCGGCATATTTAACGACTTCGCCGCCGTCGCGGCGGCTGCCATCGAGACCCCGAGTATCCCGTTCGCACCCAGTCTGCGCTTGTTCTCTGTCCCATCCTCACGGCAGAGTATCCTGTCGATTGCGGCCTGCTCGTAGACGTTTTCTCCTATGACCGCGTCTGCCAGAATCGAGTTGACAAAATGGCAGGCCTGCTCCACGCCTTTCCCCTGATACCTTGCCTCGCCGTCCCGAAGCTCCACGGCCTCGTACTGACCAGTTGAAGCGCCGGAAGGGACTGCTGCCCTCCCGACGCTTCCGTCTTCTGTCATAATCTCGACTTCCACTGTAGGGTTTCCTCTGGAATCCAGAATCTCTCTGGCATACACATCTGTGATCGGCATATAACTACACATATTGCAACCTCCTGAGCATTTCTTTTGCAATAGTATTTCCCGATCGGATGTGTTTCACTCCCAAATTGTCCCTGCAGGCATTTCCTTTTTTAGCCAGTCCGTCTGTGCAAACCGTCTATCTCATAAGGCGGATGATATAAGCGACCTTCACCGCTCCGAGATTGATTCCCCCCGGATTTAACGAATTAAAGATATAGATGCTCTTGCTCAGATCCGGAACGTTGTGATCGTTTTTTATGTCCTCATTGAGTGTCTGCGTCAGCCCGTTAAACTCCTTCAGGTCCTTGACCGCTACGTAACTTCCGTCGGAACCGGTCCCACGCCCGGTATCGATCCACAATGCCTGTCCGTTCGCATCTTTCCCCGCATATACGTTTGTGTGTCCGATACCTTTCCATGTACAGATGTCGCCCGGAAGCAGGCCGTCTTCTGCCATGAGCTGTTCCACCGTCTTTTCGACATGCAGGATATCGCAGCTCTGCCGAAGCGTCGCCTCCACGCCGGCTCCGAAATGGATCGCACCGTTCAAGCCCCAAAACATCTGGCTCGGGGTAATCTTGCCCATCTCGCACAGCGCGAGCCGAACCGTGTGCGCGCAGTTGGTATAACCGATTCCCCGGGTGGTCATGTCGTTCAGGACGCCTTCCCAGGTGCCCTTGATCAGAGAGCTACTGTTTGAATAGCCCAGAAAATGTCCAGTGGCCTTTTGCGCCTGGATCTCCCGGGAATATTTTGCCAGAATGTCCAGAAACCTCAGGGCTTCCGCTGAGGGACTGGGACCCGGGGCAGCCACCGTCACATCGCAGTACGCAATCCAGAGTCCATCCGCCAGCATTGCCATAATCTTCGCCTTGCCAACGCCGACTCCCGTCACTGTGCCGTTCTCATCGACCCCCGCCACCGAGTAATCGGAACTGCTCCATACGATCTTTGAGCTCGTTCCGCTCACGCTCAGCGCCTTGGACGCGCCCTGCTGCAGTTTCATCGTCTTTTGCGAAAGTTTCATCGGCTTCTTTGGATCCTGAACCAGTACCACACAGGAAGCGGACAGTTTACTCCCATCCTTCGTCCTTGCCGTGATAGTAGCGCTTCCGGCTTTCCTGGCGGTCACTTTTCCTTTGGATGAAACAGACGCGATCTTGCTGTCGCTGCTCTTCCAGACAAGCTGCTTGTTCGACGCGCTGCGCGGTTTGACTTTCGCTTTTATAGTGGTCGATTTTCCTTTCTTGAGAATAATGCCGGTCTTGTTGAGCTTGAGGCTGTTCACAGGCTGCTTTACCGTAACCGTGCAGGTATACTTTTTGTTTCCCACCCTGGCGGTGATCACGGCTTTTCCTACCTTTTTTGCCTTCACGACGCCGGCGGAATTTACCCGTGCAACAGAACGTTTCGAACTGCTCCATTTCGCTTTTTGGGATGTGCCTTTTACGCGTAGCGTAAATGACTGCCCTTTCAGAAGGGTCTTACTCCTCTTGCTGATCCTTGCTGCCGACGCCTCCACGGGCATCAGAAGCAGCAAAAGCATGACGACAAGGATCCCTGCCCTCAGAAAACCGCGGCCGGGTCTGAACATTCTGCCCTTTTCCGTATAATCATTCATCCTCCCCATATTGATCCCCTTTTATCCTTTATACAAGTCTGATGATCGTTCCGATCTTCGTGCTCGCCATCCCCACAGAGGCGACCGGTCCGAATGAATCGAACACATAATCTCCGCCCACCGTTTTTCCGTTCGCACCGCGGCCGAAATCGTACCATAGTCCATTGCCTGCGTAGACGTTCGTATGCCCGTATGTCACATACGTACAGATATCGCCCGGCAGAAGATTTCCCTCCGCCAGCAGCTGGTCCGGCGTCTTGTTGACCTGCTGGATCACGCAATGCTCAAGCAGCTGCTCTTTCGACGTCCCATGATACACGACGCTGCCGGCCGTCCCCCAGAAATTGGAAGAATCCAGCATGCCCATCTCGCGCAGTCCCCAGCGCACCCCGAGCGCACAGTTCACATAGCCGACCTTTTTCTTCCTCGATCTCTTGTATTCATCCGGCCAGTTGTTCTTCGGGCCGCTGTTGGCATATTTCCACGTAATGCCGACGGCCTTGTCCGCCTTCACCTGATCCGAATACTTTTGCATAAGCGACAACAGTATTTTGGCGTTCGCGGAAGGCTCCGTCGGAGTCTGACCAGCCGCCATCACCGTCACCGTGCAGGCTGCCGTCGATCCGTCTGCCGCACGTCTGGCCGTGATGACCGCAGTGCCGGGTTGCATGCCCTTCACCTTGCCTTTTTTCGTCACAGTCGCAACCGTCTTGTCAGAACTGGACCAGGTATAGGTAGAACTCTCCATGTCTGACGTGGCCTTTAGCTTCGCCTTTTGGCCGACAGTGAGGTTCAACTGGGACACGTTCAATTTGATTGGGTCTGACTTCACCTTGATCCTGCAGCTTGCCTTTGCCGCATTCCCGTTCCTGGCATACGCGGTAATGGTAGCTGTGCCCGCTCCTATCGCCGTCACCTTTCCTCTGGAATTGACCTTGGCGACCTTCTTGTTGCTGCTTTTCCATCGGACGGACACCTTCTCGGCGCCCTCCGGCTCTATGGTAGCCTTGAGCTGATATGTCTTGCCCTTTTTGAGGCTCTTCTTCGCTTTGTTCAATCGGATCGCCGCCGTAGGCTCCGTCACCTTCAGTCTGCAGCGATATTGCACTCCGTCCACCGTCGCGAAAATATAGGTCGTCCCTTTCGCCTTCGCGGTAACCTTCGCTGTCTTTCCGTCCTGTGTAATGTCCGCCACATCTTCGCGCTTCACACTCCACTCGATCGCGCTCTCCGTCCCGGTGAGGCCCTGCAGTTTCAACTTCGTCGACTCCCCCGCGATCAGCGTGAATTTCTTCTTATTCATGCCGACATCGGCAGACGCGCACGCGGGCAACGCCGCCAGTGCAAGCGTCAGCAACAGCAACGTTCGGAACAGCCACTTCCTCTTTTCGCTTTTCATCTTATCTGTTTCCTCCCCGTGAAATATCTCTCAGACTGTTTGTCCCCCATCGTATTCTTACTATTCAGTATACACCTTTTTTTCTGTTTTTCAACCATTTTTTACGTTTTTGTTACAATTTGATTAAATCCTCACAAAGAAACACAGCAGGCTTCCCAGAACAATTCAGGGGATACGCCTGCTGCGATCCAAATAACACTATTCTATGTCCATGCCATACGGCACATCAAAAATCCTGATTTTCTCCGTCTTCAAACGGGAAGTAGCCATTGTCGTCGCCGCCCGGAACCCCGAATCCATCGAACCAGAAATCATCGTCCGACTGCTGTCCTTCCGAATTATCCTGCGGCTCGCCGTCCTGCGGGTTCTCATTTCCTGCGCCTCTGTCCTCCGAATCCTTCGGAGCTGCCTGATCGCTGTCCTCTTCCGGAAGGTTAGTTCCCTCCTGAAGCGTCACCTCTACCTCGCGGGCCTCGTAGTCTCCGCCGTTCGCCGTCTGCACTTCAATCGTCACGGTCTCGCCCACCGAATAGTAGCTGAGCTTATCGACCAGATCATCCTTATCCATTACCGACTCGCCGTCAAACTTCGTGATGACGTCGCCCTTGCTGATACCGGCCTTCTCGCCCGCGGAATCCTTCGTCACCTCGTACACGAACGCGCCTGCCGGAATGTTGTAGAGTTCCTTCGCGTCCGCGGATACGTCGACGACCGTGACCCCCAGATAGCCTCTCTCGCTGTCGGACAGCTTGTCGCGTGTCTCCTTATTTATGAGATTCTTAAGCACCGGGATCGCCGTGTCGATCGGGATGGAATAACCCATGCCCTCCGCGGTGTCTACGACTTCCTTCGCCAGATTGATCCCGATCACCTGACCCTTTGCGTTGAGCAGCGCGCCGCCGCTATTGCCGTGGTTGACCGGTGCGTCCATCAGGATCAGCTTCTGGGAGAAGTCGTCGATCGTGACCTCGCGGTCCAGAGCGCTGATGATGCCGCAGGTGACGCTCTGCCCGTAACCCATCGCGTTGCCGATCGCGATCGCGGTCTCACCCACCTTGAGATCGGAGGAGCTTCCGAGCTGCGCGATCTTGAGCTGATCGCGGATCTCTTCCTTGATATCCGCAAGCTGCACGGCAACGACCGCAAGCTCATAATCCCTGTCCATTCCCTTGATCTTCGCCGGCACGAGCAGATCCTCCGGATTCTCCGCCTCCGCGGTAAAACCGACCGTGATCTCCGTCGAGTCCTTCACCACGTGGCTGTTCGTCGCGATCAGCAGCTCGTCGTCGTTCTGCGCGATGATGATGCCGGAGGCAGCGCCCGTGATTTCATACTCCTGCGTCCCGTAGAAATAAGTCTCAACTTCCTCCACGGACTTCTCCGTGATCGAGACGATCGACGGCATGCAGTTTTCAACGATATCCGAGACGTCCGTCGCCACGATAGCCGCGTCTCCCGACACCCGGTCGATATCGGCGAAGGTTTCCTTCTCCTCTGTCTCGGTCTCAGTCTCGGTTTCCATTTCCGCTGCCTCGGTCTGGAGTTCGCTCTCCGCCTCTGTCTTCTCCGGATCCGCGAGATTCAGCGATACATCCTGTTGCTTATCCTCTTCCTCGGCGAAGACGACGCTGGCTGTTCTCCACGCGTCGACCCCCGCGAGCGCTCCGATGGTGAGCAGGCCTGCCATCGCGACCACAACGCGGCGTTTGCAGGAACCGCTCTTTTTCTCATTCTCGTTTTTATTCCCGTAGTTCTTCATGGTGAATCCCCTTTCTTTTCGTTTCGTTGGACTCACTATAAATGATTTTTGTGTCAAATTTGTGAAAATCTGATGTGCTTTTCATGTCCTGGAATTCCCTTTGCAAAAATAAAACGCCCGCGCAGGGATCGGTCAATGCCTGTCCGCCGCACGGGCTGTACTGAATCGTTTACTAATTTATCGTTCGACCAACAGAGACTCTCCGGTCATCTCCTTCGGCTGCTCCATGCCCATCAGCTCGATCAGCGTCGGGACGATGTCCGCCAGACGGCCGCCCTCTCGCAGGCCGTACTTCTCGTCGCAGTTCACGAGGATGAACGGCACCTGGTTCGTCGTGTGCGCCGTGAACGGCTCGCCGCTCTCGTAGTCGATGAGCTGCTCCGCGTTGCCGTGGTCCGCGCAGATGAACATCTGCCCATTCACCGACTTGACCGCCTCGACCACCTTGCCCACGCACTCGTCGACCGCCTCGATGGCCTTGACCGCCGCCTCGAGAACGCCGGTATGGCCTACCATATCCGGGTTCGCAAAGTTTGTGATAACCACGTCGTATGTTCCGGACGTGACCGCTTTCACCACATTCTCGCAGACTTCATAGACGCTCATCTCCGGCTTCAGGTCGTAAGTCGCCACCTTCGGGGAATTCACGAGGATGCGGTCCTCACCCTCGTTCGGCGCCTCGACGCCGCCGTTGAAGAAGAATGTGACGTGCGCGTACTTCTCGGTCTCAGCGATACGCGCCTGCTTCAGGCCGTGCGCCGCCAGATACTCGCCGAAGGTGTTTGTGATCGACACCTTCTGGAACGCGATCGTCTTGTTCGGGATCGTCACGTCGTACTCGGTGAAGCAGACATAGACGACCTTCTTGCGCGGTCCGCGCTCAAAGCCCGTGAAGTCGTCACAGCAGAAGGTGCGCGTGATCTCTCTTGCACGGTCCGGGCGGAAGTTGAAGAAGATGATCGAGTCGTCGTCCTGTATCGTCGCGGTCGGCGCGCCGTCTTTCATCACCACGGTCGGCACCACGAACTCGTCCGTGACGTCCTTCGCATAGGACTGTGCCACCGCCTCCACGCCGGAGGAAGCCTGTTCGCCCTCGCCCAATGTCAGCGCGCGGTACGCCTTCTCGACACGATCCCAGCGATTGTCCCTGTCCATCGCGTAATAGCGCCCGGACACCGTCGCGATCTCGCCGACGCCGATCTCCTGCATCTTGTCCGTCAGCTCCTGCACGTAATCCTTGCCGGACGTCGGCGGCGTGTCTCTGCCGTCCAGGAAGCAATGTACATACACCTTCTTCAAGCCGAAGCGCTTCGCCATCTCGAGCAGCGCGTACAGGTGCGTGTTGTGGCTGTGCACGCCGCCGTCCGAGAGCAGCCCATACATATGCAGGCTGGAATCCTTGTCCTTCGCGTTCTGCATCGCGCGCTTCAGCTCCGCGTTCTCAAAGAAAGCTCCTTCCTCGATCTCCTTCGTGATCCTCGTCAGGTCCTGATAGACGATGCGGCCCGCGCCCATGTTCAGATGGCCCACCTCGGAGTTGCCCATCTGTCCGTCTGGAAGGCCCACCGCCAGTCCGCTCGCGTTGCCGTGCACGAACGGGCAGGTCGCCATCAGCTCGTCCATCACCGGCTTCTTCGCCAGCGCGATCGCGTTGCCCTCCCTCTTGTCGTTCAGTCCGTATCCGTCCAGGATCATCAATACCGTTGGTCTTTTGCTCATGTTCATTCTCCTCATTTAATTTTTCATACTGAGCAATGAGCCATGTCAGCCTCGAAAAAGCTTCGCTTTTCCTCGGCCGCGGGCATTCGCCCTATAAAGACGTCGCCTGACAAATCCGTCTGCAAGCAGCCGTTTTGTCATTCGGCGTCTTTGCACGGCTCATTGCTAAACACGAGTATATCACCACATTCGACCATTTGCAATGAAAGAATCACGCGCCTTAGTCCGGGATCGTCGGCACCGCGTCCGCCGGAACCGGACAGGTGTAGCCTGCCGCTGTGCGCTTCTCGAACTCCGCGCGGGCCCCCTGCAGGACCTCAGGGCGGTCAAAGAGGTCGATCGCCCCGGCCGCGAGCACCTTGCCCGCGTGAAGCGCCGCCTTATGCCCGATCTCCGTGCGGTCGCAGGAAACGTTCTGCCAACTGTGGCCCGGACAGCCGTTCGGCCAGGACGCCACATGGATCTGCGCGGTCGGCGTCAGCCAGCTCACATCGCCGACATCGGTCGAACCCGCGTCGAACGCGTCGCCTTGGTAGAGCGGCGCGAGGAACTCGTTCATCGCGTGACCGCACTGCCTGCGCTGTTCTTCCACCTGTTCCCGCAGCGTGCCGTCGTTCTCCGCGGCTATACTCGGCGTCTTGTCGCTCCCCGGATAGGTCTTTGAAAGCTCGTCCGCGAAGGCGTGCTCCTCCTGCGTGTAATGCGGAACGCCGAGCTCCTTGAAATTCTCGTACAGCACGCGCTCCAGCGCGAAGTTGCTGACCGTGTCCGCCACCCCGTCAATAAATTTCTTTTCAAAGGATGTGTCCGTCATCAGCGCCGCGCCCTCCGCGATCCGATCCACTCTCGTCTGAAGTTCGACCGCCTCGGCGACATGGTTCGAGCGCACCATGTAGAGCACGCTTGCGCGCGACTGCACCACATTCGGACTGCATCCGCCTCCGTCCGTGATCGCATAGTGGATGCGCGCCTTATCGCTCATGTGCTCGCGCAGGAACTGTACACCGACGTTCATCAGCTCGACCGCGTCCAGCGCGCTGCGCCCGAGCTCCGGCGCGGCGGCCGCGTGCGAGGCCACACCCTTGAATTTATACTGCACCTGAATACAGGCGTTCGACGAACCGGTCGCCACCTCGTTCACATCCTCGGGGTGCCAGGTCAGCGCCGCGTCCAGCTCCTTCCAGAGGCCGTCGCGCGCCATGAACGCCTTCGCCGCGCCGCCCTCCTCTCCCGGACAGCCATACAGTACGACCGTCCCCGGACGCCCGGTCTGCTCCAGATACGCCTTCACGCCGAGCGCCGCCGCGAGCGCTCCGACTCCCAGCAGGTTGTGTCCGCAGCCGTGACCGCAGCCTCCGGGGACAAGCTCTTCGCGCGCCGTGCTTCCCGCCTTCTGCGAGAGTCCGGAGAGCGCGTCGTACTCCGCGAGTATCCCGATCAGTGGACGTCCGTTTCCAAAGCTCGCAGAAAAAGCCGTTGCGATCCCGCAAATTCCCTCTTCCACTCGGAAGCCTTCCTCACGCAGAACTTTACAGTATAAGGCTGCGGACTTCTCCTCCTGCAATGAGAGCTCTGCATACTCCCAGATTCGGTCCGCCACGTCGAAGATCCTCTCCTTCTTCGCCTCGATCGCCGCCAGCGCCGCCTGTTTCTCCTCTATCATACGATTTCCCCTTTCCCGGTAACTCGCCGTTTTCTATACATACCTCCCTATTCCGTCAAGCGTTTTTTCGCTCATTTCATTTCTTAACGGATCGGCTGATAAGCTCAACACTCTCAAAGCCTGTCTCAGGCGGCAAAAAGCTGCCGCGAGTATCCCATTGGGAATATTTTACGACAGCTTTCTTCTCTTGTCCATTTCTTTCCTCAGATTTTTGTACGAATCTATGTCTGCCTGACTCGCAGACTAAAATCGCGCTCGGGCCGCCAAACAGGCTCTCTACATCTACAGCACCTTCGCCAGAAAGTCTTTCAGTCTCGGGTTCTGCGGATGGTCGAAGACCTGCTCCGGCGTGCCCTCCTCCATGAGAAGGCCGTCAGCCATGAAGAGGACGCGGTTGCCCACCTCACGCGCAAAGCCCATCTCGTGCGTCACACAGACCATCGTCATGCCCTCCCGCGCGAGCTCCTTCATGACGTCGAGCACCTCGCCGACCATTTCTGGGTCAAGCGCGGACGTCGGTTCGTCAAACAGCATGACCTCCGGCTCCATCGCCAGCGCGCGCACGATCGCGACACGCTGCTTCTGTCCGCCGGACAGCTGGATCGGGTACGCCTCAGCGCGATCCTTCAGGCCCACGCGGTCGAGCAGCGCGAGCGCCTTCGCCTCGGCCTCATCTTTGCTCATGCCCCTGACCTTCATCGGGGCCAGCGTCATGTTGCCGAGGATCGTCATGTGCGGGAACAGGTTGAAGTGCTGAAACACCATCCCCATCTTCTGCCTCAGCAGATCGATGTTCAGGTTGACCGTCTTTCCGTTCTCGTCCACGTATTTCTTCTTCGTGATGTCGATGCCGTCGAAAACGATAGAGCCTTCCGTCGGCTCCTCGAGCAGATTCAGGCTGCGCAGGAAGGTCGACTTGCCGGAACCGGACGGCCCGATCACCGCCATCACGTCGCCCTTGAAGATCTCGGTCGTGATCCCGTCAAGCGCCTTGATCGTCCCCATATTATAATGCTTTTTCAAGCCGGTTACCTTGATCAAACTATCTCTTGTCGCCACGGCTCATCCTCCTCTCAAAATACGCGATCAGCTTGGATGTCGGGAAACACAGACAGAAATAGATCGCCGTCGCCACCAGAAGCGGCTCGATGATGATAAAGGTCGCGCCCTTGACCGCGTTCACTGCCGACATGATGTCCTGCACGCCGATCGTGTAGGTGATCGCAGATTCTTTGATAATGATGACAAACTCGTTCGCGATCGCGGGAAGGATGTTCTTCACCGCCTGCGGGAGAATGATATAACGCATGTTCTGCGTCTGGGAAAGTCCCAGGGAGCGCGCCGCCTCCGTCTGCCCGCCGTCGATCGACTGAATTCCGGCGCGGATGATCTCACACAGATACGCTCCGGAATTCAGACCCAGCGCCACGACGCCCGGGAAGAAACGGTCGAAGCGGATGAAACCGAACATCAGGTACGACGGGAGCTTGATCAGGCTGAACACGCCGTAGTAGATGATGAAGACCTGCACGATGACCGGCGTGGACCGCAGGATCTCGACGTACGCGGTCGCGAGAAAATTCAGCGGATTGAACCTGCCGACCGCAGCCAGAAAACCACGCTGCTTCCGATGCCCGTTCTTATCCAATGCGAGAAAGCGCAACGGACAGAAGTTCGACAAACGCATCAGCGCGAGGATCAGCGCGAGGACGAAACCGATGACCACCGTGAAGATAGACAAAAGAACCGTCACCAGAATCCCCTGCCAGAAGAGCTGCGCGTAAGGCAGCAGCTTCGGGAAGTTGCTCAGTTTGATAAATGAATCCATGGAAAGCTCCTTTCATTTTCTGCTATACGAATACCGACAGAGACAGGAGCGGCTCCTGACAAACGCCCCGGCAGGTCTCTCCCTGAGACGTTTCGCTTTTCGCAGACGGTGTTCGCTATAAAGAGAAGAGCCGCCGCATCGAAAAGAGCAAATGCGGCAGCTCCTGCGTCTTTGCATGAAGTGCTTTTTGATTACTCGGTAACAGCCTCAGTAGCGCCCTCGGTCTCAGCCTCTTCCGGCACCTGACCCTCATCGTTCAGCACGCCCTCGTACTTCTCGCCGGTCGCCAGCTCGTTCGCCTCAGCGACGAACTGATCCATGGAGCCATCTTCCTTCGCCAGAGCGATCGCCTCGTTGACCGCCATCAAAAGCTCAGCGTTGTCCTTGCAGACGCCTACCGCGGAACCTGCCACATCGTACGGAACGTCCATCACGATCTCAAGATCCGGATAAACCTTCTGATAGCTCTCGGCAACAGCGGTCTCAATGAACGCCGCGTCCAGCTTGTCCGCCAGCAGCTCAGCGATGATGTCCGTCACCTTCACGAGCGGAACGATATCAGCGTCCGGGGTATTCTTATTCGCCAGATCCATCTGGATGGAACCGATCTGTGCGCCGACGGAAACCTCCGGCTTGTTCGCGTCATCAAAGGAAGTGAAATCTCCGGCCTTGTCCTTCACCGTCACGAAAGACTGACCGCCCTCATAATAGATATCCGAGAAATCCATCGCGTCCATACGCGCCGGGTCCGGGGAAAGGCCTGCCATGCCGAGGTCCACAGACTTCGTCGTCAGCTCGCTGAGCACGCCGTCGAAATCAAGCGGGATCACCTCAAGCTCCAGTCCCATGTAGTCTGCTATGTACTGCGCCAGCGCCATGTCGAAACCGGCCAGAGACGGATTGCCGTCCTCGTCGATCGCATAGAACTCGTACGGGGCAAAGTCCGGACTCGTAGCCACGGTCAGCTTACCCGGCGTGACCGTCTGAACCTCGAGCGCGCCGCCCTCGGTCTGGTCCTCCGCAAACGCGGTCATCGACAGCGCCATGCATGCAGCCATCGTGAGTGCAAGTAATTTCTTTTTCATAATGAACTCCTCCTTCTGTAGCATGTTCCCATGTCGGGAAAATGCATAAATATAAATTTATATCGCTATTTATACATTATACAGATATTCGCGAATAATTCAAGTGGAAAAGAAAAGTTTAAATGATTATTCCAAATGTCTGCTTTTACTCCCCATCAACTGTCATAAGCGCACAATTCTTTTCGCTGATCTGCTATACGTTCACCTGCTGCCTCCGCAGGATCGCCCAGGTCCCCGCGATCCCCACCGCGCAGACCACCGCGAACAGTGCCCACTGCAGATAGCCCGGGATTCCGCCGATCAGCCGTCCGATCGCATTCCCGATCCGGCCCCAGAAGGAATCCGGCACTTCCGCCGCGGCGTCGTGTATCCTCGGAACGCCGATGCAGAGGAACATCCACGCGATCCATGCCGCCGCGAGGACAGGCCTGCCAAAACACAGAAAGAGCGCGCCGACAAGACCGGCCACGATCACCAGCAGCACGATGATCGGAATCCCGAACCGAATCAGCTCAGGCAGCAGTTTTACCGTCTCGCCACCTGCACACTGTATCCGGTTCAGTATCTCCTCCGCCGTGCACAGCACCGCCGTCAACACAAAAATCTCCGCTACCGCCAGCAGAGCCACCACAAGATGCGACACAAAAAACTCTTTCCGTGACGAGCCCATCGACAATTCAACATTGAAATAGACGACCACTTCCCCGAACACAAAAAACAGCATCATGACCCCTATAGCCACGAGCGCACAGCTTACCCCGAGCGGAAAATAGACTTTTTCTTTTATAAAGTACATCGCGATCGCAAGCGCCGCGGCTCCCAGCACCCAGCACCCAAGCATGATCCCCGCGATCACGGCAAAGATTTCCCTCTGCACATAGATCTGCCGTTTGATTGCTTTCCACATATTCTTCTTTCCTCCCATCATCGCCTGATCCTGAACTTTCGCCCATCATTCGCATATTCATCAGACGAATATCCTGCCGTGCCACACACGCGGCGTCCGTTTCTCACAGCTTCATTCCGTCCAAATTGCGCTGCACTCTCCTACGCCCGCGCCTCGCTCTTCCTCGTGAGGAAGCGCGCAAATCCTGCGGCGCAAAGATCCGTCACAATCCCTATCGCAAACACCCCCGTGCAAACAAGCGGCATGAGCAGCTCTGTTCCTATATGAGTCCTCAGAAATGTCATCAGGAATCCCGTTTCCGAACGATCGAGTGAGACCAGGCTCCAGCCGATCAAACCGCCGATCAGCGCACCTATGAGCATCATTACCACAGATCCCACGGTTCTCCAACGAAGGGTCACCGCCCCGAGCGCAGTGCCGAACGCCGCACCAAACAGCTGTATTCCAAACGCGATCAGGAAAAACCACAGCAGTCCGAGTCCGAACAATTCCTTCTGCGGCGGATAGTTTTCCACATAGCGGCCGACTCCCCAGACAAGCCCTGCAAGCAAGGACGTAAACAGCGCGGTCGCTCCCTGGCTCAGACAGAGGGTGCGAATGATCTCCTTTCTGGTGCTCCCCATGGATAGCAGCACCGAAAAGTAGACCTGGAACAGCCCGACTCCGGTCATGGTCTGTATCAACACTCCCGAAAGCAAAAGCATCGTACAGAACTGAAACAGAAGTGTCTGCCAAAAACCTGACCGCTCCCCTCCGCCCGGAAACCCAGTCAGCATAACCATACCCAGTGTAATAACAGCCGCGATGACCACATAGGCGATCGACGCCGTACTCCACAGCTTTACTTTTTTCATCCCCATCCTCATGCGTGCTCCTCCCCGCAAAGCGCCACGAACAATTTCTGTAGGCTGAGCTTCTGAACGCTCACGTCATGTCCCTGCGGCAGCGTCTGTCCCGGAGACAGCAGCACCGCAACGCCCTTGCTGCGGCCAAGCCGTTCCTCGTGATGGATCTCAAGTCCCTGCGTTGCCGCGTCCACCTCCTCCTCGTGCCCGCTGATATGATACGCCCGTTCCAGCAATTCCTGCGTGTTTTCTTTCAGGAGGATCTGTCCCTCGTCCAGAATGACGACCTCCTCGAACACATCCGCGGCCTCCTCGATGATGTGCGTCGAGACCACAAACGTGCGCCCGGTCTGTGTAAATTCCTCCAGCAAAAGCTGGTAAAAACGCTCTCTCGCGATCACATCCAGCCCTGCGACCGGCTCGTCGAGAAAGGTAAACTCCGCCTTGCTTGCCAACGCCACAACGATCGTCACCATCGAGACCATGCCTTTTGATAGCTTGTTGATCCGCTTCTTTTTCTCAATCCCGAATTCCTGTATCAGACGGTCCGCCAGTGCCTGATCCCAGTGCGTGTAATAGGTCGCCGCGATCTCAAGATACGCCTTCACCTTCATCGCGCCCGCGCCGCTTGAACCCGTCTGGCTCAGTTCCCGCGAGAAACAGAAATGCTCCAACACCTTAGGATTCTCCCACACCGGCGCTCCGTCGAGCTCCACCGTACCCCTCGTCGCCGGATTTTGCGCCGTCAGGATCGACAGCAGCGTCGTCTTGCCCGCGCCGTTTCGCCCGATCAGCCCGTAGATCTTCCCGGACTCCAGCTCCAGATCGACGTCGTGCAGTACATCCTTGTTTCCATATGTTTTCACAATTCCCTTTGCAGTTAATTTACTCATCCCTGCTGCCCTTTCCCACGGCCGTTCGCCGTGAATCTATCTTTGTCCTCTCCTGTTCCTGCTGTTTCCTGTCGACTGCCCTTTTCCCTTGCGGCAGTTCATGCTTCTCATCTTTCCTCGTTTCATCCGGTCATCTACGCGGCAATTCGCATTTCTTATCTATCCTCGTCCTGTCCGATCATTGCGACCAACTCCTGCCTGCTGATCCCCAGACTTTTTGCCTCCGCCAGCAGGTTCTTCACGTAATCCTCGTAAAAGTTCTTCTTCCGCCTCTCCGCGATCTGCCGCTTCGCGCCTGTCGCCACGAACATCCCGATCCCCCGCTTTTTGTAGAGAATGCCCTCGTCCACCAGAAGATTAACACCCTTGGCGGCAGTGGCCGGATTGATCGCGTAGATCTTTGCCAGCTCATTCGTGCTCGGGACACGCTCCTCCTCCAACAGGATGTCCCGAAGAATATCGTTCTCAATCATCTCACGGATCTGGATATAAATCGACTTTTCCTGTGTCAGGATCTCATTCACGCGCTCTCACTTCCTTCACCTCTTCGTCTTCTTCCGTAAAATTCTTTTCTGCTATTCTTCGACTGCTTCCTTTTCCTGCTTTCTCCTGTCTGAACAGTAAAACCTTTTTTAATCAAGTTTATAAGTTTATTAGTTCATTACTTATGTAATTAACCATAGCACCAAGACGCTGTTTTGTCAAGCATAGAATCAACAAAAAAATCTTTGAATCCTTCAAGCTCTGTCAACGAGATGCTTGTGTGATCCAAAGACTTCTTTATCCGCCTATTCTTCGCTCAATTATTCTCTATTCCATCAATCTCTATCCTGTCTGTCATTGAAACATGTCTTAATTCTGTTCCGCCGCGCTCAGCTCTGTCACAGCCGCACCCGCGAACTCACGATCCCTGCCGCGCAGACCATCCCTCCCGCGACGAGCGCGTCCCGCGTTCGGTCCGGCACGAGGATTCCCTTCATCCCGAAGCAATAGATCAGAAACAGAACCGTCGCCACAAGGAAGATCACGAGATGCCACAGTGCGAAACGCCTTCTCGCGTGCGCTCCGGCCACTGCCGCCTTCTCGTATGTGACGCCGCTGACCCAGTAGACACTCTGCGTCGCCAGAATCATTATAAAAAGAATATCCAGAAATACCAGAACGATTAGGCCGAGGTTCTTCCCCGATCCGATCACAGGGAAATACTGCCTCCCACCGTACATGTAAAAAAGGCATACGGCAACCAGCATTGCCAGCCATATCCAGAATAAGGTGTATGTTTTTTTCTGATACTGCGTGTTCATTTTTTTGCGCTTTCCTTCTTCCATATCATCAGGCTTTCCTGCCCGCGTATATACAAAGTATATCCCAGATATTTTCCTTCTGTCAACTTGTAAATATATCTCATTTCCCTGTATTATAAAACCGATGGCGCCTGACTGTTTCAGTCCGCACCATCGGCCCGTTCTCTTTTGTGACCGCCAAAACGCAGCCGTTCTTATCCTGTGTATCTTGTGCCATGCAAAGCATCAGGCAGCCTTCGCCTCTTTCGCTCCTTTCAGCTCATCAATGTCCGCTGTGTTGCGCGCGATCTGGGCGCCCTGCATCTTAAGTATGCCGTAAAACAGCTTCAGCTCATCTCTCAGGTAACAATTCTCCTCCTGCTGTCGTCCATAAAACTCCAGCACCAGATCATAATTTCTCGTCACCTTCTCGTCAAGTGCATTCACCTTCTCATCAAGTACATCCACTCGCTTCGTCAGCACGTCCACTTTCTCGTCAAGTACATCCACTCGCTTCGTCAGTACGTCCACCTTCTCATCAAGTACATCCACTCGCTTCGTCAGCACGTCCACTTTCTCGTCAAGTACATCCACTCGCTTCGTCAGTACGTCCACCTTCTCGTCAAGTACATCCACTCGCTTCGTCAGCACGTCCACTTTCTCGTCAAGTACATCCACTCGCTTCGTCAGCACATCCACCTTCTCATCAAGTACGTCTACTCGCTTCGTCAGCACGTCCACTTTCTCGTCAAGTACATCCACCCGCTTCGTCAGCACATCCATTTTCTCGTCAAGTGCATTCACTTTCTCGTCAAGTACATCCACTCGCTTCGTCAGCACGTCTACTTTCTCTTCAAGTACATTAAATCTTTTATCCAGTGTATTGATCTGTTCGCTGACCGTGTCGACCCGTTTATTGAGACTGCTCAGCTCTTGCCATACCGGCCGGAGTTTCTGTTCGAGCTTCTGGTCAAGCTTCTGGTCAAACATGTCAGCGATGGCCTTAAGCAATTTTTCTTCTTGCATATGCCATACACCTCCTTGCTATTTCAGTGTAACACAAAGCAAGGCAAAAGTCTACTGGTTTTCGACAAAATTCGCTCCTCATCGAATTTGCAGGCGACATTACTCCGCCTTCCTGCCTGATCCGCCATTCTCCAACTCGCGGAGTATCTCCTTTTTATAGGACAAAAACTCCTCCGAAAGGCTGAAATCTTTTCTTCGAGGCTTGGGCTCGTCAATTCTGAGCTCCCGGGTGATCCTTCCCGGACGTCCTGTCAGCAGGTAAATGCGATCCGAGAGAAGAATCGCCTCGTCAATGTCGTGCGTAACAAAAAGCGTGGACAGCTGGATCTGCTCCATCACATCGAGATACCACTGATGCACCGCGCCTTTTGTCAACATATCGAGCGCGGAAAACGGCTCGTCCAAGAGCGCGACCTCCCCGGAAAACAGATAAGTGCGCAACAGCGCCGCACGCTGCTTCATACCGCCGGAGAGCTGGGAGGGATACTTTTTCTCCATCCCCTCCAGCCCGAACTGATGAAAATAAGACGATGCCTGCGCGCGGGCATCCTTTTTGGAAACACCTTTGATCAGAAGCGGCAGCGCCACATTGTCCACGATCGTGCGATAGGGAAGGAGCAAATCCTTCTGCAGCATATAGCTGACCTTCCCGGGCTTGCCGGTGATCTCAACGTCCTTGAGAAAGACAGTCCCCGCATCCGGTATGGAAAGCCCCGCGATCACATTAAAAAGCGTTGTTTTACCACCGCCGCTGACGCCCAGAAGGGAGACCAGTTCTCCTTTCCGGAGCTCTATGCTCACATCCTCAATGATCTTCCGACCGTCAAAGGACTTCGTGATCCCTTTTGTGCTCAACACTGTCTCTCTCATAGCTCGCCCAAAGCCTTCCTTTCCTGTCCGTATCAAAAGCCGCTGCGCCGGTTCTTCCGGGCAGAAACATCCCTCTCACTCCGGAAGATAATCGTTCGTGAAGCCGAAGTTCTCCGGAAGCTCCGGATCAGACAGACCGTTCTCATTCAGCCAGTTGTAAAACGCGTTCCAGCGCTCAGGATCGATATAGCCCCACTGCTCCACTTCCGCTTTGTACTGATCCGCAAGGTATTTCTGGCTCGCCAGCACAAGCTCCGGATCAAGCTCCGGCGCTGCCTCGCAGAGAATATCCGCCGCCTCTTCCGGATCCGCGATCGCGTCCTCATAGCCCTTGGCAAGCGCCGCCAGAAACGCTTTCGCCGTCTCCGGCTCGCTCTCGAGGAACTTCGTCCCGCTGATGATCACCGGCGTATAATAGTCAAACACCGGATTCAGGTCGGAAAACGCGAAGTAATCCGTCTCCAGTCCTTCCAGCTCCGCCTTTACGCCCGCCCAGGCATAAAAGATCCAGATCGCGTCCACCGACTTCGTGCGCAGCGCCGTCACCTCATCCGTGACATTGCTCGGAATCAGCTCCACCTTGCTGAAGTCTCCGCCGTCGCCCTCCACGACATTCTGCAGCGTCGCCAGCTCCACCGGGGATTCCCATGTCGCGTATTTCTTCCCTTCCAGGCCTTTGGGCGTATCCATGCCCTCTCCTTTGCGGGAAATGATCCCGGAGGTATTGTGCTGGATCACCGCCGCTACCGCCTGTACGGGAAGCGCGTCGTCGCCCACCAAAGCGGGAGCGATGGTGTCCTGGAATCCCACGCCAAACTGTGCTTTCCCGGACGCGACCAGCAGCTCCGCGCCTCCTTCCGGCGGCTGCACGATCTCCACTTCCAGTCCCGCTTCCTCAAAATAGCCCTTCGCCTGCGCCACATAGAGCCCCGTGTGGTTCGTGTTCGGCGTCCAGTCGAGAACAAAAGTGATCTTCTCCAGATCCTTTGTCTCCTCCTGCGCGCACACACCGTTCGCCGCCGACAGCGCCAGCGCCATTGCCAAAGATACCACTGCCAATTTTCTGTTCATAAAAGAAACCCTCCTTATGCTGTACATGAGTTTATGATACACTTGTGTTTATGATACACTTGCGTTTATGATGCGCTTGTATTTATGATACATTTGCGCTCATGATAAATTTTCAATTTCTCACTTTGTCGCCGGTTGCTGTAATTCCTCCTGTCTCCTCTCCCACGGCATGCTCAGCTTCTGGAGCAGATCCACCGCCTTCATCAGCAGCAGGCTGATCACAGAGATCAACAGGATCACCGCGAACATCTTGTCAAAAGAAAATGCGTTTTTTACTCTCGTCATGTACACGCCCAGACCGCCGAAGCCGCCCAGCCACTCCGAGATAACGGCGCCTACCACCGCGTAGGACGCGGAAATGCGCACACCGGAGAAAAACTGCCCCATCGCGCCCGGCAGCTTAATGTAGCGAAAGATCTGCCCTTTTCCCGCGCCCATGGCCCGCAGCAGGCTGATCGCGTCCTGATCCGCCGAACGATAGCCATTCAGCAGGCCCACCGTGATCGGGAAGAATGTGGTGATCACGACCAATATCACCTTGGGCATCATCTCATAGCCGAACCAGAGCACCAGCAGGGGCGCGATCGCCACCGTCGGGATCGTCTGCGTCAGCACCACGACCGGATAAAAGGCGCGGTAGAGGATCTCAAAGCGATCCATCAGCAGCGACATCACAAACCCCAGCGCGATTCCGAGCGCCAGCCCGACAAACGCTTCCGTCAGCGTCGTCAGGGAATGCTCCATCAAAAGCGGCAGATCCGTGATAAACGCGCGCCACACCTCCAGCGGGGACGGCAGCAGAAAGCGATCCACCAGTCCCAGCGAACTGACCGCCTGCCAGACGATCAAGATCAGAGCGATGGCCGAGAGCGACCAGAGCTTACTGGTGATGTTTTGTAACTTTTTTCTCAATGGTCAGCACGTCTCCTTCCGGGCGGTAAGTCACTTTGATGTACGCAGCCACCGACGGCGCGCCCGCGCGGATCGCGATGTGCTGGCACTCCTTCACGATGTCCATCAGCTCATCGTAATCGCCTTCGATCGCCGTCTCAAACGGTCCCACATAATAGTTCAGGCCGGTGCTTTTGATGTAATCGATCACCTCATCCACGATACGGATCAGCTCCTCGTCGTTCGCCGCCTCCGGCAGTGTCTGAATCGCCACGCTTGCATTCATCTTTCAGATCCTCCTTTTTATTTTTCAAGATTCTTTGACAGAAAAAATCCCGCCTGAAATGCTCAGGCGGAATCATATACGCAGATATCGCAATCTCTCATTTCCTACGCTGGCATTATCCAGATCAGGTTCCAGGGTCTAAGATCGCTGTGATCTTAATCTCAGCCGGACTCGAACGCTCCAGCACCCCTTTTCAGTTGTCGCAGTAAGTTTACTATACTTGCAAAGCAATGTCAAGAATAGAATCCTATTCTTATACTTTCATTCTTATGCTTTCATTCTTATGCTTCCGTCGTCTCAACTGTCGGCGCCTCCGCAAATCGTCCAGACTGTAATCGGCAAACCGGCAACCCGTTCTCCTGTCCCCACAGGATCACCAGCGTGCCGTTCTGCACCTCGATATGGCTCTCCTGCCCGGTGAACTCGTTGCTGATGCCGCGCGTGATGTCGCAGCTGAGCGTGGCATCGGTGAGCGAGTACTTGAGGCCGCGCTCCCAGACCCCTTTCGCCGGCTCGCTCAAACAAAACACCGAGATCATCCCCTGCGCCTGCGCGCCAAAACAGATCCGCTCATCCGTGATCGCCGTGATCACGTTGCCTTCTCCGATCAGGTATGCCTCCACGCCTGCGCGCGACAGCCCCATCAGAAGCTGCAGATTTGCGATTGAGTGATCCAGCCTTCCGCCAAGCCCTCCATAGAGAAGAAGCCGCGTACAACCCTGCTCCTGTGCGTAGGCCGACGCAAGCGCCATGTCCGTATCGTCCTTGATCGGCGAATACCGGATGATGTGCCGGTGTTCCGGCGTGACCTCCAACGAGTCGAAATCGCCGAGCAGCACATCCGGCTCCACCCCCAGCTCTTTCAGATAGGTATAACCGCCGTCCGCCGCGATCACCAAATCGCCTTTGCCCGGCTTGTCCATCATTCCGTCAAAGCTGCCCGCTCCGACGATAAATGCCGTTTTTCTTTCCATCTCCAATTCCCCTGTTTCATTTATCAAATCTGCCATTGCCGCAACAAACTTTTGTGTTGTCTCGTTCGATAGGATCAAACCCCAAACACAGATTTCGCGATCCTTCCGCCGGTCTCCGTCCGCATGTTCTTCTCGATAAAACTCTCGATATTCTGCCTGCTGTATCCGCTCTCAGCGGCGTTGACGATGTAATCCGCCTCAATCAGTATCTGGTAATCGATCCCGTCGACATTCTGAAGCGTATGGTGATGGCTCACAAGATAAGCCACCCGGTCAATCTGTTCTTCGCTCAGCCCTGTATCCGCAAGGAACT
Organism: uncultured Lachnospiraceae bacterium; assembly: GCA_947591155.1. Taxonomy (GTDB): domain Bacteria; phylum Bacillota; class Clostridia; order Lachnospirales; family Lachnospiraceae; genus Choladousia. Next base: position 34,760 of record CANQDA010000024.1, read on the forward strand.
CCGTCACAAGCGGACCGCCCTCTTCCTCCTGATATTTCCCGTTCGTGTTGCCGTATTTCTCACGGCAGAGCGGACAGGCAATATCGTGTGTGATGGCAGCTACCTCAAGGATATACTGCGTACCCTGATCCAGTTTTTCCAGTTCGCCGATCGTCCTGGCATACGTCCATACCTTAATGAAGTGTTCAATATCGTGGATGTTCCCATCCGAAAAAACAATCATCTTTTCAAGTATCTGCGCGATATTCATGTTCTGTTCCTCCCGCTGCCAGAAATTCAGAAAAGTACAATTATTGAATTGATTATAACTTTTATCCATACATAAATCAACCAACTGCATTTGAAGAAATTTCTACTCCTCCGCGCACAGCGCGTGGTTGTTCACGCCGTCTACCCAGAGCTTCAGGTGTTCGACCTCATAGACGCGCAGGATATCGGAGAGCTCCGCCTCGTCCGGGCAGATCTCCGGGAAGAGATTTTTCCGTCCTTCAAAGTAGTCCCGCTGATAACACTTCGTCCTGCGGTCCCCGAAGATCGCGCCGTAAAAGATCTCCGATTCGACCAGATCCTGAAACATGTGGCTGCCGTAGCTGAGCTCAGGCATATAACCGGCGCGGTTGTCCGTGACCTCACAGATCGCGCAGAAGCCCGAGATGTCGACAAACTTCACCGGCACGCCGAGCTCTGGCGACGAAGTACCGATGCGCCCCGGCACCGTGAGCAGGATATTTTTCTCTTTGCCCTTGTAATACTTGTTCACCGCCCCGATCGCGTCCGCCACGCGCGGCTTCTGCGCGTACGGGAACTCATAGTATTCCTTCGGCTCCACCTGAATCACCACGTCGATCTTCTTCGCCATTGACTGCCCCATCGAGGACTCCGTGATCTCAAAGAACGTCCGCTCCGGGCTGACCTCCGGCATCTGCGTGCTGACCTCGTCCTTCCCGACGTAGAGCGGACGGCACTGCAAAAGGTTGACGACGAAATCGTCGCCCTGGCTTAAGTTCACCGTATACTCGATGTCCACCGGGTTATCGTAGGCTTTCTGCAGCTCGTGCAGCATCTTCTTCATCATCGAGGTGAACTTCCGGTTCGCCAGCAGGCGCAGGCAGCTCACAAAATAAATGTCCCGCGGCCTGCCCGTCTCTTTCAGGCGGTCTTCCGCCTCGTAGTCGTGCTCCAGCACCACATTCTTGTACCACTGCGGCAGATGCGGCAGAAGCTCCGCCAGAGCGACCTCCTGCGTGCGGTTCTCCGCCATGTTGATGACGTCGATCTTGTGCTGGGAAAAGCGATGCTTATCCGCGATCTTCACGAGCATCGTCACCTCCGGTCGGTCCAGGTTCACGAGGCGCGGGTAATCGTTCTCCGTGCGATCCACGGCCTTCGTCCCGAGCCCCATCACGATGCGCAGCATCCCGGCCGCCGGATCCATGTCCGGCATCCACTTGTAGGCACTGTAGCTGTAGCCGACGCCCGCCGTGCACGGCATAAAATACGGGCCGTAATACGAGCCCGACACGCGCTGCACCAGGACGGCCATCTGCTCGTCGCTGTCGGCAAGCCCGCGCTTCTGGCGATACTCAAGCGCCGACGGGTCCATCGTGCTCGCGTAGACCGTGCGCACCGCGTCCTCGAACGCCTGCATCCGCTCCTCGAGTTCCCCGCGGTTCGGGCAGAACACCGACTCATACTTTCCGGCGAACGCGTTTCCGAAGCCATCCTCCAGCAGACTCGATGAGCGCACAATGATCGGATTCTGACCGAAATACTCCAGCATGTTGCGAAACTGCTCCCGGATATTGTTCGGAAACTGCCCGGAGAGCAGCGCCTCCTTCAGCTCCTGCGCGGCGCTTAAGAAGCCTTCCTCCGTCTTTTGCCGGATGCGCGTCTCCCAGCAGCCGTTCGACACGATGTAGGTGTAGAACACATCCGATCCAATGTAGAATGAATCGTGCTGCTCCGAGTGCTTGTGATAGCCCTCCAGCGCCTTGTCCACGATCTTTCGCGCGGTCAGCATGCCGCAGGCCTTCCCGCCAATCGCGCCGCTGCCGATCATGCGGTCTCTCACCTCGAAATAGTCCGCAGGTTCAAAATACTGCTTGAGCAGCGCGTGCATCTTCGGGTCGCGCGTCATCGTACTCTCGATGATCATGTCCTCCGTCTCGTCCGTGAACTGTCCGCTTAAGTAGTCCGCCTTCGCTTTGATGAAAAAGCGGTCATGGCTGTCGCTCGACTGATCCTGCCCGTACCCGGCCGCCGACTGGATCAGACTGTAATAGCGGCTTGTCGCCACTCCGTCCGTCAGCGGTTCGAAGACGCCACTTTCGTCCCTGCAGCAGTGCGGCAGGAACATCGTCGTCGAGTAGCGGTTCCAGACCTTCAGCGGGTGCAGGTAGCGCACGTCGCCGTCCGAGTAGACGTCCAGAAGAAGCTGTGTCGTCTCCCGGATGCGCGCGACCGCTTCGAACGAGTGCCTGCCGCGGATCAACGGGAAGAAGGCGACCGTGTCCAGAATAAAGAGGTATGGGCAGGTCACGCAGAAAAAATTTCCCATCATCAGGTCCGTGTACCAGGCCGACTGCAGTTCCGAAAGGCTGTCGAAGACGTAGAACGCGTCCCGCCCCTCCTCGGTGATCCGGTTGTGGATGTCGACCGTAAATTTCTCAAAGCCCTCGTCCGGGTCGAACTGATAGATCTTCAACCCTTCCATCTCCGGCAGGATCGGCTCGTGCTGCGCAAAACGGATGTAGACTAGATTCCGCCCGTCCGCGATCGCCTGCCGCACATACGGCTGTACAAAATAGCTGTACTCCTCCAGATTCGTCACCTGCCAGACCACGTTGTCGCCCAGCCGAATGTTGTCGAGCACCTGATCCAGCCCCGGCATCCCGCTCTTGATCTTCTCAAACGCCGCCATACTGCATACCTCCTTTTCCTTATAAGCACAAAATCCCCCTGAACGGGACGCCTTTGTCCCGCAGGAGGATTCCAATCATTTTCTATATTTTTATAATTTAGTGGAAGAATCGTCCGCCCATATACCCGGTCATCCCGTCCACCTGTACCTTATACCAGCCGATCGAGTCGTCAAGCACCTGCACGGTTGTTCCATACGTGTACTCGCCGATGATCTCGTATTCGTAGCCCGGACCGCTGCGCAGATAGCAGGATCCGGTCAGCGTCATATAGACCGGCTCAGGCGGATCCGTCTCCGTCTCTGTGGGCGGTTCGGTCTCAGTCGGCGGCTCTGTCTGGGCAGCGGGCTGCGGCGCAGGCGTCGGCTTCGCCTCGGTCTGCGGCTTCTGGGCGGAATCCGTTTTCCGCTCCGTCTCCGACTGGCGGACGATCGTCACGCCGGACACCGCCTCCGTATCCTTTTCCGTCGTTTTTACATTTTCAGTCTTCTTTTCACTCTCCGTCTGCTGTTCGCTTTCGTTCATGTTCCCGGAAAGCCCTTCGCTCTCAGTCTCGCTCCCGGAAGATTTCTCACCCTGCGTCTCACTTACGGACATCGCCTCTGTCACCGGATAGACCTCGACGACGTCCTGCTCTGACTGACTGCCGTTCTGATAGATCCTGACACCGATCATCACGAGGAAAAAGATCAGTACCGCCGCCAGCAGCAGCATGAGATACCGCAGATAATCCGACAGCCATTCCTTAAAATTCTTCATACAGCCATTCCCCTTTTGTACCCCAACAGATCAACTGTTCCGTGTCTTTTGCAGCCACAGCGTCCGAACGCCGCGCGCCGCGCCATCCAACTTTCTCACCAGGACTTATTCGTCTTTTTTCATACTCACCAAAACTTTTTGATCACTTTTTTCATAAAAACCGTGTACCAGACGGCATAGACAAAGAACACGACAAGCGTCGCCAGATACACGTAGTAATTGAGAATTCCGGTGAAATCCTGCAACAGTCCCGCCACGCCGCACAAGAGCGCGATGATCCCGAGTATCAGCTGCTTCGGACCGATCTGACGGATGTAGCCGTCCACATCCTTGCACTTCTTCACGTCGAGCCCCTTGGGCAAAAGCATGCTCTCCCGGATCTTTCCGGTCTTTTTCATCTCGATATACAGGTAGATCACATACAGGCCGCATCCGACGACCACAATATCAATAAAAGAAAACATGGAATTCATACTGTACTCCTTTCCGCATCCCTGCGCTTTCACGCCATGTAATTACATTCTCATCAACAGGTGATCCCGTTTGTCAGGATCAAAATCCCAAGTCCGTTCAGCTTATTCCGAGAAATTCCCTGACCGAAGCCTCCATCTGCTCCCTCTCGATCACCTTGTCATGCAGCACTTTCGCGCTTCGGATCTCCTCGATCGCCTGCGGCACCTTCGTCCCGGAGATCCTGCTCAGCTCGTCGATCAAGCCGAAATCATCCATGCCCGCATACTTCGGATCGACCGCCTCCATGACGCTGCGCGCGAACTTGTACGGACTCGCTGTCGATGCGATGACCGTCGGCGTCTGATCGCCGGACTGCCCCCGGTACGCGCGGTATACGCAGGACGCGACCGCCGTGTGCGTATCCAGCACATATCCTGTCTTTGCGTAGAGTCTCCCGATCTCTGACGAGACCTCCTCCATCGTGGCAAAGCCGCTCGTGAAATCCTTCATCTCTGCTTTCATCGCGTCGCTGACCGTATAGCTGCCCTTCGCGGAAAGCTCCGCCATCAGCCGCGCGTTCTCCGCCGCGTCGTCCCCAGCCATGCGATAGATCAGTCGCTCGAGATTGCTCGAGATCAGAATGTCCATCGAGGGCGATGAAGTCAGGATAAACTCACGATTCCTGTCGTAGACGCCGGTGCGGAAGAAATCATAGAGCACCTTATTCTCATTGGACGCGCAGATCAGACGATCGATCGGCAGTCCCATGCACTTCGCATAGTAGGCCGCCAGAATGTTGCCAAAGTTGCCGGTCGGCACCGTCACGTTGATCAGGTCCCCCGGCTTTATCGCGCCGTCCTTTAAAAGCTTCCCATACGCGTAGACATAATAGACGATCTGCGGCACCAGGCGCCCGATGTTAATCGAATTCGCCGAGGAAAAACGATAACCGGCCGACGCGAGCGTCTCCCCGAGCGCGGCGTCGCCGAAGAGCCGCTTCACCCCGGTCTGCGCGTCGTCAAAATTCCCGCGGATGCCGATGACGCAGGTATTCTCTCCTTTCTGCGTCACCATCTGCTTTTCCTGCACCGCGCTCACCCCATTCTTCGGGTAGAACACGATGATCCGCGTCCCCGGCACATCCGCGAAGCCTGCCAGCGCAGCCTTCCCGGTATCCCCGGAGGTTGCCGTGAGGATCACGATCTCCTTCTCCTCGTGGTTCTTCTTCGCGGCCGTCGTCATCAGATATGGCAGGATCGAGAGCGCCATATCCTTGAAGGCGATCGTCTTTCCGTGGAAAAGCTCCAGATAATGCGCGCCGTCCGCCTCGCGAAGCGGAGCGATCTCCGGCGTGTCAAACTTCACGTCGTACGCGCTGCGGATACAGTACTTCAGCTCCTCCTCCGTGTAGTCGGTGAGAAACTGCTTCATCACCGCATACGCGGTCTCCTGATAGCTCATATCCGCGAGCGCCTCCAAAGCGATCCCAAGCTCCGGGATACGCTCCGGCACAAACAGGCCTCCGTCCTCCGCCAGTCCCTTCAGCACCGCCTGCGAGGCCGTCGCGCGGTTGTCCGCATTTCTTGTACTTCTGTACATCAGATCCATATGATTCATCCTTTTCTATTCTGTTCTGTCCTATTCGGTCCGCCGCTCTTTTCGGCAATCCATCCGCGGCCTTCGGACCATTCCGCCCTATCATATCACAAAAAAAGGAATCCTGCAATGCGGGATTCTCCAATCTGCCGCTTTCTTTCGACAGAAAAAGACCCCTCCGAATACCTGGAGGAGCCTTTTTCTTATGTATCACTCACATATTCTTCGAAAGTAAAATACTCATGCCCGCCGTACTCAAAGATCTTGACCAGGCTGGAGTCAAACCAGCTGGCGCTCGACGAGTCCGCGTCGTCGCGCGAGAAGAAGAACAAAGCGCCCTGTGAGTAATCTTCTCCCTGCAGGACCCGGTCGACGGCCTCCACAGTCGAATCAGTAATACTGCAGCTGTAGATCCTTCCGTCCGATGTCGGCTGAAACTGCGCCTTCTGCCAGACCACATCGTAGATCGTGTCAGGGAAATGCGAATCCTGTACCCGGTTGAGAACCACCTGAGCTACGATCATCTTACTCATCACGTCCCCGCCTGTAGCCTCCGCCTCTACGATCTGCAGCAATGTGTAGTAATCGTCCTGTGACATCTGGTTTTCGTATACTGCCTGCTGCGCGTAGTAGCCGAGTTCGCCGGCGATCTTTGTGCCTTCCTCGATCGATGTCCGGTGGATGACTCTTCTGTCGAGCCCTTTTATCCCCGCCAGTACTTCCTCATTCGCATCCGCGACGTTCACAAGCCGTGCGGCATCGGAATACTGCTCCATATATGCCACGCCGCTTAAGACGCCCATCAGTCCTGCCTGCAGCTGCTGCGCCCTTCCATCCCCCTGTTCAGAGGAATCAACAGCATATACTGTGCTGTGACCGCTGGTATCCAACTCCGGTATGGCAAGCACAACGCCGACGACCAGTATTAGTCCCGCCAGCATCGACGCAATATCCCTGATGTACCGGCACATGAAACGCCGCATGAGATCACAGAATGATCTCCGTACGTTTTGTAACAGCATCATAAACTCTCCCGTCATTTACAACAGGCATCTCCCCATGCCCGCCTCTTATGTCCCTTATTGTTTACTTCACTGCCTCCCAACGTATCTGCATTATACAAAATATTGAAACTACGTGTCAATACATTTTTCATAATTTTGTAACATATTATTTTGTCGACATTTTTCAGCAAACAAAAAATGTGGTAAATTCACATAAATTTACCACATTTTCATCAAATTATTGTGCATTATTCCACGTTCTGTTTTTGCTGTTTGTCCATTCTGCCAGTCTGAAAATACGTGTTTTTCCTATGTTTTTCGACATTTTTTAAGAATAACAAAGAATTTTCGGATACAATGTCGTTTTATTAATATTTTTGTAATACTCTATTAATCATCAAAATCCTCGAACTCATCCATCGCGAAACGCCTCATCATATCTCCGTAGCGGAAGCGCGCCAGCTGGTTCTTCGCCAGCACATCCTCCTCCGTCCCGCGGTACTGACAGCGGATACAGTAATATTCCTTCTTTTCCTTATCGTAGAACATGTCGAGGTCCAGATCGCGCATGAAGCAGGACGGACAGCGATAATTCAATTTCCCTTTTCCAGATTGAGCCATGTCGCAAAGACCTCCTTCTCGCAGAGTTTCCCGGTATAACCGAGCGTGAACATTGGGCTGAACGCGTAACCTTCTTTGAAATATCCTTCCTTCTCCCGGCCCTCGCAGCTCATGGATACGCGCGTGTCGATCGGCGGCAGCAGGCAGCTCACCTGATCCGCGTCCTTCACGGACAGCTCCCTGCACTTGTACTCGTAAGGAAGCGTCTTCGTCTCGCCGCCTTTCTGCGCGGAAAGCGTGAGGCCCGACATATCCTCGCTGTACTCGGTCGTCCCGTAACAGCCGACCATGTACTCATTGATCGTCACATCCGCGGACGGGTCGCTCATCTCCAACACTCTGCGCTCGATCTTAATCGAGCTGCTGCCCTCCGTGAATGTGATCACGGTCTGAAGCTTCAAGGTCAGATCGGAGAATTCGATCTCCACCGGATCGAGCGTCAAAATGCGCTCAATCACCTCACAGTTCCCAGTATCTGCTCCGACAGCTCCGCTACAGACATCCGCCACGCGCTCCGTGCGCACCGTCCCCTGTGTTTTGTCATCCGCCGCTCTTCTGTTTTCAGAAAAATGCGCCTTGGTACGGCAGAGACACAAGTCGACCTCCTCGCCACCGTGGCAGATCTTCGCACTTCGGATCGTGCCCTCGCCCGCATAGTGTGTGAAATAACCCGCGCGGTATTTCTCCTGGATCAGGAACGGATAGCTCGCATCCTGAATGTGCGGTGTGCCGATGCCCACCGGCCAGTCAAGCTTCGCCACGTACGGGCGCAGATCGACGATCGCGCCGCCCTGGTCCATGTTCACGCCAACGCGCATGAACGGGTCGCAGTACCAGAAGACCTGCTTTTTGCTTCCGTAGAGAATGTCCCTCCACAGCGCGCACTCCGGGTCCGTGTAGGACTTTTTCTGACGATAATAATCGGCGAACTCGCTCATCGTCATGTCGATGAGCCTGCCCTCCTTCTTGAGCTTTCCGTAGTAGGCGCAGCCGTCCTCGTAGGACTTGAGCAGCAGCTCGTACGGGGACTCCCAGCGTCCCATCTTGTTCATCCAGCCGGGGCCGACGAACATCATATTGTAAGCGTAGCCGTTGTTAAACTTCTCCTGATAGCGGAACTGGTCGATCAGGTTGTAGAGATAGGGGTACTCCCAGCTCTCGGTGTCGTAGATCATGCCGCGCAGCACGTTCTGCGGATGCGTCCCGAAGTTCGAGCCGTTGCCGTCGTAGCAGGCGATCAGGTCGCGGCTTAAATGCGGGATCGCGACGATGCCGGAATCCTCCGCCTCGTTCGCGGCAGGCGCGTGCGTATTCTGCTTCGACGGGATCCACGGCGCCCACGGGCCGCCGTCCATGAAGGTATACCAGCTGTTGTTGCAGGTGTGATAGGCCTTCGGCCCCTCCTCCCAACAGGTCGCCACCGCGCACTTCACCGACGGATACTTCTCCTTTATGTAGTTGATCAGGTCCGCGTCCATATAGTAGGAGCCGGTCGACTCCGGGTAGAAGCCGAAGCGCTCATGGAATTTCTCAAAGACGTCTTGCACGATCGCCTTCTTGTCCTCCATCGAGAACATCCAGATGCAGAAATCCTTCGTCTTATATTTCTCGCGAAACTCCTTACAGGGCAGACCGAGCAGCGTCAGTCCAATCTCGTCCCCGTATTTCTCGTGGTGCTCCTTCGCCAGTGCGACTGCCTCGTCGTTGAACAGACTCGCGTAGGTCATCTCGATCGTCGTCTTCAGCCCGTTCTTGTGCGCGCACTCCTGCTGGGTCTTGAAAATATCAAGGCTCTCCGTCAGCAGCGCCTTGCGCCCGATGTCCTCCGCCTGTCCGTGCCCGGTCACCTTCTCCGCGTACTCCGGCACCATCTCCGGGCGGTGGACGATGTTCAGGATAAACTCTCCCATAACCGCTCCTTCCCTTCCATAACAGAATGTCGCTTCCCTTTCGTCCGTTCGATCTACTTCCGGACTGTCATGAAAGCCTTAGTCTGCCCGCTTCACTCTCGAACCGTCCCGAAAGTCTCAGTCCGTTTGCTTCACTCCCAAACCGTCCCGCGAAAGACTCAGCCTTTCGCGTGCGCCGTTGTCATGTGGTTGATGCAGGTCAGCAGCGCGTCGATCGACGCCTTGATGATATCCACGTCCACGCCGGAACCGAAATGGATCTTGCCGTCCTTGTCGCGGATGCCGACATAGGCGATCGCGCGCGAACTCGAACTCTGCTCCAGTGCGTGCTCCTCGTAGGTCACGAGATCGTATTCCAAACGGAAATGGCGCTTCATCGCGTTGCTCACCGCATTGAAACGGCCGTTGCCGGACGCGACGATCACGCTCTTCTTGCCCTCGTAGGTCGCGGTCACCTCGGCGATAATGCCGTTGTGCTGCTTGAAGTGTACCTCCTCGATCTTGTACGGCTCGGTGATGTTCTCGAACTTCTCCTTGTAGAGCTCGAAGATCTCGTCCGGCTGCAGCTCCTTGTGCAGCTCGTCGGAGACGCCCTTCGCGATGTAGCCCATCGCCTCGCGCATCTTCTTCGGAAGCTTCAGCCCGAAGTGCTGCTCCAGAATGTAGCCGACGCCACCCTTACCGGACTGGCTGTTGATGCGGATTACGTCCGCATCGTAGGAGCGGCCGATGTCGGTCGGATCGATCGGCAGATACGGCACCGTCCAGGTCTCGCAGTTGTGATCCTCGCGGTACTTCATACCCTTCGCGATCGCGTCCTGATGAGAGCCGGAGAACGCAGCGAAGACAAGCGCTCCGCTGTACGGACTTCTCTCGTCCACCTTCATTCCGGTATATTCCTCGTACTTCTCCGTCACATCCGTCATATTTGTAAAGTCAAGCTGCGGATCGACGCCCTGCGCGTACATATTGAGCGCCAGCGTCACGATATCCACATTGCCGGTGCGCTCGCCGTTGCCGAACAGCGTGCCCTCGATGCGATCCGCGCCCGCGAGCGTGCCCATCTCCGCGTCCGAGATGCCCGAACCGCGGTCGTTGTGCGGATGCAGGGAGAGCACCACGTTCTCACGATACTTCAGATGGTCATTTACATACTCGATCTGGCTCGCGTAGACGTGCGGCATCGACATCTGCACCGTGCTCGGCAGGTTGATGATCGCCTTGCGGTCCGCCGTCGGCTGCCAGACGTCCAGCACCGCGTTGCAGACCTCCACCGCGTAATCCACTTCCGTGCCGGTAAAGCTCTCTGGGCTGTACTCAAAGCGGTAATCCGCGCCCTCTTCCTCCGTGAGCTTCTTCAGAAGCTTCGCACCGTCCACGGCGATCTGCAGGATCTCCTCCTTCGACTTGCCGAATACCTGCTCGCGCTGCGCCAGAGAAGTGGAATTGTAGACATGGACGATCGCGTTCTTCGCGCCCTTCAGCGCCTCGAAAGTCTTGCGGATGATATGCTCCCTCGCCTGCGTCAGCACCTGCACCGTCACATCGTCCGGGATCAGATCGTCCTCGATCAGCCTGCGCAGGAACTGGTACTCCGTGTCGGAGGCCGCCGGAAAGCCGACCTCGATCTCCTTGAAACCGACCTCGACTAAAAGCTTGAAGAACTTGATCTTCTGCTCCAGCGACATCGGCACGACCAGCGCCTGATTACCGTCGCGCAGGTCCACGCTGCACCAGACCGGCGCGTGATCCACGTACTCCTTCTCGGCCCACTTCATGCTCGGCGTCGGGGGCATAAAATACTGTCGCGTATACTTTCTGTGATTCATCATGGTTTGCACTCTCCCTTTTCTTTTCAATATAAGACCGCCTCTCAGGCTTTTGCCCGAGAGGCGGAAGCACTCTGAGGTTTGTATCAAAACTCTACCATCGAAACGATAATTTGTCAACCATAATATTTTCAAGCGGCACCACCCGGCGTCACTCGCGGATCCAGACACGCATCTGGTTCAGCCCTCGGTTGCCCCACAGGTAATAGGGGATCGCTGTCAGCGTTACCTTCTCCCGCACAGGAGGCGTCGTCCGGTAGAGCGCATCGCTGTCGCTCTCCCGCAGGCCGTCCATCTTCAGCACGACGCAGTCCTTCAAAAGCTCTCCTTCACCTTTCACCGCCGTGATCTCACTGTCCCTCGGAAGCGTCAGCGCCTGCAGCATAGGGCCGTTGTCCGCGCCCTCGAAGCAGTAGACCACCGGCCCGCGCGCGAGCGCCACCTGACCGGCCGTATCCCGGACGCGAACCGTCCCGTAGAGTCTGCGCACCTCCATCGGAAATTCCAGTGCAACAACATCTTCCGCATTCCATCTGCGTTTCAGATAGAGATAGCCGTCCCGAAGCTCCGCTTCCTGCGGCTTCCCATTTACAGTCAACACAAAGGAATCCTTCCCAACATACCCCGGAAGATGGATCGCCAGACAGAATTCCTCCTCCGTCTTCGGCGTAACGGTATACTTCACCCTGCCCTCCCACGGGTAGGCGCTCTCCACCCGGATCTCCGCATGGGCAAGCTGCGCCGTCTGCCCGATCATCAGATGCGTGTAGACGGTGTCCCCGCTTTCGCTCCAACAATATTTGCCGAGCGACAGCAAAAGCCTCGCCAGATTCGGCGGACAGCAGGCGCACTGATACCAGCCCGGGCGCTCCGGCAGCACATGGCGCATCCCGAAGACCTCTCCGCTTATGCCCGGGTTCACCTCCAGCGGATTCACATAGAAGAAATGTGTTCCGTCGGCCTGCATTCCGCTGATCGTCGAGTTGTAGAGGCACAGCTCCATGATGTCCGCATACTCGCCTCTTGGTTCATTGTCCAGCATCGACTTCGCCCAGAACACCAGTCCCACCTGCGCGCAGGTCTCCGCGTAGGCGCGGTCCGGCGGCAGATCGTAATCCACCGAGAACGACTCCAGCTCGCCCGACGCGCCGATCGCGCCCGTGACGTACAGCTTCTTTGCCAGAATATCCTTCCAGAGCGTCCGGCAGGCCTGATACAGCGTCCCGTCACCCGAAGCCGCCGCGAGATCCGCCATCGCGCGGTAGAGATAGACCGCGCGCACGGCGTGTCCCTTCGCCGAGGTCTGCTCGCGCACCGGAGCGAAGCTCTGGTTGTAATCCAGATTCCGCGGATCCATGTCAAACACATCGAAATCGCGTTTTTCCTTCTCCTCCGCGAAAAACTCCGGTTTCTTCCCACGCGCCTCGATAAAATACGACGCGAACTCCATGTACTTCTGTTCCCCGGTCGCCTGATAGAGCCGCATCAAACCGACCTCGATCTCCTCATGCCCCGGGATCCCATACCGCTTGCCCGGCCCGAACACCGAGCCGATCTGCTCGGCCATACGCCTCGCGACATTTAGCAGTGACTCCTTCCCCGTCGCCTCATAGTGCGCGGCCGCGGCCTCCATCATGTGGCCCATGCAGTAGAGCTCATGCCCCTCCAGCAGATCCATGTAGCGGTGCTCCGGCTCCTTGATCGTAAAGTAGGTATCCAGATAGCCGTCCGACTGCTGCGCCTTCTCCACGATCGCGATCACCTCGTCCATCCGGTGCTCCAGCTCCGGATCCGGGTACACCGCGAGCGAGTACGACGCGGCCTCCAGCCATTTGGCGACGTCGCTGTCCTGAAAGACCATGCCGTAAAATTCGCCCTCCTCCAGTCCGGCCGCGATGCGGAAATTCGCGAGCGCGTGACTCTTCTCCGCGCCCGGGATCTCATCATTTAAAACCTTCTCCTGATAGGGAAGCACCACCTGCTTCACAAGCTTCTGATACGGTGTCCAAAAGGAATCATCCAGCTTCGCCTGCTTTAGGCTAATCGGCTTGATCGCGCTCATCCCATCTCTCCTCTCTTCAAAGTTCCCATTATGGTATCCGATTTATCTCCAGGTATCCTTTCAAGGGCCTGAAACTCCTCACACTACCCATTATGATATTCTTTTCTCTGTCCACATTTTCCGTTTCACCCGCAGGAAGCATCGCCTTCCGCGAGTGATCAGTTCAGCGTGATGACCGCCTGATTTCCCTTCTTCTCGATTTTCGCCGCGCAGCCGTCCGGCATGCGGCACTCCCAGCCTCCTCCGCCCTGCACGCTCACAGTGATCGTCTGTCCTTCCCGGACCGCCTCGATCTCCATCACACACCTGCCCGCCATATCCGGCACAAACGTACATGCATGCGCACCGTCTTCAAACTCCGTGAGGAACAGCGTCACATCCTGCGCGAAGTCGTAATCCGGCTTCGTACAGCAGGCTCCCAGCGGAAGGATCGTGTTCGGCGCGGCGAGCAGCGGCATGCCGTGATAGTCAAAGCGTCCCTTCTGCCAGCCGCCGCCCGTGAGCGTCTCGCCGGTCAGGAGATTGTACCATCTCCCCTTCGGCAGATAATATTCGACCTCGCCCGTCTCCTCAAAGACTGGCGCCACGAGCAGGCTTTCGCCCATCATGTACTGCATGTCGAGCGGCAGGCAGCTCCGATCGTCCGGGAACTCCACAAACATCGGGCGCATCATCGGGACGCCCGTCTCGTGCGACTCGACCGCCAGACGGTACAGATACGGCATCAGACGGCACTTCAGCTCCACCATCTCCTTGAGCACCACGCAGGCCTCATCGTCGAACAGCCAAGGCACGCGGTAGGAAGAAGAACCGTGCAGCCGGCTGTGCGAGCTCAGCAGCCCGAACTGGCACCAGCGCTTGTAAATATCCGGCGTGGCCGTCTGCTCGAAGCCGCTGATGTCGTGGCTCCAGAAGCCGAAGCCGCAGGCCGCCAGAGAAAGTCCCCCGCGCAGCGTCTCCGCCATCGAGGAGTAGGTCGCCGAGCAGTCGCCGCCCCAGTGCGCCGGGAACTGCTGTCCCCCGACCGTCGCAGAGCGCGCGAACAGGACCGCGTTGCCTCTGCCCTTCTCCTGCTCCAGCAGCTCGAACACCGCCTGATTGTACAGATAAGTATAATAATTGTGCATGTCCTCCGCGCAGGAGCCGTCGTGCCACACGATATCGCGGACCGGGATCCGCTCGCCGAAGTCTGTCTTGAAGCAGTCCACGCCGATGTCGAGCAGCGCCTTCAGCTTGTCCCGATACCAGGCCACCGCGTCCGGGTTCGTGAAGTCCACAAGCCCCATGCCGGCCTGCCAGAGATCCGTCTGCCAGACAGAGCCGTCCTTCTTTTTTACCAGATATCCGGCCGCCTTTCCCTCCGCAAAGAGATGCGACTTCTGCCCGATGTAGGGGTTGATCCACACACAGATCTTCAGTCCGCGCTCGTGGTAACGCGCGATCATGCCCTCCGGGTCAGGAAAAGTCTTCGGGTCCCAGACGAAATCGCACCACTGATACGCCTGCATCCAATAGCAGTCAAAATGAAACACGTGCAGCGGGATCGCGCGGTCCGCCATTCCCTGAATGAAGCTGCTTGTCGTCTCCTCATCATAATTTGTCGTGAACGAGGTCGTAAGCCACAGTCCGAACGACCAGGCTGGCGGCAACGCGGGACGTCCAAATACTCCGGTATAACGCTCGATCGTGCCCTTCGGATCACCGCCCGCGATCAGATAATACCCGATGCGCTCCCCCTTGACAGAGAACTGCACCTCCTCCACCTTCTCGCTCGCGACCTCGAACTCCACATCGCCCAGCGAATCCACGAGCACGCCGTATCCCCTGTTCGTGAGATAGAACGGGATGTTCTTGTAGGTCTGCTCGCTCGCCGTCCCTCCGTCCTCGTTCCATATCTCCACGCTCTGTCCGTTTTTGACAAAGGGCGTATACCGCTCCCCGAGACCGTACACGTACTCGCCCGGCGTCAGGCCGAGCTGCTCCACCATGTAGCGTCCGTCCGTATCCCGGTTCGTCATGTACGCCATATTCCGATAGCCCGTGCGCGTAAGATACCGGTCTCCGTCGTAGTAGTCGATCTCCCAGTGATTCGGCTCCTTGCTGATCACGGCGCGCAGGCTACCCGTCTGATAGACCACCGCCACGTCGTCCTCCGTGACGCTTACCTCGGGAGCCGTGTCCGCGGCGGCCGCAAAAATATGCTTCTGCGCCCCTCCCTCGAAGTGCGTCGCTGTGACATGGAGCACATTTTCCGCCGGGCTGTACAGCCGCACGGTCAGCATCCCGATGTTCAGGCAGTCGCCCCGGTCCGCGACGTGCTTCCCCACCGCGTACACGGTCAGCTCACGATTCTTCAGCTCATGCCCCGCGTACTCCACGGCGTAGAGCGGCTGAATCTCATCCTTCAGCAGCCAGAATCCATTCGTAAATTTCATAAAGTTCCTCCTCTATATTCACAGGGGTTCCATTCTGTCTTGAACAGTAAACGTGCGCCATCGGCGCACAACTCCCCATATTTTCGAAGCACAGTTTTTCGCTCTATCCCGTCTTTCAATACCTTTCTCTCCATTTCCCAACTGTCCTTCAGCCTCCATCTGCACCGCTGTCCGGCATGTGCTGATCCAGCAGCGGGTCAATCAGCGCGGAGGCCGCCAGCGCGTAGAGCCCCGGCACGATCACGACCGTCAGCATGTTGATGAGGAGCACCAGATAGGAGACGGCGAACAAGCCGATCAGCAGAAGCGTTCTCGGCAGGTGCCGGAACGTCAGGTAGAAAGAGAGCTTCACGATCCAGCCGGGCGGCATGTCAAAGCGCGACAAAGCCGGAAACGCATAACTCGCGGCTGCGATCAGAAGCAGCGCGCAGAACAGGTAAAACATCTGCAAAAACAGTCCGGGCAGTCCGCCGAACTGCTCCCGCACGATCCCGTAATTCAGCAGGATCAGGAAAATGGCCCCTCCGAAGATCAGCCAGACTGCTATGGAATCCTTCAGGTTTTTTTTGAAGGAATCCCAAAACTTTTTACTCACCGTGCCAATGTCCTCCCGGATCGAGCGAGACGTCGCGCAGTAGAGCGCGGCAAAAGAAGCCCCCGCCGTCACGACCGGAACGCATCCCAGCAGCCAGAAAATACTGACGAGCATCAGGTCGCAGATCTTTCCCATGTAGTGATAAAACCCTGATCCTGTCTCATATATTCCGCGATGACTGCCAGATGATATCCGCCTCTTCATAGCAGGAGCCTCCTCTGTCCTCATAACCGTTTCCTCCCGGTTATGATCGATCATCTTATTTTATACCAATCCGCGGGCGCTTGTCCATAGGATTCCACACCCTCTTTTCAAACTCACCCCGCATCGAATTCACCAGATTCCTTGCGGACATTTGTCTCAGATTTTTCCGGCCTCCACCGGCAGCACATAACCATTCCGCGTGAATACCGGAATCTGCGCAAGCGGCGCGTCCGTTTCGATCCACTGTCCGCCCGCGAACGTCTCCTTCGTCCAGGCGTTCGTCCAATCGCCGCCCTTCGGGAGGTAGAGCTTCACGCTACGCGCACCCGCGTCCGTCACCGGCTTCACCAGAACGTCCGGACCGAACATATACTGCGTCTCCGTCTCCCAGCAGACCTCGTCCCCCGGAAAATCGTAGAACATCGGGCGCATCACCGGCGTACCCTTCTCGTGCGCCTCCTTCATGCGCTCCGCGACGTAAGGCCGCATCGCCTCTCTCAGGCGCAGATAGCTCGAAAGGATCTCATACACTTCGTCCGTGTAGCTCCACACCTCATTCGGGGCGCCGGAAATGCAGGTCGCGCCGCCCGTCGTGCCGTACTGCGGCTGAAGCGGCCAGCGATAGCCGTGCAGACGCATGACCGGGCAGAAGCAGCCGTACTCGAACCAGCGCACCAGAAGTTCATGAAACGCCGGGTCGTTTATGTTCGCGCCGAAGAAACCGCCGATGTCCGTCGTCCACCACGGGATGCCGGCGATCCCCATGTTCAGACCGGCCGCCACCTGGTTCTTCATGCTCGGGAACGACGACTTGATGTCGCCCGACCACACGAGCGCGCCGTATTTCTGGGAGCCTGCCCACGCGCAGCGCAAGAGGTTGATGATGTTCTCCTGCCCCTCCGCCTTCATACCGTCGAAGAAGGTCTTCGCGTACATGGCGGGATAGATGTTTCCGACCTGGATGTCCGGGCCCAGATGATAGCGGTAATTCTCAAAGTCGTACACCGTGTACTCCGGCTCCGCCTCATCGAGCCAGAAGATCTTCACGCCCTTGTCGTAATAATTCCGTTTCGCCTTCTGCCAGACGTACGCTCTGGCCTCCGGGTTCGTCGCGTCGTAGTGCAGCGTGTTCCCCTGGAAATCCATCGAGATCTGGTAGCCCCGCTCCGTGCGGATCAGCAGGCCTTTGCTCTTCATCTCCTCGAAATTCTCGCTGCGGTAGTCGACGGTCGGCCAGATGGACACCATCAGCTCGATCCCCATCTCTTTCAGCTCCGCGATCATCGCGTCCGGATCCGGCCAGTACACCGGGTCAAACTTCCACTCGCCCTGGCACGGCCAGTGGAAATAGTCGACCACGATCACCGAGATCGGCAGCCCGCGGCGCTTGTACTCCCGCGCGACCTCCAGCAGCTCCTCCTGCGTCTGGTAGCGCAGCTTGCACTGCCAGAAGCCCATCGCATAATCCGGCATCATCGGAACCTTGCCGGTCGCGTTCGCGTACGCCTCCTCAATCTCCGCCGGGGCGTCGCCCGCCGTGATCCAGTAGTCGAGCTTCTTCGAGGAGAACGCCTCCCAGGTCGTGATATTCTTGCCGAAGTTCACGCGCCCGACCGCCGGGTTGTTCCAGAGGAAACCGTAGCCGAGACTGGAGAGCACGAACGGCACGCTCGCCTGCGAATTGCGGTGCGCCAGCTCCAGATCCGCTCCCTTCACATCGAGGTACGGCTGCTGGTACTGTCCCATGCCGTACAGCTTTTCCTTCGGCTCGGAGACGAAGCGCATCGCCAGGCGGTAATCGCCTCCGATGATCGGCTTGAACTCCCTCGCCTCTACGTCGAGCGAGCTGCAGGTGCTCCCAAACATGTCCTTCCGGTTGCGCACGTACTCCTCCAGAAGCACCTCGCCCTTCTGATTGTAAAAAGTGAGCTTTCCGATCAGGTTGAGCTCCGCTTTGATCTTGCCGTTCGTGATCGAACCGCCGTCCTCGCGCGTCTCGATCTTTACCGCCGGATGTGTCTGCGGCGGCAGAAGCGCCCAGTCCTCCTCCGGCATCTGCGCGAGCTTCGTCGCGCGCATCCTCAGGCTGTTTTCGCCCCAGGGCTCGATGACGAGCCGCTCCGCCTCATAGCGGTAGCACAGGGCGTCGCCCTTTCTCTCAAAATAGCCGAATACTTCTCTGATTTCGTCCTGATTCGCCATATCTGTTCTCCTTCATCTGCAATATTCCGCGTCAGGCAAATTTCCCGACGCGTCACATAGGAATCCGCGCTGCGTCAATCCTTCACGGCGCCTGCCACGAGTCCGCCCACGATGTACTTCTGCAGGAAGACGAACAGCAGGATGACCGGGAGCACGAGGATCGTCCCGTACGCCATGATACAGTTCCACTTTGTGCCGTAAGCGTTCTGGAATTTGTAGATGTTTGCCGTCAGAGGACGCATCGTCTCACCCACGTTGAACGTCATGGAGTAGACCAGGTCGTTCCATCCGTTCAAGAACGAGATAACTACGATCGTCACGATACCGGTCTTGACCGCCGGGAGCATGACCGACACAAACGCGCGGAACGAACCGCAGCCGTCCAGGCGGGCCGCCTCGTCGAGCGCGACCGGAATACTCTTGAAATACGGACGCAGCGTGATGACCGCGAACGGGATCGACGCGGCCGCGATCGCCACCGGAGCCGTAAAGTGCGTCCCGAGGAAGTTGATCTTGTTGAAAATCAGGTACATCGGTGTCAGCGTCAGGGATGCCGGAAGCATCTGCGACACCAGGAACACCAGCAGGAAGACACTGCTGCCGCGCACGCGGTAACGTCCCATGCCGTAGGCCGCCGGAACGCCGAGAAGCAGCGTGATCCCCATCGTCAGGAAACCGTTGATAAAGCTGTTGCGCAGAGAGAGCAAAAACGTCTTGTCCTGAAGGTTCACCAGCCAGGGGGCGAACGTGAACTCCCTCGGATAGTAGCTCAGGATCTTGCCGAAGGTCTCGGCGTCCGATTTGAACGAGATCTGTATCATCCAATACACCGGAAACAGGAAAATGAACGCGAGGACGACCGCGATGATGCAGTTGCGCAGATCTCTTCTGGCCTCTTTCTTACCAGTCATCTGTTTCATACTCAATCATCCTCCTTTGCGATCAGTCTTAAGTAAAACAGTCCAACGACAAACAGACAGGCAAAGAGCACCATCGCCACCGCCGAGCCCTGTGAGAACTTATACTGCGTGAACGACAGCATATAGGAATAGGTGCCCAGCACGTCCGTCGAGTTCAGCGGTCCGCCGGCCGTCATGATGTACATCAGGTCGAACGCGCGGAACGTGTAGATGAATCCGAGCATCAGCACCGACATCATCGAACCTTTCATCAGCGGAAGCGTGATGTGGGTGAAGCGCTGGATCCAGTTTGCTCCGTCGATGGACGCGCTCTCGTAGACATCGTTTGAAATGCTTGTCAACCCCGAGATCAGAAGCAACATGTTGAACGGAATGCCCACCCAGCAGTTCATGATGATGACCGCGATCAGCGCGGTCGACGTGTTGACGAGCCATTCCGGGCCCGCGATCCCGATCTTCGCCAGAAGGTTGTTGATCAGTCCGGCATTGGAAAAGATATTCTTGCCGAGAAGTCCGGTCACCGACATCGGGATCATGTAGCTGACCAGAAGAAGGCCGCGGACCGGACCCGACAGGCGGAACCTCTGATAGAAAAACAGCGCCAGCGCGAAGCCGATCGTGAACTGGAAGACCAGACACGCGATCGTGAATATAAAGGTGTTCCGTATCACCAGGCGGAACGTGGCGTTGCCGAAAAGATCCACATAGTTCTTCAGCCCAATGAAAACGTCGCCGCCCTTCGTGAGGTTCTTGACATCGACGTCTCTCAGGCTCAGGTAAACATTATAGACGAGCGGATAGCCCAACACAAACAGAATATAAATAAATGCCGGCAGGATAAAACAGTACGCCTCGCGCGTCTTTCGGGCCGACATTGACGTCATTTTCTTCACGGATTTAACTCCTTCCTAAACTTCAGTCTGCAGATCCCCTTGCGAAGGAATCCGTACATCAGAAACGGACTGCCGCAAATCGCTTCACGGCAGCCCGTCTGAATGATCATTACGGAAGCGGGGTCTCCTCTACAATCGGAGTGATCTTCTCCATCGCTGTCGCAAGCGCGTCAGCCGGAGCCGTGCCGTCTACGAATACGGACTGTGCCGCCGTGTAGATCGCCTCGGAGATCGTCGGCCACTCCGGATGCGGGCCACGTGCCTGAGCGTAGTTCATCTCGTCAACGAACACGTCGAAGCCGTCGGTCTCGTAGGTGTACTGAGCCTCGGAATCCTGACGGGTCGGGATCTTGCCGGCAACCACTGCCCACTCAGCCTCTTTCTCTTTGGAGCACATCCATTTCAGGAACTCTACGCAGGCGTCAACATCTGCCGCGCCGCTGCACACGCCGAAGTTCTCGCCGCCGATCGTGGATGTGGAAGTTCCCTCGTCACCGGTCGGGAGCAGGCAGAAGCCATACTCAAACGCGCCGCCGATCGCGTCGGTCATTGCCAGATGCCAGGTGCCTACTTCTGCGAAGGCAGCCTTGCCTGCCGCGAACTGGTTGAACGCGTCGGACTGCGTCCAGTTCACACACTCTTTGCTCATGTAGCCGTTCGCAACGAAGTCGCCGAGCACGCCAAGGCCGTTCACCGCTGAATCTGCGGTCAGGTTGTCAACGTTCACGCCCTCGCCGCCCGATGCGGAGCGAAGCCACGGAAGAAGCTGGAACGTACCCTCCTCAGTGGATACGCAGCACATCGCGAAGCCGTACACATCGTCGTCTGCGTTCGTGGTAGCGGCTACCATCTCCTTGAACTCGTCAAGGCTTGCCGGCATATGGTCGTAGCCCGCCGCCTTGAGCAGATCCATGTTGCAGGCCAGAGCCAGACAGTTGCTGTTCTGCGGAAGTCCGTACAGTCTTCCGTCCGCATCCATACAGGAGGTCAGCGGACCCGGATAGAACTGATCGAGTTCGCCCCACGCCTCGAGCTGATCCGTGATGTCCTCGAACACGCCCAGAGAAATGTAGGACGCCATATCCGGGGAGTCCACCATGCCGATGTCCGGAAGCTCGCCGGAAAGCGCGCCTACCGTGTACTGGTTCATCAGCTCTTCTCTGGAAACATAGGTGCTGGTGATGTGGATGTCATCCTGGAGCGAATTGTACTCGTCCACCCACTGAATGATCGCGTCTTTGTCCGCGGAAGCGTCGAAGTAATTCCAAAGGGTAATTTCCGTCGGCTCCGCGCTCACCGTCATCGATGCCGCCATCATAGCCATCACAGCAGCGCCTGCTACAAACAGTCTCTTTTTCATCATATTTCCTCCTTTTTTTGTTTCACGTCCGGATCTCATCGTGCTTTTGCACAACAAAAGCCGTGTCACCGCTTTGTGTATCTGTATTTTAGCACAGAGCATTCCTCTTTTGCAACCAACATTGTTGTGTTTTTTGCCAGAATCATGGGGAAAAATTTTAAGATTTGGAAAATATTTTAAGATTCAGATATTTTTTTGACAATTAGACAGATATTCCGCCGGAGTCTGTCCCGTCACTTCGCGGAACACCTTATTAAAATATTTCGCGTCCGAAAAACCGACCGCATATGGAATATCCTTGCGATCGCGCGCGCCACTGTCGTACAGCCGCTTCGCCTGCTCGATGCGGTACTCGCGCAGAAAGGCCGAAAAAGTCACGCCGGTATTTTTGTTAAACAGGTAACTGAAATACTCCGGGCTTAAACCCAGCTCCTCCGCCAGTTTTCTCTGGCTGATCTTCCCGGCGTATCCGTCCTGTATGATGTCCAGCGCGCGCAGGATCAGCGGATGTGCGTCCGGATATTTCCCGCGCAGGTCTTTTGTCTCCCGCACGGAATAGAAACGCCGGTTTTCGAGCTTCGCGGATACCTTCTGCAGCACCTTCTCCACCTCTTCCCGCGCCGCCGGCTTGAGCAGATATCCGGCCACTTCGAGCGAGATCGACTCCTGCGCGAACTGAAAGTCCGCGTACGCGCTCACTACGACAAACTCGGTCGGAAGCGAATGCGAGCGCACGGCGCGGATCAGAGACAGCCCGTCCAGAAACGGCATTTTGATGTCCACAAACACAAGATCCGGACGCAGCTCCAGGATCTGCTCCAGCGCCGTCTGCCCATTGGAAACAGAGGCCACGATCTCATAGTCGCCCTCAATGCTTTCGATCAGCCGTTCCATTCCCTGGCGCGCGCGCTGCTCGTCCTCCGCTATCATGATCCTCATACTGTTCTCCCATCTCCGGAATCCTCCCGTCCGGATCTTCCAAACCGTATGTGCCGCCTGTCATTTATCCCGTCTCTTCTCATGCCGTCAGGCAAAATCTTCCTCCTGATTCACCACAAGCGGCAGCCAGAAAGTGAAACAGGTTCCTTCGCCCCGCTTCGTCTCCATCGTCACCGCAAACTCTTTCCCGTAGTACATGCGCAGACGCGTGACCGCGTTCTGTACTCCGATCCCGACGCCGTGCAGATCCAGCACATGCTCCTCCCGCAGAATCCGCTGGATGACCGACTCCACGTCCTCCGTCATCCCGCAGCCGTTGTCCCGGATCGAGAGCCGGAAGCGCTTCCCGTCCGGACAGCCGCTGATCGTGATCATGCCGCCCTTCTCGCGACCCTCGAACCCGTGCTGGATCGAATTCTCCACGAAAGGCTGCAGAAACAGCTTGCAGGAAGGCCACTCGCCGTATTCGTCCGGAAAATCGATCCGGTAGTCGAAGACCTCCATCAGCCGGAACTTCTGCAGATACAGATACTCCTCCACCCAACGGATCTCCTGCCCGAGCGTGATATGTACATTCTTTCTGGAGAAAGAATAGGAAAGCATATTTGAAAGGTTCTTCAGGAGATCGGCCACCTCCTCGTTGCCGGCCTCCACGGCGTTGTAGTTGATCGCCGTCAGCGTATTGCAGAGGAAATGTGCGTTGATCTGGGATTCCAGCGCCTCGCGCTCCGCCCGGTTCTTCTGCTTCATGGAAAGCGTCTTCTCCTGATACTGCCGCTCCGTCTCCTCCTGCTGCTCATGCAGGGCGTCCAGCATCGCGTTGTAATCCTCAGCAAGCTGCCAGATCTCGTGTGAGCCGTCGATCGGGATCTTCTCCCTCTTGCGCCCGAGCCGCACGTCCTCCATCGCGTCCCGGATATCGCCCACTGGCCGCAGGAGCCGCCGGATAAACAGCAGCCAGATGAGGGCGCAGACAAACAGGAGCAGCAGATAGACAAAAATACCTGTATGGTACAGGCGGTTCACGCGCGCATGCATCGCCTCCACGTCGATCGAGGCGTGCGCGGTCCAGCCGAAATACCGCAGACCGCGGCTGATATCCTCATATCTGGGAAACAACCTCTGGTATTCCGCGGCGTTCAGTCCGATGTACTTCGGATCCTCGTGGTAGATGATCCCGTCTTTTTCGTCCGTCATATATCCGCTCAGTGTGTCCTCGTCCAGGATCGCGTCCAGACGGAAGGTTACCACGACGACATTGTCCACGCTGTCCCAGCCGGAGCGTCCGCCCACCAGGGGCACAGCCAGATGAAACAGCTCCGCTTCCGGAATGCTGGCGTGTCTGGCAGGCGCAGCGCTGGCGCAGTACCGCGTCGTCGTCTTATCGTTCAGCTGCCGCTTGACCTCCCGGTAGAGATCGTCAAGTATCTTCAGATTCTCTCCGGTCCAGAGATTTTCGTAGCCGCCCCGCTCCCAGTATCTTCCGTACTCGCGGAGAACGCCGTCCCCGTTCACGACCGTCACGGCGGCGATGCTGCTGGAATACTGGGCCATCAGGGCCATCTCCTCGCGCAGCATCAGCCAGTCTCTTCCCGTCCGATCCTGCTGCGTCGTCTCCACCATGTCCCGGAACTCGCTGTTGATCGCGATCCTGCACGCGGTCCCCACGACATTCTGCAGGGAATTGTCAAGGTTGGCCGCTACCGCCTCCAGCACCGCGGCCTCTCTGCGGTCCGTCTCCTCCAGCAGATACGTGAAGTACTGGTTCTTCACATAGAACTGAAAGATCAGCATCGCAGCAAAAAGAAGGACGATCACGGAGATCGTCACAGGTATAGCGATATGGGTCGTAAATGAATGCCGGATACGGGAATATCCCTTTTTCAGCCAACGCATGTGTTACCTGTCCTGTTTCTCTTTGCTGTTTCTCTTTGCTCCTTACAAGCTTCGCGGAGCGCTGTCCCGCGAACGTTTTTCAGAGTCCCTGATTTTTTCCTTTACAATCACTGCAATTTCTAGTAAAATAGAACTGTTTCGGGGTATGGCGTAGCTTGGTAGCGCGCTCGGCTGGGGGCCGAGAGGTCGCAGGTTCAAATCCTGTTGCCCCGATT
>CANQDA010000025.1 GCA_947591155.1 uncultured Lachnospiraceae bacterium
AAACTGCCACCAGACCTAAATCTGATGGCAGAAAATTTTTATTTTTTTGATTGTCTACTTGACGGGGAGCGGTTCATTGTCAGACTGGCCGGGGCTTTTATTCTGTGATTTGCTTGCCCTGCTAATTTTTTATAATCTACTGAATCCAGCGAATTTGTGGTATAGATTCAGACTGCCTTGGGGACAATATTCCCAGAAAAAAGAAGCAGTCGTTCATTCGGCGGCGGAATGGAGACAGATATGGCAGAGAATCAGATGAAGGGCGAGCGGAGCATCGAGTTCAGGGAGGCCCCGTATGTCTTAAGCGGCGCGTCGGTGGTTGGACCGAAAGAGGGCGAGGGTCCGCTCGGAGAGCAGTTCGATCTCGTGACGCCGGATTCCGGACTCGGCGAGGAGACCTGGGAAGAGGCAGAAAGTGAATTGCAAAAAGAAGCTTTGCAAACCGCTATAGGAAAGGCTGAGTTGACAAGCGGACAGATTCGTTATCTCTTTGGCGGCGACCTGCTTGCACAGCTGATCGCGACCTCGTTCGGCAACGGCGAAGTGAGTATTCCGCTGTTTGGACTGTACGGCGCGTGCTCAACCTGTGGCGAATCGCTCACGCTCGCGTCGATGGCGCTCGCGGGCGGATACGCGGACTACACGGCGGCAATCACATCAAGTCATTTCGGCAGCGCCGAGAAGGAGTTCCGATTTCCCCTGGGATACGGAAACCAGCGTCCCCTTTCAGCTACCTGGACGGTCACCGGGAGCGGAGCCTTTGTACTTTCCACCGAAAAGAGTCATGTGAGGATCAGCGGCGCGACGCCCGGGAAGATCGTTGATATGGGAGTGAAGGACAACATGAACATGGGCGCGTGCATGGCGCCCGCGGCCTGCGACACGATCGCGCAGAACCTCATGGATTTCGGGCGTCAGCCGTCCGACTACGACAGGATCATCACGGGCGATCTCGGCATGGTCGGGCAGCGGATCCTGATCGACCTATTGGACAAGAAGGGATTCGATATCTCACAGCAGCACATGGACTGCGGGATCGAGATCTACGACGCCGAGAAACAGGACACGCACGCGGGCGGAAGCGGCTGCGGCTGCTCGGCGGTGGTGCTCGCGGCGATGATCCTGCCGAAGCTGCAGCAGGGAAGCTGGAAGCGCGTGCTCTTCGCGCCGACCGGAGCGCTGCTCTCGAAGGTGAGCTTCAATGAGGGCCAGACGATCCCGGGCATTGCGCATGCGGTCGTGCTGGAGCACTGCTGAAATGTATTGACAAAGTTATCCTGTTGCATGAAGCGGAGGAGAAAAGGAGTGAGACGATGGATTATCTCAATGCGTTCTGGGTCGGCGGCCTGCTCTGTGCGCTGGTTCAGATTCTGTTGGAAAAAACAAAATTGTTGCCGGGACGGGTTATGGTGATTCTGGTGTGTCTCGGCGCGGTGTTGGGCGCGGTCGGAGTGTACGAGCCCTTCATCGAGTTCGCCGGAGCCGGGGCGTCCGTACCGCTCCCCGGATTTGGAAATGTGCTCTGGAAGGGCGTGAAAGAAGCTGTCGACGAAGGCGGTTTGCTTGGCCTCTTTCAAGGCGGCCTCAAGGCGAGCGCAGTCGGCATCAGCGCCGCACTGATCTTCTCGTATCTGGCGAGTTGGGTGTTCAATCCGAAGATGAAGGATGAGTAAGGTGAGGGATAGACAGAAAAAATTGTTTGACAAACTATAGAACAGAGAACAAACTATAGAACAGAGAATATAATGTGTTTAACAGGACAGCCGGAAGTTGAACGTGGCTCACCCGTCCCGGCGGATGTGTTAAGAACTAGCCGTCAGCCTTCGCCAAAAAGAAGCAGGACGGCTGGTTCTTATATGTATAACGCAGAATTGCCACGACTCATGCAATAAAATAAATTTTAAAATAGCCAACTCAAAAGAGGATAAAAGTAACGGTCATATCAGACAAATTCCATCCTCTTGTTTTATGTAAAATTGACAAAAATCTATGAATACACAAATAGTCTATTGAAAAAAATACCGGAAAAGCGTAAATTATACACTAAAGGAAACACAAAAACTGCTCACAAACTTTTGGAAAAAGTTTCGTGGGCTGTCTTGTCGTGAAGAGAAGATAGTTTCACGAAAGAGTTTGTGGAAAGAAATTTCGGCAATTTCAACAACAAATCAAAGTAACAAAAAAGTAACAAAAAAGTATCAAAATGTAAGACCAGGAGGTAACAGGAATGAAGAAGAGGACGAAACGATTACTGGCAATGCTGCTCGCATCTGCGATGATCCTGCAGCAGGGAAGCACGGTAGGCGTGCTGGCTACGGAATCGGAGCCGGCGAGCGAGACTGTTGCAGAGACGACAGCAGCCACGGAGGCAGAGACGAAGGCGCCTGAGACACAGGCTCCTGAGACAAAGGCGTCGGAAACGACAGCGCCTGAGACAACAGCACCGGAGACACAGGCGGCATCCGAGACGCAGGCAACCGAGGCAGCTACAAGTCCGACACAGACCGAGACGTCCACTTCTGAGACGACGGAAACAGCGGCGAAGATGACCGAGAAGGTGACCGAGGCGGCGACTACCGAAGCGACGGAAGCACCAGCGGAGACAGAGGAAAAGGCAAATGCCGAGGATCAGACTGATGAAGTGTCTAATACAGAAGATACTTTCGACCCGATAACTCTGGGCACAGATACGCCGATGACGATTGGTGTGGGGATGGGTGAACCTGTTAAGCTAGAGGATTTGAAGGGAACACTTACTGCAAATCTCGTGACTGGGGGAGCCCCGTATAAAAGGGATTCTTACTTGGATTTTACTTTGAATTTTACAATAGACAACGATAAAGTAGCGCAGGCTAAAGAAGCGTCTGCATGGACGTATGATATCAGTAGTGTATATGATAGCATATTTGGAGAGGTAATTGCAACGAATGGTACTTTGACTGGTGATTTATTTGAAGGAACCGAAAAAGTCGGAACCTATGAAGTTGATCCAAGCACAAAAACAGTTAGAATTGTACCAAATAAAGATTGGATTGCAAAGAAAGATAATAATATCCATGGTTCGTTTACGCTTAGATGTAAGTGTGATGAAAAGAAGATAAAGGAGCAGGTGAC
This sequence comes from uncultured Lachnospiraceae bacterium, assembly GCA_947591155.1. Taxonomy (GTDB): domain Bacteria; phylum Bacillota; class Clostridia; order Lachnospirales; family Lachnospiraceae; genus Choladousia. Next base: position 3,115 of record CANQDA010000025.1, read on the forward strand.
AACGGAGTTCACATTTCCGGGAACTTCAAATAAAGTAGATCTTACATTTGAGAATGTAACAGGTACCCATGAAAAAAATGGCGGATATAATAAGGGAGATCGCGGGGATGTAACGATAGCTCCCGGCGATCAGTACCGCTATGAGGTTAAGACCACAACGAATGCGGTGTTGAGTTCATTGACACTTTCTGACACATTAGGAGATGGACAGACACTTAATGGAGAGATTGAGATAACAGGACCTGATGGGCTTTCAAAAAAGATAAATGTATCAGAATTGACTGTTAATGAAGGCAATTTTACATTAGATTTAAAAACAATATTCGGTGTTTCTGAATTGCCCATGGGCGAGTACAAAGTAGTTTATTATGTCACGGTAGATGGTGACGGCTGGAACAAAAAAGTGACGAATGAGTCAAAATGGACTTGGGGTGGAACAGCACAGACGGAACCAGATAAAACGTCATTTGTTCCGAGAAGAGATCTTACCAAGAAAACGATGACGCCTGAAGTAACCGAAACAACGACGGATGATGGGACAAAGACTACCTATTATTCCTACGAGTTTGATTATGAAATCACCGTAGGTAACAAAAATGATGATTTAAGCGGTTACCATTTAAAGGATGTAATTGATTTAACGAATCAGACATTAGATCCGCAATTAATAACAGCCGGGAAGCTACAGATAACTGGACCAAATGGTGAGATTTATGAGGCTCAGCTTACTGAAGAAGCAAAGACAAAGACAACAGGGGAAGTAACGTTGTTTGACTTCACGTTTCCCTCTGGTGCAAAAGGACCATGTAAGGTTACATATAAGACAACAAGCAAAGATGGCTTGTCGGGGTCTCTTTCGGTTAACAACAAGACAGAGACGAAGATACCGAATGATGACTATACGGAATATGACGATAGCAATAAAAATGTAGACTTTAGTGTGGGTCCGAAGGAAGAAAAGCCTTCTATAGAGAAGAGCGCAAGTCTTACAACGGAAGATATTAAAAACAATGATATATGGTGGGAAATTAAAGTTATTGTACCTTCTGGGGTAACAATAGAAGACCCGATTATTAAGGAGGCGCAGTTCTGGTACGGAGAACTGGAGTCAAACTGGTATTACAATAATTTGGGTAATTTAGAATTTGACTGGACCAGGCTCACGGTGCAGGATGAAGCTGGTAATGATATCGGCTATGACATTACCGGGGATGAATCCACGGGATACAATATTCATCTCAAACAATCGATTAGTTCGAATGTAATCATCAAGGTGCCGACGAAGTATATGTTTGACAGCGCCTCGCGAAAGTTTACCAATACGGTTGAACTGTATGACGGATCGGCTAAGTTAGGCGAAAAAACAGCGGAGATTACGTATGAGTCCGAATATACCTTGAAGAAAACCGGAACATATAACAGTGATGACAGAACTGTCACATGGAAGTTAGAGATTAATACAGATAAGAGAGAATATGATGGGAGTGTAACAGCTGTTATTAGAGATACGATCCCAGAGGGGATGGAATATGTAGACAAATCCTTTTCCATTTCTTCTGACCCGTATTATGACTGGGCTAATCATATGCCAGCGGTTAATTGGGATTCGAGCACGAGAGAATTGAAGGTGACTCTTGGAAAATTAAGTGAGACAGCCTATTATGTTGAATATACAACAAAAATAACCGACGACACATATTGGGAAGGAAAAAAGTCCTTTACTAATAATGTAAATCTGCTTGATGAAAACGGCAAGTTTTTGGGGCGTACATCTGACACGGTTGAAGTTGAGAGGAATATTTTGACTAAAACTCATGGCGATTTGAAAGATGATCTGCTTACCTATACGATAGACGTAAACAAAGATGAAGTGGATCTGTCAGATGAGGATACGATTACGTTGACAGATGTGATCCCGGATGAAGTATCACTTGTAACTGAAACGGGGAAGGGCGCAATAACTTTTACTCCTGCACAAGGCTGCTTGTATACATATGTGGATCACGTTCTCACAGTGGTTGTGCCGGATAGTAAACATGTTCGGGTACAGTACACGGTTAAAATAAAGGGAGATGGAGAGCAGAAATTTACAAATACCGTTGAATTGAAGGGAAGGGTAACCAAATCGGCCTCGAAGGATGCGGAGGTCACTGTGCTTCAGCACAGCGGTACGCTTGGAGGGGCAAGTAATAGAATAATGTTCCAAAAATACACAGCAGACTTGAAGAGTAAGCTGAACGGGGCAGAGTTCACAATATACGAGGTTTCTTACGATAAGACATCAAAGGTAATCAATAAATATAATCCTGCAGGTACTGCAGTTACGTCAGACAATGGAAACGCAGAGATTGGTGATTTGCATTATGGCGTTTTGTATTCCTGGAGAGAAACCAAGGCACCGATCGGGTATGAAAATTCCTCTGCTGGAGATCATTATTTCATACTGTATGATAATTCAGCGATGGGTGGTGTGGCAGATAAAACAAATGTTAACACGCTCGTGAAAGAGCTTCAGACGGCAAATACAATTAAAATAGAGGTTTCCTCTGGTCCGGTTTCTGCACAGGTTACCGATGAAGAGATAAAAGGTGTGGGTTCTCTCACGGTCACCAAAAATGTGACAGGAAACAACACCGATACAACCACTACGTTCCATTTCAAGGTGACTCTGAAAGATGGAAAAGCGGCAGCGGCAGTAAATGGCACATTCGACGACGTGGACTTCAAAGATGGCGTTGCTACATTTGATCTGACTCCAGGATCGTCAATGACTGCAAGCAAGACGATTACCGGCCTTCCTGCGGGTTTGAACTATACGGTAGAAGAGTTTACGAATGCGGGCGAGAAGACTGGCTATACTTTGACCGGGAAGACCGGCGATACCGGTACGATTGTTGCGGATAATACTGTGACAGCTACGTTCACAAATACGCGCAACAAGACGACAGCTGAGTTGAAAGTTGAAAAGACGTATAATGATACGTTCCCGACAGCCGAGACTGATAAATTCTCATTTACACTTACGGCTGGCAGCAACGATGCGACTAATCCCAAAATTGACACGCCGATGCCGAAAGACTCTGCTGACGGTAGCAAGACGGTCAAAGTGACGAGTGATGCGGCTGAGACGTTTGGCGCGATCACTTACGAAGAGGATGGCACATACAACTATACGATTACTGAGAATTCCGGTTCGTTGTCCGGGGTGACATACGATACAAGTGTATATCATATCAGAGTGAAGGTTACAACGGATGCCACGGGCGGGAAGAAAGCAGAAATTTCTGTTGCCAAGGCTGCAAACGCGGATGCATCAGTGGCTGATGAGGATTATGTGCTTCTGAAAGATACTACAATATATACTGCTATGTTTAATAATACCCATGTGGCAGACGGAAGTACAGAGCTGTCAGTACAGAAAGTATTTGGTGGTGCTTTCCCGACGGGTGAAAAGGCGTTCAAATTCACTCTGTCAGCAGGAACCAATACGGCGACTGATCCGACGATTGACACGCCGATGCCTGAGGAGCCGAATGCAGACGGTAAGACAAAGACCGTGTCGGTAAAGAGTGGTGCAGCCAAGTCCTTTGGAACGATTACTTATGAACAGGATGGCGATTACTTCTATACGATTAAAGAGGTTACTACCGGTACCGGTCTGCTTTCAGACGTGCTCTATGACACAAATGTCTACTATATAAAGGTGTCTGTGACAACGGAAACAGTGGCTGGGGAAGCTACTAAGAAAGCAACTGTTTCGTACGGACCAAGTGATAAAGGACCTTGGCAGGATACAAAACAAGCAGCGTTTACAGCGACCTTTACCAACTACAAGATTCAGGATGCGAAAGCGGAGCTGAAGGTAAAGAAGGCCTATAACGGTTCAGACTGGCCGACCGGTGAGGATGCGTTTAAATTCACTTTGACAGCAGGCGACAATACGACGAATCCGAAAGTTGAAACGCCGATGCCGAGCAAGAATGAGCTGACGGTGACGAATGACACAGTGCAGACGTTCGGTGAGATTACGTTTGAGAAAGACGGTACGTACAATTATCAGATTTCTGAGACGAAGGGTAATCTTGAAGGAGTTATCTATGACGAGACAGTATATGATATAAAGATTACTGTATCGACGAATTCAAACGGAACCCGTACTGTCAAGGTTGAAAGCAAGAAAGCGGAAGAGGACGAGACGAAGTATTCTAAAGCAGATGGTATCGTATTCACCGCAGAGTTCAACAACGTTCACACGGAAACGCAGGAAGAGGCAAGCGGCAAGCTGGAGCTGAACGTGACGAAGTCCATGAAGAATTCGGCTTCCACAAAGGATCTCAGCAAGTTCTCGTTCATGCTGGAGCAGACAAGTCCGGCAAGCACACCGAAGCTTAAGATGGAAGAGATCGCGGATGCAGATGGAAACGTCAAGTTCGAGCTTCTCTATGGAGAGAGCGACAAGGGCAAGACATTTGTATACGAGATCACCGAGCAGACGGGAAGTGACGCGACGGTCATCTATGATCCGGCGGTCTATACGGCAACTGTCAAGGTAGCAGACAAAGCTGATGACGAGGGTGTTCTGGCGGTTGAGGTTCAGTCCGTCAAGAAGAAGATCGGAGACACGACGACTGATCTTGGCGCAAAGGGCGCTGTGACGTTTGTTAACGATGAGACGACCGTTGTGATCGACAAGACCGATAAGGACACGGGTGTGAGCCTGACGGGCGCGACGCTCCAGATCGTTGACAGCAAGACAGGAGCCGTGGTTGAAGGCCCGTGGACGACAGACGGCAAAGCGCATGATGTCACAGGCAAATTGGAGATCGGCGGTTCCTACAAGCTGGCAGAGACGGCTGCGCCGGCTGGGTACACGATCGCAGATCCGGTGGAGTTCTCGGTAAATGACAAGGGGCAGATCGTAGTTGCCGGCAAAGTCGTCACCGCGATCACGATGCAGGATACGAAGAACAAGGTTAGCATTCTGAAGATTGACGGAAGCGGCGCTGCCCTGGCAGGCGCGAAACTTGTGGTTAAAGATAAGGACGGCAAGACGGTTGTGGGCCCGTGGACGACGGACGGCAAGGCGCATGATATTACGGGAATCGCTCCGGGTACTTATACGGTGAGTGAGCTTGAAGCGCCGAATGGTTACGAAATCGCGGAAGACAAGACGTTTACAATCACCGGTGAGGAGAAGGTTACAGATAAGCCGATTGAAGTCAGGATGACTGACCAGAAGACAATCACTACAAACCGTTCCCTCACGGTGACAAAGCATCTGCGCGTGAGAGGCCTCGACGGCTACAACGGAGAGATCGGCCTGAGGGATGCGACGTTTTATGTGGCGTTGTTCTCTGATGAGGCGAGGACACATCGTGTTTCAAGTGTGAAAACGATTGAATTCAGGGACGCGACGGCAAGCACAGTGACGTTCACGAACCTGGATGCCAACAAGACCTACTATGTCGGCGAGACGGATGCGGATGGCGAAGTTCTTCCGGGAGGCCTTCTGAGAAGCGACGACATGAGTTTCTACCCGGAGTACGGACAGACCGCGCAGTTTAAGTTTGAAGGACAGACAACAACCGGGGCGGCAGAGTTCACGAACGTGTACGTGAAGTGGCCGGACAACTATTACCTGGCCGGACAGCTGACCGTCACAAAGAAGGTACTGCTGAACGGCGAGGAAGGCACCTCGAACGACACGTTCTACGCGCGGGTGTTCAAGGACGCGGCGCTGACGACGCCGGTGGACGACCAGATTATGGTACTCTCGATGGCAGGCGGCAGCACGACGAGCGCGACGGTGACGAACCTTCCGATCGGCAGCACGCCGGGCAGCAGCATGACATACTACGTGGCGGAGACGGACGTGAACGGTATCCCGCTCGATCCATCTGCGGTGGAGTTTGAGATCTCGGTCGACAAGAGTGAGATCGTGCTGAGCGGGGCGAACCCGAACGGCGAGGTCGTGATCACAAACAGCTTCACGGAAGAGGAAAAGAGCGAGTTCGAGAGTGAATTCGAGAGCGAGGAAGAGAGCGAGACAGAGACCGAGGCAGGCAAGAAGACCGCGCCGAAGACCGGCGACGATACGGACTTCACGAAGTATCTGCTTCTGCTGACCCTGTCGGCCGGCACCTGCGCAGTGATCTTCGAGGAGAAGCGCAGGAAGAATCACATGGATCGATAAGCCCAGACAGGATATCGAAGCGCGAAACAAAATGAGATGAAAGAATTGGCGGTCGCCCTGAGGATGGGGCGGCCGCCGATCATTTCCATGCAAAAAATCAAAATATTAAAATTAAATTTATTCCGCATCATTCGACCTATTCCCTCTCTTGACATACGCGAGTCCCCGCAGTAAGATAGTTATCGATTTAACGCGATAGAGTGGAAAAGAGGGGCCATATTATGAAAAGAGAAATGCTGAACCATGTCAACGCGCTGGTGCTGCAGGTACTGTACCGCAGCCTGCGCGTGCTGTACAAGAACGACAGTCGTGTGCGGACTGAGATCGACAGCTGGGATAAAAATCTCTCGTTCAAGCTGGTGTGCGGGCCGGGCGGCGCAGTGCTGGCACTGCGAAAGAACGAACATGTGGGATTCCGAAAGCTGCCGCGGGCACAGAGGACGGATATCACGATGCGCTTCAAGTCCGTGGAGGGCGCGTTCTGTGTGCTGAGCGGGCAGAAAGGGATCGCGGACGCGTATGCGGAGCATTTGTTCACATTGGAGGGCGACATCTACAAGACGATGGGCTTCGTGCGCTGTGTGGAGTTTGCGGAGGCGTATCTGTTCCCACGCGTTTGGAGCGGCCGCATCCTGAAGGAGATCCCGGACAAACAGCTCGCTTCGCTGAAGGTGTACGCGTTAGCGCTGCTGGAGAATGTTTGACAAGCGTATGGTCGTGTTTCGGATGGCTGTGCGTAATTGGGACGGGAGTAAACGCTCAGCGAAAAAGATGTGGGAAATGAATGGAAAGAAGGGAGCGAAGATTCGCGCATGAATTATTTTGAATTTACCAATCCGACCAAACTGTGCTCCGGAAAGGGAGCGCTTGACAATCTCGCGTATGAGCTTGAGATGCTCGGCGCGAAACACCCGATGGTCCTGAGCGACGCGATGCTGGAACAGATCGGCACGCTGAAGCTTGTGACGGACGCGCTCGGGGAGATGCGGATCGGGCGCATCTTTACGGACATTCCGCGCGACAGCAGCGTGGAGGTTGTGAACCGGATCGCGAAGGAGTACCGCGATTTCGAGTGTGATGCGCTGGTGGCCCTGGGCGGCGGCAGCGTGCTCGACACGGCAAAGGGAGTGCGGCTGCTGATCTCGCAGGAGGTGGAAGATCTGTTGGATTTGATGGGCTGCGAGAGCATCCCGCGCGGGAAGGAAGTGCCTTTCATCGCGCTGCCGACGACGGCGGGCACCGGAAGCGAGGCGACTGCGGTCGCGGTAATCAAAAATCAGGCCAAACACGTAAAAATGGAATTTATCTCACAGCAGCTCCTGCCGGACGTGGCGATCCTCGATCCTCGCATGACGGCGACGCTGCCGCCGAGGATCACAGCCTCGACCGGGATGGACACGCTCTGCCACGCGATCGAGGCGTACAGCTGCATGCAGAAGAATCCGCTCAGCGACGCCTACGCGACGGCGGCGGTTGAACTGGTCGGGAAGAACCTGATCAAGGCGGTGCGTTTCGGAAAATCGAAAGAGGCGCGCGTAGCGATGGCGAATGCGAGCTTTCTGGCGGGCGCGGCGTTCTCGAACAGCATGGTCGGTGTGGTGCACGCGATCGGGCACGCACTTGGCGGCGTCTGTCATATCGCGCACGGCGACGCGATGAATATCCTGCTTCCGGCGGGTATGATGTTCAATCGGAATCACTGCAAGGATACCTACGCGCAGCTTTTGCTGTATCTAGCCGGGCCGGAGGTCTACCTGAAGACGCCGGAGAACAAGCGGGCCGACCGCATGATCGCGGAGGTGCTCAAGCTCAGGGCACGCCTGAACAAGCTGACCGGACTGCCGATGACGCTGAAGGAGGTCGGGGCGGATCCGGCGAAGTTCCCGGACGTGGCGCACACGGCGCTCAACGACGGCGCGGTCATCGTCAATCCAAGACAAGTAACCTATGAAGCTGTGTTGAAGATATTAGAAGTCTGCTATTGAGAGTAAACGAATATTATCGAAACAGACAGCCCGTGCAGTGGATTGGCAATGCCTAAGGCAAACCGTAGAGGTCCGCCGGTACTTAGCGAATGTGCAACATGAGCTTAGTACCGTTGCGTGACCGTAACGAGCGGAAGCGGGAGTCGGAAAGCAACGCGAAGCGTTTTTTAATGCTTTCCGACGATATGCCGCCGAACGAATGTGAGGGGGCGCTTCCGCAAGGCCGTGGCATTGACCAATCCCTGTAAGGGCGTCCGGACTATATGGAGGTAATCATGGAGATTGAACAGCTGGTTGAAAGGCAGCGCGCCTACTTTGAAAAAGGCAAGACGCGCAACATCGCCTGGCGCATCGCGGCGCTGAAGACGCTCAAAAAGGCGATCCAGAGAAACCAGAAGGAGATTGAGGCGGCGCTGCGCGCGGACCTGAACAAGTCAGCCTCGGAGACCTACATGTGCGAGACCGGGATGGTGCTCTCGGAGCTGTCGCACATGATCGGCCATCTGCGCGGCTACGCGAAAGACCGGCGCGTCCTGACGCCGCTCGCGCAGTTTCACGCGAAGAGCTTCACGTCGCCGGAGCCGTACGGCGTGGTGCTCGTGATGTCGCCGTGGAATTATCCGTTCATGCTGGCGCTGGAGCCCGCCATTGGCGCGCTCGCGGCCGGCAACTGTGTGGTCATCAAGCCGAGCGCCTATTCGCCGGCTACTTCAGATGTAATTGAGAAGATCATCGGCGAGTGCTTCGCCCCGCATGTCGCGGCGGTCGTCAAGGGAGGGCGCGCGGAGAACACGGCGCTTCTGGAGCAGAAGTTCGATTTTATCTTTTTCACGGGCAGCGTGGCGGTCGGGAAGCTTGTGATGGAGAAGGCGTCGCGCAATCTGACGCCGGTCTGCCTGGAGCTGGGCGGTAAGAGTCCGTGCATCGTGGACAAGAGCGCGAACATCAAGCTGGCCGCCAGACGCATCGTCTTCGGCAAGTACCTGAACGTCGGACAGACCTGTGTGGCGCCGGACTATCTCTTCGTCCACGAGCAGGTGAAGGATCAGCTGCTCGCGGAGATCAAAAAGTGTATCCGAAAACAGTTCAGCGCGCAGCCGCTCGACAATCCGAACTACGGGCGCATCGTGAATGAGAAGCACTTCGACCGCCTGTGCGGACTGCTGGACTGCGGGACCGTGTACTGCGGCGGCCAGATGAGGCGGGAGACCTTGCAGATCGCGCCGACCGTGCTCAGCGGGATCCGTCCGTCCGACGCGATCATGAAGCAGGAGATCTTCGGGCCGATCCTGCCGGTCATGACCTTCCGGGACATCTCGGAGGTCGTCACCTACACGACGAAACGCGAGAAACCGCTGGCGCTCTATCTCTTCACGGGCAGCCGTGCCGTCGAGAGAAAAGTGCTGAGGAACGTGAGCTTCGGCGGCGGCTGCATCAATGACACGATCATTCATCTCGCGACGAGCCGCATGGGCTTCGGCGGCGTCGGCGGCAGCGGCATGGGAAGCTACCACGGCCGCGACAGCTTCGAGCTGTTCAGCCACCGCAGGAGTATCGTGAAGAAGTACACCTGGATCGATCTGCCGTTCCGCTATCAGCCGTACAGCGGACTGAAAGACTTCCTGATAAAGATGTTTTTGAGATGAGTAAAAATGCCCCGGAAGACTGAACCGGGGCATTTTCCTTTCTGAGAATTTTGAACCAAATTTTATAAAAGAATACTTGTCCTCCGGATGGGTTTCAAGGTATACTATAAAGAAAACATAACTTATTGAGGCTATGGAAGGGAGATTTCAGTTATGCCGGAAGAAGCAGTGTTGAGTAATGACGGACGGTTCACATCATTCTCCTATAATAACCGTACGATAAGATTTGTGACATCTTCGAAATTGGAGAAGTATACCCGGATCGTTGAATGGGATCATGGTTATCTTGTGGTTATGGCAGTATATCGGGGATTGGGAGAAGTGGAGGAATATATCGATTTAGTACCTATACTTGAAAATCTTTATCTGGAGCCGGATGTTTTTTTGAACCCGATCAAGAAAGTGAGGATTGTAAATGATTGATGTTGTAAAAGTGGCGGACAAGGCAGATATGATTGTGAATGGATATGCGTTTACGAAAGATGGCCAGAATATTCGTGTTCTGAATCTTAATAGATCGGATAGAGCGGCTGTGATCAGCAATGAATCAGCCGTGATTGAGACCAGCATGGACGACATTGAGATTGCGATTGTGATGGACTATTACAACCGCAACAGGAAGTTTTTGGAGGTATAATGAATGCCGAAATATTATGAATTTAAAGTATGTGGATATTATCTGTATTATACCTCTCACTGTATTATTGAGGCAATGCATGTACATGCGAGTGATCGAAAATTGACAGAAGCAGGTTCTGCCAAGTTTTTTGTGAAAGACAACGGTGATACAGTGGTAGAAAAACAGGGACAACTGACGGAGAGGGAAACGCGTATTATCAGGGAATTTATTAAGGACAATTACAAAGAAATGTATCTCAAGTGGCGAGAAATCAGTGACAAGGGATTTTATGGTGCATGATATGTTGAAAGTTTTTTTGGTGGAGGACGAGGTCGTCATCCGCAACGGAATCAAGAACAATATCCCGTGGGAGCGGGAGGGATTTGTCTTTGCAGGGGAGGCCAGCGACGGAGAGCTGGCCTATCCGCTTATTCTGAAGGAAAAACCGGATATCCTGATCACGGACATCAAGATGCCGTTCATGGACGGTCTGGAGCTGAGCCGCATCGTCAGGAGGGAGCTGCCGCAGATCAAGATCATCATTCTGAGCGGCTACAACGAGTTCGACTACGCGAAGTCCGCGATCGATATCGGCGTCACGCAGTATCTGCTCAAGCCGATCAGCTCCGCGAAGCTTTTGGAGGCGGTGAAGGAGGTCGGCGCGCTCATCGAGAAGGAGAGGGAGCAGGACCGTGTTCTGGAGCAGTATCAGAGGGAGATGAACGAGAATCTTCTGTTGGAACGGCAGAAGCTCTGGAACGCCTTGATCGCGAACGAGCTGTCCACGGCGGAGCTCCTTGAAGAAGGGCAGAAGCTGGGGATGGATTTCACCGCACCCGCGTATCAGGTGCTTCTGTTCAAGCTGATGCCCCGGGAAAGCTCGGCCGACGCCTCTTGCGGATTACCGCAGTCCTCATCGTTTGGCACTGGTTCAGCGCAGGAGAATGTTGATGCCTCGCGCGGTCTCATTACACTGTCGGAGCGGGTCGCGGAGCTTTCGGAGAGCTGGGAGCAGGTGCTGACGATCGACCGGAGCCCGGAGGGCTGGGTCTTTCTCATAAAGGGCGAGACGGAGGAAAACGTCGGGGAACGCCTTGCCGGGTGTGTGCAAAAGCTGCAGACGCTGGTCGCGGAATATCCGGAGATCGAGTATTTCGGGGGCATCGGGACGGCGGTCGGACGTTTCAGGGATATCCGGACTTCCTACCAGGAGGCGGGAAGAGCGTTCGCCGGAAGGTTTTTCGCCGAGCCGAACCAGGTGATCCGCTCGGAGGACGTCGCTAAGCTTCACCGGGGGACCGAGGAGAAGATCGATATCAGCGGCATGCGCTCCCGGAAGGAAGAGCGCGAGCGGGCGGACCGTTTCCTGAAAAACGGTACGCTCGAGGAGGTCGGAAACTTCCTCGAAGAATATTTTCTGGATATCGGAGAGCAGAATTTCCAGTCTCTATTGTACCGTCAGTACATAGTGATGGATCTCTACTTTTCCGTGGTCGACTTTCTGGAGGAGCTGGAGATCGGTGCGGGCAGCCTGCCGCCCGAGTGCAGGGATATCAACGAGACGGTGGCGAGGTCCACGTCTCTGCAGGAGATGAAGCGTCTGGTCGGCGATCTTTTCACGGAGGCTCTGAAGCTGCGCGACAGCAATTCCATGAAGCGCTACAACGCGGTGATCGAGGACGCGCGGGCGTTTATCCGGGAGAATTATCAGCGCGACGATATGTCGCTGAACACGGTGGCCTCGCAGGTGAACATCAGTCCGAGCTATTTCAGCGCGATCTTCAGTGCGCAGACGGGGCAGACCTTCGTGGAGTACCTGACTTCCGTGCGCCTCGAGAAAGCGAAGGAGCTGCTGATGTGCTCCAACATGAGGACCGCCGAGATCGGCTACGAGGTGGGATATAAGGATTCGCACTATTTCAGCTATATCTTCAAGAAGGTCGTCGGCTGCAGTCCGAAGGAATACAAGAACCGGCGCACGGACGCTGCGAAGAGCAACTGACCGTCGCTGTTTGCAAATCGGGTCTGTATTGTGGTATTCGGGAACAAATTGCGAAATCGCAGCAGATGAATGGCAGGAGAAGTCAGGGAGAAAGGAGTATCTGAAGGTGAATCATATAAGAAGAATGAGAGGTTTAGCTGTCAGCTTCGGAGTACTTCTGCTCCTCGCGGGCTGCGGGGCGAAAAAGACGGAGGAGCCGGAAGCGTCCGCGCAGCAGCAGTTTGAGACGGAGATGAACGAGAATCTGATCGCGGTCGGTTTCTCCCAGGTCGGCGCGGAGTCAGACTGGCGCGCGGCGAACACGGAGTCGATCCAGTCCGCCCTGACGCCGGAGAACGGCTTTTATCTGATCTATGAGGACGCGCAGCAAAAGCAGGAGAACCAGTTCAAGGCGATCCGAAATTTCATTCTGCAGGAGGTCGATTACATCGTTCTGTCGCCGATCGTGGAGAACGGCTGGGACACGGTTCTGCAGGAGGCGAAGGACGCCGGGATCCCTGTGATCCTCGTGGACCGCAAGGCGCAGGTGCCGGAAGACCTGTACACCTGCTGGATCGGCGCGGATTTTGAGAGCGAGGGCAGGCGTGCGGGCGAATGGCTGGAGCAGTACCTGGAGGATCAGGGGCGCGAGGACGAGGAGATCAACATCGTCACCCTGCAGGGCACGCTGGATTCCAGCGCCCAGCTCGGGCGGACGAAGGGCTTCGGCGAGGTTTTGGCAGAGCACGACAACTGGAAGATGCTGGAGATGCGGGACGCGGACTTCACGCAGGCCAAGGGGCAGGAAGTGATGGAGTCTCTCCTGCAAAAATACGACGACATCGACGTGGTCGTCTCCGAGAACGACAACATGGCCTTCGGCGCGGTGGACGCGATTCAGGAGGCGGGCGGAAGCTGCGGGCCGGACGGCGATATCACGATCCTCTCGTTCGACGCGGTCAGCGCTGCGTTTGACGCGATGATGGCGGGCGAGATCAACGCGAGCTTCGAGTGCAATCCGCTGCACGGGCCGAAGCTGCAGGAGATCATCGGTACGCTGGAGAGCGGCGGGACCGTGGACAAGATCCAATATATGGAAGAGACGTATTTCGACACCGACATGGACCTGGAGGAGCTGCGAAAAAGCAGAGCGTACTAAGCGATGAAAGAAAGAAAAAAATCTTCTATCAAGAACAGATTGAACGGCCTCCTGCTGGTCTGCATGGTTCCGCTCACGGTCATCATCGTGTACCTTCTGGTGCTGATGAACAGCTTTTCGGGCCGCTACGACACGATCGTGGAGAACATTACGAAGGCGAACGCCTACAACATCAACTTCAAGGAAGACCTGGACTACGTCATGTACATCATCGTGGCGAACTCCGAGCGCGCCGAGGAGCTGGTGGGGACGGAGCAGCCGAGCGCCATGATCGACGAGGCGAGGGGCGTCTTTGAGGAGCTTCTGGAGATCGCGGATTCCGACTACGCGCGCAACAGCCTGAACCGCATCCTGAAGTGCCTGGACACGCTGGAGACCCGCGTCGACGAGATCGTGAGCGACGCGCTTATAAGCGGCACCTACGACAAAAACATGGAGCGCCTGGATTCCAACGTCCGCATTCTGACGGAGCTGATCCAGGAGCAGATACAGCAGTACATCTACTATGAGTCCACGAATCTGGAGAATCTCCGCGAGGGCATCCGCTCGGACGTGGACTCGATGATCCGCATCGTCGCCGTGGTGTCCGTCCTGGTCGTGGTCGGCGCCCTGCTTGTCAGCCGCAGGGTGATGGCGAGCGTAACGAAGCCGATCGAAAACCTCAGCCAAATGACGAAGCAGGCGGCCGGGGGCGATTTCGAGGTGCGCGCCCACGAGGACAGGATCGAAGAGATGGAGGTCTTAAACTCCAGCTTCAACCGCATGGTGGAGCAGATCGGCGATCTCGTCGAGGGCATCCGCGTGGAGCAGAAGAATCTGCGGGCGACGGAGCTCAAGCTTCTGCAGGCGCAGATCAACCCGCATTTTCTGTACAACACGCTCGATACGATCATCTGGCTGGCCGAGTCGGGGGAGAAGGAGCAGGTCGTGGACATGGTGTCCTCGCTCTCGGACTTCTTTCGGACGACGCTGAGCAAGGGAAGAGACTACATCACGGTCGGGGAGGAGGCGGCGCACATCCGCAGCTACCTCGAAATTCAGCAGTTCCGCTATCAGGATATCCTGGAGTACGAGATACGCATCCCGAAGGAGCTGCACGGCTACCAGATCCTCAAGCTGACGCTGCAGCCGCTTGTGGAGAACGCGCTGTACCACGGCATCAAGAACAAGCGTGGTCTGGGACATATCCGGGTCTTTGGAGAGCGGCAGGGGGAGCGCCTTGTCTTCACGGTGCAGGACGACGGCATGGGCATGGACGAGGAGAAGCTCGCCCGGGTGCGCGGGATCATCCGCGGAAAGGCCGGCGATCCGAAGATTTCAGTAGGGCAGGCGGGCGACCCGCAGGCATTGCCCGGACAGACGGGAAGCTCGCAGGATCCCTCCGACCCGTCCGGCTTCGGCCTCTTCAATGTGCAGCAGCGGCTTCAGCTCAATTACGGGGCGGAATACGGCCTGACGGTCGAAAGCACGTACGGCGAGGGGACGAGTGTGATCGTGACGATACCTGCCGTAAAAAATTAAACACTTTTCATAAAATATTTAACCGCTTATCCCGGCTTTCCCGCCGCGGGCAAAAAAAATTACAAAAAATCAAAAGATTCCTCTTTGAATTTATGCAATATTGTAGTATAATACATAACATGAAATCGGATGGATTTCATAAAATCTGTCACGTACATATTATTAAAGGAGGAAATGAAATGAAAAAGAGAATCATGGGACTGGCTCTCGGTGTGATCACGGCTGCGGCTTTCGGTATGACGGTGAACGCTGACGAGCTCATCAAGGTAGGCATCATCAACAACGACCCGAACGAGTCCGGTTATCGTACCGCGAACGTAAAGGATCTTGAGCAGGCCTTCTCTGAGGAGAACGGTTTCGAGGCTCAGACGTTCTACAGTCTGGACAACGGTGAGCAGATCGACGCAGCGAAGAAGTTCATTCAGGACGGCGTTGACTACCTGCTTCTCTCCGCGGCTGAGACCACCGGTTGGGATTCGGTTCTTCAGGACGCTCAGACCGAGGGTATTGATGTAATCCTGTTCGACCGCACGATCGACGCAGACGAGAGCCTGTATGTGGCTTCCGTAGTTTCCGATATGGCGCAGGAAGGCCAGACCGCTGTTGACTGGCTGGCAGGCCAGGGTCTTGACGAGTACAACATCATCCACATTCAGGGCGTTATGGGTTCTGCGGCTCAGGTTGGACGTACCGGCGCTCTCGATGAGAAGGTAGCGGCTGAGGATACCTGGAATATTGTTACGCAGCAGACCGCTGAGTGGAACGCTGAGAAGGCACAGCAGATCGTTCAGTCCGTCATCGATTCCGGCGAAGAGTTCAACGTAATCTACGCTGAGAACGACGACATGGCGAAGGGCGCTGTGGCGGCTCTCGACGCAAAGGGCATCTCCCACGGCGTAGGCAAGGACGTCATCGTTATGGGCTTTGACTGCAACAAGTGGGCTCTTGAGGAGCTGCTGGCCGGCAACTGGAACTACGACGGACAGTGCAACCCGTTCCAGTCTGAGTATCTTCTTGACATCATCAACAAGCTTGAGGCTGGTGAGGAGCTCGAGGAGAAGACCATCATCATGGATGAGAAGGGCTTCGACGCTGAGACGATTACCGAGGAGGACGTTGAGACCTACGGCATCGGCGGCGGCGACACTGCAGAGGCTGAGACCGAGGTTGAGACGACGGCTGCAGAGTAATAACGGGGAACATGAATGCGGCGCGGTTCGCAGACATCATGAAACCTGAGATTTAGAAAAAAGGGCGCAGCGCGGACGAATAAGTACGTCTGCCCTGCGCCTGTTTTACGAAGAAAGGCCGGTTCTCGTGTGAGACGCGCTTTCTTTCATAAATGAAAAGACAAGGAGGGATACGCTGGTGAATGAAAAATCCGTATTGGAGATGCGCGGCATCTTCAAGAGCTTTCCCGGTGTGCGCGCGCTGCAGAACGTAGATTTTACGCTCTGCGAAGGCGAGATCCACGCGCTCATGGGAGAAAATGGCGCCGGAAAGTCGACGCTGATCAAGGTGCTCACCGGTGTCTACGAGAAGGATGAGGGACACATCTTCCTCAAAGGTATGGATAAGGAGGCGGTGATCCGTTCTCCGCAGGACGCGCAGAAGCTGGGCATCAGCACGGTGTACCAGGAGATCACGCTCTGCCCGAACCTCACGGTCGCCGAGAATATGTACATCGGCAGAGGCAAGGGCTTCATGCAGAACTGGAGGAAGATGAACGCGAACGCGGACAAGATCCTGCAGTCGCTCGACATTCCGGCGAAATCGACGCAGCAGCTCTCGAGCTGTTCGATCGCGATCCAGCAGATGGTCGCCATCGCGCGCGCGGTGGACATGGACTGTAAGGTGCTGATCCTCGACGAGCCGACTTCCTCGCTCGACGAGCAGGAGGTGGAGAAGCTCTTCGGCCTGATGCGCGATCTGAAGGCAAAGGGCGTGGGTATCATCTTCGTCACGCACTTTCTCGATCAGGTCTACGAGGTCTGCGACAAGATCACGGTATTGCGCGACGGCAAGTTGGTAGGACAGTATGAGATCGAGAATCTCCCGCGCGTACAGCTCGTCGCCAAGATGCTCGGCAAGGAGCTCGACGACATGGCCGACATCCGCTCCGACAGCGATACCTACGTGGAGAAGGACGGCTCCGCTCCGGTCTTCGAGGCGCAGGGGCTGCAGAGCAACGCCGGTATCAAACCGTTTGATTTCTACATAAAGAAGGGTGAAGTGAACGGCTTCACGGGACTGCTCGGCTCCGGCCGAAGCGAGTGCGTGCGCGCGATCTTTGGTGCGGACAGGGTGATCGGCGGAACGGTGAAGAAGAACGGCAAGCAGGTCAAGATTTCGAAACCGATCGACGCGATGAAGAACGGGATCGCCTACCTGCCGGAGGATCGCAAGGTGGACGGCATCATCGGAGATCTGTCGGTGCGCGACAATATCGTTCTCGCGCTGCAGGTGCTGCAGGGCTTCTTCAAGCCGTTCTCAAAGGCGAAGATGTACGAGTTCGCGGATGAATACATCAAGCTGCTCGAGATCAAGACGGCCTCGGCGGATACGCCGATCAAGTCGCTCTCCGGCGGCAACCAGCAGAAGGTGATCCTCGCCCGCTGGCTGCTGATGCATCCGGAGTATCTGATCCTCGACGAGCCGACGCGAGGCATCGACATCGGCACGAAGATCGAGATTCAAAAGCTGGTGCTCAAGCTGGCCTCGGAGGGCATGAGCGTGACGTTCATCTCCTCGGAGACGGATGAGATGCTGCGCACCTGCTCCAGACTCGTCGTCATGAGAGACCGCAAGGTCGTGGGCGAGCTTTCCGGAGACGATCTGACGCAGAACAAGATCATGAGTACGATAGCGGGAGGTGAGGAACATGAGTGACACGAAAAAGAAAGCAGGCGCGGCAGGGCTGTTCACGAAACTGATGCGGAATCAGATCTTCATCCCGCTCGCGGCGCTCTTGCTCCTTGTCATTGTCAATCTGATCGCAGGACCCTCATTCTTCAAGATTACGCTTGGCGCAAACAATGCGGGCAACATGATCCTTTCCGGATATCCGATCACGATTCTTGACTTTGGTTCGGAGCTTGCGATCCTTGCGCTCGGCATGACGCTGGTGACGGCGGCTTCCGGCGGACAGGATATCAGCGTGGGCGCGGCGATGGCAATCGCCGGTTCCGTGATCCTCCGCGTGCTTTGCGGCAACGCCGGTTCCCATCCGGAGACCATGCAGGCGCCGATCATCGTGGCATTTCTGGCGGGCTGCGTCGTGGCGATGCTCTTCGGTGCGTTCAACGGCATACTGGTTGCATATTTCAAGATCCAGCCGATGGTCGCGACGCTGATCTTATACACGGCGGGACGTTCGATCGCGGCATGGATCAACAACAACGAGCTCCCGATCATCAAGGAGCCGGAGTTCGGCTATTTCGGAGGGTTCATTCCCGGGATTCCGATCCCGACGCCGATCTTCATCGCTGCCGCATGTATGATCGTGATGGCACTGGTGCTGAAGTTCACGACGCTCGGACTCTACACGCAGTCGGTCGGTATCAACGAGAAATCCGCCCGCTTAAACGGCCTGAATCCGACGTTTATCAAGTTCTTAAGCTTTGTGATCCTCGGGCTGTGCGTGGCAGTGGCGGGCTTCATCAAGGTGAGCCGTCTCTCGACGATCAACTACTCGGTTATCGCGAAGGACATTGAGATGGACGCGATCCTCGCGGTCGCTCTCGGCGGCAACGCGCTGAGCGGCGGTAAGTTCAGCATGGTGGCGTCGATCCTCGGGGCTTACGTGATCCAGTTCCTGACGCAGACGCTCTACCGCTTCAAGGTGTCTTCGGACGCCCTGCCGGCTTACAAGGCGGTCGTCGTGATCATTCTCGTCGTGGCGAGCGCTCCGACAGTGAGAGAAAAGGTCTCTTCTATGTGGAAGAGCAGAAAAGTACATGCAAAGGAGGTTGGTTGATATGAAAAACAAGAAAAAGCTTTCGGATTCCAACCTTCTGCTCCTGATCACGATCGTGATCTTCTTCGCGATGTACATCGGCGCGATCCTGTTTCTCAAGGGCGGTTTCCTGCGTGCGCAGGCGTTTCTGAATATTCTGAACTCGAACGCGGCGCTGATCATTCTGGCATGCGGCATGAGCCTTGTCATGATCACCGGCGGTATCGATATCTCCCTCGGCGGCCAGATGGCGCTGATCAGCATGTGCTGTGCGGTCTATCTGGATGAGATGGGAGGCAACATCTTCGTGTCGATCCTGATCGCTCTGGCGATCGGTATGGCGTTCGGTGGAGTCATCGGCTTCCTGGTCGCGTACCTGGATATTCAGCCGTTCATCGTCTCGCTCGCGGGTATGTTCTTTGCGCGAGGCATGACGACGATCGTGCGCACGGCTCCGTTCAACGTGGCGAATGAGGCGTTCAATAAGCTAAAGGCGACGAGGATCATCGTGCCGGGACTCGGCAGCGTGAACCGCAAGGGAATCTATGTGGACGCCTACGTAGAGATTGGCGTGGTGGTCGCGCTTCTCGTGGTGGTGCTGATGTTTATCCTGCTCAAGTGGACGAAGCTCGGACGCGCGTTTTACGCGGTCGGCGGCAACAAGCAGAGCGCGCTGATGCTCGGCATCAACGTGAAGCGGACCAAGTTCCTCGCACATCTGCTGTGCGGGCTGCTCGCGGGTATCGGCGGTTATGTGCTGTTTATGATCCGCGGTTCCGGTTCTGTGGCAAACGGAAGCGGCTTCGAAATGGATGCGATCGCATCGTCCATCATCGGCGGTACGCTGCTGACGGGCGGCGTCGGCAACATCATCGGTACGCTCTTCGGCGTGCTGTCCTTAAGCACGATTCAGAACATCGTCTCCTCGGCGGGCTTCGATGAGGCGTGGTGGATCGGTATCACGACCGCGGGCATGCTTTGCCTGTTCCTCGTGATCCAGAGTATCGTGATGTCGCGGAAGAAATCTTCGTAAGACAGATGAGACAACTGTAAAAGAACAAGACACCTTCGGGAAGAGTCCCCAGAGGCTTTTGCCCGAAGGTGTTTTTGTCTGCACGTTTTTTGCGAAAAAGATAGCTATTTCGCGAAAGTAGTGCTATGATAGAAAACAGTGTTTTCCGGTATCTTTTTATGGACATTTTGAGACGGATAGAGTATAATGACAACAGATAATTTTTTATCTATTATTACCAATAAAGAAGGATTCTATATAATATACTATCTGTTTTTGAATGTGAACAGGAGGGCGCGGTGAACTATTTTGAGGATGAATACGTCTGGGAGACGGCGGAGGAGCTGGATCAGAAGCTTGCGCAGCGCGTCCGCAGGATACGGAAGAGGCGCGCAATCTCGCAGGAGAAGCTGAGTGAGATGAGCGGGGTCAGCTTCGGTTCGGTCAAACGTTTTGAGACCACGGGCAAGATCTCGCTGCTGTCGCTGACGAAGATCGCGCTCGCGCTGGGCTGCGCGGGAGAGCTGCGTGAATTGTTTACGCAGGTGGAATATTTGGACATTCAGGAGGTTATCCGTGAGAACCGGTAAGGTGCTGCAGGTACGGTACAAGGGAGACTTGGTGGGGACGCTGGCGACGACGGCGGACCGGAGGATCGCTTTTGCGTATGAGGACAGCTGGATCGAGAACGGATTTTCGATCAGTCCGTTTTCATTGCCGCTTCAGAAGCAGGTGTTTTTTCCGCCGAAGAGCTATTTTCAGGGACTGTTTGGGGTATTTGCGGACAGCCTGCCGGATGCGTGGGGAAATCTGCTTCTGGACAGGATATTGAGGAAAAAAGGAATCTTGCCGGACACGCTGAATGTACTCGACCGTCTGGCGATCGTCGGCAGCTCCGGGATGGGGGCGCTCACGTACGAGCCGGAGTTCGGCATGGAGGCCGGGCGGACCGGATTCGACCTGGATGAGATCGCGCGGCAGTGCGCTCAGGTATTGAAGATGGGATACGGGAGTTCGCGATCGTCCTCTGAGCCGGATACTCGCAGCGGCAGGTTCGGGGAAAATGATTGCGGAACGGATCGAGCATATTTGGACGAGCTCTACCGTCTGGGTGGTACGAGCGGCGGCGCGCGGCCGAAGATTTTGACGGAGGTCGACGGCGAGAACTGGATCATCAAGTTTCCGGCGCATGTCGACGGTCCGGATGTCGGGCGGATGGAGTACGATTACTCGCTCTGCGCAAGGGCGTGCGGGATCGATATACCGCAGACCCGTCTTTTCCCTTCGGCGCGCTGCGGGGGTTATTTCGGGGTGAAGCGGTTCGACCGTACAGGTCAATCAGAATTGCATCTGCCAAAGGGGAGGGAGAAGGTTTCGAATGTCAAACAACAGGAGTCCGGCGGTGACAACCGGATCCATATGCTGACGGCAGCGGCGCTTCTGGAGCTGGATTTTGAGCAGCCGAGTCTGGATTACCACGGGTTGATGAAGCTGACGAAGATACTCACCCGCGACTATCCGGCGGATGTGGAGAATATGTTCCGGCGGATGTGCTTCAACGTGTTTGCGCACAACAGAGACGACCATTCAAAGAATTTTTCCTTTCTGTACGACGATGTGAAAAGGGAGTGGCGTTTGAGCCCGGCCTACGATCTGACGTACAGTACCACCTATTACGGGGAACACACGACGACGGTGGACGGCGAGGGCGCGCGCCCGGGCAGGAAGCAGCTTCTCGCGGTGGGCGAGGGCGCCGGCCTTGGAAAGAAGCGCTGCGGGCAGATCATTGACGAGATCGAGGAGACCGTCGGGGAGATGCTGGGGAGTTACCTGTAAGAGATGATGTGAGAACCGGTAAAAGGATAAAGGCATAAATAGAGAACAAAGGGTAACGGTGGGAGATATTGATGCGTTGCCGGAAAGATAAGGAGCAGACAGAATGAGTGCTGGACATGTGATTGCCGCAAAGTTTGGGGGAAGCTCGCTCGCGGACGCGAAGCAGTTCCGCAAGGTGAAGGAGATCGTTAAGAGCGATCCGGGCAGGCGCTACATCGTGCCGAGCGCGCCGGGGAAGCGCTTTGAGGACGACGAGAAGGTGACGGACCTTCTGTACCGATATTATGCGGAGATCAGTCAGGGAAAGAGCGGAAAGGCGACACAGAAAAAGATCCGGGCGCGTTATCAGGGGATCATCGACGAGCTGGGGCTTTCGGTCTCGCTTGACAAGGAGTTTGAGCGTATCGAGTACGCGTTCTCGAAGGGTGCGGGGGAGGCGTACGCGGCTTCCAGAGGAGAGTATCTCTGCGGGCTGCTGCTGGCTGATTATCTGGGGTATGAGTTCGTGGACGCGGCGGAGGTCGTGCGTTTCGGACAGGACGGATATTTTGAGGATGAGCGGACGAATTTCTTCCTGCGAGGGCGGCTCGCGCGCGCCGAGCGCGCCGTGATCCCCGGCTTTTACGGGGCGGACGACGCGGGGGAGATCCATACCTTCACGCGGGGCGGCTCGGACGTCACGGGCGCTTTAGTGGCCCGCGCCGTGCAGGCGGAGCTGTACGAGAACTGGACGGACGTCTCCGGCTTTCTGCTGGCGGATCCGTCGATCATCGAGGATCCGAAAAAGATCGAGGCGATGACGTTCGCGGAGCTGAGGGAGCTCTCCTACCGCGGGGCGGCCGTGCTGCACGAGGACGCGGTCTATCCGGCGCGCCGGGAGGGTATCCCGATCCACATCCGCAACACGAACCATCCGGAAGAGAAGGGCACGCTGATCTGCCGGAAGCTTAAGCCCGAGCAGGAGGTCCCGATCACCGGGATCGCGGGGCGGAAGAGCTTCGCGGCGGTCAGCATCGCGAAGAACCGCATGAACGCGCAGATCGGCTTCTGCCACAAGCTGCTCGAGGCGTTCGACGAGAACCACATCACCTTTGAGCATATGCCCTCGGGCATCGACACGATCAGCGTGATTCTGCCGCTGGAGGAGTACCGGCAGAAGCAGGAGGCGATCACGGCCTCGCTGCAGCGGCTGCTCCGTCCGGACAAGATCAGCGTGGACGAGGACATGGCACTCGTGACGGTCGTCGGCAGGGGGATGCGCTCCGAGAGCGGTATCGCGGCCCGTTTCTTCGGCTCGCTCGGGGAGGCGCAGGTCAACATCAAGATGATCGACATGGGTTCCAATGAGATCAACTGCACGATCGGCGTCAGCAACAGCGACTTCGAGACCGCAGTCCGCGCGCTGTACAACGCGCTGGTGCTGTAATATTTACAGCCCGGCAGAGGCGTTTGCCGCCCGGGCCGGGAAAAGAGCGTCTTTTTTGAATAAAGTATAAATACTCGGAAGATACGGAAAGAGAAAGATAAGGCTGAATATCGGGAGAAGAAAGGGAAAAATATGGATACGAAGAAGAAAAAAATCGCGTGGGGCGCTCTGTTTGCCGTATTTTACGCCGGTCTGGGCGCGATGATGTACCAGATGTTCATGCGTCAGGCGATCGCGTTTCCGGGGAAACTCGGCAATTACCCGTCCGACCTGATGGCGCACATCCGTGAGGGACGGGCCGGGACCGGATACAGTCTGGTGGAGTCGGCGTTCGGCTTTCTGATGGACACGCTGGGCTTCAACCAGAAGGCGGTCGGGGTCTTCCTCGCGCTGGTGGTGCTCGCGACGGTGTGGATAACGTACCGGGTGATGCGCAGGCTGGTGCCGGAGGGCGATTCCGTGGCGCTGATGCTGCTCGTGACGGTCAGCATGTTCGTGATGCCGATCTACATTCAGGCGTTGAACCCGCGCCGCTATCTGGGGCTTCAGTCCGCCACGATCTGGCACAATTCTACCTACACCGGGATGAAATTTGCCGGGATGTGCGTGCTGTACTTTTATTTCTATTATCAGGAGACTTACCGGGAGAAGTTTTCGGCGAAGGATTTCGTCTGGTTCACGATACTGCTGGCGTTCGCCAATCTGGTGAAGCCGAATTTTATCGTCGCGTTTGCCCCGGCGATGGCGGTGATGCTGCTGACGGACTGCATCGCGTCGAAGGGGAAGACGTTCGGAAGGCAGGTGCTGTTCGGGATTCCCGTGCTCATCTCGCTGGTCGTGCTGATCTACCAGAGCACGAAGCTGTTCACGGGGACGGACGCGGATTCCTCGATCGGTCTGTCTCTCGCCTACGTCCTGCGGCTGCGTGCGCCGCATCCGGTCGCGTCGATCCTGCAGTCGGCTGCGTTTCCGCTGCTCGTGCTCGCGGCAAACTTCCGCGATCTGAAGACGGACCGCCGCTTCCGGGTGAGCTGGCTGATCTGGCTGTTCGGTTTTCTGGAATTCCTGTTTCTCAATGAGACGGGGCCGCGCAAGGAGGACGGAAATCTGACATGGGGTTACAGCTTCTGCCTGTTCCTCGTCTTTGTCGTCTGCCTCTGCTGGTTTTACAGGAATGTGAGAGAGCTGTATGGCAGATACCGGGAGTCGGCGTGTAAGTCCTTTGCCGCTTTCATCCGGGAGAACAGATCGTATCGATGGAAGACGATCTATATAGCTGCGGCGGTCGCGCTTCTGGCCGCGCATCTGTTCTGCGGACTGGTATATTTCGGGATCGTTTTTCAGGGCGGCAGTTACTTTTGACGTAAACTGCGAGCGCGCGTCTGCGGTCTGACGGCCGAGCGACTATTTTGAAGATAGGTCTGGACGAAACCGCGGTTTTGCGTTAAAATAAGTGGAACTTTCAGCCGGACTGCGAAGAAAAGAGGGCTTTTGAGTATGTATCTTTTGTTTTTTGCGCTGTGGGTGATCTTTAACGGAAATATCACGCCGGAGATCTGTGTGTTCGGCCTGGTGATCGCGGCGGTCATGTTTGCTTTCATCTGCCGCTTTATGGACTACAGCGTTCAGAAGGAAAAGGCGTTTGTGAAGCGATGCGCCGGTTTCGCGCGCTATGCGGTCGTGCTGGTGAAGGAGATCGTGGCGGCGAACTTCGCGGTCATGCACATGATCCTGTCTGAGCGCGAGGAGCTTGAGCCGGCGCTCGTGAGTTTTCACTCCGATATGAAGACCGCGACGGGCAGGGCGTTTCTGGCGAACGCGATCACGCTGACGCCGGGGACGATCACCGTATCGCTGGAGGGGCAGGAGTACGTCGTGCACTGTCTGGACGAGAGTCTGGGAGAGGGCATGGACAGCTCTGTGTTTGTGGAGATGCTGTCCGATCTGGAAAAAGAATAAAGAGATACCGCATCTGCGCCTGACGAGAGACGAAGGGCGCAGATGTGTTTGTGTGAGCGCCGGCACATCCGGCAGACAGCTTCGGCGATGATCATGTTTCGGATGAGAAGGACGCCGGACGCAGAACAAAAAATGAGGTGGAAAACGATGGGAAAAGGAATACCGGGGCTTGAGCAGGCTTACCACATACTGTTTACCGTTGCTTTGATCTTTCTGGCAGTCATGGTCGTGCTCTGTCTGGTGCGCGCGATCATCGGGCCGCGCGTGGCGGACCGTATCGTTTCGGTGAATATGATGGGCACGATGGTCATGGTCATCATCGCGATCCTCGCGCTGATGCTCGAGGAGGGATATCTGGCGGATATCTGCCTGATCTACGCGATGCTGAGTTTTCTGGCGGTGATCGTGCTGACGAGGGTATACATGGGCGTATACCGTGAGAAAAAGGAGAAGGAGGGAAAGCGGCATGGCGGCGATTGAGTGGATCCGTTTTCTGGCCGGAGCGTTTCTGCTTCTCTTCGGCCTTTTCATTTTCCTGATCGAGATGATCGGGGTGTTCCGTTTCAAATATGTGCTGAACCGTATGCACGCGGCCGCGATGGGCGACACGCTGGGCATCGGGTTTTCGCTGGTCGGACTGATCCTGATGAGCGGTTTTACATTTACCTCGCTGAAGCTGTTCTTCGTGATCGTGTTTCTGTGGTTTTCCTCCCCGGCGTCCTCCCACCTGATCGCGAGGCTCGAGGTGACGACCGACGAGGAGCCGGAGAAGCATTATCACAAATATACGATCCGCGAGCTGGAGGAGAAGCTGCACAAGGAGGCGTGAGATGTCGGTATTTACAAATATATTGCTCGGGTTTCTGGTTGTCTGCGCCGTCTCGGTGAGCCTGTCCAAAAACCTGCTCAATTCGATTCTTATCTATATGTCGTACAGTCTGGTGATGTCGATCATCTGGCTGCTGCTGGAGTCTCCGGACCTTGCGATCACGGAGGCCGCGGTCGGAGCCGGCGTCACGAGCCTGCTGTTCTTTGTCACTCTGAAGAAGATTCACGCGATCGTGAAATCGGACGAGAAGGCGGATGAAGAGCCGGACGGAACGTCCGACGCGGGATCGGACGGGAAGGAGGAGACGCATGAGCAGAAAGCTTTCTGAGAATGAATATGGGAAGACTGCTTCCGGGCGGCTAAAGCGATGGCTGGACGGGGATAAGGACCTCTTTCTCGACAACGTCGAGATGCGGCCGCAGAAGCCGTTCGAGGAGGACGAGGAGACGAAGGCGAAGCGCGCCGAGGAGAAGAAGCGCGTGCTGAAGAAAGTATATGATATCAACAACAACAGGCAGGTCCGTGTTTTCGAGAAGATATACCGCGTGTCGGCCGCGCTGTTCTGTGTGCTGCTCGTGGCGATGTTGCTGATGGCGATCTCGCAGCTCCCGGCGATCGGCGAGGCCGAGCGTCCCGTGAACAACGAGGTGTCCGAGCGCTACATCGAGAACGGATTGCAGGAGACCGGGTCGGTGAATATCGTCACCGGTATGATCCTCGACTACCGCGCGTTCGATACGCTCGGCGAGTCGCACGTGCTGTTCATCGCGACGTGCACGGTGCTGATCCTGCTGCGCATCGACAAAAATAAAAAGAAAGAGCTGGAAGAAGAGCAGAACGACAGCATTTATGAGCCGGAGAACGACGCGATCCTCCAGACCGTGGCGAAGGTTCTCGTGCCGACGATCGTGATCTTCGGCATCTACGTGATCCTCTGCGGTCATCTGGGGCCGGGCGGAGGCTTTTCCGGCGGCGCGATCATCGGAGCCGGACTGATCCTCTACCTGAACGCCTTCGGTTTTGAGAAGACGGAGCGCTTCTTCACCGCGAAGACATACAAGAGGCTCAGCTTCTGTGCGCTGGCGTGCTATTCGCTGTCAAAGTGCTATTCTTTCTATACGGGTGCGAACCACATCGAGAGCGTGATCCCGCTGGGGACGCCGGGCGCGATCTTAAGCAGCGGCCTGATCCTGATCCTGAACATCTGCGTCGGGATCGTGGTCGCCGGGACGATGTATACGTTCTTTGTCATGTTCCGCAAAGGGGGCTATTAAACTATGAATCTTGCAAATCTGGCGAACAACTATGAAGAGGCGATCGCGATGATCCTCTTTGGGATCGGGTTTTCCAACCTGCTGCTGCAGAAGAACCTGATCCGGAAGATCATCGGACTGAATATCATGGATACGGCGGTCTATCTGTTTCTGGCGCTGAAGGGCTACATTGCGGGGCGCAAGGCTCCGATCGTGGTGGACGGCGTGCAGAGTGTGAAGGCGTACATCAACCCGATTCCGAGCGGACTTGTGCTGACGGGCATCGTGGTGTCCGTGTCCGTGTCCGCGCTGATGCTGGCGCTGACGATCCGGCTGTACCGCAGGTACCACACGCTGGATCTCGATGAGATCACGACACGGCTGAAAAAGGAGGGCCTGTGATGGAATTTGTGCAGAATTTCCCCTTCTTCTCGATCCTGCTCTCGCTGTTTTCCGGGCCGCTGTGCTCCGTAATCGGCGGGAAGGCGGCCAGACGCATCAATCTGGCCGTGATCACGGCGATCGGGGCGATGTCTGCGGCGGTGCTGCACTTCACGATCCGCACCGGGGAAGCGTATGTCTATCTGATGGGACATTTTCCTGCGCCCTGGGGCAACGAGATCCGCGCCGGCGTGCTGGAGGCGCTGATGGCGCTGTTTTTCTGCGTCGTCATGTTCCTGTGCATGGTGGGCGGTTCGCTGGAGCGCTCGCTTGAGATCGAGGAGAGTAAGGAAAATCTCTACTACGTGATGGTAAATCTGCTGCTCTCGTCGCTGCTGGCGCTGATCTACACGAACGACCTGTTCACGGCTTACGTGTTCGTGGAGATCAACACGATCTCGGCCTGCGGGCTGATCATGATCCGTCAGAACGGGCGCACGATCGAGGCGGCGACGCGCTACATGATCATGAGCCTCTTGGGCTCCGGTCTGCTGCTGCTCGGCATCTGTTTCCTCTACGACATGACGGGACACCTGCTGATGAGCAACATCAAGGAGCAGGTGCAGATCCTGCACGGCACGGGAGATTACCACATCCCGCTGCTCGTCACGGTCAGCCTGATGTCGGTCGGTATCGCGATCAAGAGCGCGCTGTATCCGTTCCACGCGTGGCTTCCGGACGCTTACGGCTACTCGACACTCTCGTCCGCAGCGATCCTCTCGTCGCTGGTATCGAAGGGCTACATTTTCCTGCTGGTAAAGATCTTCTACCGCGTGATCGGTTTTGACATCGTGCGCGACAGCAAGATCGTCAACATCCTGTTCGCGTTCGGCGTGGTCGGGATGATCATGGGTTCGGTCAGCGCGATCAAGGAGGGCAACATCCGCCGGATGATCGCCTACTCCTCGGTGGCGCAGATCGGTTATATCTACATGGGCTTCGGCATCGGGACGACGGCCGGCGTGATCGCGAGTCTGTATCACATTCTCTCGCACGCCGCGACAAAGTCGCTGCTGTTCGTCTCGGCTTCCGGGATCACGGACGCGTCGGGCGACAGCACGAGCTTCTTCGATCTGACCGGAGCCGGATACCGCAACAAGCTGGCCGGTGTGGCGTTCACGGTGGGTTCGCTCTCGATGGTGGGCTTTCCGATGTTCTCGGGCTTCATCTCGAAGCTGCTGTTCGCGCAGGCCGCGGTCGACAGCGCGTACTATAAGATGCTTCCGGCGCTGATCGCCCTGGCGGTGAGCACGATCCTGAACGCGGTCTACTTTATGAAAACGGTGATCCGCATCTACACCCCGGCCGATCGGGAAGAGGTGAGTCGCCGCGGCTTTAAGAATGTGACGGTCGCGGAGCAGAAGGCGAAGTCGGCGGCGCTCGTTTGCTTCATCGTATTGAACATGGCGCTCGGGCTGTGCTCGGAGCCGATCGTGCGGCTGCTGAGCGAGGGACTGAACATGTTCGCGTAAGCAATGAGCCATGCCATACGGCGGCAAATACAGACGCGGGAGCTTGCTCACGAGCGGCTGTATTTGGCGTCGGATGATAGGGCGAATGCCCGCGACCGAGCCGGAGCGAATGCGGAGGCGAGGTTAGCACGGCTTAAAGATATAAATTTTGTGTTTGGAGGAGAATAACATGGACGCATGGATTTTGCTTCCGGTAATTCTGCCGGTGCTCGCGGGAGTGATCCTGCTGCTGTCGCTGGCGTTTGAGAAGAGAAAAAACGGAGGAGGACAGCCCGACAGGGAGCCGGGGGAGGAAGAACTGCGCAGCCTGCACAGATATGTGGTCGCGGTGCTGGCGGTCTCTGCCGCGCTCGCGCTGGCGGCGGTCTTAAGCGGAGAGCACAGCGTGACGCTGTTTGAGCTGCTGAAGGGGATTCCCGTGTATTTTCATGTGGACGACATCAGCCGTCTGTTCGCGTCGATTATCAGCGTCGTGTGGCTGCTCGTGGCGGTCTACTCTTTTGTCTATATGAAACACGAGGGGAAGGAGCAGCGTTTCTACGGTTTCTATCTGATCGTGTACGGCGTGCTGATGGCGCTTTCGTTTTCGGGCAACCTCGTGACGATGTACCTGTTCTACGAGATCATGACGCTTACTTCGATGCCTCTGGTGCTGCACAACGGCTCGCGCGAGGCGATCATGGCGGCGCTCAAATATCTGTTTTACTCGATGTGCGGCGCGTACCTCGGGCTGTTCGGTATCTTTTTCCTGTACAAATACTGCGATACGCTGACGTTCACGGCGGGCGGCACGCTGAATCTTGAATTGGCGCAGGGGAACGTCACGATTCTGCTGATCGCGGTGTTCGGCATGCTGATTGGCTTCGGCGCGAAGGCTGGTATGCTTCCGCTGCACGCGTGGCTCCCGGCGGCGCATCCGGTGGCTCCGTCCCCGGCGTCCGCGGTGCTCTCCGGCGTCATCGCGAAGGCGGGCGTTCTGGCGATCATCCGCGTGGTGTTCTTTGTGGTCGGGCCGGATTTCCTGCGCGGGACCTGGGTGCAGACCGCGTGGATGACGCTCACGCTTTTGACGGTTTTCATGGGCTCGATGATGGCGTTTCGCGAGCCGGTGTTCAAGAAGAGGCTGGCGTACTCGACGGTCAGCCAGGTGTCGTATATTCTGTTCGGGCTCTCCGTGCTCTCCCCGGTCGGCATGACCGGAGCGCTGTTGCATGTGGTGTTCCACATGGTGATCAAGTGCGCGCTGTTTTTGACGGCGGGTATCTTTATCTTCCGCTGCGGTGAGACGAGAGTGGAGCAGTTCCGGGGAATCGGCAAGCAGATGCCGAAGACGCTCTGGTGCTATACTTTTGCGTCGCTGGCTCTGATCGGTATCCCGCCGACGAGCGGATTTGTCAGCAAGTGGTATCTGGCGCAGGGCGCGCTGGAGGCAGGAGTCGGCGCGTTCGGGATCATCGGACCGGCGGTGCTGCTCGTGAGCGCGCTGCTGACCGCGGGTTATCTGCTGCCGATCACGACGAGCGGGTTCTTCCCGGGAGGGATCGTGAAACATGTGAAGGCGGAAGAAAAGCATAGCGCAGACGCTGCGGAGGCGGAACAAGGGCAGACCGCAGATGCAAAGAATGTGAAGGCAGAGAATGCGCACGGTGTAGACATCGTGGTCGACAGGGGGCAGGCGGCTAGCCTTGAACCCTCGCCTGAGATGCTGATCCCGCTCGCGATCCTTGCGGCGCTTGCGGTGCTGCTCGGCCTGTTCCCGAATCCGCTGATCAATTTTGTGAGCAGGATCGCCGCGTCGGTGATGTAGAGGAGGGAGAAGATGAGCGAGGCAATTCTGGCAGTCGTAATTTTACTCCCGATCCTCGGCGGGGCGCTGATCCCTCTGCTGCCGTTCAAAAACCGGACGCAGATGATGATCTACACGGAGGGGTTGGTGCTCTTAAATTCCGTGTTGACGATCATCACGCTGTTTCAGCAGCCGCAGGGGAGCTTCATTCTGTTTCGTTTTACGAGCGATCTGACGTTGAGTTTTCATGTTGACGGGATGGGTACGGTGTTCGCGGCGATCGTGTCGGTGCTGTGGCCGCTGTGCGTCCTGTATGCGTTTGAATATATGGAGCATGAGAAGCACGAGAAGATCTTTTTCATGTTCTACGTGATCACGTTCGGCGTCACGCTGGGAATCGCGCTGGCGGAGGACGTCGTGACGATGTACTGTTTCTATGAGATGCTGACGCTTGTGACGCTGCCGCTGATCATGCACACGCTGACGCGCGAGGCGGTGCTGGCGAGCCGGACGTATCTGTACTACTCGCTGGGCGGCGCGGCGTTCGCGTTTATCGGCGTGATCTTTATTTTGATCTACGGGACGACGCCGAATTTCACGCCGGGCGGCGTGCTGGATCTCGCCGCGGTCGGAGACAGGGTGAACATTCTGCTTTTGATCTACGTGCTGTGCTTCATGGGCTTTTCCGTGAAGGCGGCGATGTGGCCGTTCTCGTCGTGGCTGCCGCAGGCCGGCGTCGCGCCGACTCCTGTGACTGCGCTTCTGCACGCGGTGGCGGTCGTCAAAGCGGGCGCGTTCGCGGTTATGCGCGTCACGTATTTCAGCTTCGGACCGGACTTTGTGCGCGGGACCTGGGCGCAGCATGTGGTGATGGCGCTCGCGATCTTCACGATCGTGTACGGCTGCAGCCGCGCGGTCAAGGAGACGCACATCAAGCGCCGCCTGGCATGGTCGACGGTCAGCAATCTGTCGTATATTCTGTTCGGCGCGGCAATCATGACGCCGCTCGGGCTGGTGGGGGCGCTCAGTCACATGGTGGCGCATGCGGTCATGAAGATCTGCTCGTTCCTGTGCGCGGGCGCCGTGATCTGCAAGACGGGGCGCGAGTACGTGCATCAATTGGACGGTTTCGGGCGGAAGATGCCGAAGGTGTTTGCCGCCTTCACGGTGGCCGGACTGGCGCTGATGGGCGTGCCGGGACTGTGCGGCTTTGTCAGCAAGTGGCAGCTTGTGCGCGCGGCCGTGGACAGCGGGGATCCGCTGGCGTATGTCGGCGTGGCGGCGCTGATGATCTCGGCGCTTCTGACGGCGATTTATATGCTCACGATTGTCGTGCGGGCGTTTTTCCCGCGCAAGGACTTTGACTATGATACGATCCGGGACGTGAAGGATCCCGGCTGGAAGATGCTGCTGCCGTTCGCGCTCTTTGTGGTCGCGATTGTGACGATCGGTCTGCACTCGCAGCCGCTCATCAAAGGGCTGGAAGCGATCGCGGCACAGCTGCCGTAGGAAGGAGGGACGGATATGAAGAGCAATTTCATTCTGGCGTTTCTTGTGTTTTATCCGTTTCTCGGCGGATTTCTCGCGTGGCTTGCGGGGAATTATGGAGAGGCTTTGCTGCAGAAAGCCGGTGGAAGGCAGATAGCACCGGGAGGGAAGCGGGAGTCCGGAAAAGAGTCGAATGGTTCTGCCGGAACAAAGCTCGGAAAGCTGTTTAGTAATAAGCTCGGTATAGACAATAACGCTTGCCGGGATTATGTGGCGAATTTCATCGTGATCAGCGAGTTTCTTGTCATGGCGATCCTGTTCGCGCGCTATGCGTCCGCGGCGGGAGAGGGCGCGGTGGCGGCGTGCCGGATTCCGGGGATCTGCGGGTTCGGACTCTCATTCACGCTCGACGGTTTCCGCCTGATCTACGGCGCGGTGGCCTGCCTGATGTGGATGATGACGACGATCCTGTCTCGGCAGTATTTCGCGCACCATCACAATCGGAACCGTTTTTATATGTTCCTGCTGCTGACCTTCGGCGCGACGATGGGCGTGTTCCTCTCGGCGGATCTGTACACGACGTTTATCTTTTTCGAGATCATGTCCTTTACCTCTTATGTCTGGGTGGCGCAGGAGGAGAACGCCCCGTCGCTGCGCGCTGCGCTGACGTATCTGGCGGTCGCGGTGATCGGTGGTCTCGTGATGCTGATGGGGCTGTTTCTTGTCTACCATGAGCTTGGAACGCTGGAGATGGCGAAGCTGCTGCCGGCGGCGCGGGAGTATCTGGGGAATGCTGCGGAGGGTTCTGCTGTGTCAGGCAAGAATGCTCTGGTGTCAGGCGCTTCGATTGTGATGACGGTCGAGGGCCGTCGCGCACTCCTGTACGCGGCGGGCGCCTGTATGCTTTTCGGCTTCGGCGCGAAGGCGGGCGCGTTCCCGCTGCACATCTGGCTTCCGAAAGCGCATCCGGTGGCTCCGGCTCCGGCGTCCGCGCTGCTGTCAGGTATCCTGACGAAGACCGGCGTCTTCGGCGTGCTTGTCACGACGAGCGGGTTGTTTTTGCACGATAAGACCTGGGGCAGCCTGATCCTTGCGATCGGTGTGCTCACGATGTTCGGCGGTGCGCTGCTCGCGGTCTTCTCGATTGACCTGAAGCGCACGCTCGCCTGCTCCTCGATGTCGCAGATCGGCTTTATTCTGGTGGGCGTCGGGATGCAGTGCCTGCTCGGCGAGGAGAATGCGCTCGCGGTGCGCGGGACGCTGCTGCATATGGTGAACCACTCGATGATTAAGCTGGTCCTCTTCATGGCGGCCGGCGTGATCTTCATGAATACGCACGCGCTGGATCTGAACGAGGTCCGCGGCTACGGCAGGAAGAAGCCACTTCTGAAGGCGATCTTCCTTGTCGGCGCGCTGGCGATCGGGGGTATCCCGCTCTTCGGCGGTTATATCAGCAAGACGCTGTTGCACGAGAGCATCGTGGAGTACGGCGGCGGCTGGATCATGCGGGCGGTCGAGTACATTTTCCTGTTCAGCGGCGGGCTGACGGTCGCCTACATGACGAAGCTGTTTGTGGCGATCTTTGTGGAGCGCAATGAGAGCGCGGAGCGCCAGAGAAAGTATGACGCGCAGAAGGATTACATGAACGGCGCGAGCACCTTTGCGCTGGCGGGAAGTGCGGCTGTGCTTCTGGTCTGGGGTCTGTTCCCGCACGGGATCATGGACCGCGCGGCTGGACTGGGACAGGGATTGATGCAGCTGGAGGAGTTCGGGCATGTGGTGGACTACTTCAGCTTTAAGAATCTGTCCGGAGCTATGATTTCCATCGCGATCGGCGCGGTCGTCTATCTATTTGTAATCCGCAAGGTTTTGATGCGGCAGGAGGAAAACGGAATCGTGGCGAAGGGAAAGCGCACGAACGAAAGCGCGGCGTATGTCGATCTTTGGCCGACATGGCTCGACCTTGAGAATCTAATCTACCGCCCGCTGCTTCTGGACTTTCTTCCTTCAGTGTTCGGTGTGGTCTGCAGCTTCCTCGACAGGCTTCTCGAGACGCTGCTGCACTTTGTGCTTCCGATCAGCGGAGTGCTCTGCAGAGTGATGGACAGCTTTGTCGACCTGACGGTCGTGGCGCTGCGAAAGACGATCTATCGCGACAGCCCGCTGCCGCATGAGCGGCCGGAGGGCAACGTTGTCACGGCGATGCTGGGACATGTGATGAATTTCTGGCAGGGGATCGCGAACCATACCTGGCGGCGCCACAAACCGGCGCACAAGGATTACGTGCACATTCTCGCGGTACGGAACACGGCTCTGAAGGAGAACAACACGATCATCGGGCGCAGCCTGTCGTTCGCCCTGCTGATGTTTGGCAGCGGACTGTGCCTCACGCTGATCTATATTTTGTGGTGGTAGGCTCTAAGGACTAAAAAGGCTATTGCGGGCAGATGCGGCAATAGCCTTTTAGTAAGGAAAAAGTAGTTTTTTTCTAAATGGAAGAAAAATTATTGTTTATTTGCAATTCAGCTGCAATTATTTTATCTGTTGTCAGTAGTCATTTGTACAGCACCACCGGATATCCGATGTCGACGGCCTTGTAGATCCGCTCTGCGGCTTTCAGCGGCAGGTTGACGCAGCCGTGGGAGCCGTTTGTCTTGTAGATATCGCCGCCGAATTTGCTGCGCCAGGTCGCGTCGTGCAGGCCGTAGCCGCCGTGGAACGGCATCCAGTAGTTGACGAACTCGCTGTAACCAGGACCGTCGAGCACATCCGGAGAATTCTTATAGTAGATGCTGTAGACGCCGCCCGGGGTCTCGCGGTCGGGGTTTCCGAGCGTGCCGGAAACACAGTCGGTCTCGAGGAGTTTTTTGCCATTCTTGTAAAGGAAAGCTTTCTGGTTCTCAAGATCCACTTCTATGTAGCTGTCGCCGATCACGTCGTCCCCGTCGAGGGAACGTCCCTTGTGGGCCCACACGGGCTCAAGACATTTTATCTGGTTCGTCTCAAGCGATTCCTGAAGGAGCGCTCTCGTTCCGTTCGTGTCGAGCTTCCAGCCGAAATCTCCCTCATAGAGGGTGATCTCGTTGCCATAGCTGGTGCGGAAGCTCTTCGGCTGTCCCTGTGTGTCGTACTTCTCGGCGAGCTGCGCGACGAAATTGTCGAGGAACGCGGGATCGAGCACAAGCTGGTGATCTTCGTTTTCCATGATCTGTGCAGACAGTTCGTCCGCGGTGATCGTCTCTGCCTTTGTGCCGAACAGGAGGGAGAGACGGAGATTGGCGTACGGGCCGTCCTCGCCGTACGGGTTGACGAGGTCGGTGTCGGCACAGGCCTCCGGGCTGATCCAAGTCGGATCGAGCCGCCACATCTGGGAAACAGCGCCCGTATAATCGCTCAGGACGACGGAAGCGCCCAGGTAAGGACGGTAGGAGGCGAGCGTCAGGTATTGCCCGTCCGCGGTGCGGATGCAGCAGCAGCCGTGTCGGGCGTTTTCTATGATCCATGTCTGAGATTGAGCTGCGGCAGCGTCCTCCGGGCATTCCATGGCTGCCATAGTCACGGCGTTCTCATCGGGCAGGGCGGTGAGCGCGTCGCCTGTATGCAGGACGCTGACGCGGAAACTTCCGTCCGGGA
Source organism: uncultured Lachnospiraceae bacterium (assembly GCA_947591155.1). Lineage (GTDB taxonomy): Bacteria > Bacillota > Clostridia > Lachnospirales > Lachnospiraceae > Choladousia. The sequence goes on from CANQDA010000025.1 coordinate 39,309, forward strand.
GAGTTTCCAGATAAAATTTCTGCTGGTTGACGTTCAGGGAACGGAAAAGCTGAACCGCCTGACTGTCGACATTTTGAACCGTGCAGTGACGGACGTCGAACACAAAGTCCTCATCCACGGCGCTTGCGATCTCATACAGTCCCTGTGCCGGGCCAGACGTTTCCGCTTGGCTTTTTGATCCTGAATCTGCTTCGGTAGACGCTTCGGCGGAGTTTTCTGTTTCCGCTTCTGCTTCAGTGGACGCCTCGGCAGCGCTTTCCGCTTCTGTTTCGGTGGACGCTACGGCGGCATATTCCGTTTCTGCTTTGCTGTCCGTCTCCGTCATATCGGCCGTTTTTGCCTCGCGCTTTTCCCTGCTGCCTTCTGTGCCTGTCGTCTCAGCCTGGGATGCGACAGGGTGCGAACCGAAGGGATCTGCTTGCGGCGGCACGATCTTCGGGTTCTGCTCATCCGGAGATTCCGTGATTTCCTCCATCGACACGATTTCAATGTCCGTGGCGGGAAGGTCTGCGGCCGACGCGAAAAGAGGGTCAGAGAAAAGTGAACCTGTAAAAACCGCGCCAGCGAGGATAACAGATGACAGAATACGAAAATACTTCATAACCGGAGCCTCCAAAAATTTCATACAGATGTGATTGTAACACAGAATGGACAGAAAGAACAGAAACATTTGATCTCAAAGCCAACTTTTCCGCGACGCGGATATTTTCCGTAGATATGTAAAAAGAATTATGATATACTGCTAACGAAAAGAAGATTAGTTTTTATGTTTTGTAACGAGGAGATAAAATCACAAGGACGGGAGATCTGATGAAGACAATCGATTTCAGGATAATTGCGGGCGCCCTGCTCCTAACGTCGACGCTCCTCCTGGGCGGATGCGCGATGGGCAGCGCGACCGGGAAGAAGACGCTCGCGGCGCAGGAAGCGCTGGAGAACGGAGAATACGAGCAGGCGCAGATTCTCTTTGCGGAGGCGGCGAACGAGGGAGAACAGCAGATGCTGGCGTACCGTGGGCTTGGCCTTGCGTACATGGAGCTCGCACAGTATGAGGAGGCCGGAAAAGCCTTCGAGGCAGCGCTGGAGAGTGCGGACAGTAAGATGGAGGAGAATGTGCTCGATGTCAGACTGTATCTGGCGACTGCGCAGTACCGAAACGGGGACTATGAGGACACGGCGGCCACCTGCGATCAGATCCTCGAGGAGCATGAGGAGGCGGACGCGTATTTCCTGCGCGGTGCGAGCCGCCTGCACGATGAGATGCAGGAGGAGGCCAGGGAAGATTTTGACGCCGCGGTCACGCTACGTCCGGAGAGCTACGATCTGTATCTGGACATCTACGAATGTTACCGCAAGCTGAATCTTTCCGGACTCGGCAGTCAGTATCTGCAGAGCGCCCTGTCGATCCAGGGCGAGGACACGGAGCACTCTTACAATCGCGGGCGTATCTATTATTATCTTGGGAATTATGAGGAAGCGCAGACACAGCTGGCGGGTCCGGCGGAGGCGGGATATGAGCCGGCTCTGTATCTGATGGGACGCGTCTACCTGGCGCTCGAGGATTATGTGCATGCGCAGGGGATGTATCACAGGATCGAGGAGAAGTCCGGGAAGAGCACGGCGACCTGCAACGGGATGGCCCTGTGCGCGCTTTCGAGCGGGGAGTACGATATGGCGCTCTCCTACATTGCGGATGGTCTTGGACTGGAGGGCGGCGACAAGCGGGAACTGTACTTCAACGAGATCGTGGCGTATGAGAAGAAACTGGATTTCGCGACGGCGAAGGTGAAGGCGCAGGAATTTATGCAGCGCTATCCGGCGGACGAAGAGGGCGCCAGAGAATGGACGTTCCTGTCGACGCGTTGAGATAACAGAAAGCGGAGAATATTATGCAGGAAATAGAGGAGCGGGTGATTCTGGTAGGCGTGGAAACGCAGGCCGGGGACGACACGGATGAATCCGTGCGTGAACTCGGGGATCTGGCGCAGACGGCTGGCGCGGAGGTGGCCGGGACGCTGATCCAGCGGCGCGAGAACATTCACCCGGGCACTTATATCGGAAAAGGGAAGATCGAAGAGCTGTACGGAATGCTTCTGGAGACCGGAGCGACGGGAATTGTCTGCGACGATGAGCTGAGTCCCGCGCAGCTGAACAATCTTCAGCAGGAGCTGAATTGCAAGGTGATGGACCGGACGCTGCTGATCCTCGATATCTTCGCGCGGCACGCGACGTCGCGCGAGGGGAAGCTTCAGGTGGAGCTGGCGCAGCTGAGATATCGGGCGGCGCGGCTCACCGGGTTTGGTCGTTCGCTCTCGCGTCTCGGCGGAGGAATCGGCACGAGAGGACCGGGCGAGAAGAAGCTGGAGACGGACCGTCGTCTGATCCGGGCTAGGATCGGACATTTGAAACGGGAACTGGAGGAAGTCGTGCGGCACCGAGAGCTGATTCGCGCGCAGCGCAGGAGGTCGCAGCAGAAGATCGCGGCGCTTGTGGGCTACACGTCGGTCGGGAAATCGGCGATCTTCCGGACGCTGACCGGCGCGGACGTCCTGGAGGACGCGAAGCTGTTCGCGACGCTGGATACGACGACGCGCATGGTGCAATTGTCCGGCAGGCAGGAGGTACTGCTGACGGATACGGTCGGCTTCATCCGCAAGCTGCCGCACCATCTGGTGGAGGCCTTCAAAAGTACCCTGGAGGAGGTATGCTGCGCGGATATTTTGATCCATGTGGTGGATTCCTCGAGCGCGCAGCTGGAGGCGCAGATGCAGATCGTGTATGAGACGCTCTCGGAGCTTGGAGCAGGGGATAAGCCTGTGATCACGGTCTTCAATAAGCAGGACCTGCTCACCGAAAGACAGAGCTTCCGGGACTTCCGCGCGGAGAAGTGCATCCTTGGCTCTGCCCACACCGGCGAGGGCATGGAGGAGCTGAAGAATGTGATCGGCGAGATCCTGCGCGCGCAGAAGATCTATGTCGAGAGGCTTTTTGCGTACGATCAGGCCGGCCTCATTCAGCTCATCCGAAAGAAAGGCGAACTCCTCGAGGAAGAGTATCGCCCGGACGGGATTTTCGTGCGGGCGTATGTCTCGAGGGAGATATATCTTCCTGTTTAGTGAACATCGGACATCCGTTTTAATTCACTAAACAGGAATTCAGTGCACTTGCAAGACCCGGCGCCCGCACTACATTTTGTGTTATGTAACAAAATTGACACATATATGTAGTGCATTTTCCATTGACTTCCCCTATATGTGATGCTATAATGAAAATCATGGTACAAAAGATTCTTGTTTTTTCAGGGTTTCAGGGAGGGGTTTGACGTGTTTAAAGTAGTGAAGAGAGACGGTGAGATTGCCGAGTTTGATCTGTCGAAGATCAGCGGAGCGATTGCGAAGGCATTCGACGCAAAGCAGATGGAGTACAACAGCGATATGATCGATCTGCTCGCGTTGCGCGTGACTGCTGATTTCCAGAAGAAGATCAAGGACGGCCTGATCGACGTCGAGAGCGTACAGGACAGCGCCGAGCAGGTGCTGATTCAGGCAGGGTACGCGGAGGTTGCGAAGGCGTATATTCTTTATCGTAAGCAGCGAGAGAAGATCCGCAATATGAAGTCCACGATCCTCGACTACAAGGAGATCGTGAACAGCTACGTGAAGGTGGAAGACTGGCGCGTGAAGGAGAATTCGACGGTCACCTACTCGGTGGGCGGCCTGATCCTGAGCAATTCCGGCGCGGTGACGGCGAACTACTGGCTTTCGGAGATCTACGATCAGGAGATCGCGGATGCGCATCGAAATGCCGATATCCACATCCACGATCTGTCGATGCTTACGGGCTACTGTGCAGGCTGGTCTTTGAAGCAGCTTATTCAGGAGGGTCTCGGAGGGATCAAGGGGAAGATCACTTCGGCTCCGGCGAAGCATCTGTCCGTGCTGTGCAATCAGATGGTGAATTTCCTTGGCATTATGCAGAATGAGTGGGCGGGCGCGCAGGCGTTCTCCTCGTTCGACACTTATCTTGCTCCGTTCGTGAAGGCGGACAATCTTACGTATCCGGAGGTCAAGAAGTGCATTGAGTCCTTCGTTTACGGCGTGAACACGCCGAGCCGCTGGGGCACGCAGGCGCCGTTCTCGAACATCACGCTCGACTGGACGGTTCCGAACGATCTGGCGGAGCTGCCGGCGATCGTGGGCGGCAGGGAGATGGATTTCTGTTACAAGGACTGCAAGAAGGAAATGGATATGATCAACAAGGCCTTCATCGAGACGATGATCGAGGGCGACGCGCAGGGGCGCGGCTTCCAGTATCCGATTCCTACCTATTCGATCACGAGGGATTTCGACTGGTCCGAGACGGAGAACAACAAGCTTCTCTTCACGATGACAGCCAAGTATGGGACTCCGTATTTTTCGAACTATATCAACAGCGATATGCAGCCGAGCGACGTGCGCAGCATGTGCTGTCGTCTGCGTCTGGATCTGCGCGAATTGCGCAAAAAGATGGGCGGCTTCTTCGGCTCCGGCGAGAGTACGGGCAGCGTTGGCGTAGTGACGATCAATATCCCGCGCATCGCATACCTTGCCGCCAATGAGAAGGATTTCTACCGCAGACTCGACCACATGATGGACGTTGCGGCGCGTTCTCTGAAGATTAAGAGAGAGGTCATCACGAAGCTGCTCGACGAGGGCCTGTATCCGTACACGAAGCGTTACCTCGGCTCGTTCGACAATCATTTCTCGACGATCGGTTTGATTGGCATGAACGAGGCAGGTTTGAACGCCAACTGGCTGCGCAAGGATCTGACGCATCCGGAGACGCAGCAGTTCGCGAAGGATGTGCTGAACCACATGAGAGAGCGCCTGGTGACATATCAGGAGATGTACGGCGATCTCTATAATCTCGAGGCGACGCCGGCAGAGTCCACGACGTACCGTCTGGCGAAGCACGACAAGGCGCGCTGGCCGGAGATTATCACGGCGGGCGGAGAGGCCGGAGCAGTGAAGCCGGATCCGTCTTCCACGCAGGACAAGACGCCTTACTATACGAACAGCTCGCACCTGCCGGTGAACTACACGGCGGATATCTTCGACGCGCTTGACATTCAGGATGAGCTGCAGACGCTCTATACTTCCGGGACCGTGTTCCACGCGTTTCTGGGCGAGCGGCTTCCGGACTGGAAGGCGGCGGCGAATCTGGTGCGCAAGATCGCGGAGAACTACAAGCTTCCGTACTACACGATGTCGCCGACGTATTCGATCTGCAAAGATCACGGTTATCTCGACGGCGAGCAGAAGGTCTGCCCGATCTGTGGGGAGCCGACGGAGGTCTACAGCAGGATCACCGGTTACTATCGTCCGGTGCAGAACTGGAACGACGGCAAGACGCAGGAGTATGCGGACCGCAGGCTCTACGATATCCCGAACTCTCGCCTGAAGAGAGACGGCAAGGTGGTGGAGGATCAGCCAATGTACCGCGCGGGCGTGAATGTGACCGTCCGGACGGAGACAGACGAGGTTGCAGAGCAGACGCAGGAAGCACAGAAGGTTGCGCAGTCCGCGGCGGCGGAAAGCACGCAGACGGTGACCGAGCTTCAGACGATCGTGGACGCACAGGGCACGGGCGCGACAAGGTTCCTCTTCACGACGAAAACTTGCCCGAACTGCAAGATTGCGAAAGAGATGCTGAAGGACGAGCCGTACGAGGTGGTGGACGCAGAGGAGAATCTGGATCTCGTCAGCCAGTACGGGATCATGCAGGCGCCGACGCTGATCGTGCTGCACGACGGAGTCGTCGACAAGTATGTGAATGCTTCCAACATCAAGCGCTATGTCGACCAGCTTGTGTCGAACGCTTAAGACAGTTTATTTCCTACAAAACCTACTCAATAGATACGAGACAGCCGCAGGGTTCCTCCTTGAATCCTGCGGCTGTCTCGTTGTACTGTATAAAAGATTGTCATGCACAAGAGTGTCATATAGAATATTATTTATGTAGAAAATCGGACGAACCCGTCCGGTATCCTTTCAAATATTTTTCCGGAAAACATTTTTATTATTTCCGAAAAAATATGTCGAAAATCCAGACGGGCTCTGTCTATGTCGAAATCTTTTTCGCAATCACGTAATCACACTACCGCAGTTCATACAAGCTCTGCAGTGCGTGGTCCGCAATGATTGTCTCCATGTGCTCGGAGAAATGCGCTTCCATACCCGGCGTGAACTTGCAGGAGGACGCGTACTCGGAGAGCACGTTGCAGATCTTATTGAACTGCTCCGCAGAGCTCTCGGCCTTCTCGAGGAGAAGGTAGTATTCACCGCTCTCCGGATTCTTGTACAGGGTGTTCGGACCATTGTAGACGGGAGCGAGCACTCCGGCCGCGCGAATCGTGTCGTCGAGCGAGTGAAACAGGTAGAAGCGCGTCAGGCGGCGAACCTCCTCATCCTCCTCGACAGACTCGGACGTCTGGGAGGATTCCGTCTGCTGTGTCGCTTTCTGGGCCTGCTCGGCCGCACGCTTGCGCGCCTCGGAGATCTTTCTGATCAGCCCGAGGATATCGTCAGCCCCCTCGATCCGATCCTTCAGATCGGAGAAGGAATAGCTCTCCGTCTGCGAGGGATCTTCCGGGGAAAATCGCGAAAATCTGGTATCAAGTTCTTCCGGGTCCTCGACTTTCGTGATGATCAGGATCAGCGAGTCGATGGAGACCGGGACAGCTTCTATCACAAGCGGAGTATTGTCCGCCTCAAAACCGAAATCCTGCGCGGCGACTTGCATCATGTCCTGGAAAAGCGCTTTGGCTTTGTCCGAACCGTATGCGAACTCGCTCAGCTTGATCTCTCTGTTTGCAAGATCTTCTCTTGTCAGGGTGCAGCGAATTTGCTTGTCATTGATTTTTTCAATCTTCATTCAATCACTTCCTTACCCGGTGAGAAAATAGAAAACACTTTTGTCACTACTATTATATACGCATTCAGGCCAATATGTAAAGTGGATAAAATGTTACAGTTTCCCCATGGTATGCCATTTTAAAAAAATTTCAAAAAAAGCTTGATTATTATGCTCATATTAATTATAATATACAACAGAAAGGAAATACAAGCAAGCGAATTTTTGATGAAAGGAGGAAAATCGTCGAAGAACGAGGCCGGCTGCGACGTCTGAGGCCGGGCCGCTGTACATACCCTACAAACGATCGCCTGTATCCCTTTCAAACTTCTTTTACGCATTATAATCAATTTCTGTTTTTTGCGCAAGTAAATAATTTATAAACTGATTCCCGCGCGGCATCAATGGTTATCCTTATAATAATATATCACGAACCCCGGACGATATGTCAGCGGGAAGCAACACGAGGCGCGCCATCCTTATTTTGCGGCGCAGGGACGGATCGGGCAAAAGCAGTGTCTACAAAAGAATCCTAAATAATGTCTACAAAAGAGCCATATCATAGAGAAAGGAAAAGCAGCCAATTCTGGTATTCCCTTACAGCATTTTCTTATTTTTTTATGAAAAAACATGGAAAATCATGACGCTTCCGCAATGTTATGATAAGATGTTTTGGATGACGGGGGCGGCGCCGGAAAACGAAGCGGCGGCCCTGCAGTGAAAGGGGAAGTACGGCAATGAAATCAGACAACAGATCGTTTCGGCTGCTCGCCGCAGTGATCGCGGGGGCCGGGATCCTTGCCATCCTTGTGGTGTGCATTGTGAAATATATTCCGAGCGGCAAACATATGAGCGCGGAGGATTATTTCGGTGCGCTCGGGGAGAATGAGGCGGCCGTGATTGTGCAGGATCATGTGGCGCAGGAGCGCGCGCTGATCCTTGACGGGAGCGTGTACATCGACTATACGCTGGTGCAGCGTGAACTGAATCCGCGTTTCCACTGGGACGCGTCGGTCGGACTGCTTCTGTTCACGACAGCGGAGCAGACCTTTGAGTTCGCGCCGAACAGCTCGGCGTACACGGTGGACGGCGAGAGCTTTGACGCCGGATATGAGGTGCTGAAGACGACATCCGCAGGGATGTTCCTGTCGGCGAACTTCATGCAGCAGTATTCTGATCTGAGCTGCGAGCTCTTCGACGCGCCGTCGCGCGTGGTCGTGACGTTCGGCAGCACAGAGATACGGACGGCGAAAATGAAGCGCGCGGGCGCGGTGCGTTACCAGGGCGGGATCAAGAGCCCGATCCTCACAGAGGTGACGGAGGGAACACAGGTCACGGTGCTCGAGCAGATGAAGAAGTGGTCGCAGATCGTGACGCCGGACGGCTATATCGGCTATGTGAAGAACAGTAAGCTCGGCAAAGAGATCGAGACGGTGACGACGGAGACTTGGTACCACGCGGAGTATCCCTCCATTCATCAGGAAGGGCGCGTGAATCTCGTGTGGCATCAGATCGATTATCCGGAGATGAACGCAAATCTGGAGCAGGATATCGCGGGGACGAGCGGACTGAATGTGATCTCGCCTACCTGGTATTTCCTGAGTGACAACGAGGGCAATGTCCAGTCGTTTGCAGACGCCTCTTACGTGGAGCGAGCGCACACGGCGGGGCTTCAGGTGTGGGCTCTGGTCAGCAATTTCAGCGAGGACGTCAGCACGACGGCTGTTCTAGCCTCTCGCCAGGCGCGTCAGACTTTACAGAATTACCTTGTGAACCAGGCGCTGGAGCTTGGTTTCGACGGGATCAACATCGATCTCGAGGCAATCGCGCAGGAGGCGGGGTACGATTACGCGCAGTTTATGCGCGAGCTGTCGATTCTCTGCAGAAAGAACCAGATCGTGCTCTCGGTGGACGTGCCGGTTCCGATGGATTTTTCGCGGCATTACCACAGGGATGAGCTCGGCACTGTTTGTGATTACGTGATTGTGATGGGCTACGACGAGCACTATGCGGGCTCGGACATCGTGGGGAGCGTGGCGTCGATGGACTTTGAGACGACGGGTATCGAGAATATGCTGACGGAGGTTCCGAAGGAGAAGCTGATCAGCGGTATCCCGTTTTATTCGAGGCTCTGGTACACGCAGACGCTCGAGGACGGCACGAAGCAGGTGACGAGCGAGGCCGTGTCGATGACGCGGGAGGACGAGGTCCTTGCGGCGGCAGGCGTTACGCCCAGCTATGACGAGGACAGCGGACAGCAGTACGCCGAGTGGACGGACGAGCAGGGGCAGCTCTGCCAGATATGGTTGGAGGACGACGCTTCTGTGGAGGCGCGCGCGAAACTGGTGAGCGAGTACAATCTCGGCGGCATCGCGGAGTGGGTGCTCGGGAACCAGAAGGACAGCGTGTGGGCGGCGATCCAGAGCGGGATCGGATGAGAACGGACATATGCCCGAAAATACACTGCCTGAGCCGGATTCATCGTAAACTTTGCAGAATTGGCAGATCCGCTCAGGCGGCGGACAGCAGGTTCGGACGAGGGGCAGACAGGACACATAAATGAGGACTCACCGGCATAGACTTGCTTTGAGAGAACTGCTCGGAGCGGCAAAATGATCTGGAACAAAGAAAAGAGAAATACATGGAAAAAGGCTGCGGTGCTCGTTATCTTTGCCGCGGCCTTTTTTGCGGGGCGCATGGCGGCGCGCGTGGAGCGGACGTTTCGGACGTCCACGGCGTCCGCGGAGGGAAACTGGGGACTGAGCTTTCAGCAGGAGGGTGAAAAGCCGGTCGGGAACGCCAGTTACGAAGAGCTGGCGAAGTACGACGCATGGTACGCGCGGAACACAGACGAGAAGATCATCTATCTGACCTTCGACTGCGGCTATGAGAACGGAAATACGCCGAGGATCCTTGAGTCTTTGAAAAAGCACGGCGTCCACGCGACCTTCTTCGCGGTCGGGAATTTCATCAAGGACAATCCGGAGCTTGTGAGGCAGATCGTCGCGGAGGGGCACACGGTCGGCAACCACACGATGCACCATCCGGACATGTCAAAAATTTCGGATATGGCCTCGTTCGAGAAGGAGATCAAGGATCTGGAGGCGGCCTTCAAGGAGGCGACCGGGCAGGAGCTTGCGCGCTATTATCGGCCACCTCAGGGCAAGTACAGCGAGGCAAATCTGAAAATGGCGCAGCAGCTCGGCTACCAGACTTTTTTCTGGAGTCTTGCCTACGTGGATTGGTATCAGGACAAACAGCCGTCGAAAGAGGAGGCCTTCGACAAGCTGCTCGGCCGTATTCATCCGGGCGCTATCGTGCTGCTGCACAACACCTCCTCTACGAACGCCGCGATTCTCGACGAGCTGCTGACGAAGTGGGAGGAGATGGGGTACTGCTTCGGGACGCTCGGGGAGCTGGAGCGGTGAAATAAGAGAAATACACACAGAGAAAAACTTCCTTGACTCCTATGTACAAATCGATTATATTATATGTAGTACAATGTATTACAGAAAGGAAGGTGATGGCATGAGCTTTTCAATAAGACTTACGAAAGAAGAAAAATTTTTAGCGGAAAGCTATGCAAAGCTGCATTCCTTATCTTTGGGAGAGGCATTTAAAAAGGCTCTTTTTGAGAAGATTGAGGATGAGTATGATATTACTGTAGCGAACGATGCCTATCAGGAGTATGTTGAGAACCCGAAGACATATTCCCATGAAGAAGTGAAGGAGATACTCGGCTTATGATCGGTTACCGGGTAGAATATTCGGAACGGGCGGTAAGGGAGCTGAAGAAGCTGGATAAATACACCAGACAGATGATCTATTCTTGGATCAGCAAAAATCTTGTAGGCTGTGAAAATCCGCGCGTACAAGGGAAAGCTCTTACGTCGAACCGAAAGGGACAGTGGCGGTACAGGATCGGCGACTATCGTCTGATCTGTCAAATCGAGGATAAGGCTTTGGTTATCCTTGCGCTGAGCGTCGGGCATCGGAGAGAAGTGTACAGGAGTTGAGGAAAAGAGAGGAGCACGCGAGCGACAGGAATCCGTCAGTCAAACATCAGCAGGATTGAAAACATCACATGCAGCCCCGCGATTGCGACGTTGCAGACATTACATTGGGAAAAGGATTAGAGAAAAGGCTTATGATAAGCTTTTATTGAAATATAACACAGTTGAATAACAGATAATAAAAAATAAACCGGGCGTCTGGAGGCAGAACCCGGTTTTCTATTCGTCATTCTCATCTTCCGGTTGATAATCATTCAATTCCGGAAAATCTAAAAACTCACTCACGGTCATATTAAAGGTAATCGCTATCTTGTGCAAAGTTTTAATTTGCGGATTCTTGCTGACACCTCTTAGGATATTGTCAATCGTCGACTGCTTCAAACCACTCATAGTTGCAAGGCGATTGATAGTTATATTGTGTCGTTTGCAAAGTTGCCGGATTCTGGCAGCAAAGATTTCAGAATATCCCATAACTATGCTCCTGCTTATAAAAGATGTCATTATGATAACAAAGGAAAAAGAATAAATTACCTATATATAGTTGACGAAAAGAAAATAAAAATATATAATATAAAGTACCTATATATAGGTAATTCTACACATAGCAGTAAGGAGGTTTTGGGATGCGAATTAAGAGAAAATGCACCTTATTATTTGCAATTATTTTAGGAATTACGATCGGAAGCTTTTTTACATCAAATGCGGCTACATTTAACGATATTAATGCGTCGGATGTATTCTTAAAGCAAAGTGAAGGAGATACATGCACGCTAGCGGCGGCTGCAATGATGGTAAGGCGCGCTGCTCTTGCAACAGGAAATGCCAATTGGAAGAGTATTACAGAGGCTTCTATGAAGTCAACGGCATGGACAACCGGTGGATTAAGATTTGAGTTTTCTTATGCAGGGATATCTGTAGATTGTGTAAAATTGCCTGGGGGTAGTAGTAATACAGCTACATTAATTGATTTATTAAATAAACACCCAGAAGGTGTTGCTATATGGGACGCGGGGATACCGCATGCAGTCCTTTTAACGGACTATACGAGTGGTAAATTCTACTGTGCTGATCCGGCTAGAAATATTGCAGCGGGACGAATTCCGATTTCTTCTGCATCTGTTACTATCAGTGGTGCAGATCAGTATTGGTATGTGAAATCGCCAAAAGTAAGTATATCGAATGATACAACCAAACCTACAATTACTAACGCAAAAGTAACAAATATTACGAAAAACGGCTATACGGTAACCTGCAATGTATCCGATAATGTTGGAGTTACAAAAGTACTGATGCCAACATGGACGGTAAATAACGGACAGGATGATTTGCCTCCTGTAGATAAATGGCCTAAAGCAAAAATTAGTGGAAATACAGTCACATACACTGTAAGTATAGCAGATCATAACAATGAAAGAGGAACTTACGTTACAGATATATATGCTTATGATGCAGCGGGCAATGCGAGCGAGTATGTACGGGTTACAGTAAATCTTTCTAATCAATTGCCGACAGGGGAAATTACATATGCAGGACCAAATGAAAAAATGATATCGGCCTATCGTGTTATGGGTACTGCAGTCGATCCTGATGATAAAAGTAAAGCGGTAGAAGTAGAGATATATGAATTGGAATCGAATGGTAGGGAGACATTTGCTACTTCCGAGAAAACCGATCCCTCAACACATATATTTGAAACGGCTGGAATTATGCCAGAAAAGCAAGGTAATAAAACCATTCGTGTATATGCGTTGGATTGTCAAACTGGGGAAAAGGTATTATTGGGGACAAAAAGCTTTTACATGAAAACAGTAGCAAAAAAGATAGATATTCCTTTGGATAATGTTAATGTGCAATGTGGAGAAACGCATACTTTAACGATAATTACCGACCCAGTAGATGCAGATGAATCTTTTTCAGTATGGTATGATAAAGAGAATGCATTTATAGCGCCTGAGATAAATGGTCATACATTGAAAATTAAGGGTTTGAAAAAAGGGAAAACTACAATTAAATTAATTGGAGAATGGGCAAGCGATTCTCTTACGGTAAACGTTATAGATCCTATTTGTTCCCATAAGTATATTACAGTGGTAGAAAAGAAAGCCACTTGTAACACCACTGGATTATCCTATGAGCAGTGTAGTATTTGTGGTGAGAAGAAAGCGGGATCAGAGAAAACGATTCCTGCGACCGGATATCATATTTATATTAATGTTACTACAATAGAGCCAACCTGCGGAGCTTCAGGACAGCAGTGCGAAAAATGTTCTGTATGCGGAGCAATTAAAGAAGGGTCTCAAAGTACAATACCAGCTACGGGCATGCACAGATTCGGTGAGTGGAAAATAGTGAAACAGGCAACTGCGACTGAAGAGGGAAGCAAACAGAGAACCTGTTTCGTTTGCGGGGAAATAGATACAGATGTAGTTGCGAAGCTTGCCGTATCCATGTCGGATAAAATTGGTGGGGAGAAATCTTTAAACGAGAAGGCGTCAACCGAAACATTAAAGACAGTTACGGTTAAGCTTAATAAAAAGAAAAAGGTAACATTAAAAAAAGGCCAGAAGTTACAAGTAAAAATTAAAGGGGTATCTAAAAAGAAAAGGGTTACGTTTAAATCTTCTAATAAAAAAGTTGCAATTGTAAGCGCCAAGGGAATTATAAAGGCAAAAAAGGCCGGAAAAACGACGATTACTGTGAAGTGTGGAAAGAAGAAAGCAAAAATAACGATAAGAGTTAAAAAGTAAAAACGCTCCCCGGTATGTTTTTGCAATTATATGTGAAAATATATCGGGGCATTTTGTCAATATAGTATGTGAAAAAATCAAAAGTAGAGAAGAAATATAATTGTTGTTTGAGGTTTGCCAAGGGAATCCATAGAAAAAATACAATTTTTTATATAATAGCTGCTCTCAAAATAAAATTAGAAGTGAAGTGGGATGAATGTTATATGCGAAATAAACAGGAAAAAAGAATTGCATTAATGATGATAGTATTATTCTTGATTGTTCTAGTATCGTTGCTTTTTGTCCATTTTAATGAATATAACGAAATAGATAAAGCTCTTATAGGAAAGTGGGTTGATTCAAATAATGGAACAATATGGGAATTTAAAAAGAACCAACTTATTTACATTGATGGGGAGCATTGGGGGACTTACAGTACAAAGGATGGTGAACTTGGCTTAAAATATATGGATCATGCGCAAGAAGAACCAACATATTTGTACCAGTATACTATTAATGACTCCAAACTGTATTGTTACGATTATAGTGAGGATAAAGAAAGAAATTTTATTAAAATAGAATGAACACAAAATATATTTTTATGCAGTGTGAGGATTAAAACATGAAAAAAGTATTATTAATGTTATTATGCATGAGTTTTATTTGTTTCTCAACTGGATGTAGTAGCGATAAAGAAAAAATAATAGGTCATTGGGTATGCGAGGCAGATGAGGAGGATTTAATATTTTATAAAAATGGCATGGGAGAAATACCCAATTGGAGTGTGGCGTTTGATTGGACTATTAGCGACGGGAGGCTAAAACTGGACTTTGATGGCATATATGGTAGCCATATCTTTGACTACACGCTTGAAAAGAAAACTCTGATTTTGAAGTATGACGGTAATCATGTAGACATATACAAAAAGCAAGATTAGTATGTATATGCTCAGAAAACTGAAAGCAGTACGAGGGATGGGATATATGAAAAAGGCAGTAAAAAAATATATACTTGGCTTTATACTTTTAACTCTATTTTGTTCGCTTAGTGTGAAAGCAGAGGACGAAAAAACAGGGTTGAATACGGCATATTATACTGTATTAGAAACGTATCTCAAAGCAGCCTCGGGTGGGGATAACAGTATAAATGAAACCTTTTTCAAGACTTCACCTGGCAGTTCTGTTTTTTTTGCATTGCTTGATATCGATGGAAATGAGATTCAGGAATTATTTTTGGCTAATGATCTGGGAGAAGTCATTGATGCATTTACATACAAAGACGGATACACGATACGATTGTTGACAGAAAATATGGGTTACAGGATTTTGGGTTATTTATGTGAAGACGGATTATTGGAAATGACCGGATCCTCCGGAGCATGAACCGCTCCCCGTCAAGTAGACAATCAAAAAAATAAAAATTTTCTGCCATCAGATTTAGGTCTGGTGGCAGTTT
>CANQDA010000026.1 GCA_947591155.1 uncultured Lachnospiraceae bacterium
CTCTGAGCTAAAGAAATGATTAAAAAATATATAGATGAATTTCAAGTATAGAATCCAATCTTTTAGCAGACCGTGGAACTGACTGTCCACGGCCTGTCTTGTTATCCATAAACACTGTTCTTACTCGTCTTTCATGATCCTCTCAAACGCCTGCCTGTATCCCGTTAAAATCTGTTCCCGCTCCTTTCTCTGCTCTCCTGTCAGGCTGTCCTCATAATCCTCAAATTCCTCCACGCCATTCTCCTTTGCCTTATCGCAGAGCCGGCGAAAATGCCATTTGTCCACAAGAAAGTCGAATAAATTCTGCGCGTTGTCAAAGACATCGTTATCTTCAAATCTCCCGTCAACGAAATAGGCAAGTACGATATACCCAAACCGTTGCTCCCTCACGATACAAGCATCCCCCAAGCTGTCAAGAAATGGCTGGAAAAGTTCCGCTATCTGCTCACATCTCTTATCTTCTTCTCGGTTCATAATCATTTGTTCTATCCTCCATGTATGATTTTCAGCGTATTTCCATCCTCTGGAAGATTTTGATTATGTACCTTTAACACTGGCACAATTTCATTCTCTGTCCTTGCCATGCAGAGACCTCTTAACAAGCAGGCATTATATTAAAAAAGGCAGGAAAGTATACACATACCCTTCCTGCCTTTTAAAGTAAAATCTTCTCACATTTTTATGGACTTTTGCTTTTAATTTATTACTGCGTAAGATATATTACACTCAATTTCAATATATCAACTCATTTCTCACAATTTCCTCTGCCCGATTTTGAATATTATAACTCATTTGAATACATTTTATCTGATTCGTTTTCTTGAGATTTTCATTCACTCCCTCCATTTGCTTCATTTGCTTTGTAAGAATCTCAAATATTTCCACAATTTTCCATTTAGAAGCATATTACTATATATCGCCGGACGGTTCTTTTTCAAATAATCCCGGTGCATACAACCCCATCTACCTATCATATAACCCTCATCTTCCACCATCAGATCGGGAATGCAGTATTCTCCCGTAAGAATATAGTCGATACTGTTTTCCGTAATTCTTTCTTTTAACTTTTCCATACTTATCACCTCAATATAATCATCAACACATACCACCTTGTTATCAACATCAAATCATTTGAAAATGTTTCAGCGCATCTATAATCGCCGCCTCCTTCTCTGGCAGACATTGTGGCTGCTTGGCATTCTCTGACTTGGGCTTATTGTAATTCTCCCGTTCAATAATCCCGCACTTCCGCTTCACTTGTGCGATATACAAGTGGCTGACTTTCATTCCGAATTTCTCCAGTACATACTCCTTAATTTCCTCATAGCTGGCTTTCTTCTCGGCAGCGGTCAAATCCATCTCGTCCATCGTCAATTCGACCTCGATATGCTGCTTGATATTGAGTTTGGACAATAAGCATACCGTCTCACAATGCACGCTGTTTCCGAACATATCTACCGGGCAGACTTTCTGCACCTCATATCCCCTTTCACCCAGATATTTCAGATCGCGCGCAAGCGTCGCGGAATCACAACTCACGTACACGATGCGTTGCGGCTGCATCTGTACCATCGTTTCCAACACGCTCTCCTCGCAACCTTTGCGCGGAGGATCGACGACAATAACGTCCGCGCGGATGCGCTCTCCTGCACGCTCTTGTTCCTCTCCCACAATTTTCTCTGTCTCACACGTGCATTTTTTTTGCACTTCTTCCGCATATTTCTGCGGCAACACATCCTCCGCCCTGCCGACGTAAAATTCTGCGTTCGTGATGCCATTGAGTTCCGCGTTCTGCTTCGCGTCGCGGATCGCTTCCGGCACTAGTTCCACGCCGTAGACTTTCCGTGCTTTCTGCGCCAGGAAGAGTGAGATCGTCCCGATGCCGCAGTACAGATCCCAGACGGTCTCCTGCCCGGTCAGCCCCGAGTATTCCAACACCTTTTCGTACAGCTTCTGCGTCTGCAGCGGATTGACCTGATAGAATGACAGCGGCGAGATGCGAAAACGCACGTCCCCTATCAGATCCTCGATATACTCCGTGCCCCACAGCACTTTCAGGTCTTTCCCCATGATCACGTTTGTCTTTTCGAGATTGCTGTTCAGTGTGATGCTCGTCATGCCAGAGATTGCGGCGAGTGTCGCGCAGAGCTCCTTGCTATGCGGCAGGCTTCGTCCGTTGACGACAAGACAGACCATGATCTGCCCGGTCCGGAAACCGACGCGAATCATGACGTGCCGCACCAGTCCGCTCCCGATCTTCTCATCGTAGGGCTCTATGCCATACTGCTCCATATGCTTAAGCACCGCGTCCAAAATCCACGCGTTCACCTTCGATCCCAACAGGCAGTCCAGGCACTCGATGATCGTGTGCGTCCGCCCCGCATAGAACCCGGCGATCAGCCGTCCGTCGCGGCTCCGCCCGATCGGAAACTGCGCCTTATTTCGATAGCGCAGCGGCGTCACCCCATCGGCAAGCGCTTTCGCACCCAAGAGCACTTCCATGCCCGCAGGCGCTTTCTCTCCGGCGACCGCATCCTCGACATTGAACACATCCATTCCGATGATCGGCTCCATCGGCGGATTCTCGATCCCACCGATGCGCCGTAGGTTATTGCGTACTTTATTCTCCTTAAACGCAAGCTGCGCCTGATAGCGCATTGCCTGGATCTGACAGCCGCCGCACTGCCTCGTCACCGGGCAGGGCGGTTCGACGCGATCCGGGCTTTCCTCTATCAGACGCATCAGCCTCGCGTATCCGTATGTCTTTTTCATCTTCATGACCTTAGCCTCGACCACGTCGCCGATCACCGTATCCTTCACAAAAAACGCGATCCCGTCGCACTTGCCGACGCCCAGCCCTTCGCTGCTGAGATCTTCAATCTTCAGAGTTATCAGATCGTCCTTTTTCACTCAGTCCTCCCATTTCCGTCAAGTATTTCGCCAATACTGCTATACGTCTTTTCCCGACATTTCATCAGTGCCATAATACATCCATTTCTTTTCTTCTCACTTTGCATGTCGCTCCAAATGCATCACAAAACTCTGTACCAAATTCCAAACACTTTCAATCATGAATCAGACCAATTCCAACCATTTAAAACTCCGAGCTTCTCCTCAGGTTCGACTCAAACAACCGGTTGAACCCGAGCCAGTCCGGATTGTCCCCGGCGCTTTTCAACACCTCGCGCATCGTCTCCAGTTTCGCGTCCGTGTTGTCCGCGTAATTTAGCGCCATCGCCTCCGCAAGCGCCGGCTTCTTCGGGGAGCCGAACTCGAGCTCGCCGTGGTGCGCCAAAATGCAGTGCTGCAGCTCGCTCATCAGCCTTTTCGGAAAATCCTTGATGTGGCGGCAGCCGAAACCGACCAGCTCGCTCCCCATCACGATGTGCCCGAGGAGCTGCCCGTCGTCCGTGTAATCGTTCTCCGGGAAATTCGAGATCTCCTTGAGCTTGCCGATGTCGTGGAACAATGCCGCCGTCAACAACAAATCCTTATTCAGATACGGAAATTGCTGCGTATAGAAAA
This sequence comes from uncultured Lachnospiraceae bacterium, assembly GCA_947591155.1. GTDB lineage: Bacteria > Bacillota > Clostridia > Lachnospirales > Lachnospiraceae > Choladousia. The sequence goes on from CANQDA010000026.1 coordinate 3,526, forward strand.
CGCACAGCTTCACGACCCCGAGCGTGTGCTCAAGCAGGCCGCCGACAAAGCTGTGATGCACGGTCTTCGCCGCCGAATGCTTCTTGAACGCCTCGACGAACGACGGGTTGTCGACATAGTACATATGAATCAGTTTCTGCAGATACGGATTCTCCACCTGCTTCATGATCCCCATCAGCTCGTCGTACATCGCGTCGATGTCCTTCTCGCTCACCGGGAGATAATCGCTCGCCACATATTCATTCTCCTGCGCCCTGCGCGCGCGCTTAATGCTGAGCTGAAGATTACCCTGAAAGTTCGTCACATCGCCGGAGATGAATACGTAATCCATCACGCCGAATTCCTCGATCCCGGACGAATTCGGATCCCAGATCTTGGCATCGATCGTTCCCGTCTTATCCTGAAAGATCACGTTTTCATAGATCTTGCCGTTCTTCGCGGTCGCCGACTGCTTATATTTACAGAGGTAAATATCATTGATCTTGTCCCCCTCGTGAAACGTCTCGATAAATTTCATCGCTGCCTCCCAATCCTATAAAATAGAAACCTGCTCCTCAGACGACCCATGGCGTATGAACAAAGTTTCCCAAGACATCAAAAAGCCGGATCGACTCTTTCTCCGATCCAGTTTTGTCTTTATGTAGCGTCCGGCTCTTATTATTTATTGATTATAAGGTATTTGTGGAAGTTATGCAATGAAAATTAGATGATTTTATTTTTCCGGAAAAGCTACTTAATTTTACTGCTCTGTATTCAAGAGCGAAATTCCTGCCCCGACTGCGAGAATGTTGCAGATCAGCGACAGGCCCAAGCTCCACAACGCCTCAAGCTGCATCTCGCCCTGCGCGCCGCCGAGAATCTGAAGCAGGTTTGCCTTCTGCCCCGCCCACCACTGCGGCCAGAAAGAAAAGTCCGACCATCTCGTGGGAATCATGGCGGCCGGGATCTGCAAATGTTTGCAGAGCACAACAAAAAGTGCCGCCACGGTTGCGATCAACATTATGATACAGATGATTTTCCCCGGCATCTTTCTTTTTTCCCTTTTTAAGTTCTGGCCTTCTGTAATACCTGTTTCACTATCGTTTTGACTTTTCTTCATCCCATATTCAGACTCTCCGTTTGGTAATATGCAGTACGAACGCTGTCGCCTTTTTTCCCACAAACTGCCCCACAAGACTTTTACCAGATCCACCGCCAACACAATCGGGAGCACCAGAAGCAGGTTGCCGCAGACCACGCCCGGAAATATGAAATCCGCAATGTCACCCGATAACCAGTAACGCATCAGAAGCTGCTCCGCTTCCGTTTTCACGTTTGCGCCTTTCGACGCCTTCAGGGAAAGATGATCGTATCCCGCACCTGAGAACTTTCCATCTGGCAATCCGAAATACGCATCAGATGATCCCACCGACAGATCAGCCAATCCCTCTGCAAAATTACCGACTATGGTTCCGGATTCCGTCCGCAGCACGACCGTCCGTTCCAGACTCTCAAAGGTCCCGTATACCGGATACGCCTCTTCGCCGCACCAAACCAGCTGCCCGTTTGCCTGCTGTGTCCCGAACAGGCCTTGCGCCGTCACACGATCCATCACACAGCCCTTCTCCTGCCACACAAGAATTTCGCTTTCCCGCGCGACAAGCTCCGAATCGCCTTCTATCAAGAGACCTGTCGCATGTACAGTCTGTCCCGTCTCTTTACAGGAAAATCGCATGTCCTCCTGTTCGCGCCAGAAACAAAGGGACAGCATCACATCCTGTCCCTTTTTCTGCTCTTCCTCGCAAATCGACTCTGCCGTTTCCGCCGCCACTCCATCATCCGCAAACGATACCACGGCGATTCGTGCCGCGTCCTGCACGTCAGCGTCATAATGCACTGCCAGAAAATAGTACACTGCCATGATCACAAGTCTAATTCCAACGCCGAATTTTTTTCCTGCACCCATTTTTTATCCTTCTTCATATTTAGCTCGACACAGCCCGTGCAGGTGATTGGCAATGCCAAAGGCAAACCGTGTGCAGCCGCCGGCACTTAGCGAATGCGAAGCGTGAACTCAATAGTTACTGTTCGCCCAGAGCCGAGCACTTGCTGCGAGGCTACTGGGAAAAGTGATTCAGGAGACAGTTTGGACTTCGCGAAGCGAATTTGCATGTCCAAACTGCTGGGTACTGATCACGAAGTGAGCAGCACCCTTAGTACCGCTGCGTGTCTGCACTCGTGCGGGAGCTGAGTTTGCCGTGGCATTGTCCAATCCCTGCGAGGACGTTCTCAGAAATTCGTTAAGCAGGAATCCCTCACCCCACCCTCACACGGCTCCCATTGTCGACCGCCTTGTCCGACTGCACGATGATCTCCGTCTCGCTTCCGATCGCGCCCTCCGCGAGCGCCGCGTAGCTCTCATTTTGCTCCAGCACCGTGACGCTCACCTTGCGCGCCCGCTGTTCCGTACCCATGATTGAGTTGTACTCCTCCACGACCAGCACGTAAGGCTGCTGTTTCTCATCGAGATGCAGAGCCGAGAGCGGCACCGTCACCGGGTAGGTCTCGGACTTGCGGACAAAATCCAGGTTCACATTCCTGCCGATCTCAAAACTGTCCTCCGGAACCTGAACCGTCACATGATAGATTTCCTCGCTGTTCTCATCCGCGCTCACCGATTCCACCGGCAGATCCTCCAGCTTCTGTTTTCCGTCGCCGGAAGTCAGCCGGACCAGATCGCCCGTGCCGATGTACTTCTGCTGTTCCTTCGTGATGTCCGCCGTGAACCGGTATCCTTTCGACAGATCCGCCATCAAAAGCGCGGTCGTGTCCAACGTTTTCTCCCCGGTCATAATGTTGATCTTTGTGATCAACCCGTCCGCCTCGGCGCAGACTTTCCCTTTCGTCTTCTTCAGCCCTTCCAGTTTCTCAAGCGTCAGCTCCATCTGCTCATAGCTGATCTCATTCATGCGGTCCGAACTATTGGACGGATCGGCAATGTTCGCGATCGCTACCGCCCGCCCCGAAACCACGGCCGCTTCATTCGCCGCAAGCGCAGCGTCCTCATATGCCTGCTGCGCCGTCTGTACATCGCTTGCTAACTGTTGCGCCGTCTGTGTATTTAACGAATCGTTCGCCGCAAGTTGAGCCTGCTGATACTTCACTAACGCCGCCTCCGCAGTCTCCTTTCCCGCCTGCGCGTCGCTCACTTTCTTCTGCGCCGCCGCAAGCTTCTGGCTGTAATTTGCCCGAACCGTCTGCTCGATCTGCGCCAGCTCCGCCGCCTTGGGCGTCTGCGGTTCTGTCTGATTCACCGGATCATCTATGATCATATCGCCGTCATTTTCAGCCGAACCACTCGTACTGCCCATATCCGAGTTCAAAGTATAATCGCTTCCGTCACCGATCTCTGCGCCAAAATTACTTTCTTCATCATTACCTGATTCCTGACTTGACGGAAGCTGGCCTGTTACATCTTCAATTTCAATATCTAAGTCAAACCCACTCCCGCCCTCGGCGAACGCGCTAACCGGATCAACCGCCGTTTCGTCGACAAGAACAGACTCACTCGCGTCAATCGCTTCCGGCACAATCTCTGCCTCCCCTGCGCCAACCGTTAAACATGTGTCCTCTACGTCTTCCTCCTCGCCAACAGCCAAACATGTATTTTCTACTTCTTTCTCTTCGTTAACCGCCAGCCATGTGTTTTTGACCTCATCCTCCACCTTTGTCATCATCGCAACACTTTCCGTATCCCTTGTGTCATCCGTATCCGCCGCGCCAGTGAATGTCCTGCCCTGTGCCGTAAGTGTGGCCGTCCCGTTTATCGCGTTCTGCTTCGCCGTGTAGACCGCGTTCTCGATCTCCCATTCCAGCGCGCGCAGCTCCCCCTGCGCCGCGACATAGGCGTCCGTCTTGTCCTGCAGCGCCTGCAAAAGCGCCTCTTCGACATCTGAATCTCCCTCCCCGCCGCCGGAGTTCCCGGACTTTCCCGACTTTGCGGATTTCCTGAACTTCTTCAGTTTCTTCTTCGCCTGCTCCAACTGCTGTTTCGCTCTTGAAAGCTGCACCCCGGCCTGTTTGGTCGACAGCGAATACTGCTCCGCCGCCTGCGCCTGCGAGTTCGCTTTCTGCGCTGCGCTGACCTCCTTCTGGCTCTTCGCGTCCTTCACCATCAGCTCCTGTTTTTCCATCTCCTGTTCCTGGTTCAGAATCTGTTCTTCAAGCAACGTTGTATCGACTTCAAAGAGCAGATCTCCCTTCGCCACACGCTGCCCCTCGCGCACGTAGATTGCCGTCACGCGCTGATCCGGCAGCGTCGTCACTGCCAGCTCCTGATTTTGCACGATCTTTCCCGAGGTTCTGACTGCGTGCTCGATCATCCGGTTCTGCGGGCGCTCTGTCGTCACCGCCGCGACGCTCAACTGATCCGCCGCGCGCGACAGAATCGTAAAACACAACATAAGCACGAAGAACATTGCCGTGATCCGCACCAGTTTTCCGTTTTTCATACTGCTCCCCTCCCGTCTGCTCTCCGAACTCTCCAGGCTCTCCAAATTCTCCTAATTATTAGGTCGCTCTTTCTTTTGCTATTCTTCGAAGCACTTGATCATCAATATTTCTGACTCCCTTTTTTGGCACTTCTCTCCTGCACATTATATACCGATGAAATATGTTCCCTCTGCGCACGTCCGATTGCATACCTTAATTCATTCCTTCAGCGCGGCCGCCGCGATACCCTGCTCCAGATACTCCTGCCCGCTCAGGAACAGAAGCAGCGCCGGAACCAGCATCATGAACGCCGCCGCAAATCCCAGTCCGACCTCCGCCAATCCGATCTCCGGCAAAAACAGCGACAGCGGCCAAAGCGATTTTGTCTTCAGAAACGTCATCGGCTGCTCGATCATGTTCCACGATTCCAGAAAGCCCAGAATGCCGGAGGAAACGATGCCTGCCGCCCCGAGCGGAATCCCGATCCGAAAGAATATCTGCAAATGCCCTGCCCCGTCGATGCGCGCCGCTTCAAGGATCGCCTCCGGGATCCCGCAGAAGAAACGGTACATGATGAATACGGGGAACGTTGAAAACACCGCCGGCAGGATCACCGCCGCGTGCGTGTCCAACAGCCGAAACCGATCCAGCACGAGATACTGCGGCAGCATCAGCACCTGAAACGGCATGAGCATCAACACGATATACAACAGAAGAACCGCCTGCTTTCCCGGAAATTCAAACCGCGCCAGACCCCACGCTGCCGGGACGCCGAATACTGTCTGTCCGACCAGAATGCACAGGGAAATTTTCAGAGAGTTCCAGAACATCACAAAGAACTGCGGTGAATCCAGCAGAAGCTCCACGAGCGAGCGCAGCGTCGGAGCATGCGGCAGCAGCGGCCAGCTCGCCATCCCCTCCGTGCCCGTGAGCACCGGAGCCAGATAATCCTCCAGCTCCCACTGCTGCATAAACACGCCCGTCGCTGCGAACAGCACTGGAAAGCAGATAATTCCGGCCAGCAGGATCAGCGGCAGATATGCAATTTCCCTCACAAATTTTTTTGCCATCCGCTGCACCCTTTCTTTCAAAATTATCTGATTGCTTGTTTCCCAATTCCGATCGTTTGCTCTTCGTCCGCTTTCCCAACGCTATCTACATATTTTTCTGTTTTCCATCTTATTTCAGGCTTCATCTGTCCGTCTCTCCGACATTGTTTATAGCCTTTTTCACTTTTCCAGAGTGTAACTTTATGACTTTCTTTTTACTCCCGCTCCCAGCTCCGCCTCAGCACGAGGATGAGCGCCAACACCACGATCGCGTTGACAACCGCGGCCGCCGAAATCTTGTCGAAGGACAACTCACGGAACCAGTTGTTGTAAAGATGCTGAAGCAGGTACATGCTCTGGTGCGGGTAATCCCCGGCGACCAGCCACGCCTCGCGGAACACCTTAAACGAGTTGAGAAAGGACAGCACCGTGATCGTGTACAGGGACGGCAGAAGGTTCGGGATCGTGATCCGCGTGAAACACTTCCACTCACTCGCTCCGTCGACGCGCGCCGCCTCGTAGATGTCCTCCGGAATCCCGGCAAGCCCGGCCAGCCACAAGATCATGTCGTAACCGAGATTCTTCCAGAGGTAGCTGACGACCAGCACCGAGAACGCCGCACCGCTTGTCATCCAGCCGATCTTCTGCACGCCGAGCTTCAGAAGGAGACCGTTGAGCAGCCCGTTTGAATGGAACAACACCTTCCAGACGAGTACGACCGACGCGGCGGGCACCGCCACCGGGATCAGAAGCATGCTCTTGAGCAGGTTCTTTCCGGTGTGCAGCTTCTGCAGGACAACCGCAAGCACAAGCGAGAGCGCCACCAGAAGCGGAATGCAGACGCCGGTGAAGCGCAGCGTGTTCATCGCCGCCATCCGGAACGCCGTGTTCGTGAATACCGTCACGTAGTTCGTCCAGCCAACCCACTTCGCCGTGACCGCGCTCTGAAACGACCTGCGCACTACCTCAGCGAACGGCAGCAACGTGAAGCAGACGACCCCGGCAAAACCAGGCAATAAAAACAAAACTCCCGCAAACTCCATCTTACGTTTGTCCTTCTTTTTCTCCCGCCTCCGCCGCATCTGTGTTCCCTTCCCAAACTGCCTTTCGCCTCACGAGCTTCTGTCTTTCCGAACGATTCTTTTATAATAATTCAGCCAAACTGCCTTTCGTCTCACGATCTTCTGTCTTTATCCTGACTCCCCATGCTTTCACTGCGATCATGTCAAACATTCTCATGAATCCATCTGCCGCACCGATCGAACGCGCGGCTTTTTTTACGGCATTTGGTTTACTCCGCCAGATACAGGTTGATCCGCTGCAGGATCGCGTTCACCGCCTCGTCCTCGCTCGTCTCCCCGCTCAGGCAGCGCTGCATCTCCTCGATCACCACGTCCTGTTGGACGCGCTCCGTCTCGACCGGCACGCTCACCTGCTGCGCCATCGCCATCAGCGCTTCACGCTCCACATCCGTCGGCCACTCATACTCAAGACCGAACATGTTTCCTTCCTCGTCGCCGCTGTAAACTCCAAAACCGTCCCCGAGCGAATCCGTGTTGATCCGGTCCTCCAGCGCAGTCCGGTTCAGCGGGAAACCGTCGCTGGATATCTGCTTTTGCGTCTCCGCCGAGAGCAGGAACCTCACAAGCTCTTCCGCCTGTTCCGGCTCCTTTGACGTGCCGAGAACACCGAGCAGTCCACACGGGACGAAGAATTTTTCCTCTGACAGATTCGACAGCGCCACCGCGCAGTCGCCGTTCTGTTTGTTTATGGAAGTCAGGCCGCAATAATCCGTCATCTGATACAGCGCGCCCGGGTAAAACGTACAATCGCCTATGAGCAACTGCATAACAGAAGACATCAGGTCATCGCCCTTGATTCCCAATATCTGTTCCTCCGCATTCCAGCTGTACATTTCTTCCTGCTGAAGCATACCCAGTTTTTCCACTTCCTCCTGTGACGCGTTCGCCTTCCATGTCTCCGTGATTTGTCTAACCGCATGCACATACTGCGCCAGTTTCTCCTGATCCAGCGTTCCGTCTTCATTCTTCCATGCGCCGGCACTGACGCGGTAGAGAAGCTGCGGGAGAGTAAAAATGGTAAACGACGAGACCGTCCCCTGCTGCGCGGCAAGCGCCTCGATCGCGTCAAAGCTGTCGATGCCGCTTATGAGCTCCGGCTTTCCCGCTGCCATTACGATGCCGAAACGCTGCGGAACCGCATAGAACGCGCCGTCCTGCTCATACGCGCCGAGCACATTGTCCATCAGTCCCTCGCTGTCCTGCAGCTCGGCGACGATTCCGCTCAGATCCGTCAAAAGTCCCTGTTCTGCATAGCTGTCGACCGGCAGGCTGTCCAGCACAAGAACATCCGGACCGCTGCCCGCCAGAATCTCCGTGTTCAGCGTGCGCAGCGCGTCGGAGGCTGTCACGCCGTCCTCCCCGCTCATACCAATCTCATAATTCACATAAATATCCGGATACTTTTTCTGGAACAGCGTGATCGCCTCCCGGAGCTCGCTCTGCTCCGTCAGCGAATAGATCGTCAGCTCCTTCTGCGGTACGCTCGGGGTATCCGCGGAATACTCATATTTCAGCAGCTTGTGTTCCGCATCATCGAAACAAACCAGATAGAAGCACTGATCCGCTACCGCCATCGCGCAGAGAAAGGTCGACGGCGAGGCAAGTGTCCCCAGCGTGCCGTCCACGACCTGTTCCACAACGCTTCCGTCCATCGCGTGCGCGAAGATTCCGTCCCCCGTGCCGTAGTACAGCCGGCCTTCCTCGTCCTCCGCCATCACGATCGGCACAGACGCGGTCGACGAGATCGTATATATACCTCCGGACAGGTCCGACCCTCCCGCGTACAGCGCCTCCTCAAGCGGTTCGTCGCGCGAAAGCGGCTCACCGCTCGCGATGTCGTAGCGCTGCAGCTGCGATGGCATGAGTACCAGCGCTTCCTCCCCGCAGGTCCCGATCATATCCGCGCCGCTGGCGATCGTGCTGCCGCTCTCGACGGTTTCCGGATCAAACACCAGGACGTCGCCCCCTGGTTCCATCCCGATCAGCTTCCCGTTCTGCGCAAAATCCATTGTATAAGAACTGTCGGCGTCCCGCCTTGCCGTCACATTGCCCTGTGCGTCAAACGCGATCAGATAATTCTGTAACTCGTCCTCATCATCTGCCTCGTATCCCGATGCGACTCCCCCGCCCGTGGGGCTTAGGTCAATATCATAGAACAACTTCTTCGCGTATTCCTCCGGAAATGCGCCGGTCTGCTCCCAGCTCACACCGCCGTCCGCGCTGTCCCAGATCGTATAGCCGTTGTCGCCCACCCCGAGCATCCGCAGCGTTCCTTCCGCCGTCCGCACGACGTCCAGAGGACCGAAATCCTCCGCCGGCATGGCAAGCTCCGACTCAAGGTAACGCCCCATCGCGACGTCGCCCTCCTCGGCGTGCGCCACGCTCCCCGGCACATTCCCGGCCAGCTCCGCGGGCAGAGCTTCCGCCAGACCATCAGGCAAACTCCGGACGATACCGCCCGGCAGACCGCCCGCGAGCGCCCCGGTCATCGCGAGGCAGATCGCGGAAACGCCCGCGCACCACTTTTTCCACAAACCCTTTCTTATCATTTTCATACTCCGACCTCCTGTTGAATGTTCTGACGCAACAGAATACGCTTTCGCACAGATCCGTACCGCATTTCGTGTCTGCGCTTTGCGTTGCTCCTGCACGCCCTTTTTCATTTTCTCAGTCAGTGTAATCTATCTGTCTCTAAATTTGCTCTAAGTTCGGGAAAAATAGATGAAAGTGATAGAAATGCATATCAGAAATTTTGTTTGACAAACAGTAGAACAATGCATATAATATGCTTAACAGAACAGCCGCTAAGGAAGGTCACAGCTTCCCGCCCCGGCGAATCAATTTAGCTAAGTAAGCCGCCTATCTTTTTCGGGGACAAGGCGGCTCTACTTATCTCTCAAACTCAGAATTGCGACGATCAAAAGACCGACAGTCAAAATGACCATGAACTCTTCGTATGTAGTCATAAGCATTCCCCCTTTCCGCAGAACTCGAAACGGGAGCATGTCCGCCCTACCGGCTGCTCAGTGAAACATACTATCTGGTAATCATATAATATATATAAATCGTCACAAAAAGCCACTATATCGATGTGCTATAATCCCATTTTTATAGAAAATTTAGAGAATCCTATGCTATACTAAAATATATTTTAATTTGAATGCTTTGTCTGAAATCATAACAAACAAATGAGTGGTGTAAAACCTGATATCAATATCTTCATATTCGATCAAAAAATAAGAAAGGGGAGGCGACGATATGCGCATACTACTGATCGAGGACGACAAAGAACTGTGCCGTTCTCTGCGATCCATGCTGGAACAGCAGGGCTTTGATGTGACGGTCTCGCACGACGGCGAGGAAGGCTTGTTCTATCTTCTGGAAAACGCGCACGATCTGGTGCTCCTGGACCGTATGCTGCCCGAGATGGACGGCATGGAGGTGTTGCGGCTCGCCCGGAAGCAGCATGTGACTACCCCGGTCATCTTCCTGACGGCACTCGGCAGCCTCGACGAGCGGATTGACGGGCTCGACCGCGGCGCGGACGACTACATTGTCAAGCCGTTCGCGTTCGAGGAGCTGATGGCGCGCATCCGCTGCATCTGCCGCCGCCCCCAGCGTCTGACCGAAGCGCGGGGCTTTACCTTCGGCGACCTCAGCTACCATCCCGAACAGAATCTTTTGCGCTGCAAAGACCGCAGCTGTACGCTCTCGCGCCGCGAGGGGGACCTGCTCTCACTCTTTCTTCAGAACACCGGGCAAACGATTCCCCGCGCGACAATCCTGATGCGCGTCTGGGGTCCCGACGCCGACATCGAGGAGGGCAACCTCGACAACTACATCCACTTCCTGCGCCGCCGCCTTCATTCGGTCGGCAGCACCGTGGAGCTTCAGACCGTGCGCGGCGTCGGGTATCTGTTACACTCGAATACTTAAATTCCTGTTTAGTTCACAAAACAGATTCCTGCCAAGTGTATCACAACAGCGTCGGCTGTGATCATCCACTGTCCGCCGATTGTCCTCTTACATCTGTCTGCCTGCGTCGGACTATGTCCGCCTCAGATCAGACATCTGTATCGGACATGTCGGAACAGTCGGATCATCCCAGTCCTCCGCTGGGTGGAGCTTCTCAGGCGGAAACTGCACAGCCCGTACAGTGAATTGGCAATACCTAAGGCAAACCGTAGAGATCCGCCGGCACTTAGCGAATGCGTAGCATGAGCTTAGTACCGCTGCGTGACCGTAACGAGCGGAAGCGGGTTTCGCCGTGGTATTGACCAATTCCTGTGAGGGCGTACGGATAGCCATAGTAAACTAAACAGGAAAAAGGAGGCCCCATGTTCCGCAAACTCCACCTTCAGCTCACCACCCTGTGCGTCGCGATCACCGCGCTTGTCCTCGCTGTTCTTTCCTGCATTTGCCTGTACATCTCCGAGTCTGTTATCCGTGCTCAGGAGCACTCCGCTTTCCTCGCCAGTCTCGACACGATGTACCGCAATCTGGAGCAGCAGGTCTCCTTGTCCCACACCTGGGTCCGGCAGATGGAGCACAATCACCAATTCTTCCTGCGGATCACCGACAATTGCACGCCGCTCTTCTTCCAGGAATTGGAAAAGGAAACAATTCCCGAAGAGCTCTGGTCCGCCGCGCAGGCAAAGGCGCTCGAAACCTATGGGATCGACCTGCAGGATCCCGGCACGCTCAGCGTCCTGACGCGCTACGAGGAATTTTCTTTGTCTTATGACGGAACACATTACAACGCTTCGGTCGGCCTGATCCCGCGTGACAACGGCTACATAGGCGTCACCGTGCTGCAGCCGCTCGAGCGGATGGAGACTCGTATCCTCCGACAGCGTCTCGCTTTTCTGGCCGCGGATCTGGCCGCGCTCGCGCTGCTCGGCGTTTTCTTCTGGTACTTTACGAAACGTATGCTCCGCCCGCTCATCGAGAACCGAAAAAAGCAGATGCAATTCGTCGCATCTGCCTCGCATGAGCTGCGCTCGCCGCTCACGGTGATATTGAGCAATGTCGCTGCCGTGAGAAGCGGCGCGATGAAAGGGGATTCCCGTTTCCTCCACGTGATCGACTCCGAAGGGAATCGAATGTCCCGCTTGATCACAGACATGCTGCAGCTCGCGGGCGCGGATAATCACAGCTGGTCGGTCAATCTCTCCGAGGTTGAGCCGGATACCCTGCTCTTGCAGGTCTGGGAACAATTCGAGCCCGTAGCCATCTCCCGCGGTCTGCGCTGGGAGATCTCCCTGCCCGATGCTCCCGTGCCGCGCTGCGTCTGCGACGAGGAGCGCATCCGACAGCTCCTCTCTATCCTGATTGAGAACGCGTTCGCATACACGCCGTCCGGCGGTCTGGTTCGTCTCGCGTTGTCCGTTGATCATTCCTCCGAGAGAGTTGGTCAACGGAATTCCGCGTTCTTACCTCTAAACGACCGATCGCTACGTGCTGAACTTCCCGCCGGACAACAAGCCGCTCCCGATGAGCGCTCATGTTCCAGACAAATGATTACGGGATCCGCAAAACCTAAATATAAAAAACGTGTGGGCCGACCGGCACATCACGACTGTCTCTGCATCGCCGTCATCGACAACGGTCCCGGCATCCCGGACGATCAGAAAACGGCGGTCTTCGAGCGCTTCCACCGGCTCGACCGCTCCCGCACGGACAAATCACACTTCGGTCTGGGCTTATGCATCGCGCAGGAGATCGCGCGCCTCCATCACGGCCGGATCATTCTCACCGACACACCCGGCGGTGGGGCGACCTTCACTGTCCTGCTTCCGTTTTCCACATTGTAAGTTGTCAAAATGTTGCCGAAATGCTCTTGAAATTTTTCTCTTTTTTGCGGCATAAAAATATCCGTTTGGATTTCCGAAGCGGCTTTTCCGAAAATAATACAACTGTTTTTCGGAAAAGCCGCTCGGAAGGGTACCAAACGGATTTACTTTATGAGCTTCGCCGACAGCACCTCGTTATCCGGAGCCGCCGAGCTCACGATGAATCCGATGTCCGTCACCGATTTCTTCGCGGAGATCTTCTTGTTGTAGGATACCGGCCTGATCGTAACGAGATTTCCATTATACGCAAATTTGCCGCTCCAGTCACTGGACTTTTCGACGGCGTACTTATACTTCACCCGTACCTTCCAGCTGGAAATCTTCTTTTTACTCTTATTCTTGACGGTCAGCTTATACTGCGTGAAATAGCGCTGTCCATCCGACCACGAACTTACTTTCTGTACGGCAGCCTTCGCGTATTTCGAAGTAGCCTTCACCGCCTTGGAGGATGTCTTGCCCTTTTTCGTGGTCTTCTTTTTCGTGGTCTTTTTGGTCGTCGTCTTTTTCTTTGTCGACGCCTTCTTTTTGCTCGACTTCTTTGTCGATTTCTTTGTCGTCTTCTTCGACGTTTTCTTCTTCGTCGACTTCTTTTTGACCGCCGTCTTTTTCGTCGATTTCTTCTTCGAGGACGATACTTTCGCGCTCTTTGACAGCTTGCCGCCGTACTTCTTCACCAACCATTTGCCGGATTTGCTCAGATTAGACCATGTCCAGCCGGACGTTTTATTTGTACTGCTCTTTAACAGGGCACTGGACTCGTTCTTGTTAGAGAGGTTCCAGGCTACATAGCCGATCCCGTACTTATCCAGAAAGCTGATCCACTTGTCTCCCTCTGAGGTGTCCAGTCCTCCGTTTCCGGACGCGTCCGAGATACCGAACTCGCTCACGAGCAGCGGCAGTCCCGCTTTGATCGCGTTCTCCGCCTTCTGACGATAGGACTCCTTGTGCGTCCCCGCGTAAAAATGCAGAGTGTACACGAGATTACCCCCGGAGAGAGGGCTCTGCGCCGCCACATCCACATCCTGCGACCAGGTGGGCGTACCCACAATGATGATCGCGTCGCTGTCGATCCCGCGAATCGCCCCGATCACGGCGTTCGCATAGGTCTTGATATTGCTCCAGCTTCCCCCGTTCGCGCCGGTCGGCTCGTTACAGATCTCGTAGAGCACATTGTTGTAGTTCTTGTATTTGTTCGCCATCTCCGTGAAGAAGCTGATGGCCGCGTTTTGTCCGGACTTGTTGAACGGCTGATTGGTGTCGTTCAAGATATGCCAGTCGATAATCACGTACATGCCGAGCTCCGTTGCCGCCTGCACGCCCTCGCTGACCTTCGCCTTCAGGGCCGCCTGGTCGCCGCCGGAACGGTATCCGCCGTACTCCGCCGTGTACATCGCAAGGCGGACTGTGTTCGCACCCCAATTGTCGCGCAGATCCTGGAACGCCGCCTTGGACACATACTGCGGGAACCAGGCCAGCCCGTGCGTGCTGACGCCCTTGATCTGAAACGTATTCCCGGCCGCGTTGACGATATGCGTCCCTCTGACCGAAAGCTGCCCGTTCGAAGAGACAGGCGTCGCGCCGGCCGTACAACTCATCGTCGCGAACCCGAGCGTCAGGATCAGCACCAGAGTCCCCAGCCACAGCAACCCTTTTTTCTTATTCATGCCTCTCATACCTCCCTCTCCAATTACCGTCTTGCCGCTTATCTTATAATTAAAATATCATGAAACTATGTGAACGTTTCCCTCCGCTGACGATTCTGACGAATCCTGACGACAGAATTCTCGCGCCGCCAATTCTAAAAGAAACCCTTCACGATAAAAAACAAAATCGGAACCGCCAGCGCGGGCAGCATGTTGAGCGCCTTGCAATCCTTAATTTTAAGAATGCCCAAACCCGAGCTGAAGATCAACACTCCCCCGACCACGCAGAGCTCCGCGATCATATCTTCCGAGAAAAACGTCCCGGAAAGGTTCCGCGCGATCAGCCAGATCGCTCCCTGCCAGCAGAACAGGACCGGAGCGGCGAACGCCATCCCGATACCGTAGGTGGACGCCAGCACGGTCGACGTGACAAAGTCGAGCGTCGCGTTCGTGAACAGGTAGGTATTGTCCCCGTGCAGCGCGCTCATCACCGGCCCGAGGATCGACAGCGTCCCGATGCAGTACAAAAGAATCCCCGTCGAGAGGCCCTGCCCCAGATTGGACTTCGAGTACTTCCCAACCAGTCCCTGAAATTTCGCGTCAATGTCAATGATCGTGCCGATCAGGCTCCCGGCTGCGAGGCTGACGATGAACAGCACCGGATACTTGCTCTTCGCCATATTGCTGACGACCGCGTTGATCCCGAGCACCGTGGCTGCAAGCCCCATCGCCGTGTACAGCGCGTCCTGATATTTCTCCTTGATCCCCTTGCGCAGAACGCTCCCGAGCACACTGCCCGTCAGGATCGTCCCTGTATTAACAATCGTTCCAAGCATCTCTCATGCATGTCCTCTCTTCCGTCATAAATGCCGCCCGCTCCGCACTTTTACGAACCCTGCGGCAGGCGCCCGGTCCGATTTTGGCTCAGAACCCGGCTCAGGTGTCTCGGCCCAGTCCCAGCTCAGACCCCGGCGCAGGCGTTTTGGCCCGACCCCCGCTCAGGTTCACAGCGCTTCCCGCTCTTCCATCACACTTAAGTACGCAGGACGGATGATCTTTCCCATGCCGATCTGCTCCTCGATGCGGTGCGCGCTCCAGCCGACGATACGCGCGATCGCGAAGATCGGCGTGTAGAGCTCCACCGGAATCCCAAGCATCTGATATACAAAACCGCTGTAAAAATCGACGTTTGGGCTGACGCCCTTGAAGATCTTGCGTTTCTTCGCGATCAGCTTCGGCGCGAGCTCCTCGATGTTGTTGTAAAGCGCCATATCGACCTCGCGGTGCTTTTCGGCCGCGAGCATCTCCACAAAACGCTTGAAGATGCGCTCACGCGGATCAGACAGGGAGTACACCGCGTGCCCCATCCCGTAGATCAGGCCCTTGCGGTCGAACGCCTCGCCGTCGAGCAGCTTCGCCAGATACGCCTCGACCTCGTCCTTGTCCTCATAATCGTGGACATGGCTGCGGATATCCTCCATCATCTCCATGACCTTGATATTCGCCCCACCGTGCTTCGGCCCCTTCAGCGATGACATGGCCGCGGCCATCGCCGAGTATGTGTCAGAGCCCGAAGATGTGACGACACGCGTCGTGAAGGTGGAATTGTTGCCGCCGCCGTGCTCCATGTGCAGCATCAGCGCGATGTCGAGCACCTTCGCCTCGGTCTGCGTATAGGAGCGATCCGGGCGCAGCATCATCAGAAGGTTCTCCGCCGTGGAAAGATCGTGATCCGGGCGGTGAATATACATGCTGTCGTTGTGCTCGTAGTGGTTGTAAGCGTGATAGCCGTACACCGCCAGCAGCGGAAATACGCTGATGAGCTGAATGCACTGCCGCAGGCTGTTGGCAAGCTCCGTATCTGTCGCGTGCTCGTCGTAGGACGCCAGCGTCAGGATACTGCGGATCATGGAATTCATAATGTCGCGGCTCGGCGCCTTCATGATCACGTCGCGGGTGAAATTGGTCGGCAGGTCACGCCCTTCCGCCAGGATCTGCCGGAACCCCAACAGTTCCTGCGGATCCGGCTTCTCCCCGAACAACAGAAGATATGCCGTGGACTCAAAACCAAAGCTGTCACGATCGAGCTCCTGCACCAGGTGCTGTATCGGATATCCCCGATACCAGAGCTGGCCGTCGCACGGCGTCTTGACCCCTTCCACATCCTGAAATGAAACAATCTTCGAAATACTGGTCAAGCCCGTCACAACGCCTTTTCCGTTTTGATCCCTGAGTCCGCGGTACACCCCAAACTCCTGAAACAGATGATCCGAGATCTGGTCGTTCTTTCTGCACAAAGCTTCCTTTTGTCCTGCGTAATCCCTTATGTTCTTCTCATATCCCATTCAGCAGCCTCCTCTTTCAATGATCACAGCGGTCCCATCCCCGCAATTTCCACAGGGAATATGAAAAAATCATAGCATATCTTTGGATTTTCTGCAAGTTTCTCCATTTACAACGGGCAAAATGTATGTTAAAATAAAATTACAAAATTGTTTAGCTTTTGTTACGAGGGGGAGATAACATGCGATTCGCAAAGAAACATCTGTTGTATTTTCTGACTGTCTTTTTCCTGATGGCGGCGGCAAGCCCATCCATGACAGCATCGGCCGCGAGCCGTCCGGCCAGTATCACGAGCTGCCAGCTCTCCTCAGCGAACAAAGTGAAAGTCTCGGTCTCCGTATCCAACACAAAGAAAATCAAGGGCAAAAAGTGCTATCTGTTCGCACTTTCCTTCTCGGACTCCGGTCTTGGCGGAGCGAGGCCCATCGCCTCGAAGAAAAAAGGCAAAAAGATGACCTTCTCGGTAACGCTCAACAACGCGACTGCGTCGAGCCTTCTGTACTCCCGCTTCGTGGTCGCCTCGAAGAGTAATGGCGTCTACAAAATCGTAAGCAACGCGCGGTACATTTCCAACCCCAAAAAAGCCGCAAAATACAAATATAAATTCCCGACGGCGGCTTCCAAGAAAGGCCTTCAGGTGAGTTCCAACATGCTCGAGGACGCGATCGACCTGAATATCCAGCACTCAGCGATGAACATCGTCTTCTCGGAGCTGATCTCGAGCGCCCCGGAGTGCAACAACACGTTCTCGATTCCCTATAATTACCATGGAAAGACCTACTGGTTCCGCAAGGCGCTCGTCAACAACTACGACGCGCAGCTGGTCGCCCTGCGGGAGAACAATGTCACTGTGAGCGCGATCCTTCTTCTGGGCTGGCGCGACGACCTCAAATCCCTGATCTATCCGTCCGGGCGCACGGCTGGCCACAGCTTCTACGCATGGAACACAGCCAACGCCACCGCGCGCGAACAGCTTCAGGCGACGCTCTCCTTCCTCGGGTCACGCTACGGGACTTCCTCCGCGGAGCACGGACGCATCGTCAACTGGATCGTCGGAAACGAAGTCAACAATTACAACGTCTACAATTACGCCGGCTCACTGTCCCTGAAGCAGTACGCAAAGGTCTACGCCGACGCGTTCCGTATGACCTACAATACGGTCACGAGCATCTACTCCAACGCCCGCGTATACATTTCTCTCGATCATCTGTGGAACACACGCGTGAGCGGAAGCTTCACCTCGCGCGAGATGTTGGAGAAGTTCGCGTCCACCCTGAAAAAACAGGGCAATATCAACTGGAATCTGGCATTCCACCCCTACGGCTCCCCGCTGACGGAGCCGCGCTTCTGGGCAAACGTGAACGGGCAGGCAGTGCAGGCAGTGACCTCTCCGGTCATCAGCATGAAAAACATCAACGTCCTCACTTCCTATATCAAGAAGAAATACGGTTCCAAGACGCGCATCATCCTCTCCGAGCAGGGGTATACCTCTGTCCGCCACTACGGAAGCTCCAAGTCCGACGCACAGAGGGATCAGGAAGCCGCGATCGCTTACAGCTATTACCTGACAGAGGCCAACAGCATGATCGACTCGTTCATCATGAACCGCCATGTAGACCATCAGGTCGAAGTCGATCAGGGACTTGATCTCGGTCTCTGGACCACCGATCCCTCCAGCAATCTCCCGGAGTGGGCCGACACGAAGAAGAGTTCCTGGAACGTCTTCAAATACATGGACACGAATAAAGCGAAGAGCGTGACGAAAAACGCTCTGGCCGCGATCGGTGTCAAGAAATGGTCCAAAGTAGTCTCAAAATACAGCAAAAAACTGTATCAGAAATATACCTTCGCATCCGCCGCGCTGAATCAGGTCGGAAGCTATCGCGGTACCGCCTCCCTCGCGACCGGGTGGAACGCGTACGGTGCAGTCTCCTCCGGCGCGGCCGCGGCAGGCGGCGTCACGGCGCAGCACAACAGCAGCCGCAATCGCAACAGCCTCTGGGGCTTCTCACAGAATTTCGGCAAAAAAGTGAATTTCAACTCCTCCCCCTGCTTCTACACAACGCTGCAGGTGCACGGGGCCGCTGCCGGGAGCGTACAGGTCACGGTTCGCTTTTACAATGGAAAACACATCCTCGAGAGCAGCCGCGTTATCCCCTGCGATACGCCGGTAAACCTCGGCGTATCGCTCAAAAAGTGGAAATACCGAAAGTCCGTGAAGAAGATCCAGGTCCTGCTGTCTCCCGTGAGCGGAGGCTGGAAAAAGGACGCATACGTCACCATGAACTATCCGGTGCGCGGAAACTAAGAGATCGGGCTTTATCGAATAAGCGTTGAGATCGGCGTCAGCGCATATCCTTGTTGTTGAAGATCCGAAATAATGGTCTCCAGCGCATGGGCCGTGTGTCTGGCGCCGCCGTGCATCCGAATGATCGCACCCGCGCCCAGCTGCCGGTTCTCCGTGACCTTTTTCACGATCGACTCTATCCCGTAATCCTTCCAGTCCTCCGAATCGACGCTCCAGCGGATCGGCAAGTATCCCTCCTCCACGGCGGTCTGCGTCAGGCTGCTGTCGTACTCCCCGTACGGCGCACGGAACAGGCTCGCCCTGATCCCGGTCAGCTTTTCTACTTTCTCACGCGTTTCCCCTAGTATCTTCTTCACCTGCGCTTTTGATTCTCCCGTCATGCTCTCACGGTCCGTCCCCCGGCTCCCGATATCATGCCCTTCCTCCGCAATGCGCTTTGTTTCCCCCGGATACGCATCCACCCATTCCGACGTCACAAAAAAGCTCGCCTTTACCCCGTACTTTTTCAAAATGTTCAGAATGACCTCCACGCTGCCGCTACTGCCCGTCAGATCGAAACTGAGCGCCAGAGCATTGTCATCCCGTCTCACACAGTCGATCGGAACGGTCTGCGCGCGCGCAGGCCCGTTCACCGCCAGACTTTTCTGATTCGCCAGATACGCCCCGAAAAAAAATACGAAGGAACACAGGCACAAAAGCCCGAGTCCCCTCAAACGATACCATGCAAAACTGATCTCCTTCTCCATTCTGTCTGCTCCGCCCTGCATTCCCTTATCTAAACTATATGAGAATCTGCGGAGTTACATGCAATTGTCCAGGCCTGTGGTTTCTTACTTTTTATTACAAAATCGTTTCCTGTCCGTTAACGGCGGGAAGTATCCTCCCTCTCCATCCTGCGATATACGCCACGAGACGCAGCCAAACGCGAAAACAGCTCAGGCGAACCCGAGCGCCTCTTTCGCAAAGGCAAGGCGCTCTTCAAATTGCGCGTAAAAATCCCCCTCTTCGTAGGGCCGTGCGAAAAACAATTTCAGCAAAAGAAGGTTGATCTTTCTCGCCTCTTCATCGGTAGGTTGCCCTCTGCGTTCCGACTCGGCGCCGTCGGCCGACCCGTCTTCCGCAGGCTGCCTTATCGGCGCGCAGGGTTGCTCCGCTTCGAGCCGTTTTTGCACATCCTCCAGAAAATAGTGCCAGTCGTTCACGAAACGCTCGTAACGGTCCAACTCCGGCGTGTCGATCCACTTGCTGACCTTTACCTTCGTTTTGTTCGGCATCGGGCACTCGTGCACCTGCAGGAAATAGCGGAACCCGCCTGCTGACCGCCGCGGGGAATCCTCCGTCCGGAAGCTGCCTGCTGACCGCTGCGGGGAATCCTCCGTCCTGGAACCGCTGACCGCCATCGGTTTGGCCTCTTCCTCCGGCATATAATACCGTCCCAGCGGAAACAGCCTGCAGATCCCCGGGCGCTGCGCGTGGATGCTGCACCGTCCCGCCTCGTCGAGAAACGCACAGGTCTCATTTCCCGTACTCATCTTCAGGTTCGGCAGGATCACCCCATCCACCACGTTCAGCTCGATCTTGTCCGCCATCAGCTCCTCAAACGTGAGCCCCAGGCCGACCGTCAGGCGGTAGATATCGAGCGGATCGAGAATCACGGAATTTCCCATCCCGCCGCAGCAGGCGGAACAGCCCCGGCAGTCGCCCGTACAGGCGCGCACCATATCGTTTTTTCCATACAATCTGCCGTCTGAGATCTCCTCCAGACTCACGTGCCGTCTCATGTTTCGCCTCCGTTTCGCTTCTAATACTTTCATTTTGGATGTCCTGACCGAAAATGTCAAGTGGAACGAACAGATATTTCCGCAAAAGGCAGTGAAAATTTAGTAATTAACAAGCCCTCTGCGGTTCGCTCGCAGGGGGCTTAATGTAATCTCAAAATCTCCATTCCTCAATGCTATCATCTCGACTTGTTGATCATCCCAATGATCTCATCTATCGTCTTGTCACTGGCAAGCACTGCGGCCATGAGACGCTTCTGATCTTCTTCTGTTTTTTCACCGTTCAGTTTTTTCAGTTCCGTCTTTTTCTCCTTGATCTGTCCCTGAAGTGCTTCGATCTCAGCAGTCACCTGAGCAATCCGCTCATCTACAGTGAGCGTAGATTTGTTCTTTGATCCCTTCGTACGTGGCATAATATCATTCCTTTCTGTGTGTGATATTTAATACTATAGCGGAATCTTTCAGAGAATGCAAGGATTATTCTTCCAACTTTGGAACAAACTTATAAAATTCTTTTTGAAATTCTCAGCACGGGTTTACGTGCACCATGATGTGTTTCACCTGATTAAACTGCCGCTCGATCCCCTCGTGCACACGCTCCGCGATCCCATGCGCCTCGCGCAGCGTCATATTCCCGTCTGCGGTGATGTCGACGTCGACATAGATCCTGCTGCCAAAAGTCCTTGTGCGCAGCAGATCGACGCCCTGCACACCGTCCCGGCTCAGCACAAACTCGCGCAGCTCCTGTTCAAGAGCCGGATCACAGGCCGTGTCCAGCATCTTGTCAATCGCGTCCCGGAAAATATCGTAAGCCGCCTTCAGGATAAAGATGCAGATCACGACGCTCGCGAGCGGATCCATGACCGGGAATCCCAGACGCGCCCCGAGAATACCGATGAACGCGCCGACCGATGAGAGCGAATCCGAACGGTGATGCCAGGCATCTGCCATAAGCGCGGACGAGTTGATCTTTTTCGCGTAAAAACGCGTGTACCAGTACATCCACTCCTTGACCGCAACAGAGATCACAGCCGCGGCGAGCGCAAGTACGCCCGGAACCGCAAGGCTCTCATAATGCCCCGCGGCAATTTTCTTCAATCCGGACAGTCCGATCTCCCAGCCGGTGATCGCCAGCACCACCGCAAGCAGGATCGCCGCGACGCACTCCATCCGTTCGTGTCCGTAAGGATGCTCCCGATCTGCTTCCTTCCCCGAAAGACGGATCCCCACCATGACGAGAATCGTGCTGAACACATCCGACGCCGAGTGGACCGCGTCGGAGATCATCGCGCCGGACGACGCCAGAATCCCTGCCGCCAGCTTCGCGGCAGAGAGCAGAAGGTTCACCAGAATGCTGACACGCGACACGCGCATCGCCGTCTGCTCCATCGCACCGATGTTTCTTTCCTTCACTCTTAATTTCCCCATATCTGTCCCCTTGTTTCTGTATCATATGACGTTGCCTGGCGGATTGTTTCGCGCCCTTTGGCTCCGACATAATATTATGTAATAAAAAACACCTGCGGAACACTCGTAACCTACTGTCCCGCAGATGCTCTCTCATCTACTGTCTGTGAAGACCCGGCCAGACGGCCTTTGCCGTTTGCCTGCTCAGTTTGTACTGTAGTCATAATGCAGCGCAAATTGTTTCTAAAAGAATATCAGCTGCCCGGGGGTTTGTCAAGATGCATCATTGACTAACTTTTTGTTGCCTTAACTAACCGTGTGAATTTTCGGCGTGCTTTTCGAAGAAAGCATACTACTGCTTCTCCGAGGAAAGCACCCGGAATGGTACCGCGCGGTTTCGTCCGGATATACTATGCTTCCTGAAGAAACGCCTTGTAGCCGCGGTACGCCTCGTAGACGTCCGCCTTGCTCGTGACCTCCATCGGCGCGTGCATGTTCAGAACCGCGACGCCGCTGTCGATGACGTTCATCCCGTACAACGCGGAAATATAGGCGATCGTGCCGCCGCCGCCGACGTCCACCTTACCGAGCTCCGCGGTCTGGAACGCCACCTTATTCCCGTCAAAAATTTTCCGGATCAGCGCCATGTACTCGGCGTTCGCGTCGTTGCTTCCGCTCTTGCCACGGGAGCCGGTGTACTTGTTGAACACAAGACCCCTGCCGAAATACGCGCTGTTGCGCTTCTCGAAATAAGACGCATACAGCGGATCGTAGGCCGCGCTCACGTCGGAGGAAAGCATACGGCAGGAGCTTAAGCATCTGCGCAGCGCGAGCTCACTGTACTGTCCGGCGAGCTCCATGATCTCCGCGACGGTATTTTCAAAAAATCTGGACTGCATGCCGGTCGCGCCGACGCTGCCGATCTCCTCCTTATCCACGAGCAGGCAGCAGCAAGTGTAGTCCTGCGTCTGCGTGTCGAGCTGCGCCGCGAGCGAGGTGTACGCGCAGACACGGTCGTCCTGCCCATAAGCCATGATCATACTGCGGTCGAGTCCGCAGTCTCTCGCCCTGTCCGCCGGAACGATCTCAAGCTCCGCGGAGAGGAAGTCCTCCTCCTCGATATCGTACTGCTCTTTCAGGATTGCGAGAATATTGGCCTTTACCGCCTCCTTCTGCTTATTGTCCGTATGATCCTTGTCGCCGCTGTCCGCTTGACCGTCCTCAGACTCCGCCGTGACCTCCGTCCCGTTATCCGCATCCCGGCCGTCCCCGGACTTCGCCGGACGGCTGCCGACCAGAATATCGAGGTTCTCACCCTCTATGACAACGCGCGCCTTCTTCTCCAGCTGCTCGCCTGCCAGATGGATCAGCAGATCCGAGATGAACACGACCGGATCGTCCTCCTTCTCCCCGACGCAGATGTCGACCGTCGAGCCGTCCTTCTTCA
Organism: uncultured Lachnospiraceae bacterium; assembly: GCA_947591155.1. Lineage (GTDB taxonomy): Bacteria > Bacillota > Clostridia > Lachnospirales > Lachnospiraceae > Choladousia. The sequence continues at coordinate 26,905 of CANQDA010000026.1, forward strand.
CGACGACGCCGTGGATCGCGAGCGGGATCGTCACCCACTGATATTTCTTCACGCCGCCGTAATAGTGCGTGTCCAGATAGACCAGATCTGAATCCTCGTACAGCGGATTCTGCTTCAGGTCAAGGCGCGGAGAATCAATATGCGCACCAAGAATGCGCATACCCTCCTCGAGCGGCTTTTTCCCGATGTGAAACAGCGCGATCATTTTATTCATATATACCGCGCATACCTTGTCATCGGCCGCAAGCTTTTTCCCGCTGTTTTTTACCTCTTCAAGGTCAACGTACCCCTGCGCTTTGGCAAGCTTCACCGCTTCCCTCACACACTCGCGCTCCGTCTTTCCTGCGTCCAAAAACGCCTTGTAGGCGTCGGTGAGCGCGTTCAGCTCCTTGAGCTGTTCCTCGCTGTAGGTCGTCCATGCGTTTTTCCGTTCCATATTGTCTTTCTCCTCCTGTAATCAAAATTTTATTCTGAGACTTCAAACATATTTTTTCTTACAAATGACAGATTCCTGTTTCATTTTAGGAAACATCCCACATGATGTCAAGCTTGGGCGCCGCTTTTGTTCAGCTCACGGAAGAACGATACCGCAAACGGGATGCAGATGAAAAACGTGACCGCGTCCGCGATCGGCTGTGCCAGCTCCACGCCGGGCAGACCGATCACCCTCGGCAGGAGAAGGATCAGCGGCAGGAACACATAGCCCTGTCTCGCCGAGGCAAGAAATGTGGCGACGGCCGACTTTCCGAGGCTCTGGAAGGTCATGTTGCAGCAGACAGTCAGCGGCTGGAGCGGCAACGCGAGACACTGCAGGCGCATCGTCTCCGTGCCGATGCGGATCACTTCCGGGTCGCTGTCGATGAACAGCCGTATGATCTGCGGCGCGGCAATATAGCCGGCCACCGCGGCAACGCTTATGAAAGCAGTCGCCCCGCAGGTCATGAAAAGGAACGCCCGCTTCACGCGGTCGTAGATCTTCGCCCCATAGTTGTACCCGGCCACAGGCTGATAGCCCTGCCCGAAGCCGATGACCGCCGAAAAGATCAGCATGAATACCTTGCCCACGATCGCCATCGCGGACACCGCCGCGTCCCCGTACTGCGCGGCCTGTATGTTCAGCGCGATCATCGCCACGCTCGCAAGCCCCTGACGGAAGAAGGACGGCAGTCCGAACTTCATGATCTGGACATAGAGTCCGGGGCTCTTCGCCGCGAAACGGATCCCAAGCTTCGCGATCGTCCGCCCGCTCACAAACATGTACAGAAGCACCAGAAAGCCGAAAACCTGACTCAGCGCCGTGGCGATCGCGGCTCCGGCGATCCCCAGATGAAAGGTAAAGATGAAGATCGGATCAAGTATGATGTTCAGGACGCCGCCCGAGGCAATTCCGATCATCGCGAAACGCGCCTTGCCCTCCGCGCACAGCATCTTGTTCAGCGTCAGCGACCCGATCAGAAACGGCGCCGCGTACAGGATATACCGCGCGTAATCCATCGCGTAGGGCTGTATCGTCTCCGTCGCTCCGAGCAGCTTTACGATCGGATGCAGAAAGACCGTGCCGACCACCGCGATCAGCAGACCGAAGACGAGCGAGCAGTAGAATCCGCTGGCCGCCACCTCGGACGCCTCCCGATCCTTCTTCTGTCCCAGAAGGCGGGACATCCAGCTCCCGGCGCCCATGCCGATCAGGAAGCCGGACGACTGGATCAGTCCCATCAAAGACATTACAATCCCCACCGCACCGGACGCGCTGGTCCCGAGCTGCGAGACGAAATAGGTATCCGCGGTATTATAAATGCCGGTGACCATCATACTGATGATCGTCGGCACCGCGAGAGACAGAATCAGCCGGGAAACCGGCTGTTCTGTCATTTTCTTATATTGGACTTCATTTCTGTCCATATGGATCAGCTCCATTCAATACGCTTGTAGTAGAATTCCTTGCATCGCAGTCCCACACACGTCCGGACCGCGCATTCCATGCGGTGGAACAGGTCAGATGCTTCTTTCCCTTCGCCTGCACCAAGCCGTTCGGTCCGCGCATTCCATACGAGGCAACACAAACTCAGCAGATCTCCGCTCCCGCCGGCATCGGACGCTCCGGCGTCACCAGAGAAAGCTTCCCGTTCGCGTCCTCGGCACACAGCAGCATGCCCTCGGACTTCACGCCCGCGAGCGTGGCAGGCTTCAGGTTCGTGAGCACCATGACCTTCTTGCCGACCATCTCCTCGGCTGTGTAGTGAGCTTTGATGCCGGACACGATCTGGCGCACCTGACTGCCGATCTTTACCTGAGAGCACAGCAGCTTACGCGACTTCGGGACTTCCTCGCAGGCGATGACCTCGCCCACCTGAAACTGCATCTTCGCGAAGTCGTCGTAGGTGATCTCCGCCTTCGGCTCCAGGTCAATCGCGGTCTCCGCCGAACCTTCCCCGGCGTTTGCACCTGCTTCTGTCGCCGCTCCTGCTCCCGCAGTACCACAGCCGCATGCTTTGCCTTCCGCACCCTTCTTCTGTCCGTCAGTTTCCGCGCCGGCTTTCGCGGCCTCCTCCGCCTCGTTCTGCGCGGCCTGCGCTTTCGCGATCTCCTCCGCCTTCGCCAGCACTTCCTTCAGATCAAGGCGTGCGAAGAGGATCTCCGGTTTCTCCGTCACCTTCGTGCCGGACTCATACAGGCCGTACTGCGTCATCTCGTCAAGCGAGCGCTTGCGCGCGTTTAATTGCGCAAGGATCTTCGCCGAGGTCTCCGGCATGAACGCTTCGAGCAGCGACGCGCCGATCGAGATACACTCGGTCAGATTGTAGAGCACGGTCGCGAGGCGATCCCGCTTCGTTTCATCTTTCGCGAGCGCCCAGGGCATCGTCTCGTCGATGTATTTGTTGCAGCGCTTGAACAGCGTGAAAGTCTCGGTGATCGCGTCCGCGACGCGCAGGTCGTCCATCTTTTTGCTCACGATGCCCGGCACCGCCAGCGCCAGCGCCTTCAGCTCCTCGTCCACCGGCTCCGCCGCGCCGCGGTTCTCCACCACGCCGCCGAAATATTTGTTCGTCATCGAGATCGTGCGGTTCACGAGATTGCCGAGCGTGTTCGCGAGGTCGGAATTCACGCGCTCCACCATCAGCTCCCAGGAGATCACGCCGTCGTTGTCGAACGGCATCTCATGCAGCACGAAGTAGCGCACGGCGTCCACGCCGAAGACGTCCACGAGGTCGTCCGCGTAGAGCACGTTGCCCCTTGACTTGCTCATCTTGCCGTCGCCCTGTAAGAGCCACGGATGCCCGAATACCTGCTTTGGCAGCGGCAGCCCGAGCGCCATCAGGAAGATCGGCCAGTAGATCGTGTGGAATCGGATGATGTCCTTGCCGATCAGATGCAGGTCCGCCGGCCAGTTCTTCTTGAACTGCTCCGTGCTCTCTCCGTCGCAGTCGTAGCCGATGCCGGTGATGTAGTTCGACAGCGCGTCGAGCCAGACGTAAACGACGTGCTTCTCATCGAAAGTCACCGGAATGCCCCACTTGAACGAGGTGCGGGACACGCAGAGGTCCTGCAGGCCAGGAAGCAGGAAATTGTTCATCATCTCATTTTTGCGCGACACCGGCTGAATGAACTCCGGATGCGTGTTGATATGCTCGATCAGGCGATCCGCATACTTGCTCATCTTGAAGAAGTACGCCTCTTCCTTCGCGGGCTTCACCTCGCGCCCGCAGTCCGGACACTTGCCGTCCACCAGCTGGGACTCGGTCCAGAAGGACTCGCAGGGCGTACAGTACAGCCCCTCGTAAGCGCCCTTGTAGATATCGCCCTGATCGTAGAATTTTTTAAACATCTTCTGGATCTGACGCTCGTGGTCCGCGTCGGTCGTGCGGATGAATTTATCGTAGGATGTGTTCATCAGATCCCAAATGCGGCGAATCTCACCCGCCACATTGTCCACGAACTCCTTCGGCGTGACGCCCGCCTCGGCGGCTTTCAGCTCGATCTTCTGGCCGTGCTCATCGGTGCCGGTCTGAAAAAACACATCGTAACCCTGCTCCCTGCGGAAGCGCGCGATGCTGTCCGCGAGCACGATCTCGTAGGTGTTGCCGATGTGCGGCTTGCCCGAGGTGTAGGCAATCGCCGTCGTCATATAGTATTTCGGTTTGCTCATGTCTGTTCCTCCTTAATAAAAAAACCCATCTTCCTTATACAAGAAGACGAGCGCGCCCGTGTTACCACTTCTCTTCGCCCCTGCCTCACAGCACAGGCCTCTGTGGGTACTCTTTTCGTCATCGGGTTATTCTGTTTTCTAACTTACCACAACGGATTTTGACTGTCAAGGCATGTTCCTTTTTTTCCCATCATAAACTTGTTCCAAGAGAATGTCCCGGAGCATGGTTCCATGTCCAAACAACAAACTGTCCCTGAATCAAAAACGAAAGGATGGCTTTCCTTTCTTGTCATCCCAGCGCTCGCGTGCCTGCTGCTCTTCCTCGTGGCGCGGCTGTGCGTCGCCCACTCCTTCCCTGCGTTTCTGTTTTCGGAAGATCGAAAATTCGAGCGTTTCACGGAGAAGGTCTTCCGCGAGGAGATGAACAGCAACACGCTAAACCGCCACTATATGGTCGCCGATCCAGCCTCCTACAAGCTCGACACGAAAAATGTGTCGCTCGGGAACGGCAGCCTCGGCGCTCGGAAAAAAGCCTGCGCGGCGGCGGAAAATGATCTGAACACGCTCAAGAACTTCGATTACGAAAAACTCTCCGAAAAACACCGTCTCACCTACGACCTTTTCCGTGATTGTCTGGAGACGGAACTGAATGGGAGCGCTTACCTGCTCTACGATGAACCGCTCGGGCCGACGCTCGGCATTCAGGCGCAGCTCCCGGTGCTGCTCGCGGAGTACGCGTTCCGCACCAAGGGCGATATTGAAGACTACCTGGCGCTTCTGTCCCAGATCCCGGACTATTTTTCTTCTGTTCTGGCCTTCGAGAAGGCCAAAGCGGAGGAGGGTCTTTTCATGAGCAGCGAGTGCGCGGCTGAAGTCGTGAAACAGTGTCAGGATTTCATCGCCGATCCGGAGTCCAACTATCTGATTGAAATCTTTGACGGAAAGATTGACGCCGTCAAAAACCTGAGCGCGGATGAAAAGATCTCCTACAAGAGCCGCAACAAGTCCATCCTAACCGGCTATGTGATTCCGGCCTACGAGACGATGATCAGCGCGCTCGGAAAATTTTCCGGCAGTGGGACGAACACGCAGGGGCTCGCCCACTATCCGCAGGGAAAGGAGTACTACCGTTGGCTCGTCAAGAGCACCGTCGGCGACGACCGCTCGATTGAGGAGATCGAGGAGTCCGTCAAGCGGCAGATGGTCGAGGATTTCTCGGCGATCCAGGCGCTGATGAAACGGATGGGGAACGGCAACGACGAATCCGATGTCAGCAGCGCCGTGCCAGAAAGCGCCGAAGCATCCGAATTCGGCGCGTCCGGCTCCACTGTCGGGGCGTCGGGAAACGCCGAAGCCGACGAAGCGGATGGCGACAGCACGTCCGACTCCACCGTCGAGGCCTGGAGTGATCTCACGTTAGCTTCAAACGGTCAAAACAGAATGCCGGAGCAGACGCTTAAGGCCTGGGACGCAGTCGTCAACGGAGTCAACAGCCCTGTGGATGGCAAAGCGGGAAACAGCGGCTCGGAAAAAGATGTCTCCGGTGATCCCGCCGCGATGCTGGAGGATCTGCGCGAGAAGATCACGAAAGACTTCCCGCTGCTTCCGAACGTGTCCTGCACAGTCAAATATGTCCACGAATCGCTGCAGGATTACCTGAGTCCGGCCTTCTACCTGTCGCCCACGATCGACGATTACACAAACAATGTCATCTACATCAACCCCGCGAGCAATTACAGCGATCTGGAACTCTACACGACACTCGCGCACGAAGGATATCCCGGGCATCTGTTTCAGTCCGTCTATTTCAGCGCGCAGGAGCCTGATCTGCTGCGCTGCCTGCTCGACGTGGGCGGGTATACGGAGGGCTGGGCCACCTATGTCGAGATGTACGCCTACTCCCTCTGGGACGACGATCCCGACTTCGCGGCGCTCTCACAGCGGAACCGCTCGTTTACGCTCGGACTCGCCTCCCTGCTCGACATCGGCATCCACTACCGGGGCTATTCGCTCGATCAGGTCAAGGCTTTCCTCGAACAGCTCGGCTTCGGAAGCGGCACTGCTGAGACGCTGTACCGTACGATCCTCGAGGCCCCGGCCAACTACCTGCAGTACTACGTGGGCTGCCTGAACTTCTGCTCCCTGCGCGACGAGCTGGAGCAGGCTTTGGGAGAACACTTCTCCCTGAAGGAGTTCCACCGCCTCGTGCTCGAAAACGGGCCTGCACCGTTTTACATCCTGCGGAAGCGGATTATCCCAGCCGACGCCTTATGATAGACTAAATTAAACAGCAATTCAATACGCAAAAGGAGGCGCCCATGCAGTTCATTCTGTACCTGTCGCAATTCATGATCCCGTTCCTGATCTTCTACATCATCGGCTATGGGCTGCTCACCAGAGTACCGGTCTACGACAGCTTCATCCGCGGCGCGAACGAAGGGCTGAAGACCGTTGTGAGGATCGTACCGACGCTGATCGGCCTGATGGTGGCCGCGGGCGTGCTGCGCGCCTCCGGCTTCCTGGATTTTCTGGCTTCCCTGCTCGAACAGGCGGCCTCCGCGGTCGCTTTCCCGGCCGCGCTCGTACCGCTCGCGCTTCTGCGCATGTTCTCCTCGAGCGCAGCGACCGGCCTGCTGCTGGACGTGTACAAGGAGTACGGAACCGACTCCTCCATCGGCCTGATCGCCTCGCTGATGATGTGCTGCACCGAGACGATCTTCTACACGATGAGCCTCTACTTTATGACCGCGAACATCAAAAAAACGCGGCACACTCTCGGCGGCGCGCTCCTCTCCACGTTCGCCGGGATCGCCGCGTGCGTCGTCCTGGCCCGTGCGATGGCATAGTACAATTGACATTTTCCACGCCAGCACTTATAATGAGAAGCTGATATATAAATTTAATTGTAAAAAAGAGGATAGGACTATGGGAAAAACAGCAATCGTCACGGACAGCAACAGCGGCATCACGAGAGCGCAGGCGGATGAGCTCGGCGTCTATGTGCTGCCGATGCCGTTTTTTATCAACGATGAACTCTACTACGAAGACATCACCCTGACACAGGAAGAGTTTTATCTGCACCTGAAGAACAACTCGAACATCTCCACTTCCATGCCGTCTCTGACCGATGTGACCGAGCTCTGGGACAAGCTTCTGAAGGAGTACGATGAGATCGTCCACATTCCGATGTCGAGCGGGCTGAGCGGCTCGTGCAGCGCCGCGCAGGCGTTAGCGCAGGATTACGAGGGAAAGGTGTTTGTCGTGGACAACCGACGCATCTCTATCACGCAGAAGCAGTGCGCGATCGACGCAAAGGCGCTAGCGGACGCCGGATGGGGCGGCGCGGAGATCGCAAAATATCTGGAGGACACCGCTGCGGATTCCAGCATCTATATCACGCTGAATACCCTGTACTATCTCAAAAAAGGTGGCCGGATCACGCCTGCCGCGGCGGCGCTCGGCACGTTGCTGCGCTTAAAGCCTGTGCTGCAGATCCAGGGCGACAAGCTCGACGCCTACGCGAAGAGCCGCACGATGAAGGCCGCACGCACCACGATGCTCGAAGCAATCCACAAGGACATCACGGAGCGCTTCCACTCCCCGGAAGACGGCTCGGAATTCAACGTCATGCTGGCCTATTCCGGGACGGATCTCACCGAAGTCAACTCCTGGAAGGAAGAGGTAGAGATGCACTATCCGAACCACGCGCCGCTGATGTGCGATCCGCTGTCCTTAAGCGTCTCCTGCCACATCGGCGACGGATCCATCGCGATCGCGATCGCAAAGAAGCTCCCGCAGGAGCTCCTTCACAAATATCAATAGAAGAAAGTTTCCGCACAAAATTTTCGATCGAGTAGGGTGGATTTTCCCTACTCGCTGCGCGACCCGCGTGCTGCGACAGCAGCAAAATACCTTACGCGGGTCTGCGCATAAAAATTCCGTCACACGCCGCGCGGCTGCGCCTCCGTATGACGGAATTCTTTTATAGGATCTTTCGCTCGCCGTCGATCTCCGCGTATACAGGGATCGACGACAGATTCCGCACGCGCGTGCCGTCCGCGCTGAACAAAAGGCCGCACGTCGCGTTCATATAGTCCACGTAGTCAATGTTCGTCGTGTACCAGACGTCCGGCTGCCCGTGCATCCTCTCGCAGAACTTCTCCATCGCGTCCCAGGTGCCTTCACGGTCAAACTCGAAACTGTGTCCCCACACGTAAAACAACGGAATCTTCCCGTGATCCGGTTTGTTTAAGAACGAATCGGCCAGCTCGCCGAACGCGTCGTTGTGGTGGCAGCTCGGCGTCCAGCGCAGAAAATCGCGCGGGACATTGTGTCTCCCGGTGGACTCCACCGTCCTGCTGTACGCGAAGCCGAGCGTCTTCAGGGTGCGGACCACCCGATCGTTGTACTCTCCGTATGCGTAGGAACAGCCCCGGATGATCCGCCCGGTACACGTTTCGAGCGTCAGGCGATCCTGATAAAACTCCTGCACCAACCGCTCCGGTGACAGATGTGTCGGGAATTCGTGCATCACGCCGTGACAGGCGATCTCATGTCCCTCAAACAGCTCTGAAAGCTCATCCTTTCTCAAAAAACCTTCCGTGTCCAGAGTCCCCGAATTCAGATGAAATGTCGCCTTCAGCCCGTAGCGATTGAAGATCTCCACGAGCCTGCGGTCAAAGATCTGCCCGTCGTCGTAGCTGAACGTCAGCGCCTTTGTCTTAAATTCCGGATACAGCAGTTTAAAGCTCATATCGCACCTCCACCGGCATGTGGCCCGTAAGCTCACGGCTCTTCTCATCCGGCTGAGAGCAGCCCGCGTAGAACACAAACTCCCGGCCGTCCACTCTACGGCAACCCGCCTCGTCTACTATGGTAAACGCCTGCCGCGGAATCCCCACGGTCACGGTCTTCGTCTCCCCGGACTCCACACGCACTCTCTGAAACGCGCAGAGCGAAGGATTCGGCGGTGCAAGCTTCGAATCGAGGCATTTGACGTAGATCTGAATAACATCCTCGGTCGAAACGCTGCCGGCATTCTCTACTGTCAAGTTCAGGCAGATCGAATCCGGCCCGCAGGTTTTCCCTGCGCCATCCGCATCAGCGGTCGATCCGCATCCGCATTTCCCGTCTATGGCTGCTTTTTTATCTTTCAGGATTTCCGCGGCCTTCACGTACACGTCCCCGTAGGTCAGCCCGTAGCCGAACGGATACTGCGCCTTGTGCGTCATATAGCGATAGGTCCTGCCCTGCATCGAATAATCCGTAAAGTCAGGCAGTTCCTCCAGCGTCTCATAGAACGTGACCGGAAGCTTTCCGGACGGGGAGACGTCCCCGAACAGCAATTCCGCCACAGCGCTGCCGCCCTGCGCGCCCGGATACCAGACCTGCAGGATCGCGTTGAAATGCTTCGCCGCAAAGCTGAGATCCACATCGCTGCCGGCCATCACGCAGAGCACGGTCGGCGTGCCGGTCTCGGCGACTGCCTCCATCAGCTCTCTCTGCACCTTCGGGAGCTGCAGATCCTCCTTGTCCCCGGAGGCGTAACTGTTGCCGGTGTCGCCCTCCTCGCCCTCGAGCGTCTCGTCCAGACCGACGCAGAGGATCACCACGTCGCTGTGCCTCGCGACGGTCCTCGCCTCCGAGAGACGGTCCCCCGCAAACGCAAGGTGCTCCGTGCGGTCTCTGAACAGCTCGCAGCCCGGCGTCGTGAATATGCGCAGCTCGTCGCCTAAGTAATCCTGCAGGCCCTCCTGCACCGTCACATAGCGGGACGCCGTCCCGTGATAGTTACCGATCAGCGACGCGCGGCTGTCCGCATTCGGACCGATGATGCCCACAGTCTTCAACTTTTCTTTCATAAGCGGCAGGACGCCGTCATTCTTCAGAAGCACCACGCTCTCGAGCGCCGCCTTCTTTGCCAGCGCCAGATGCTCCTTCGACTCGACTTCCTCATACGGAACCGCGTCGTACTCGCTGCCGTCGAACAGCCCGAGCAGATAGCGCGTCGTGAACAGGCGCACGGCCGACTCCGTGATCGTCTCCTCGGTGACAAGCCCATTCTTGTATGCGTTCAAAATATGGAGATATGTATTTCCGCAGTTCAGGTCGCAGCCGTTGTTGATCGCCAGAGCCGCGGACTCCTTCGCCGACGAGGTCACCATGTGATGCTCGTGGAAATCCCGGATCGCCCAGCAGTCCGAGACAAAATGTCCCTCGAATCCCCACTCGCCGCGCAGCTTTTTCTGCAGCGCCGGGCTGGCGCAGCTCGGCTCGCCGTTCACGCGGTTGTACGCGCCCATCACGGCCTCCACGCCGGCCTCCTCCACGAGCGCCTGAAACGCGGGGAGATAAGTCTCGCCCATGTCCTTTGGCGTCGCCTCCGCGTCAAACTCGTGGCGAAGGCCCTCCGGCCCGGAGTGTACCGCGAAATGCTTCGCGCACGCCGCCGCCTTCATCGTCTCGCCGTCGCCCTGCAGCCCCTTGACGAAAGCCACGCCGAGGCGGCTCGTCAGGTACGGATCCTCCCCATAGGTCTCATGGCCGCGCCCCCAGCGGGGGTCACGGAAAATGTTGACATTCGGGGACCAGAAGGTCAGCCCTTTGTAGATGTCGCGGTCTCCCTGCGCGGAGTACGCGTTGTACTTGGCGCGGCCCTCGGTCGCGATCACGTCCGCGAGCTCCCCCGCGAGCTTTTCGTCAAACGTCGCCCCGATGCCGATCGCCTGCGGGAAAACCGTCGCCTGGCCCGCTCTGGCCACCCCGTGCAGCCCTTCATTCCACCAGTTGTAAGCGGGAACGCCGAGCCGTTCGATCGCGGGCGCGTCGTATTTGAGCTGGCTCGCCTTCTCCTCCAGCGTCATCTGCTCGACAAGCGCCTCTGCTTTTTTTCTCGCTTCTTCTCTTTTCATCACGGTCTCCTTTTTTTGTTATATTTACGCCGTGCCAAACCTCAGATGCACCTATACCCGCTCCTGCATCTGTACTTTTCACGTCCGGCACGGCTTATTACTTTCCGAAAAATTTTTACACGATCCGTTATTTTCCTATTAGTATCACTATAGCAGAACTTTTGCTTTTTTTCTTTAAAATTGTTGCTATATATATTGCAAATTTTAGTTATCCGCGGGCGAAAAATTTTCATCTCGTGCGGCGCGATGCGGTATTGTCTTTTCGAAATATCCATTGTAAAATAAATCTAACATTCCAGAGATCAAGGAGGGGTTTACCCATGCGAAAATTTGAAGGATTTCAGCGCGGCGTCAATCTGGGCGGATGGATCTCCCAGTGCGTGAGCCGCAACAAAGAGCATTTTGAGACGTTTATCACGAAAAAGGATATCGAGCGGATCGCCGGCTGGGGACTCGACCACGTGCGGCTTCCGATCGATTACGACATCGTCATGAACGAGGACGACAGCTTCATTGAGGACGGCTTCGCGCTTATCGACCGCTGTATCGACTGGTGCCGGGAGCATGGCCTGCACATCATTCTCGACGTACACAAAGCGAAGGGCTACATGTTCGACACAGGCGCGGTGCCGGACCCGGACGCGTTTTTCCACAGCCGGGAGCTGCAGGACAGCTTCATCCATCTCTGGGAGGAGCTCGCCCGCCGCTACGCGAAGCACTCGGACATTGCCGCGTTCGAGCTGCTCAACGAGATCGTCAACCCGGCGATGCGCGAGATCTGGAACGAGATCGCTCACCGCGCGATCGAGACGATCCGCGTCATTGCCCCGGATACCTATATCCTGATCGGCGGCGTCTGCTACAACAGTGTCGCGAGCGTCCCGGATCTCGAAGCCCCCTACGACGACAAGATCGTCTACAACTTCCACTGCTACGCGCCGCTGATGTTCACGCACCAGGGAGCTTACTGGGTAAAGGATATGCCGCAGGATTTCCGCACCGGTTACCCGCAGACGGCCGCCGCATTCCGCGCCATCGGGCAGCGCATTGAGCAGGCGCGCGTAGACGCGGTCTGCGAAGATTTCATCGACCCGCAGGATTCCGGCGCGATACTGTTCGAAAAGATGTTTGCGGATGCAGTCGCATACGCCGAGCGGATGAACGTTCCGCTCTACTGCGGCGAATACGGCGTGATCGATCTGGCGCCCCTGCCGGACACCGTGCGCTGGTTCGACGACATTCACTCCGTATTCGAGAAGTTCGGCATCGGCCGGGCACTGTGGAATTACAAGAACAAAGACTTCGGGCTCGTGGACGAGCACTATAAGGATGTGTTGGACGAGCTGGTGAAGAGGTTGTAAGGGCGGTCGCGGGCATTCGCCGTATCCGCCGGTCTCATGAGCCGTGCTGACCTCGAAAAAGCTTTGCTTTTCCTCGGTCGCGGGCATTCGCCCTATCATTTAATGAGAAGCGTCCCTCGACTCCGCTTCGCTCCGTCTTGGTCGCGGGCATTCGCCGCATCCGAATAAGCGAAAAAGTCCTGATGCAAATTAATTTGCACAGGACTTTTTCGCTTATTCGACGCTTCTCATTGCTTTCGCGGAAAAAAGGAAAACACCGCCCCCGATGCTCATTCGTCATCGAAAACAGTGTTTCACTGCGCGATCAGGGGCTCGAACCCTGGACACCCTGATTAAGAGTCAGGTGCTCTACCAACTGAGCTAATCGCGCTTGCCCTATAAACAAAGGCTATTATAATACAAGGCTCCTCAAATTGCAACCCACATTTTATACTTTTTTTATATTTAAATTTCTCTTTTTTTAGTTTTTTTTCACAATTATAATACTTGAATCCCCGCCGGAAATCCACTATACTGAATTTTAAGCGACGCAGCGAAACACGCGCATTTGCGCATAAAACTGCTGACGCCCGTGAATGTTTCAGAGACAAACCCTCGGCAGAGAAAGGCGTTTTCTATTATGTGCAAGAAGCCGACAGCTGAAAAATATGATCCTGGATATTCTAAGAAGGCAAATACTGCTCCGGCCCGGAAGGATCCGAAAGGCACACAGAGTTCCCCGGATGCACAGAGCTCGAAAAATGCACAGAATGCTCACAATGCACAAAATCTGAAAAAAGCGCAGGGTTCTGCATCGACCGGACAGCCGGAAAATGACGACACTGTGCCCTCCACGCAGAAAAAGCAGCGTTTCATCAAGAACAACCAGTATTTTACAATCTGCATCTACGCGGGCGTCATGGTGCTCATCGCCGCGATCATCTTCAAGTGCGTCATCGACATCGACAAGACCAAGGCGTGGCTGGGGCAGGTCATCGGTATGCTGTCGCCTTTCATTCTGGGCGCGCTGCTCGCGTATGTGCTCAACCCGATGGTGCATATGTTTTACCGGGGCATCGACAGACTCTGCGATCGCCTGCATGTCAAAATAAAGCACAGCGTTCATACGGTGCTTTCGATCCTCGTCACCTATGTGATCGTGGTCGGCTTCGTCGTGCTCACGCTGCTGTATGTGTTCCCGGAAATCGCCAAGAATATCGTGGACTTCGTCAACTATCTGCCGACGGCCTACAACACCGTGCTGGATATGCTGGCCCGATTGCAGAAGCGCTTCCCGAACCTTGAGATCGGTGCGATCCGCAGTTATCTGGCCGACGCGGTGCCGGAGCTGGCCTCGTATCTGCAGAATTTCGCGACGAACATGGTTCCCGCGCTCTATACAATCTCGATGTCGATCGTCGACTGGCTCGCCAATCTGTTCATCACCTTGATCGTGTCGATTTATATGCTGTACGACAAGCGCCGCATCATGCGTGCCTCCTGGCGCCTGATCTACGCGTTTGTGCCGAAAAAGCGCATTCCGGCGTGCCAGGAGATCCTTGCCGAGTGCAACCGCCTGTTCAGCAGCTTCGTCGTCGGCAAGTTTATCGACTCGCTGATCATCGGAATTCTCTGTTTCATCCTGATGACGATCCTGCGGCTGCCATACGCTCTGCTGATCAGCATCATCGTCGGCGTCACGAACATGATCCCGTATTTCGGTCCGTTCATCGGCGCTGTGCCGGGTATCCTGATCATCCTGTTCATCAGCCCGCTGCAGGCGCTCATTTTTGCGATCATGATCTTCTGTCTGCAGCAGTTTGACGGACTGATCCTCGGGCCGAAGATCCTTGGAGACTCCATAGGCTTAAAACCGCTTTGGATCATCTTCGCGATCACGATCGGCGGTCATCTCGCCGGGCTCATCGGTATGTTCCTCGGCGTCCCGGTCGTCGCGATCCTCAGTTATCTCTTTGATCTGTACCTTGCGCATCGGCTTGCGCGGAAAAATGTTTCCGATGAGATGGTCGAGAACGTCTTACAAAAAATGGAGCTGGACGACTGAGTCCGGCTCCGTTTTCTTATCTGCACTTATTTCGGCTTGTCTTTTTGTGCCCTACATTCTCGAGAATCTTCTGCACTTCCTCAAGCGAGCATGAGATCTGCAACACTTTCCTGTGCACGTCGGGCTTATCGTACGCAAGCCGGTACAGCTTTTTCCGGATTCCGCCTCTTCGCATGTCCACTCCCGCAGGTCGCCGCCGTCTGTTCGCCATATCCGCAAAAGATCAGCAGTAACGCATATCTTTCTGTCACAGTTATATTATGCATCAATTTTCTTTCCGTTCTCTGCAAATTACCATTTTGCAGATCGGGTTTCCCTGCGAAGAGAAGCGCTCCTCATACTCGGTCATGATATTCCCCTGCATCATCTGCGCGTCGTGATGCAGGTCGAAAGTGCACTGCTCCACGACCCATCCGGCGGCCTCCGCCTCTAAAAGAGCAAACTCAAAGAGCGTCCGATTGTCCGTCTTAAATTCCACGCGGCCGCCCGGCGCGAGGACACAGTCGTAGCGCGCCAGAAATTCACGGCTCGGCAGACGGCGCTTCGCATGGCGGTCCTTCGGCCATGGATCGGAAAAGTTCAAGTAGATCCCGGCAACCTCGCCGGGCCCGAACACGTCGGTCAGATCCTCGGCCTCCATGCGCAGAAACAGCAGGTTTGTCAGCTGCTCGTTCTCGCCGCGCTTCTCCAGCGCGCGCAGCAGCACGCTCGAGTACTTCTCGATACCCACGTAATTGCGGTCAGGATGACACTGCGCCAGCTCCGTGATGAAGCGGCCCTTCCCCATTCCGATCTCCAGATACAGGGGCCGGTCGTTTCCGAACACCTCATCCCAGTGTCCCTTCTTCTCGCGCATCACATCCTCATGCACCACATATTCGCTTGCAGCAATCGCCTCCCGCGACCCGGGGATATTTCTCAACCTCATGTTTCCGCATCCTCTTCTTTCCCGGCCTTCTCCGTCTTTCGGAACACCGCGACCATCAGCATCGCGATCACATAGCCCGGGTAGGCCAATCCGTACAGGCCCCAGAGCCAGAAAAAGTAATTCGACAGCATCATCAGCGCCAGCGGGAACAGCATGATCACCGCCATGCAGAGACTTCTCGGGAAAAACGCGAAAGAAAGAAGGAGCGCGTTCTTCACGGTCTGTTTCAGCCCGTTATCATAGCGGGCGATCAGCGCGAAAATATAGTTGCTCACCATTACCGTGAGCAACAGGATCGCGATAATGAGCACGAGCGACACCTTTTTCATCGCACCGTAGCCATCAAGTATCCCTGCCCGAAGCAGATAGAGATTGTACAGGTACACGGCCATGATCGCCAGGTCGACAAGCCAAACCTTCGTGGCGTTCTTAAAGTTTTCCCGAAACGCGCGGAAAAATCCTCTGGTGAGCGCACCCTGGTCGTTCTCAGCCATCCGCAGCAGCAGATAGTACATCGCAGAAAACGACGCGCCCGCCGTTACGACGGGCAGCGCGCATAGTAAAGTCAGAATATTGACCCATATCAGATCAACCAGTTTTCCGACCGTGCGGAAAAAGAGGTTATCCATACTAAACAGATGATCCATATAACTTATCCCCTGTTTGCATTCGCCTTTACGCCGCCAGACACCACTGATATGCGGATAAACTGAGCAGCGCTGCTTTTTTCGTTCCTGTTATCCTTTCACGCCGCCAAGCGCCACGCCTGCGATGATGTACTTCGACAGCAGGAAGTAGACGATGAACAGCGGAAGCACCGTCAGCGTCAGGCCCATGTAGATCGAGCCGTACTCTGTCTTGTAGATATCGCCTTTCAGAAGGCTGACCATGATCGGCATCGTGTACTTCTCCTGCCTTGTCAGAAGGATCAACGGCAGGAACAGGTTGTTCCACGAGCTCACGAATGAGAAGATCGCCTGCGTTGCGATCGCCGGTTTCATGATCGGCAGAACGATGTGGTTGAAGGTGTGGAATTCACCCGAACCATCGATCCTGGCCGAAGCCACAATGTCAAGCGGCAAGGCCGAGAGCATGAACTGTCTCATGAAGAAGACCATGGTCGGCGCCGCGATGGACGGTAAGATCAGCGCCAGGAAATTGTTCGTCATGTGGATCTGGTACATGAACTGATAAAAACCGATACTCATCACCTGTGCCGGGATCATCATGATCGCCATGATAAAGGTGAAGAACGGCTGCCTCAGCTTCCAGGTATACACCACGACCGCATACGCCGTCAGCGTGGAAAAATATACCGCGCACGCCGTCGAACCGGTCGAGATGATCATGGAGTTCAGGAAGCCTCTGAGCGGATTAAAGCTCTTTCCGGTCAGGATCTTGAAGTTGTTCAGCAGGTGCGTAGACGGGATCAGCGAGATCGCGTGCTGCTGGATCTCCGTCGTGCTCCTCGTCGCGTTGATGATCATGATGAGGAAAGGCATGATGCTGAGTATCGTGAGGATGGCACATATGATGTACACAAACGTCATAAAGCCTTTCGATGCCTTTTTGTTCGTCATTACGCCATCCCCCTTTCTTCCAGCTTCTTCTTTTTCTTCATTTCCTTCGCAACCTTCTTCAGCTGCTTGCGCTCCTGCACCTCATAGCGATCCTGCATCAGGAAGAATACGACAGCGGAGAGCACGCAGATGATCAGGAACATGATAATGCTCGCAGCCGAGGCACGGCTGTACAGGTAGCTGCCGCTGAACGCCTGGTTGTAGATGAATACGCTCGTGGTGAGGGTCGCGTTGTTCGGTCCGCTCTTCGCAACAAGGAGCTGCGGGATATCGAACATCTGCAGACCGCCGATCAGGCTCGTCACCAACGTGTAGATCAGGATCGTCCTGAGGTTCGGTATGGTGATGTAGAAGAACTTCTGCCATCCGCTCGCGCCGTCGATCTCCGCGGCCTCAAACCACTCCGGGCTCATGCCCAGGATACCGGAGATCAGCACGATCATTGTGTAGCCGTACCACATCCAGAACTGGATGAACGCGACCACGCCTCTCGCGATCCACTTGTTTCGGAAGAATTCGATCGGAGCTTCGGACAGATGAAGCGAAGCAAACAGATCGTTCATCGGGCCCATCGGGTATCCGAACATCGCTCCGAACAGGATAGCGACGGTCGCCGCCGTGATGATGTTCGGCATGTAGAATACGACCTTGAAGAAGCCCTGCCCCTTCACCTTAAAGAGCGTCCCGGAGAACCATGCCGCCAGTACCAGTGCGAGCAGGATCTGCGGGAGGAAATTCATGCCCCACATCAGGAAGGTATTTCCGAGAGCCGTGCGGAACGTCGGCGTGTTGATGATCGTCTGGAAATTCTGCAGCGGATTCTCTAAAAAGTGAAATGTTACTGCTCCTATGCCCTTAAAATCCGTAAAACCCAGTAAGATCGTGAAGATCACCGGGTACAGCGTAAACAGGCAAAAAGCAACAACAAACGGAATACTAAAAATATATCCGTATTTCGCGTATGAAAGCTTTTTCTTTTTCATGTCATCCTCCACGCTTAAAAGGGGAGACGATCCCTTGCCAAGACCGTCTCCCCTAAATTTCTTAAGACTTACTCAACAATTACGTCCAGGTTGTCAGCAACGTTCTGCTTGAATGCTGCAATCGCGTCTTCCCTCGACAGATTGCCGGCCGTGTACTCACGAACCGCATCTCTCCAGTACTGGTTGATCGTCTCATCGTACTGGGTGAGGTTCTTGCCGTTTGCAAACGCGTTCGCCGGAACGAATACATCGAACATGTTCTGTCCGCCAAGGAAGTCAACCTCGCCGTTGGACATATTCATAACCGTGCTGGAAGCAACCGCGTCCTTCGTGCCCTGCTCGCCGTCAACCATGGTGCCGTTCGCCCACAGATACTGAAGACCTGTCTCGCTGCAGTCGAGCGTGATCCAGTCGATGATCTGCTTCACAGCGTCAGCCTTCTGCGTATCCTTGTTCGCAAGAAGCCATGTACCGCCCCAGAAGAAACCGATCGGGGATTCGCAGACAGCCCAGTCGCCGTATGTGCCTTCGCCAACAGCCTCGCCGCCGCAGTTCGGAGCCATCGTGTAGTTGATCAGCCATGCCGGTCCGAAGAAACCGAAGATGCCCTTCGTGCCTTCGCCCTTCATGTCAGCAAACCATGCGTCCTGCCAGTCCTGCGTGTCGTTGTGGTAGTCGTTGTCCTTCAGCTGCTTGGACAGATCCAGGAACTCTTCTCTCTTCGGGTCGATGTTCAGCTTGCCGTCTACGATCCAGCCCGTGTCGGAGCTGTTCTCAACTGCGTGCCAGAGATCGCCGTCACCGGAGATGATGCCATAGCCTTTTGCCTTCAGCTCCTCAGCCGCTGCGAAGAACTGATCCCAGCTTCCGCTGCCGCCGCCGATCTTCTCGGAGATCGTTGCCGGATCATCGGTTCCCCATACGTCCTGAGCGATGGAACGACGATAGATGAAAGCGCCGCCCGTTGCCTGGTAGCCAAGGCCTACGACTTTGCCGTCCGGGTTCGTTCCGATATCTACGCTGTACTGAGCGATGTCAGCAGCCTCGAGCTCAGCGTCAACATCGATGCCGAGATCTTCGTACGGCATAGCATAACCCGCGGCGTCGCCCTGCGTGTACTTCAGAACGAAAGCAGCCTCTGCACAGTAGATGTCCGGAGCGTCGTCGCCGCCTGCCGCCAGAGCCTGGTCAAGAGCCGGCTGGTAAGCGCCGTCTGTGGTAGCGATGATGGTCGGGTTGATCGTGTAACCAAAATCCGGATGCGTCTCAACAAACTTGTTGATCATGTTCGGAACTTCGTCCGTGAACGCATATACGTTGATCACATCGTCAGCGGCCATAACAACACTGCCGGTGCCTGCGCACATGGACATTGCCATAGCAAGACCAAGTGCAGTTGCGATAAGTTTCTTTTTCATGTACGTTACCTCCCGTTTTTTTGATGATTTTATTATATCAGTCATTTTTATGCATTGATACCAAATACTTGCCCTTTAAATACAGTATTCTTGCTATTTAGCACATATTTTTTGAATTCTGATTGATTTTATTTGCAATTCTTGCTATAATACAAGAGTAAAATCGCAATTTTTTTCAAATAGTTTTAACAAGAGGAAACATTATGTACACAGATAAATTTGTAAGTCTGCACGAAAACGTTGCGTTTGCGGACGATCCCCACGTCGTCGTGTATCTGAACGATGAGATCCGGGATTTCCCCACGCACTGGCACACGCCGCTCGAAATTCTCATGCCGATCGACAACATCTACACCGCCCGCGTGAACAACAAGGAATATGTCCTTCAGCCCTACGACATTCTCTTTGTCGCGCCGAATGTGCATCATTCCTATGAGGCGCCGGGTTCCGGCCAGCGCTACTTCATCCTGGCCGACATGTCGGTGCTGTCCAACATCGTGAATTTCCAGGAGATCCTCTCCTTTGTCAATCCGACCGCGCTCTTTCCCGCGGACGAGTCGTCCGAGATCTATGCGCGGCTCAAATCCCTGTTTCTGGAGATCTGCGACATCTATCTGAGTCAGGACAATCTCTACGTCTCCGCCTCCCATTCGGGGGAGGGCGAGGATCCTCCCCGCTCGGTCAGCCTTACCGAATCCCTCGTCTACGCGAAGCTGATCGAGATGCTGACGCTGATCGTGCGGAACCAGGATTCCTCCCAACGCGTCGTCTTCCCCTCCGGGAAACAGCAGGACTATATCAACCAGTTCGTCATCATCTGCAACTACATCGACGCGCACTGCACCGAAAACCTTTCGCTGGAGGGCGCGGCCAAGATATCCGGCTTCAGCAAATACCATTTCGCGCGGCTGTTCAAGGAGTTCACGCACGAATCCTTCTATAAGTATGTCAACAAAAAACGGATCCAGTATTCGGAGCAGCTGCTGCTGCACCAGAAGCTGTCTGTGACGGAGGTCGCCCTCTCGTCCGGTTTCTCGAACACCTCCTCCTTCATCCGCATGTTCAAGCTGATGAACGGCTGCACGCCGCGGGAGTTCCGGAAAAACAAAGGCGCGGCCGACCGGCAGGGGAGCGACCGCGCACTGCATGAGTGACCGAAGGAACGAATTCAGGAGTAATCTCAGGAGTGACCGAAGAAGTGGCTTCCCGATTCAGATTCAGACAAACAAAATCTGTAAAAAAACGGGGCACGGCAAATCTACGCCGTGCCCCAAATTCATATCTTTTAAATGTGAAATCAGCTGCAGCTTTACCTTCGTAACTGCAAATACCTTCACACTCCGGGTAAGATCTCCCTGCAGTCCCAGCTTATCGCTGTCCTTCATCATGCAAACTCAATCAGCCCTTCACACTGCCCGCGGCGACGCCGCCCACGATGAAGCGGGACAGGAAAATGTACACCACGATAACCGGCAGGATCGAGAACGCGATCATCACGTACACCTGGCCCATGTCGAACTTCAGGAAGTCCGCGCTACGCAGCTGCGCGATCAGGATCGGGAGCGTCTTCATCTTGTCATCATGCAGAATCAACGCCGGAATGAAGTAGTTGTTCCAGCTTCCCACAAATGCGAAGATCATCTGCACGGCCAGCGCCGGCTTCATCAGCGGAAGCACGATCTGGTTGAACGTGTTAAACTCACCCGAGCCGTCGATACGCGCCGCCTCCACAAGAGACAGCGGCAGGTTGCTCTCCATGAACTGCTTCATATAGTAGAAGGTCACCGGAGCCGCGATCGACGGAATGATCAGCGGGATGAA
>CANQDA010000027.1 GCA_947591155.1 uncultured Lachnospiraceae bacterium
GCCTTGGAAGCAAGGAGACGGGTATCCTTGTAGATGGACATCGTCTGCGTGCCGTCGATGATGTTCTTCGTAGCCATAACCTCAGCATCCTGACCTGTGATCAGCGGCCAGTTCTCCTCGGTGTAGCCTGCGCCCTGAAGAGCAGCCTTGATGCCGTATGCGAAACCGTCGAATGCGGAGCAGGCGATGTCGAGATCCTCATCAGCATAGTTCGCCGTCAGGATGTTCTCGCAGTTCGCCTGAGCGGTCTCCTGAGACCATCTGAGGATACAGGTGTCCTCGAAGGAAGTTCTGCCGGACTTGCAGACCAGTGTGCCGTCGTCCAGGTACTCCTGAAGGACTTCCATGATACCATTGTACAGGAACAGCGCGTTGTTGTCATCCGGGGAGCCCATGAAGAATTCGATCGTGTAGGACTCGCCAGCCTCGCGTGCCGCGTCAAGATCCTTTGCTTCCTTGATGTAGTTCGCGATAACAGTACCAACGCCCTTGTTGTCGAATGTTGCATAGTAGGAAACAGCGTCCGTGTCCATCAGCAGACGGTCGTATGCGATGATCGGGATGCCGGCTTCCTTCGCCTGCGCCTCAGCGTTTACGAGAACGCCGGAGTCGATCGCAGCGATAACGAGACAGTCAACGCCCATGCTGACGTAGTTCTCAAGCTGAGAAACCTGCATAGCCGTATCATCCTCTGCGTACTGCAGCTCTACCTTGTAGCCTTTTTCCTCAAGCTGGGACTTCATGTTCGCGCCGTCGTTGATCCAGCGCTCGGAAGACTGCGTCGGCATCAGGATACCAACCGTCTTCTGCTCTTCTGCCATCGCCGTAGCGGATAAGCCGAGTGCCATCACGCCTGCCAGCAGGCAAACTAACGCTTTCTTCATAAAAATATCCTCCTTTGGGTTATAAAATATGATTTACAATCGCGTCATCGCAAACCTTGCACATATGTACCGCGCGGTATAGCCGCATCTTTTCGTCATATTTCACAATGTGTCCGCGATTCAGCTCTTGTCTATGTGAAATTATACAGGGAAAATGATGATTCGTCAATAGAAATATGGCAGCTTACGCAATAAATCTGTCCAGAAGTTTACAAACTGCATAAAAAGACCTGCCGCAGACAGAACCGTCCGAATATTTTTCTACGGAACGATTCTGTCTGCGGCAGGTCTTTTTTAAGGTAAGCAGGACGATAAGCCGGGTTATGTCGTGAATGGTCATCTATCCAGGCCTGTCGTCGCCGACAGGCTCAAGCGACCTACCTGAGGCTGACGGGCCGCCATATGCCTCACCTCGGTCTTGCTTCGGATGGGGTTTACATATGCCCCGGCCGTTACCGGCCGGGCGGTAGTCTCTTACACTGCCCTTCCACCCTTACCGGCGCGTCTTGCCCCGCGCCGGCGGTTCATTTCTGTTGCACTTTCCTTGGAGTCGCCTCCACCGGACGTTATCCGGCATCCCTGCCCTGTGAAGCCCGGACTTTCCTCGTCTGGCGCCTTTCGGCCTGCCAGCCGCGACCATTTATCCTACTTACGCGCGTCATTCTAGCACATGTTTATGAGAAAGACAAGGATCAGTTTTTCCTCTCGATCACCGTCATATACGAGTCATAATCGCATTCCGGCCACGGAAGAACAGTCCCGCCGTGCATCAACGCTGTTCCCGAATACAGTTTTCCGTCCAACTCATAGAGTGCGTCCTCCAGAAGTCCTTTCCACTTCAGGCGATACGGCTTTGCGCTCGCGTGCACATCCGTGTATACGACGCTCAAAGAAGCCCTGGACTGATCCGGACTGACATAACTCCAGGCGGTGAAATCCGGATTCTCGTAAGGCGACGCCAGTCGATAATAATTCCCCTGCTGAAACAGTTCCCAGTTCTCATTGTACAGCCTGATCTGCCGCCTTGCCTCGTCTTTTTCCTCCTGTGTCATGCGGTCAAGATCCAGCTCATAGCCAAAAGCGCCCTGCATCGCGCAGACGCCCCTCGTCCGAAACGGAGTCATGCGCCCGTTCTGATGGTTCGGACAGATCGACACATGGGCCGCCGTCGCCGACATCGGATAGCCGAACGATGTCCCGTAGTGGATGCGCAGGCGCTCGATCGCGTCTGTATTGTCGCTGCACCAGATCTGCGGCGCGTAGTAGAGCATCCCTGCATCAAAACGACCGCCGCCGCCGCTGCATCCCTCCAGAAGCAGATCCGGATGCTGCGCAAGCATGTGTTCCAGCACCTCGTAAAGTCCCAGAATATATTTATGGCGAACCGCGCCCTGACTCAGTCCGGGATCTGCCGCGCTGTATACGTTGCCGATGCTGCGGTTCATATCCCATTTGATGTACTCGATATCGGCTGACGCAAACAAATCGTCAATGCGTCCCTTGATATATTCCCGCACCTCCTGTCGTGAAAAATCAAGAAGAAGCTGAGATCTGCTGCGGTTCGGATCCCGCCCGGGAATCACAAACGCCCAGTCCGGATGCGCGCGGTACAGGTCGCTGTCCTCGGACACCATTTCCGGCTCGATCCAGAGTCCGAATTTCAACCCAAGCGCATGGATCCGATCCGCAAGCTCCCCGAGCGTACAGCCAAGCTTCTTCTCATTCACGTACCAGTCGCCGAGGCCGGACCTGTCGTCATCCCGCTTTCCGAACCAGCCGTCGTCCAGGACAAAAAGCTCGAGTCCCAGATCAGCCGCCTGCCGCGCAAGTTCCAGAAGTTTTCCGCCCGTAAACTTAAAGTATGTCGCCTCCCAGTTGTTGGCCAAAAGCGGGCGCTTTCGATTTTTCCACGGACTGCGGATCAGGTTCTCCCGGTACGTCTTCTGCAGCCCGTTTGAAAGTCCGCTCAACCCTTTCTCCGTGTAGGACAGCACCACCTCCGGAGCCGCAAAAGATTCGCCGCTTCCCAGCATCCATTCAAACTCGTTGTCATTCAGTCCGCAGACGATCCGCAGGCTGTCAAACTGGTCGACCTCCGCCTGAAGCTTAAAGCTCCCGCTGTACACGAGAGACACCGCGCAGCACGCGCCGACGTCCTCTGCCGTATTTCTGTCACAAACGATCACAAACGGATTGTGATGGTGACTCGACGTCCCCCGCGCACTGCTGATCTCTGTGATCCCGTGACAGAGCGTCTTGCGCTCAAACTGGCGTTCCAGCGTGTGTTTCCCGTAAAAACTGATCAGTTCCCTGCCGCCCTCCGGAAAATCCAGACCCATGCTCATCACACGGCTGAGCTTCACCGTCTTCGCCCCTCGGTTCCCGATCACAGCCGCCCTCGTGATGATATTTTTCTCCTCGAAGACCCCGTACAGAAGTGTCACATAAATCTCTTCGTACAGATCCTTCAGAACAATCTCCAGCGTTTCGGCGTCTCCCTCTTCAATCGAAAAAAGCGCCGGAAGCCCGGGAAGATCATACTTTCCAGGCAGAATCCGGTGCGACACATAACGCAGAGCCAGCGCGGGCGCCTGCCCTGCAATCCCCGCCTGCAGCGCGCTCACGCGATAGTCCCCGTCTCCATACACCGGATATTCCTGCGGGAAATAGTCAAGCGAGTATTCCCGGCCCGCCGTATTTTCCGCCGGCTCGCTGCAATATCCGTAGTCGCGCGAAACGATTAGATAGGAAAAATCCGTCCCGTCCGCCCTCGGGCCAAAATAGGTATGTAAAAGTACATTCTGCGCGTCCGCTTTCATCTGGTACGTGCTTTCCGCCGTGTGCAGCGTAAAGGTACGCGCCACACTGTCATACAGGATTGCCATGACAGTACTCCTTTCGTCGTCTCATATTTGGTTCGTGTTTTATATGTCAGCAGGAAATACAGGAAGCCCAAACTATACTAACCAGAGATATTCATACGGTCCGAGCAGGATCGTATTGTCATAGGAACGCACCGGACGCCCGGTCAGCAGGTCCGTCATATCCCCCGGTAGTCCGAACCAGCCGAAACGGTTCGCGTCCACCCACTGCTCCTGTTCCGAAAAATTGGCGAGCACCATCATCTTATTCTCCCGATGAAATCCGAACACCGCCTTGTTGTCCAGGTCAACCGGCGTCGATCTGATATCGGAGCGGAAGTACGGGCAGTTCTTGCGGATCTCAATCATCCTTCGGATGCCGGAAAAGATCTGCCCCTGCACCGTCCCCATATCCGTCCGCTTCTTCGCCGCCTCCCAGTCCATCTTCCCGCGGTGCAGCCAGCGGGAGTCGCCGGCTATGCTGCGGTCGTTCTTGTAGCTCCAGTCGTTGAGCTGTCCGATCTCATCCCCGCTGTATAAGAGCGGAATGCCCGTGTAAGAGATGATGACGGAATTCAAAAGCAGGATGCGCTTGATCGCCTGCTCGATCTTGTAAGCGTGCTTCTCTCTCAGCGCCTGCTCCAGCCCGCACATGGAGGCAAACGTGCCGCTGTTTCTCGCGTCCAGGGTCACCGGATTAAACTCGTATAGCTCCCCGATCGAGAAGCTTCCGGGGTATTGCCCCAGCATAAATTTGATGATAAACTGCTTGTGCGCCTCCGGGTCGAAACCCAGCTCCTGAAGGATCCCTGTCTCGAAGCCCCAGCCGATGTCGTCGTGGCAGCGCCCGTAATTGATCCAGACGGCGTCCTTGGGCACGCCGTAGTCCTTCGCGAGCGAGCGCTCCATCAGCCGTACATCCCTCGTCGCGAGAGAATTCCAGAGAAGCACCATCAGAGAAGCGTTGTACATGACATTGCACTCTTTCTCCTCCCCGGTTCCGAAATATTTTACGATCTCTCCCGGCTCGACGATCGCCTCGCCGAGAAATACGACAGAGGGGCATACCTCCCGGATGATCCGGTACATCATCCGCAAGAGCGTATGTACGACGGGATGGTTCATACAGCTTGTCCCGGGCTCTTTCCACATATAGGGGATCGCGTCCAGACGGAAAATATCGATCCCCTTGTTCGCAAGCGTGAGCAGCACCTCAACGATCTTATTGAACACCTGCGGATTCGCGTAATTCAGATCCCACTGAAATTCATAGAAACGCGTCATCACATATTTACCAAGCTCGGAATACCATGTGAAATTCTTCGGCGCGACTTCCGGAAAGATCTCCGTCATCGTTCGCTCATACTCCCGCGGGAGAGCCTCATCGTCAAACATGTGATACATATCGGCGTACTCCGGGTTGCCTTTTCGGCACTCCTCAGCCCAGGTATGCTCCTTCGCCGTGTGGTTCAGCACGAAGTCGATGCAGGTACGGATTCCCCGCGCTTTCAGCAGCCCGACCACCCGCTCAAGCTGCTCCATTGTGCCGAGTTTCGGTTCGACCGCAAGATAGTCTGACACGGCGTATCCGCCGTCGTTGTTCCCCTCGCGGGATTTCAGCAGCGGCATGAAATGCACGTAGGTGACTCCCAATTCCTCCAGATAATCGATTTTCTCCTCAAAGCGGTACAGATCCTCGCTGAAGCGGTCCACATAGAGCATGATGCCGACCATTTTCTCCGACATGTACCAGCCGTTGCCCCCGGCATCCTGAGCGGCAAGCTTGGGGCTGCGTTCCCTCTTCGCCCGGGCGATGATCTCACGCAGTTCCCCAAAGCGCCGATCGGTCTGTTCGCTCTCGCCGTAGACCCCGTAGTAATACTGTTTCAAATCCATCCGGATTCCTCCTTATGCATCGCGACTCAGTATTACCACTATACTATTTTACTGCC
The DNA here is from genome assembly GCA_947591155.1 of uncultured Lachnospiraceae bacterium. Classification (GTDB taxonomy): domain Bacteria; phylum Bacillota; class Clostridia; order Lachnospirales; family Lachnospiraceae; genus Choladousia. The sequence continues at coordinate 5,698 of CANQDA010000027.1, forward strand.
CCGTTGACAACACCGTTTAAGATCTGCTTCTGACAGAAAAGGTAAAAGATCAGAATCGGGATCAGGGCCAACAGATAAGACGCGAACGCCAGATTGTAGTTCGTGCCGAATTCCGTCTGAAAGTTTAACTGCGCCAGCGGCAGCGTGTTCACACCGGTTCCGGACATGATGACAAGCGGCGTCATCACATCGTTCCAGGTGCTCATCGCCGTCAGCACTGCGACGGTCGCGTGCATCGGTTTCATGATCGGAAACACGATCGACCAGTAGGTCTTCCAGGTCGTCGCTCCGTCCACGCGCGCAGCCTCCTCGAGCGCGAGCGGAATGTTCGTCAGATAGCCCTTGTACAGCATCAGGTTCAACGGCATATAGAATACCGTGTACAGCACGATCACGCCGATCCTGTTCGCAATACCCATCTGTGCCGTCTGTTTTACGAGCGGCATCATCAGGATCGCGAACGGGACAAACATACCGCTGACAATATAGAGGTACAGGAAATTATACACCTTACTGCTCTTCATGCTCCGCCCGATCGCATAGCCGGCCAGACCATGAAGTACGATAGCGAGGACAACCGTCACCGCCGTGATCAGGAAGCTGTTCCCCAGCGAATGCCAGAAATCTGTCACACGCATCGCCTCTGCAAAGTTTGAGAGGCTCCAGTGCGTCGGAAGTGCAAGCGCTCCGGCGATATCGTTCGTCATCTCGGAGGGCTGTTTGAACGCGATCACCACCGCCATATAGAGCGGGAAGAAAATGGTAACGCAACCCACAATAAGCAGGATCGTAATCGGCCAGTTGTAATGAGTCTTGTCTCTTTTCCGGGCCGCAGCCGCCGTCCGAGCCATCGCTGTTGTCTGAGTCATAGCTGTTCCTCCTTTCGGTTCGTAACCGTCATCTGGAAGACGGAGATCGCCACAATGACGACGAAGAATACAAACGCATTCGCACTCTGGAAACCGAACTGGCCGCCGCTCATGCCGTTATTGTAAATCAGATACGAAATCGATTCTGTACTCTGGGACGGTCCGCCTTTCGTCAACGCCATGATCTGATCGAAGACCATCAGGAAATTTTTCATGCAGAGCACCATGTTGATCGAGAAGAACGGAATGATGAGCGGAAAAGTCAGGTAGCGGAATTTCTTCCAACCCGTCACACCGTCGAGCGAACCCGCCTCGTATACGTCTTCCGGAACCGTCTGGAGACCGGAAATATAGATGATCGTATTCATCGCGATCGCCTGCCAGCATCCTACGATCACGATCGCGATCCAAGCCTTGCCGGTACTTGAGAGCATGCTGCTGCTCAAAGACTCGATGCCCGCGCGCTGCGCCAGCGTTGGAAGCACATAAGTAAAGATAAAGCTGAAAATATAGCCGATGACCAGTCCGCCAAGTACGTTAGGGATAAAATAAATACCGCGCAGCGCACTCTTCGCCCGAATCTTGCTGTTCAGCCCAAGCGCGAGCACCAGGCTGATGACGTTGGTCAGGATCGTACCCACGAGGGCGTATTTAAACGTGAACAGATACGAATTTCCCACGCGTGAGTCCCCGATCAGGTCCCGGTAATTTCGCAGGCCGACCCAGTCGTACGAGCCGTAGCCCTTAAAATTCGTAAAGCTGTAGATAAAGCCTCTGATCAACGGCAGTGTGTTGAAACAGAAGAACAACGCGACCACCGGGATCGTGATGATCAGGAACGTCAGCTTCCGTTCCTGCGCTCCCTTAGAAGATTTCCCTTTCACTGTTCCTCTCCTCCTTTCTCCGAGTCCGGCTCATCCGCCAACAAATCCGGATGTTCCTCATAAAATTTCTGCACCTTCGAGATCAGGTCGCGGTTGTAGCGCACCCACTCCGTATCAAAACGCTCCAGGAATGTATCGACCGCGTTCTCCGAGTCGTCCATCAGGAAGGTCTGGATCATCGCGTCCACTGCCATCTCAGACGGATAGTGGTGATCCTGGTAGTCAGCCATACGATCTTCCTCAATATAGGATTTCATACCGTCGAGCATCGACGGGAGGGTAAAATCCCCATTCTTACAAGGAACCGCGTTCTGATCGTCCAGATATGTCTGGATGTTCTCGTCCTCATACAGAAAATCAAGCACCTCATAGATTGCTTCTTTCTTATCCTCTTTGCCTGCCATCACGGACCACTGCAGGTCGTTGCCTGAATTCAGAACGTTCTGCTGCGCGTCGTTGCTCGCCGGAAATACAAACGAGTCGATGTTGATGTCCGGATTGACCGACTTGATCTGCGGCACCGCGTAGCTTCCGATCACGTACATCGCGGATTCGCCGCGCGCGAAAGCAGTACACGCGTCGTTGTAGCTGTAAGCGTATGGATCCGACTCCGCATACGCAAGCAGAGATTTTGTCACCTCGGCCGCATCATGGTACGCTTCCGCGAAAGTGGCCGTACCTGCATTCACCTGAGAACAGATGTCGGATGGCGCTAAGTCCACGCAGATCGCGTTCCATGGAGCAAGACAGGTCCATGTGTCGCGGAAACCGAAATACAGAGGCAGAATCTCCTGTTCCTGAATATCGTCGCAGAGCTCATAAAACTCGTCAAGCGTTGTCGGGATCGTCCACCCGTGCTCCTCGAAAATATCTCTGTTATAAAGCACTCCGGCCGCATTCGCCATATAGGGCACTGCGTATGTACCGTCCGTTGGAACAAACTCCAGCTCCTCGTTGATCTTCAGGTAGGACTCCTTGATATCCGCGAGTCCCGGGTAATCCGACACATCCATCAGCATATCCGAATCGAGGAAATTCGAATAGTTGATATCGCCGCCAATGCCGATGATTTCCGGATAATCCTCGCGGATAAATCTCGTCTTCAGGATCGTCATCGCATCGTTCGGAGAATCGATCACCAGCTCAATGTCGTCGTGCGTCGAGTTAAACTTCTCTTCGAGCGCATCGAACGCTTTAACCGCCTCCGGTTTGTACTGGACGATTTCGACTACCGTCTTCCCGTTCGCGCCTTTGTTCGCGCCACACCCGGAAAGCAGCGCCGTCATCGCCGTCATTCCTGCCAGAAGGATTCCGGCAGCTTTTGCGTGTGTTTTCATGAAACACTCTCCTTTCCCGCTTCGCTTTTTTCATGGCAGCATCCCGGACGCTTCCTCCGAAATACTCCAAGCTATTCACAGATAGTTTAACATTCCATTATGCGTCTATAAATACCGCTGTATCTCCGTTTTTATACCAAAATGCTATATTTGCAATATCCTGTGAAACTCATCTGGCATTTTGGTATATTTTAGAGTATACTGTTTTGTATAAGCTCATGTTGGCACGGGATTATTCTGATGTTTTTGCAATTTATCATCTCTTCATGGAACATACGGAGGAGTTTATGCACGATTTCGTTTTCTCAATCTTCCCGAATGAAAATTTCGTAGATCTGGGTCTGTATCAGTACGGGTGGGAACAGTGCGAACCGGCGCACTCCTTTGGTCCGGCATCCCGCAACCACTATCTGTTTCACTATGTCCTTTCAGGCGACGGGACGCTGATGGCGGATAATTCCACGGGGACTACCCAGACTTACCGCATCAAAAGCGGGCAGGGATTTCTGATCTTCCCGGGCCAGATCACCACATATATCTCCTCCCATAATACGCCCTGGGATTACATCTGGATCGAGTTTGACGGACTTCGTGTGAGGGAAGCGATGGAACTTGCAGGACTGTCTGTGGACTCGCCTGTCTACCATGCGCGATACAAAGACCTGCGCGAAGAGATGAAAAATGAGATGCTTCATATTATTCAGCACAAAGACGCCTCGCCGTTTCATCTGATCGGGCATCTGTACCTGTTTCTGGACTACCTGGTGCGCTCCGCGGCTCCGATCCGCACGCCAAAACGCAGCAAGCTCCGCGATTTCTATATCAAAGAGGCTTGCTCCTTCATTGAACTCAATTTCCAGAACGACATCTCAGTTGAAGACATCGCAAAAAACTGCGGCCTGAACCGCAGTTATTTTGGGAAAATATTTCGTGATGCCGTCGGAAAATCGCCTCAGGAATTTCTGTTGAACTACCGCATGGTCAAAGCAGCGGAGCTTCTGAAGCTCACAAATTTCTCTGTCGCGGACGTGGGCAACGCCGTCGGTTATCCAAACGCGCTTCATTTCTCACGTGCATTCAAAAACGTCTACGGCGTATCACCGCGCGCATGGCGGAACCAGAACGGAAGGCCGGCTTGATTTTGCCGAATAGACTTTGCGAAGCAAAAGCTTGTAATTTCTACGGCACGAAAAACATTTCCTTGTACACCGATTTTCCGTCCTTCAGCTCCGATTTCATCAGAGAGATCTTTTCCACATTCATGTCCAGCTTCGGCACCCTCACCGTGTACGGGCGGCCGGCTTTCGCTCTGCGCAGAAGCGTGATGTGTGGGGTGAATTTCTTTCCGTCGAACGGGATACCCCGCTCGCGAAACTTCTTCTGCAGCTCATTCACATATCCTTTGAGCTTCTGGTTTCCCTTCACTCCAATCCACTGCGTGTCCCCGAAATTTCCTGCCTCCGTCAGCGCGATCCGAAACGGCTGGAATCCGATCTCACTCATGATCTCCTGTATCTCCTGCCGCCTGTCCGTCTCCCCGATAAAGCTGAGCGTCATGTGCAGATTCTGCTTCGGGACAAAGCTTCCGCTCACGCCCTGATTTTTCATGTCATGCATGACGTCTACCAGTGCATTCTTCATCGGCTCCGATAACTGAACCGCCACAAAAAGCCTCATGGCCTTCACCTCTTTCCCTATGTCGCTATACGTCAAAGCATCCGCCGCCGATGAACTCGCGGATCAGTGAGCTGTTCGGAATGTCGTCGGCCGGGATCGGCAGAAAGTAGTCGAGGAACTTGAGCAGACGCTTGGCCTCGTCATACTCCGGCTCACCCGGCTCCACCGAAAACAGCAGCGGCTCCGCATACTGCTTCAGCACGGCAAGCTCGTAGATCAAAGCCGAGTTGAACATGATGTCCGCCTGCTCCTGATACGGGAAGATGTTGTTCTCCTCGCCTCGGCGCACCGATGCCCACATGCCGATCGTGCGTTTCGCGTCCGCCCCGCGCGTTCTGGCGTCGCGCACCAGTCTGCGCAGCAGCCTCCCGTCCGTCGTCGGGATGCGGTTGTGCTCGTCGACATTCAGCTGCGTCAGCGCGCTGATATAGATCTTGAATTTGCTTTCCGCCGGGAGGTCGCGTGTCAGGCGGTCATTCAGGCAGTGGATGCCCTCGATGATCAGGATGTCATCCTTGCCGAGCGTCTTGAAATTCCCTTTGTACTCGCGCTTGCCCGTCTTGAAATTAAAGGTCGGCAGCTCCACCGTCTCGCCCGACAGGAGCGCGAGCATATCCTTGTTCAACTGGATCGTGTCGATCGCGTCGATGTGCTCGAAGTCCAGTTTTCCATCCTCGTCGAGCGGCGTGAACTCCCTGTCCACGAAATAGTCGTCCGCTGCGATTGGATGCGGCTTCAGCCCGTAAACGGCAAGCTGTGTGGACAGGCGGTGCGAGAAGGTCGTCTTGCCTGACGAGGACGGCCCTGCGATCAATATGATCTTCTTCTCGGGAGAGGATGCGATCTGCGCCGCCATCTCCGCGATCTTTTTCTCGTGGTACGCCTCCTGTATCATGATCAGATCCTTGAGCCGATGACTGACGATATAGCTGTTCAGCGCGCCAACCGTCGGGATACCGAGCTTCGCGCCCCACTCCATCGAGTCCTTCTGCACATGGAAGATCTTCTGTTCCGGCGCGAACTCCGGCAGCTTCTCCGGCTCCTCCTTCGCCGGGAACATCAGCACGAATCCGTCGTCGAACAGACGCAGATCAAAGTATTTCAGGTACGAGGTATCCGGGAGCATATACCCGTAAAAATAGTCCTCGAATCCTTCCAGCTCATAGAGATTGACGCGCGACGCGCGGCGGTAGCGGAACAGCTCCTCCTTGTCGTACATCCGGTACTCCTTAAATTTCCTGCGCGCCTTGTAGGTAGCCATATTCTTTTTCCGGATCGGCAGAGCCTGAGCCACCATCTCTTCCATTGCTTTCTTCACTTCGTCAAGGAACTGCTGCGTGAGCTCCGTCTTTCCCTGCATCGTGCAGTAGTATCCGTCACTCACTACAAAATGCACGCCGACTCGGTCGATGTTGCGGTTGTCCCCCACGACATGGTACATCGCCTTGAGCATCAGCAGAACCAGACTACGTACATAGGTATTGTGCCCGGCGTTGCTGCACAGCGTCAGGAACTCCAGCTCGCAGCCGTCCTCCGCCTTCTTGGCGATCTCGCGCAGCCGCCCGTCAGCTCTCGCCAGCACGATCGCGCTGTCCGCCTCCGTCTGATGACGCTTCGCGATCTCCTGATAGGTTGTCCCCACGGGATATGTCTCCTCTTTCCCGCGAATCTTTACGCTTATCTCATTTGCCATTTACCTCGCCTCCCCTGCTACTGTTCCTATTTCTATGTCATGTTTCCGGACCTTCATAACTCCATTTTTCATTTGTTCCGCAGTTAGGCTGCGCTATTTTCGCCTGCCTGGAGCGCTGTCTTCACAGACATCACAACACCGCGAACGGATGCGCGATCTCCGCTTTGCGCACCGTGAGCTCCGGGAATTCTCCCCGCAGATAATCGCCCATCTGCCCGATAAAGATATGTTCGATCCCGTAATGTCCGGCGTCCATCATCAGAAGTCCCTGATCCACTGCATCCAGTCCGTCGTGATGTCCGATGTCGCCGGTCACGAGGATATCTGCACCCGCGGCAAGCGCCGGAGCGGACATGCCCTTTCCGGAACCCGGACAGACCGCGATCTTTCGCACTGTCTTCTTTGGATCTCCAAACAGCCGCACGGCGGGAAGCTCAAACGCCTTCTTCACATAATTGCAGCACGTCTCCGCCGTCATTGCCTCCGGCAGAACACCCACAAATCCGATGCCATAGACTGCGCCGTCTTCCAACGTGCCGGTCGGCTCGAGCACCTGCGTCTCTTCCAGAGAAAGCGCCCGGATCGCAAGTGCGCTCATCTCTGTCACATCATAGTTTGTGTGCATCGCGTAGTGCGCGATCTTATTTTCCGCCAGAAGAAGCACCTTTCGCCCGAGAAAATCCTCGCTGTTCACCTGTTTGATCCCGGACATCAGAAGCGGGTGGTGCGTCACCAGAAGGTCCGCGCCCCAGGCGATGCACTCCTGAATCACTGCTTCCGTCGCCTCCAGTGCCACGTAGACCTTCTGCACCGGTCGGCCCATATCGCCGACCTGAAGTCCCGGATTGTCCCACGCAAGTGCCAGCTTGGGTGAGTACTTCGCCGCGAGCTTATGTATGATCTCTTTTACTGTCATGTTGTCCTCCTCGTTTGTAGTATATTCCTGTTTAGTTTACTATGGCTATCCGGACGCCCTTACAGGGATTGGTCAATGCCACGGAGAAACCCGCTCCCGCTTCCGTTCGGACACGTAGCGGTGCATAAGCGCGCTGACGCTTGCTAAGCACCGACGGCCTCACAGAGTTTTCCTTAGGCATTGCCAATCACCTGTACGGGCTGATTATGCGAAAAGCAGCAGCATTTCACGAACAGGAATCGCAGGGATTTCCGGGTGTTTTCCGGCACAAAGCCGTTCAATATCGGCTTTCCCTTGTAAAAGCCGATATTGCGGTTTTGACGGGAAATACCCAGGAAGGGTACCGTGCGATTCCGTCCGATGTGAACTAAACAGGAATTCGGCGGAGTGCCTCCTCCACCAGCCGCAGCTCCCTGCGCACTTCCTCAGCTCGTGCGACAGCCGCCTCCCCAGGTTGTCCATTCAGCGACGCAAGAATGTGATGATCCAGTTCTCTCTCATGGAGCAAAAACTCCCGCAGCACCGGATGACGCTCCCGCAAAAGCACAGGGCCGAAACGCAGTTCCATCTCGCTCATTTTCCCTGATACAGAATTTGCTTGTGTTTTCTTTTCTTTCGTTTCAGACGAACCGTCATCCCCAAGTATCTCCTGTACGCGCTCCGCACGCATCATCGGGTAGTATTTCCCGTCCTCGCAGACCATATCCTCGCGGACGATTTCCCAACCGCTTTGATCCAGCCATCCCCGGACCAGCCATATCTCCGACTGTGGCTGAAGGATCAGTTCCCGGACGCCTCGTGACATATCCCGGGACTCTGAGCTCCTCGAATCCTTATCTCTGTCCGTCTCATCTAACAGGACTTCTTCATTTTCTGACCTGCGGAATTTTTCTTTTCCCTCTTCCAATATCCGCGTCATGAGCGCTCCGCCCATACCGGCGATCACAACGCTGTCCGCCTCCCCAGGCATCAGCGCAGCAAGTCCGTCCGAAAGCCTTGTCTCGATCACGTCCCCCAAGCCATACTGCGCAATGTGCGCGCGTGCCCGCTTAAGCGGCCCGGGATTGACGTCCATCGCGATCGCGTGCGCGATGCGTTTTTCTTTTGTGAGGCAGATCGGCAGGTACGCGTGATCCGTTCCGATATCGGCCAGCGTGCCGTCGGCTGTGATCAGAGCGGCCACCGCCCGCAAACGTTTTGAAAGCTGCATATGTATTTCCCTTTCCGCTCCCGCATCAAAGCGCTCTGCCACGACATAGATTCCGTTTCTCACATGATGCCCGAATAGGTTGTTCCCATACCAAAGCCACATGATATCTGTAGCCCGGCTATGTTATCCCTGTCCCGGCCGCCCTGTCATGCGCGGCCCGGACAAGGTCCTAATCAAGATAATCCCGCAGCTTCCGACTCCTGCTCGGATGCCGCAGCTTGCGCAGCGCTTTCGCCTCGATCTGGCGGATGCGTTCCCTGGTGACGTTGAATTCCTTTCCGACCTCCTCGAGCGTCCGCGCCCGGCCGTCATTTAAGCCGAAACGCAGGCAGAGCACCCGCTGTTCCCGCTCCGTCAGCGTGGAGAGCACTTCCACGAGCTGCTCCCGCAGGATCGTGTAGGTCGCCGCCTCCGCAGGCACGGGCACGTGTTCATCGCGAATGAAATCGCTCAGGTGGCTGTCGTCCTCCTCACCGACCGGCGTCTCCAGTGAGACCGGCTCCTGTGAGATCTTCAGGATCTCCTGCACTTTCTGCGCGGGCATGTCCAATTTCGCCGCAATCTCCTCCGGCCCCGGCTCGTGTCCGAGCTCCTGCAGAAGTGTGCGCGATGTGCGGATCACCCGGTTCATCGTCTCGACCATATGCACAGGAATGCGTATCGTCCGCGCCTGATCAGCGATCGCCCGCGTGATCGCCTGACGAATCCACCAGGTCGCATACGTGCTGAACTTGTACCCTTTTCGATAATCAAATTTCTCGACGGCCTTGATCAGTCCGAGATTTCCTTCCTGGATCAGGTCGAGCAACTGCATTCCGCGCCCGGCATAGCGCTTGGCGATGCTGACGACGAGCCGCAGATTCGCCTCCGCCAGCTGTTCCCGCGCCGCCTCATCCCCGCCGTTCATGCGTTCCGCCAGCCGCAGCTCCTCCGCGGGCGTAAGCAGCGGGATCTTACCGATCTCCTTTAGATACATTCGGACCGGATCGTCTGTTCCGATTCCCTCAGTCAGGTCTTCTTCCTGCCGCGAATCCGCGGACAACAGCTCGTCCTCCGGCATCAGAAGCACCTCCGGCTCCCCGGAGATCTGCAGCATATCGACGCCTTTCGACTCCAGATAGTCGAGCGCCCTCTCGTACTCCTCCGCGCTGATCGCCTGACCGTCAAAGAACTCCTGAATCTCCCTGTAGTCCAGCATGTTTTTCTTTTTTTCTGCCAGCTTCAGCAGCTCATCCAGTCGCGTTTGAAAGTCTGTCGTCGGCGCGTTCATGCGTTTCCCGGCCCTCCTTCGGGGTGATAAATTCTATTCTATTTTATCCTTGTTACAGAGAAATATGCAGTCTCCGAATCTCCTGCAGCCGCCTTTTTGCGTCGATCAGCTCCTGCAGGCCTTTCATATCCGTGGGATCCAGCTCGCGGCCCTTCTGCGCAATCGCGTGCTCCACGACCTTATAGATGCTCTCCTGGACTGCTTTCTCCAACTCCTTCGGATTCTCCACCTTCACTGCCGCGTTGAACAGCCCGGCGACCGCACTCTGCCGTTCCGGGTCGGTGAAGTGATTAATGATCTGAGCCGGGTTCACGGTTCCCTGCCTTCTCTGCGTGTAGAGCATCGACGCCACCTCACGGTACAGCTCGTCCGAAAAATCCTCCGGCGAAATGTAGCGTGAGATCGCGTCAAACAGCTGCGGATATTCCGTGATCCAGGTCAGGACCAGTCGCTGGGATTTTCGGATCCCATCCTCTTTCTCCGGACGCGCCTGCTGCCGCACCGGAGCTTTCCGCGCCGGAACGCCCTGCATCAGCACGTTCATAACCATTTTGCGCAGTCCCTCAAAGGAGATCTGGTAGCGCCCGGTGATCGCCTCGATATAATTCTCCCTCTCGATCTCCAGCTCAAACCCCGCGATCTTCGCCGCGACCGCCTGAAAAAAGCGCGTCTTACTGTCCGGATCCTTCATGTCATATGATTTCTGGAGCACCGAGATCTCAAAGAGAAAGCTGTTCTCCGCGCGGTCGATCCGCTCCTGAAACGCCTCCGTCCCGAGCGCCTTGATGAATTCGTCCGGGTCCTTGTACGGCTCCATGTGCAGCACGCGTGTGGAGATACCCGCCTCCTTGAGGATCGGGATCGCCCTCAGCGCCGCGCGCACGCCCGCGTCGTCGCTGTCGTAGGTCAGGATCACCTCGTCGGTGTAGCGTTTCAATAGCGTCGCGTGCTGGCTCGTCAGCGCCGTGCCGAGCGAGGCCACCGCGTTCGTGAATCCCGCCTGATGCATCGAGATCACGTCCATATAGCCCTCGCAGACCAGCATATAGCGCTTCTTCGCGGTCCTCGCGTAATTCAGTCCGTAGAGATTGCGGCTCTTGTCGAAGATCACGGTCTCCGGCGAATTCAAATATTTTGGTTTGCCGTCTCCCATCACGCGCCCGCCAAAACCGATCACCTTGTTGTTGACGTCCATGATCGGGAACATCACACGATTCCAGAACTTGTCGTACATTCCCTGCTTCTCATTGACCTGCATCAACCCGGATTCCTTGAGAAGCTGGTCTGAGATCCCTTTTACTTTCAGGTATTTATATAACATATCGCTGTACTGTCCGGCATAACCGAGTCCGAAGCGCTTGATCGTCTCGTCGCTTAATCCCCGGTTCTTCAGATAGCCGAGCGCCCGCTCCCCCTGCGGGGTGTGCAGCTGAAAATAGAAATAGTTCGCCGCCATTTTATTGATCTCGCGCACCCGCTCCTTCAGGTCTCTCTGGCGTCTCGCCTCCTCGGAATACTCCGGCTCCGGCAGCGACATCCCCGCGCGGTCCGCCAGAAGCTTCAGCGCCTCCGGAAACGTGAAGTTCTCGTACTCCATAATGAAGGTCAGCACATTCCCGCCCGCGCCGCAGCCGAAACAGTAATACATCTGCTTGGCCGGACTCACGGAAAACGAGGGCGATTTCTCGCTGTGAAACGGACAGAGTCCGAAATACGAGCTTCCCTTCCGCTGCAGCTTCACGTAGTCGGAAATCACGTCCACAATATCATTCCGCGAACGCACTTCTTCAATTACATCATCTGAATAAAACATAGCCTCACCTCAAGGCAACAGTCTGCTGTCTTCTTCCGCCGAATAGCCCCAGGCCTTCGGCACAAACAGTTCTTTGTATACATGAATGGAGTAAGAGTCCGTCATACCCGCGATATAATCGCAGACGACGCGCTCCTTCGCCTCGGCCTTTTCCTTCATCAGAAAGCGATACTCCTCCGGAAGCCTGTCCGGATTTTCGATATAAAAGCGATACAGCTCCTGCAGCATCCGCACGGCCTTGCTCTCCTCGCTCTTGGCTCTGCTGTTCCGATAGACATGCTGGAACATAAACGTTCGCAGGTACTTCATCGCACTCTCCATCCTCTCGGACATGGCAATGCTGCTCCTGCCCTCGCTGTTGCGTATCACATCGTGGATCAGCGTGTTCAGGCGTTTCCGCGTCGTGTCCCCCATGATCCGGCGGCTCTCCTCCGGGATATCAGACTCGTTTAAGATCCCGGCTCGCTCCGCGTCGTCGATATCGTGATTTATGTAGGCGATCTTGTCGCAGTAGCGCACGATCTGTCCCTCCAGTGTCGCTGGAGTACCAGACGTCCGATGATTGCGGATGCCGTCGCGCACCTCCCATGTCAGGTTCAATCCCTCGCCCTTCTTTTCCAGAAGCTCCACAACGCGGACGCTCTGCTCGTAATGGGCAAAGCCGAACGGGCAGACCGCGTTTAGCGCACGCTCCCCGGCATGTCCGAACGGCGTGTGCCCAAGATCATGTCCCAGCGCGATCGCGTCAACCAGATCCTCGTTCAGCCGCAGCGCCTTCGCAATCGTCCGCGAGAGCTGGGACACCTCCAACGTGTGCGTCAGTCTGGTTCGATAGTGGTCTCCCTCCGGGATCAGGAACACCTGCGTCTTCTGCTTCAGCCGCCGGAACGACTTGCTGTGCAGGATGCGGTCGCGGTCGCGCTGATATTCCGTCCGGATATCACAGGGCTCCTCGGCCCTGTCCCGCCCCCGCGTATTTCTGCTGAACGCGGCATACGGACTGAATATTTCAAATTCCAGTTCCTCTGTCTTTTCGCGTATCGTCTTCTTTTCGCGTGTCGCCATCTTTCCCTCGCCGGGCAGAGCCTGTCCCGACGCCCTCCTTATTTTATTATTATATTCCATATGGGCGGTATTTTTCCATAATTTTTCATAATTTTTTTGATTTTATCAAAATTTTATTCTTTCACCCCAAAATCCGCACCGTTTTACCGCATCCGCGCAGTCAAAATCGAAGATAGCTTTCCACCGAATATCTCTCCCCGTCCGACTCGATCATCACGGCGCCGCATTTTGGCGTCTGAAAGATCTGACTCCCGGCTTTTTCGAGGCGTTCGACCGTCTCCGGCGCCGGATGCCCGTAGGAGTTGTTCTCTGCACAGGAGATCACGGCAATCTGCGGGGAGACCTGCGCCAGAAACTCCTCCGAGGAGGCGTTCTTTGACCCGTGGTGCCCGACCTTCAGGACGTCCGCCGACAACTTCTCCCCGGAGGACGCCAGCTGCCGCTCCGCCGTCCCTTCCAGGTCCCCGGTAAACAACATGCGAAACTCCCCGTATTGCAGCATCAATACCATCGAATCCTCATTGCGATCGCCTGTCAGGGAATCCTCTGCCGGGGCGAGACAGCGGATGCTCCATTGGGCGTTGTCCTTTCCGTTTTCCGTCACGCTGTTTCCAATCGTGCCGCTCAGTCCGCCCTCCGCCGCGTCGCTCCCGATCGCGTCGCCCGCGTCCATGCACAGCAGCTGAATTCCTTTTTCCCGCGCCAATTCGCGCAGCTTTTCGAAATCATCTGGCTTTGCGGTTGGCGGAAGCACCAGATTTTTCAGCGTGATGCCATGGATGTTTTCCCCCGCGAAGCCGAACTCGTACTCCTGCAGATACTCCTCGATCCCGCTGATGTGATCCTCGTCCGCGTGTGAAAGAAAAATATAATCGAGCGTATGTATCCCGTAATACTTCACCGCCTGCCCAATCCGGTACTGCCACAGCTTCGACTCGGAGCTGCTGCCACCGTCTATCAGACAGGACGTGCCTCCCGGCAATCGCAGCACAGCCGCGTCGCCCTGTCCCACATCGAGACAGATGACCGCGAGCGTTTTCTGCGCGCGCGGGAGCATCAGTCCGACACAGAGCACACTGCAAAACGTCCACAACACGCACAGAACAATCTTTCTTATATCTGTTTTTCTTTGCCTATTCACAGGATCTCTTTTCTTTCTCATCAACAGGCGCGATGCGATTCCCGTCGCCAGCAAAATCCCGTAATACAGCGCGCTCCGCCACAGCGCGGGCCGCCCCGCGACCCAAAGGGGAAGCGGGAGTCCCTCCTTGAGGCGGCAGAGAAATTCAAAAGCCCCGACAAGATAGTGCGAAGGCGCGGCGAGGAAAACGCCGAGCGGTATCGACACAAGGCCGATCATCCCTGCCACTAGGCCGTAGGCCATGAGCAGCGACATCAGCGGAAGCACCGCGAGATTGATCAGAATACTCCACGGCACCGCCTGATAAAAAAAGTATAGCGTGACCGGCAGCGTCCCGAGCCAGATTCCGAAGCCGGGGAGAAACAGAGCAGGCAGTCCGTTCGCCGCTCCAAAAACGCCCTCCAGACACGGAACCAGCAGCGCGATCGACAGCACCGCGCCGAAGGAAAGCAGAAAAGAGGACTGCGTCAGGTTCCGCACGTCGATCAAAAGAAGCAGCGCCGCCGCAGCCGCGATCGCCGTCGGCATATCGTTCTTCCTGCCCCAAAGCTGCGCGCCGAGCCAGAACGCGAACATGATCAGCGCCCGCAACGCTGAGACCGACGCGCCCGACATCAGCACGTAGAGAGCGACCGCCGTGCCGGAGACTGCGCAGCATACCCCAAAGGGCGCGCACAGCCTGCGAAAAAGACGATACAGGCACATCCCGACGAGCGAGATATGCAGTCCGGAGATCGCAAGGATATGCGAGATCCCGCCCTCCTGATAGAGCTGTTTCCACTCCTGGGGAAGCAGACTGCGCTCCCCGAGGCAAACTGCCTCCATGACCTCTGCCTGATGCTCTCCGAGGATCGTCTCGTAGACCTCGCCGAGCCTCTGCCTCACGATGCAGAGGAATCTCGCAAGGCTCATCCCGCCCTGCGTCACTCCCAGAATTTTCGCATCAAAAAGCGTGCACAGCGTATTTTGCGAAAAGTAATACGACTGCGCGTCGAACTGCCCCGGATTGGAAGCCGGTTCCCAAAAATCCGGTTCCCCGGAGACGACGAGCTCATCTCCCGGCAGGATTTCCCTATGTTCCGTTGTAATTGTCACGTTCAAATCGGGAAGCAAAGATTGTTCCGAATTGTCTTTTCTCTGAATGGTAAGATGATCGACTGACAGGCGTACGCCTGAAGATACCGCGCTGCACTTCGCCACGGTCCCGGTCACTGTGATCTTGCCCCCGCCATCCGCTTCCCCGCGAAGCAGTCCGACGGCTTCTACAAGCGGGCGATCCCTCCCGGAACCACCCGCCGCGTATCGTATGACCGAGAGCGCAGCAAACACAACGCATAAAACTGCAAACGGTCTCTTCAATGGTTCTCCTTTTTTATTCCTCCGAAGTCTCCTCCTCATTCTGCATCGATTTTGTCTCGATATAATCGCGGTTCATCGCAAACACCTGCGTGAGATCGACCTCGCCGCGGAATTTTCCGTCCTCGTTTTCCTCAATCTCAAAGCGAACGCCCGTGATATCGTCGCAGGTCGCGCACACGGAATTGACGATCGCGTAGAGGGCCGCCTCCGGCTTTACCGTGCTCTCCGCAGACTGCTGGTTGGCCGCCGCATTGAATGTGATCGTACAGACGCCGTCCTGAATATACAGATTCTGAATCCGGACGTCCCCGGAAAACAGGGCGCTCAGGCCCTTCTTCTCCGGCCCCTTGATCAACTGCTCGACCACGACGCGTTCAAGCACCATGTTGCTGGAATAGTGGAGATTCCGCATCTCCTTCACGAGGCGGTCCCCCTCTTCATTCGCAAAGTAAAGCTCCAGCGTCGCGTACTGGTAGGAGTTGATCCCTCCCTCCTTCGTGTCGATGAAAGAATTGGCGTCCATCGCCGGCACCGGTTCTCCCTCGAGATCCACAAGCTGCTCCCCCTCAACGGTGATCATCACCTTCGCCACACCAGGCACCTGCGAGAACGTCTTGACAACAGCCGCCCGCAGAAGCACCTCCTGCGTATTGCTCATGTCATAGTACTCTTTTGAAAAGTCCATACGCAGCGCATCGATCCCCCTCTCGTAGCCGTTGAACGTCACCTCCGTCGGAACGACGCTCTGATAGCTGACCGGCGGCTCAAGAAGCTGCTCCCACAGCTCGTCCATCATCTCTTCAAACGTCTGCGCACCCGGAACATAGCTGCGCTCCAGAAGCCGCGTCCCGGTAGAATTGATATAGTAGACGGTATAGCTGTTCTCTTCTTCCTGCTTCCTGCCGCCGCACCCAACAAGCAGAACAGCCGCGATCAGCACAAGCAGACAAAGCATTCTCTTTCTGTTCACAAGACTCCTCCTGTCCGATTCCACGACCGCGTCAGCGCATCGGCCGCTCCCGAAAGCATCTGCAGGGCGTCGACACCGTCACGGCACATACTTCAGCGGGATGCGCACGGTGAACGTCGTACCCTCCCCCGCCTTGCTGTATACCTTGATCGCGCCGTGGTGCATCAGCACCGCGCTCCTCGTGATGGCAAGCCCGAGCCCCGTGCCGCCGATCTCCCGCGAATGTGATTTGTCTACACGGTAGAACCTCTCAAAGATGTTCTCCTGATCCTCCTGCGGGATACCGATGCCGGAATCCTCGACCTTGACATAAAAGTATTTGTTGTCAACGTTGAGCGAAATGTGTACCCATCCGCTTTCCTGATTGTACTTGATCCCATTCTCGATCAGGTTCGATAGTGCAAGGCTTAATTTTGTCTCATCCACCTCCGCCATGACCGGTTTGAAGCTCTCCAGAACAAGATTGATGTCTCTGGTCGCCGCAATCGGGCGCAGACGCTTTATGATCAGCTCGATCAGTTGATTGATATTGGTCTCCTGAATGTTGACGTCGGACGAGCGCTTGTCCATCTTGACCAGGGAGAGCAGATCCGAGATGATCTTGTTCTCACGGTCGATCTCCTCGGCGATGTCCGTCATGAATTCCTTATACAGCTCGTTCGGGACATCCTCCTGCGCGAGCAGGGAATCCGCGAGTACCTTCATCGACGTGATCGGCGTCTTGAGCTCATGCGAGACGTTCGACACAAACTCCTGACGGGAATCCTCCTGCATTTTTAGCCGGTGGAGCATCTGATTGTAAGCGTCTGCGAGCAGTTTCGTTTCGGTGTAATCCGGAATTGAGATCTCCTGCTCCGACACATCCCCCTGCATATCTTCCAAAGACTGTGTTATCTTACCGAACGGCTTCGTCAGCACACGCGCCACATAGTAAGCGGCAACAAAAATGAGAAGGGTAAGCACGATCTGGAGAATCAAAACGGTGTTGCCCAGAGCGTCCTTTCCATCCTTGACATCCTGCGTCGTCACACTGACGATCATGATCCCCTCGATCTGCCCGCTCTCCTGGTTCTTCACCGGGAGCGTGAGCTCGAGAAACTGATCGTCCGGATTGTAATTGGTGGAATCCGTGCCGAGAAAGCACTGCAGCACTTCTTCTGAAATAATGACTTTGTCCTCATCGATCTCATAGGTATCCCTGACGATGCGGAAATTGCTGTTGACGATGATCACGCGCCCGTTGTAGATGTTCGCGAGCTGCGTGATCTGCCGGTTCACCTGCTTATTGCTCACGTCGCGGAGATAACCGGTGCTTGCGACCAGATCGACGATCTGCTGGCATTGGTTCTGAATCAGCAGGCTCTTCTGCTCGGCCGCCAGATCCTCATAATTGTCGAGGATCAAGTTCTTCATCAGAAAGATCGGCACCAGTCCTACCAGAAGCACGATCACAAAAATGCGAGCGCGCAGGCTTTTGAGATATTTGAGTACGGTATCCTTAATGGCTGAAATAATAACCCACTCCCCACTTCGTGTGAACATACTTGGGCTCGCTCGGGTTCGCCTCGATCTTCTCGCGCAGTCTCCGGATATGTACGTCTACGGTCCTGACGTCGCCCGGATACTCGTAACCCCACACAATATTCAACAGATTCTCCCTGCTGTACACCTTGTTCGGATTGAAGACCAGAAGCTCGAGCACATCGAACTCCTTCGCCGTCAAATTGACTTCCTTGCCCGCGATGCTGACTCTGCGTCCCTCGCAGTCGATCACGAGATCGCCCACCTCGACGGTCTTTCCTTTCGGCTCCGCCGCGGCCTTCTGGGACGTCCGGCGGATGATCGCTTTCAGACGCGCCTTCACCTCTAGAATATTGAACGGCTTCGTGATATAGTCGTCCGCACCATATTCCAGACCCAGGATCTTGTCCATATCCTCGCCCTTGGCGGTGAGCATGACGATCGGCACATCGGAAAACTCTCTAATCTGCTGGCAGACCTCCAGTCCATCCAGCTTCGGGAGCATCAGGTCGAGAAGAATGATGTCGTACTCTTTCTCTTTCGCCATGCGCACGGCTTCCTCTCCGTCGTACGCGCAATCCACTTCCATGTCATCCTGCTCGAGGCTGAAACGAATACCCTTCACGATCAGTTTCTCATCGTCTACCACCAATACTTTCTTAGCCATGCTCTCTCTCCTTTATTGCTGTTGTTGCTGTCCTATTCATTCTCATCAATATCTATGCTGTCGTTTCCGAGGATATCTTCTGACTCTAATCATTCCTTAAACTGTGATGAGATCTTTGATCTTCGAAAAGATGCCGCTCTTGATCCCGGAGATATTCTGGATCTCCTCGACCGCGCCGAATCCTCCGTGCTCCTCGCGGTACTGCACGATCGCGTCCGCCTTCGCGTCTCCGATGCCCGGAAGCGTTTTGAGCTGTTCGCGGTCGGCGGTGTTCAGATTCACTTTTTGACTGTCCGATTCTGCGTCGTCAGTCCCGGAATATCTGTCCGTGTCGACGCCGTCTCCGGCAGTCTCCACCCCGTTTTCACCGTTCCCGTCTCCACTGTTTCCTGCTGCTCCGGCGCTCTCCGCCCACAAAACCGAATCGGCTTCCTGCCCTTTGGCCTGCCTGCTCTCGGCAACCGCACGCGTCTCCTCCTGTGTATACACATAGAGACGCTGTCCGTCCTTCACAGGCTCCGCCTGATTCAGCCACTCGCGGTCGGCCTCCGGCGCGAATCCGCCGGCCAGAGCGATCGCCTCAAAGACGCGCATCCCCTCGCGCATCGGATAGACGCCCGGCGCGTTCACCGCGCCGCAGACATATACGTAACCCCCGGCTTCGGGTTCTGCGCTCAGCGGTTCCGCATCCGTTCCCGTCGTGTCCTCCAGCTGTGCATTCGTCGCTTTCGCGGTTTCCCAATCCACAATCGCAGGCTCTGCGTCCTCAACGTTCAATCCGGCATTCACAGCATCATCTACTGTGTCTGCCCCGTTATCATTTTGCTCCGCCGCTTCTCCGCTCTCCGAGCGGGCATCCGACGTCTCCTGCTCCCGCACTCCGGCCGTGTAGACCTTCCCGCGTCCGGCGCAGCCGCACAGACTAGCGCTCAGCCAAAACAAAAACACAAATAGCAGGGCATACTTCCATCCCTGAACTCGATGTCTCATTTTTTCAGCGACAGCCGTCACTGATTTCCCTTACATCATTTTATTTTAACCAAAAAGTAAAATTTTTGCAACACATTTTTATCAATAATTCAACTACCTATCTGCCGTCCCGTAAACACCGCGACCGTCCGCGGGCGCAGCGTATAGCTTCCGTCGACCCGGATCTCGTCCTTCTTCGGATACGTATACCTTCCCCTCTCGTCGCCGTAGGTATCGACGCTTAAATACCAGTGCATCCCTCCCGACAGAACCGGAAGCCGGATCGTCACGTCCTCCCAGTATGTATTGAGCGAGATATAGACTACGTCGTCCGACCCGCGCTGTGCGTCGTACCCGGCAAAGCTGATGGAAAACGTGTATGCGTTCTCCGGCAGGTTCGTAGTCTCGGGCTGAACGTCATGCGCGTGAATCGGCTCCATGCCGCAGACCGCGTCCGGCAGCTTCTTTCGTATGATCACATGTCTGTGGCGATAATCGATCATGAAGCGGAAGAACTCGAAAAGTTCGCGGTTTTTCTCCAGCTGCCGCCAGTCGAGCCAGGAAAGTTCGTTGTCCTGACAGTAGCAGTTGTTGTTGCCGTTCTGCGTATTGCCGAACTCATCGCCCGCGAGGAACATCGGCGTCCCCCGGCTGCACATCAGCACGGCGCAGGCGTTGCGGATCATGCGGTAGCGGAGCTTCAGAACCTCCGGATCGTCGGTCTCTCCCTCGGCGCCGCAGTTCCAGCTGCGGTTGTTGTCCGAGCCGTCCGTATTGCCCCAGCCGTTGGCCTCGTTGTGCTTGTCATTGTAGGAATACAGGTCGTAGAGCGTGAAGCCGTCGTGGCAGGTCAGGAAATTTACGCAAGAATTGTATCCCGCATAGGTCGTATTGTCGTCCGGAGTATATCCGCCGTACATATCTCCGGATCCGGCAATGCTCCAGGCCGCCGCCCAGGATTCCCAGTTTTCTCCCTTTAGAAATCCGCGGATCACGTCGCGGTACCTTCCGTTCCACTCCGCCCAGCGCCGACTCGCAGGAAAGCTTCCAACCTGATACATGCCGCCCGCGTCCCACGCCTCGGCGATCAGCTTGACGTTCGCGAGCACCGGGTCGAAGGTCAGCGTCTTCAGAAGCGGCGGATTGTCCATCGGCGAACCGTCCAGGTTCCGCCCGAGGATGCTCGCCAGATCGAAGCGGAAACCATCCACGCGGTAGCTGACCGTCCAGTAGCGCAGGCATTCGAGGATCATCTGCTGCACCGTCGGGTGATTGCAGTTGAGCGTGTTGCCGCAACCGCTGAAATTGTAGTAATTCCCGTCCGGCGTCAGCATGTAATAGATCTTGTTGTCAAAACCCTTGAAGCTGAACGACGGCCCGTACTCGTTTCCCTCCGCCGTGTGGTTGAACACGACGTCCAGGATCACCTCGATGTCGTTTTTGTGGAGTTCGCGGATCAGCTCCTTGAGCTCGGTCCCTTCTTTGTTGTACTCCTCCGCCGCCGTGTAGCTCGTGTTCGGCGCGAAGAATCCGACCGTATTGTAGCCCCAGTACTCCAGAAGCGTCTTCCCGTTCACCTCGCGCGCGTTTCTGGTCTCGTCAAACTCAAAAATCGGCATGAGTTCGACCGCGTTGATCCCGAGCTTCTTCAGATAAGGAATCTTCTCGCGCAGACCCGCAAACGTGCCCTTGTGCTTTACGCCGGACGACTCGTGCTTCGTGAAACCGCGCACATGCAGCTCGTAGATGACGAGATCGCTCATCTCGCGCATTGACTGCGGCATATCGCCCCAATCGAACTCATCCTTCACGACACGCGCGTGATAATCCTTCTCCTGCCGTTCGCCCCAGTGTCGCTGCCCGGTCACCGCCCTTGCGTAGGGATCGAGCAGGATATTCTTTTTGTCGAAGCGCATGCCCTGCTCCGGCGCCCACGGCCCGTCGATCCGGTAGGCGTACTCAAAATCCTCGATGTTCAATCCGAAGACGATCATCGAGTAAACGTCCCCGACCCGGTATGCCTCTGGGAACGGCAGCACGGCGTAAGGCTCATCCTCGCCCCTGTGAAACAGCAGAAGCTCGCAGGATGTCCCGTAGTGCGTGTGGAGCGTAAAGTTCACGCCGGCCGGGAGCGCCGTCGCCCCGTTTATGTCGAACATCCCCGGCCGCACCGGAAATCCGTTGATCTCCGCCATCGGCTGCACCGACGTCGGCATATCGATCGTCGTTTTTTTCTTATAAAATCTCAAAATGCTTCCCTCCCGCGTTCCTATCATCCGAATTGATGCGCGGCTCCATCCCATATTCCCACGGATACTCTGACCGCCGCACACTGATCTGGCAGACTTTCGATGAACTGATTATAGGACGATTCCGCGGCCGCGTCAAACGTTATCAGCCGTACTCAGCCCCTGCCCCGCACAGCCAAGCGAACGTAACGGCGTGTATGACGCCCGGAACGCTTCTATTTCTCCCACTTGAATATCACGATCCCTGCGATCGCGATCAGCATCCCGATCAGCTTGCGCCATTCAAACGGCTGTTTCTCCACCTGAAACATCCCGAGCAGCTCGATCACGTACGCGACGATCAGCTGGGAGATCACGATCAGCATCGCCGCGCGCGCAGGCCCCAGCGACCCCATCGCCTTTACGACCGTGATCGTGATGAACGCGCCGATCACGCCGGAAAAGAGCATGTACTTGTGCTCCACCTGCGCAAGCGACATCAAGTTCGTCCGGTCCGTGAGCAACCATGCCGCCAGACAGACCAGAAGCGCCGTAAACTGCACAAAAGCAGACGAAACCCAGAGGCTCGTCTGCTTCGTCACTTCCGTGTTAAATACGCCCTGCACGCTCATCAGCGCGCCGGACAAAAGCGCGATCAGAATTCCCCACATATCCATTCTCCTTTTCTCTTTGCTGTAATTACAGGAGAAGTATATGTGTTTTTCGTTATTTTATTCTCAAAGCACCTTCCGATCCAGATGCCTTCATTTTCATATGCTGAATCCTTCGTCAGCCAGCTTCCGTCGTTCCTGCCAGCTCTGCTTCCGTCAGTTCCGTCTCTGACTCCGACTCTCCCTCCGGCCATACCTCATGTTCCGGCTCCGGCAGGGTCTCCGGCTTCTCCATCGCCGGAAGCGTCCCCGGATCCGGCTGCTCGACCAACACCGCCTGCACGAGGAAACGGTGCTCCGGATCGTTCTGATAGCAGGTGGATAAAGTCAGGATATGACTGTCCGCCGTCACCTTGTCAAAGAGCCTGCGGTCAAAGGTCTGCACGTCCGCGCAGCGCGCCTCGACCTTGTCGAGATACTTCTGCCGATCCTTTCGGGAGCGCGTGTTCACGCCGCCGAGCTGATGCAGATTGTCCGACACGTAAGCGGCAAACACCCAATACTCCAGCGTCCGATCAGGCAGATAAATGTAAATCACGTTATGGTTCCACAGCGTCTCCAAATTCGCAAGCTCTGAGAGCCAGCCGAACATCGTATCGTCCTTCATGTTGTGCCCGTAGATAATCGTGTGGAAATCGGAAAAATCCTTCTCGTTGTATCTCTGCGTGTAGATCGAGCCGTAGACGTCCTCGTTGCCCTCGACGTCGTGCGTCAGGTAAAAGTCCTCCTCACCCATACTCTGCAGCACCGGATAGTCGATCACCGTACCCGGCATCCGTATCCACGCGTAGATATCCGTGTTCGTCTTCCAGAGAGTCTCAAAGTCGATCGGAGATTCTGTCTCGGTCTCGGTTTCCGTTTCTGTTTCTGTTTCCGTCTCTGTTTCGCTCTCCGATTCCGCCGCAGCTTCCGATCCCGTTTCGGTTTCAGCCTCCGTTTCTGCCTCTTCCTCGCTCTGAGCGCCGCTGTCCGCGTTTGTCCCGTTTTCGTCTCCGGCGCCTGTTTCATTCTGTGTCCCGGAGCCCACAGCCTCAGTCTCCGTCGCTGATCGGCTTCCTCCGTCCGTCATCATCTGCCCTACATCGTAGGCTTCCGTCGACCGCGAACCTCCCACGACCTCGACATCCTCCACATCGACCGCTTCGGCCATAGCCACGCTTCCCGCCAGACAAGCGGCCGCGAGCAGGCCGCAGAGTCCTCTTCGCGTCATATTTTTCCGAATCATCGTGCTCCTCCGTTTCCAACAACGCGGCGCCGCGAGTCGTCTCCCGGCGCCGCCGATCTATCCTTACTGATCTATGTTTACCGATCTATCCTTACCGACCTGTCACAGCTTGAACAGCGTGCTCAGGATGCCTCTACCGAGCGACGCCCCGACGTTTCCGCCCAGACGCTTGCCGAACGTGCCGCCGACCGACTTGCCCACCTGGTTGCCGAGCTCACGTCCGAGCGTGCCGATCGCGCTGCTCGCCACCTTCTTGACCTCGGATTTCATCTGCTTCTCGCGCGCGGCCTCCGCCTTCTCCAACGCCTTCTGCTGTGCCTCAAGCTCCTTCTGCTGCCGTTTTTCCTCGGCTTCGAGCTCCTTCTGCCGCCTCTTCTCCTCGGCTTCCAGCTCCTTCTGCCGCTGTTTCTCCTCCGCAGCCTCTTCCTTCAGGCGCTGCTTCTCAGCTGCGGCTTCCTCCTTCTGTCTCTGCTTTTCCGCCTCGGCCTCTTCCTTCTGCCGCTGCGCCTCCTCGGCTGCCTGCTGCGCGGCCTCGGCGTCCGCCAGAGACTTCCGCTGCAAAAACTCGTACGCGGAATCGCGGTCCTGCGCCTCCATATAGCGCGTATACAGAAGGCTGCCCTTGATCTGCGTGTCGCGGACCGCGTCGTCGAGCGCGCCCATCTGGCTCTGCGGCGGCAGGATCGTACAGCGCTTCACGACCGTCGGGACGCCTTCCTCGTCGAGCACGGAGACGAGCGCCTCGCCCGTGCCGAGCGCAAGCAAGGTCTCATAGGTATCGAACTCCGGATTCTCGCGGAACGACTGCGCAGCCGCCTTCGCCCCCTTCTGCTCCGCCGGCGTGTAGGCGTGCAGCGCGTGCTGCACCTTATTTCCGAGCTGCCCCAGCACGCCGTCCGGGATATCGGACGGATTCTGTGTGACAAAGTAAATGCCGACGCCCTTCGAGCGGATCAGCTTCACGACCTGCTCGATCTTGCCGAGCAGCACCTTGGAGGCGTCGTCGAACAACAGATGCGCCTCGTCGAAGAAGAAGATCATTTTCGGCTTCTCCGGGTCGCCTACCTCCGGCAGCGACTCGAACAACTCGGACATCATCCAGAGCAGGAAGGTCGCGTACATCGTCGGGTACTGGATCAGATCGCGGCAGTCAAGCACCTGGATCGTCCCTCTTCCGGCGTTGTCCGTGCAGAGCCAGTCGCCGATGTTCAGCGCCGGCTCGCCGAAGAACAGATCGCCGCCCTCCGCCTCGAGCGCCATCACCGAACGGAGTACCGCACCGAGACTCTGCTTCGAGATGTTGCCGTATTTCAATGTATATTCCTTCGCATTCTCTCCCACATACTGCAGCATGGAGCGCAGATCCTTGGAGTCGATCAGCAGAAGTCCCTCGTCGTCCGCAATACGGAAGATCACCGTGAGGATGTCCGCCTGCGTGTCGTTCAGTCCCAGAATACGTCCCAAAAGCAGCGGTCCCATCTCGGAGATCGTCGTGCGCAGCGGAAGTCCTCCCTTGCCGTACACGTCCCAGAAACAGGTCGGATACGCCTTGAAATCAAAGCCGAGCTGCGC
This sequence comes from uncultured Lachnospiraceae bacterium, assembly GCA_947591155.1. Classification (GTDB taxonomy): domain Bacteria; phylum Bacillota; class Clostridia; order Lachnospirales; family Lachnospiraceae; genus Choladousia. The sequence goes on from CANQDA010000027.1 coordinate 30,755, forward strand.
AAGTCCCATGTCCGTCACGCGCTTGTCCACGTTCTCATTCGACACGCCCGGACTGCACATGCCCGCCAGATCGCCCTTCACATCAGCCAGAAACACCGGCACGCCGCAGTCGCTAAACGACTCGGCAAGCACCTTCAGCGTGACCGTCTTACCGGTACCGGTAGCCCCCGCGATCATCCCGTGACGATTCGCCATCTTCGGGGAGATGCACACCGACTCGTCCCCTGATTTTCCCACTAAGATCTTGTTCTCCCAATACATTTCTGCACCCTCCTCCTGCTTCTGCCAGATAATTGTTGATAATTTATTTTACCATCTTCATTTTCAGAAAACAAGCCCGTGCATCGCCCTCTGATGCGGATCGTTCTCATTTTATAGAATCAAGATATTCAATTGCTTTCGCTTCATCTTTTTCAATGGCGATTTCTACGGCTTGTTTGGCGATCTCAAATAGATTCATGCTATTCTGCCTAAGTCCAAAGGATTTTATAACACTGGCCTTGACTTTTCGTTGTAATTCATCGTCTATTTCTGGAATAGGAATAGACATCAGGCTGTCTTTGTTAAATGCAGTAAGTATTGTTCCCGTACACTGCTGTTTAAAAAGCGCTTGCATTGGAGCAGATTTAAATAGTACAAGCAGCGTTTCGCTATTTATCTTATCGGAGTCCAACACAAAAAATCCCGTCGAGCATAAGGCGCCATCATAATTCTCTGGAATGAGAGCGCAGTTTTGCAGAGAGCCTTCAACAGATGAAATGATAATATCCCCTGCATGAACCTTTCTTCTTGCTCTTGTTGGCAATTCTGAACCCAAATTATATGTACAGCCGTTTATCTCACCATAATTGCCAATATTCGCAAGTTCTATGTATTTGTATCCAACATTTTTCTCTGGATTAAAGTTTTTATCATGAAGGTTACATTCTGTTCTTACAGTTCCTCCTCCAAAAGATCTAATCATTGAAATTAAATCATCATATTTAGGCTGATAATACTCCGCATCAATGCGTCCGATAATGTCGATATACTTAAAAGAACGTACTGAGATTTGCTCCCCTGATGGTTTCCATGCGTCGAGACCGAGTCCGCTTATCAAATTAGATTCCGCTTGTTTATATTGAGCTTTGGAATCAGATAGTAGACGATACGCCCTTTGAATTATAAGCCGTAATTTCTCCTGAAATTCGGGTGACAAGATTGGAACAATATATTGCGCAATTTCTTGGCAATTCAAATTTACCTGTTCCATCTGTCGGGCAAGATACTCCAGATACATCCTTCCATATCTTGAATTCATATATGACACAAGATATTCTGGAACGATTTTATTACTATCTGGCCGAATCATTGCAATGTTTTGATTTATTGTGGCAGGAAGAATCTCATCATCAATCAGTGCACATCTGGCAATTATTTCATATGTAGCACCAATGATAGTTACAATAATATCGCCCGGCTTCAAATGAACTCGCTTCAAAGACTCATATCCTTTTCGGGATAGAAAATCAGTGAATGGCTCCGTGATTTCGTTCGTACGTAAATTGTCCGTTTTGATAAAATGATAGTTCCCACCATAAAAACTCTGGTTTTTCATCGAGGGAGTATGCCCAGTTTTAATATCATCTGAGACTAATGAGCCTAACAGTTCACATTTTTTCTTGTTCAATAAATCAAATAGTTTGTAATATTTCTTTTGAAAATGTTCTGCTTCAAAGCGCAATTCGGAATTTAAATCCGAAAGCTTATATATATCAATTTCTCGCCTCTCCAACAAATCCCTGTAAACTTCATCGTTGGAAAGGCCAATCAAAAAGGGAGTTCATTCTCCGGATGAAGTATTCTTTGTAATTCTTCGTCTGACGGCGCAAAACTGAGATGTTCGTCATATGCGAATTTTGCAAATGCCTCCACTATACCATTCTGCGCATATATGTTATGCGGATTTTTGTTCTGGAGCCGAGGATCTTGATTAAAAAGGTCATGCTTAACAAAGATATAGCCATGAGTATCTTTAATGCGTTCAGATGACTCTATAATCTCTTCGGCCACAAGGTAATACTTTTTTTGCTCGACTGGAAGAGCGTCATACTCATCCTTTGTAATAAGCGGATTTGTATTATCTCCAAGGATCGGCTGTTCCTTATACAATCTTTGCGCTGCAGCATCCAATTTAAAGAAATCAGCCATTGAGATTTCAGGTTTTGCAGTAGGATTAGCCTTCTTATTCCTGAGGGCAAAGCAGACATTTTTGCGAATCCATTTTCTATGAGAATCCAAATCACCATATTCGTCAATAAATAGATCTTTGATAAAACGGGTTTCTCCATCTGAATTTGTGTGTTCTGTTATGGTATATCCATTCTTGTCTTTTACCCAGTAATCTGATTTTTTCTTGGCTTTATTATATTCTTCATTTGACACAAGTTTAAAATCTGATTTACGAGTATAGGTTCTCTCTGAAAAGTAGCTATAGCTCGTCCACTTAACATAATTTTCCGTCACATATATTTTTTCACCGGAATTATCTTTACTCGCCTCCTGCATTGTTGCAAAGAAAATGTTGTAATCATCGTCAACTGGTTTCGGGCAAATGTTAGGATAACCACAGCTGTCATCCGTCCATTTTTGTACAAGAAGCACGCTTGTCTTTGTACCAGTATGAGGCTTAAAGACATTTCCGTGGAGACCGACTACGGCAAGAAGCCTGCATTTATCTAATATGGCTTTCCTAATGTATTGGAGGCTTGAATTGTTGAATATTCCCTGAGGCAGCACTATCGCCATACGTCCCCCTGGTTTCAGGAAAAGCAGATTTCTTTCCAAAAAGAGGATTGCTTTGTTCGCTTTTGCCTGTTGAACACCATTGGCATTTTTACTGAATTCGTATTCTGCAAGTTGTTCGCGGTTATCCAGATCCCCAGAAAAGGGCGGATTCGCCATTACTATATCAAAATCATATGCTTTATAAGACGGAGCAGTGTCCTTAGTCTGGATCTTTTTTAATTTCTGGAAACCCTCATTATATTTTGCAGTCCATTCGGGATTATGAACGTATTCGTCATCCCAGCGCAAAAAGTCAAGCGTGTTGAGCTCAATAATATTTGTATGACCATCTCCGGCTATGATATTGAGCATTCTTCCTACGCGCACACTCGGTTCGCTGAAATCTATGCCGAAGACATTGTCACGGACATAATCTTGTTCGGCCTGGCTGCGCTTTGCAGTTGTAAAAAAATTATGCGTGGATGAATTAAGCTTTTCCCAAACGTGGAAAATTGTATGCATAGGAAAGCCACAGCTACCAGCAGCAGTATCTATCATTTTTTCCTCGGAAGTCGGGTTCAGCATTTTGACACACATATCAATCACGTAACGAGGCGTAAAAAACTGGCTCATTTCCTTCTTCTGATTAAGATTGATTAAATGTTCAAATGCGTCATCAACAACTTCGAGATTTGAGTTAAACAGCTTTACAGACTGAAGTTCATTTACACATGACTTAACAGTTAATTTTTTCATGTTAAGCCTTGAATCATCAGGAAATACGCCTGGCCATTTATTTTTTGCAGACTTAAATAAGCCCTCGATCCTCTTGAAAATATCGTCAAGAGATTCTCCCTCTCTGGCGCGAAAACCAAGTGCTCGAAAACCGCTGTCATCTATATCAGCAAGTTTCTTGCCAGCGTATTTAATCTGATTAGAAATTTCATCCGCATCGTCGCTGGACATTTTTTCATCATAAAGCTTAGTGAAAATGAGCTTGAAAATTTCCTCAAACTCTTTATCGCTGGATTCATTTGCGGCAAATCTCTGCTCAACATTAAGGATTATGTCTTTCAGCGTTTCTGTTTCAAGACGATCCTCTTGCATAAGCTGCTTCAACGTAAACCGGCGACTTTCGAGCCATTCATCGAGATCCTCTCCATAACTAGGAAATTTATTTATTGAAAGTGCGTTTTTATAATCATCTTTCTTCGAATAAAATTTGCAGAGATTAGCACCATTAGCAATTACGCCTACTTCGGAATGTTTATTCGAACAATATGAATTCATCTGCTCGTATGGCGTTGTCGATTCCGTACCATAATGAGCATTCTCGTCTTTTACTTCCGGTCGCTTTACCTCTATAACAAATGTGAATTTCTTCTTTGTCTTGTCGGAATAAATAGCTATATCGATGCGCTTATCGTCAATATATGATTTTCCGGCAAACATAGCAGGAACCTCAAATTCAAGAAGCTCTTTCGGATATTTGTATTTTTCAATCAGACGGTGAGCATAAAGCTGACGAACCACCTCTTCTGGCTTCAACTCAAAGTAGTCTCCGTCAGTGTTCATACCCCGAACAACACATTCTACTCCCGGCTTACCATCTTTACGTGTATATATGCGTTTATTAAGCCAATCTTGCTCCTTCGCTGTGAACTGTGTTAAGTCGCGAAGTTCCTCTGGCTTCAAAATGTCCTTAATTTCCATCAGTTAATCCTCCACATTTGTTTCTTTGAAGCTCTGCAGCCGTCATATTTCTGTCTATCAGCGTATGGAATCATTTTTTGTAGCTTACAGCCGCAGTACGCCTCCTCTTCGTCAGAGTGTACTGTAATAACATATCAAGAAAATGTGAATTTTTCAAGTAACTGTGGAAAAGTCAACTTCCTAACGCAGAGCACTTATATCACTGCATTCTTGCTCTTGTAATACGCCCTTGTCTTTCTATTATTACGTTCTGCCTTGCAATTCGGATTGCCACAGTAGCGTTGCCGACTGGAATGACGAGCAAAATACTCGTCCCACTCTGTATCGGGGAATCTGTACCGTCTCGGTCCAAGAAAGACGAAAAAATCGGCATAGCCGCACATTTCACGACTATGCCAATTTTTTCAAGAATTGCAAAAGCCCGAAGTTGTGCCCTTCCTTTCTGCAGGGCGCCTATCCCTTCATTTCACCGCGGAACCTCCGCTGTACCTCTTATCCGTCTTGTGCGCGATCCATGTTCCGACCTCCTGAATGACCTGAACGATGATCACCGTAAGGATGACGCAGCACCAGGTGACGTCGGGATTGAAGCGCTGGTGGCCATAGCTGATGGCGATCTGGCCCAGTCCAGTGCCGCCTATGGTCGACGCCATCGCGGAATATCCCAAAATCGTCACCATCGAGATCACCGACCCGACGATCAGAGAGGGCTTCGCCTCCGGAAGAAGCACTTTCCACACAAGCTGAAAGTTGTTCGCTCCCATCGACTGCGCCGCTTCGATCACGCCCGCGTTCACTTCCTTCAGAGAGCTTTCCACCATCCGCGCGACATAAGGGGAAGCGGCGATCACAAGCATCACGATCATCGCCCTGTTCCCCAGACTTACCCCGACGATCAGCTTCGCCACCGGCAGCATGGCGACCATCAGTATGATGAACGGTATGCTGCGGAAAAAATTGACGAACAGGCCCAGGATACGGTTTACCCAGCGCAGCGGATAGATTCCTTCCGCGTCTGTGATATGCAGGATCACGCCCAGAGGAAGTCCGATCACATAGGCGATCATGGAAGAGAGCACCGTCATATAGATGGTCTCCCAGATTCCCATCTGAATGATCCCGTTTTCCCAAAGCTTCACAAGCATTTCAGAAAACATCAGCTACACCTCCTCCTGCTGCTCTGTGGAACTGTTCTTCTGCCACGAAGCCCCGATCCGCTCGGGCAGTATCAGCTCCCTCGCTATTTTCGAGCGCGGATTTGTGAAGACCTCGCTGACGCTGCCTTCCTCCGCGATCCTGCTCTGATCCAGCACCGCGACCCTGTCGCATATCTGGTAGATGACCTTCATCTCATGCGTGATCACGATGATGGTCACGCCCAGCGTCTGGTTGATCTTTTTCAGCAGTTCCAGAATCGACCGGGTCGTGTTGGGGTCCAGCGCGGAGGTCGCCTCGTCGCAGAGCAGATATTTGGGATTCGTCGCCAGAGCGCGGGCGATGGCTACGCGCTGCTTCTGCCCGCCGGAGAGCTGGGACGGAAAGGATTCCGCCCGGTCCGAAAGACCCACAAGCTTCAAAAGCTCCATCGCCCTCTCCCTGGCCGCCGCGCGCTTTACCCCGGATACTTCCAGCGGGAAAGTGACATTGCGGAGCACAGAGCGCTGCTCCAACAGGTTGAAATCCTGAAAGATCATGCCGATCGATCTGCGCAGGCTCAACAGGCTTTTCCGGTCAAATTCGGTGATATCTTCCCCGTCTATGAAAACGTGCCCCGACGACGGTTTTTCCAGAAGATTGACGCAGCGCACCAGAGTGCTTTTTCCTGCTCCGGACAGCCCGATGATTCCGAATATCTCGCCGTCCTGCACGGACAGGTTGATGTCCTCCAGGGCGACGATCTCTCTGTTCGCGGTTTTGTATGTTTTTCCGAGATGCCGAAGTTCGATCATACGTCCTCTTCCTTTCAGCTCCGGAGACATAGGCCTCCCGGAGATTCACGTTTTCGCTTTACTGAATCGCCACGATCCCGGCGCCGGTCTGCTCGTTGTACTGCTCTACCACACCGTCCTGGAGCGCTTTCACCAGAGCCTGAATGGCAGGATCGTTCTCATCCCCGTTGCGGACCGCAACGATATTGGCGTAAGTCTGCGCAGCATCGCCGGAGGCGTCCTCGATCGCCAGGGCGTCCGAGGTTTTGAATCCCGCACCGAGCGCGTAATTGTAGTTGATCACGGCGATCGTGCCGTCGTCGCTGTTCTGCAGCAGGGACGGGATTGTGTCGGCCTGTGCGGCCAGGATCTCATATCCGTTGTCGTTCACGATATCCAGGACCGTGACGCCGGACTCCACGGACGCATCCTCCGGCAGTTCCACCAGTCCCTCCTGTGCGAGAAGAAGCAGGGCTCTGGTCTGATTGGAATCGTCATCCGGGACAATGATCGTCGCGCCTTCTGCCAGATCCTTCAGATCGGTCACGCTGGAGCTGTAGATCCCGAAAGGCTCATAGTGGATCGATCCGGCAGAGACCAGATCCGTTCCGTTCGATTCGTTGAAGCTGTTCAGATAAGGCGTGTGCTGAAAATAGTTTGCGTCCAAGGTGCCATCCTGCAGCGCGGTGTTGGGAAGCACATAGTCGTCGTAGATCACGATATCAAGATCGATCCCCTGCTCGGCGAGCACCGGCTTCACCAGCTCGAGAAGCTCCGCGTGCGGCGTCGAGCTCGCGCCCACGGTAAGCGTAACCCGCTCCGATGCATCGGCGCTGTCCGCTGCCTCACTGCCGTCCTCCGCCTCTGCGTTCTCCGCCACCTCGCTGCCGTCAGAGGGCTCCCCGCCCTCCACCACAAGGCTCTCCTCATAATCAAGACCGTAGGTGTCCGCAAGCGTTTCCTCATAATCCTTATGGAAGAAGTTTTCCGACGCAAGGGACTTGATCTCATCGTTGATCCAGTTCAGCAGAGATTCATTCCCCTTTGACACGGCCGGGGCAATGGTGTCCTGGCTGCCCAGAGACGGAATGCCCACCGTGTAACCCGGATTCTGGAGCGCATAGGCGATCACCTCCGTGTTATCGTTCGCCCACGCGGCTGCGTTTCCGTTCTCGAGCGCGTTTTTGGCGTTTGCGTAGGTGTCATATTTCTGAAGCTTGATCTCCGGATTGTTCTCGATCAGATAGGTCTCAGCGGTCGTTCCCGAGATCACGATGACTTCATCGTCGTCTTCGAGCTGAGAAAGGTCCGTGATCACCCGGCTGTCCGGAGATACCACGCCAAGCGCGACATTCATGTACGGCAGGGCGAAATCCACCTTCTCAGCGCGCTCGTCGGTCACGGTGAAGTTCGCGAGAATGATATCCACCTTGCCGGTCTCCAGATACTCTACCCGGTTGGCCGCCTCTGTGGACACATAGTTGACCTCCACGCCGAGGTCCTCCCCGATGCGCTGTGCGAAGTACACGTCGTAGCCCTGATATTCCCCGTTTTCATCTACGTATCCGAACGGATTTTTGTCGGAGAAGACGCCGATATTGATCGTCCCGCTCTCCTTGATCTCATCGAGGGTGCGGTAGACGGCGGATGAGTCATCCGCGAATGCAGTCAGTGAAAATGTCAGTACAAAGGTGAATAGTAACGCAAAAACATATTTTAACTTTTTCATAATAATTTCCTCCCTGGGACTTCTCCCATCATATTGTTTTCGGTTGGCGAGCTTTGCGCTCAAAGGTAAATGTGTTCAAAAATTTTTTCGCGCGCTCTGTTTTGGGATGATCAAAAAATTCTTCCGGCGTCCCTTCCTCGCAGATCCTTCCATCGTCAAGGAAGACCACCCAGTCCGCGATCGCTCTCGCAAACTGCATTTCATGCGTCACGACAAGCATTGTCTTTCCCTGGTTTGCCAGATCGAGGATCACCTCCAGAACTTCCCGGACCATTTCCGGATCGAGCGCGGCTGTCACTTCGTCAAACAAAAGGATATCGGGATGCATACACAGTGCCCGGACGATTGCCGTGCGCTGTTTCTGCCCTCCGGAGAGCTGCCTCGGAAAGCTGTCGGCCTTCGTTTCCAGTCCCACTCTTTTCAGCAGGGCCAGCGCTTCCTCGCGGACTTCGTTCTTCTTTCGCCCCTGCGCCTTCACAGGCGCCAGCATGATATTGTCGAGCACGGTCATATGCGGAAAAAGCTCATAATTCTGAAAGACCATCCCGATCTTCTGCCGTATCTCCGGCAGGTTTTTGCTTCCCTTCAGGACAGGCTCTCCATGCAGCCTCACTTCTCCGCCCTGATTGCCCTCCAGGGCGTTGATACATCGCAGCAGCGTGCTCTTTCCGCATCCGCTCGGCCCCACGATCACGATGACTTCGCCCTCCCGTACAGTGAGGCTCAGATCTTCGATCACTGTGTTTTGGCCGTAGGCCTTATGCAGATGTGAGATTTCCAAAACATTCCCCGGCACGGGTCTCACCCCCATCTCTTTTCCAGTTTTCCCGCCAGCACGCTGATCGGCCAGCATACGAGAAAGTACAGGACAAACACGGTCAGATATACGCCGAACGCCGCGTTCGGGCTGTTCATGCGGTTCGCCTCGATGATCTGCTGCGCCACCTTCAGGATCTCGACCACGCCGATCATCAGCACCAGGCTGGTCGTTTTGATCATCCTTGTGATGAGATTGATCGACAGCGGGATCAGCCTCCGCACCGCCTGCGGCAGTACCACATACAGATATACCTGCGTCTTGCGCAGCCCCAGCGCTTCGGCGCTTTCGTACTGATGTCCCGGAATACTGCTCAGAGCTCCTCTCACAAGGTCGCTCATCTCCGCCGTACCCCACAATGAAAACACGATCACGGACGCCGTCTCTCCCGACAGATCCCAGCCAAAGGATCTGGTCGTCCCGAAATAGACGAGGAATAAAAGAACCAGCTGCGGCATGATGCGTATGACTTCCAGGTACAGTCTCATGAACGCTTTCAGGATCAAGTTCTCTCTCTGTCTCAGCACACCCAGTACCGTGCCGAGCACGACGCTGATCAGGATCGAGATCACGCTGATCCGAAGGGCAATCCCCAGTCCGCCCAGAAGCCTTGCGAAATTCTTCCCCTTGAGCAGGACGTCAAGTCCCAAATCCGGCATAGCGCAGCCTCCTTTCCAGTACGCTGCCCAGCAGAGAGACAGGCAGCAAGATCAGGAGGTAGAATACGACCAGCAGAGCAAGGCTCTCCGTCGTATTGTAGTACAGGCCGATCAGATCCTTCGCGGTAAACATCAGGTCCATCAGGCTGATCGCCGAAAAAACGCTGGTCTCCTTCAACAGAAAGATCTCATTCGCGACAAAAGCAGGAGCGCTGATCGCGAAAGCCTGCGGAAGGATCACGTAGCGGACCGTCTGCATCCTGCTGAGCCCGAGGCTGTAAGCACTCTCTTCCTGGGCCGCGCCGACCGCTTCCACTCCGCTTCGAAAAGCCTCTGCCATGTAGCTTCCTCCCAGAAACGCAAGTCCCGCCACACCGCAGGCCTGCGCATCCGTACGGATTCCTATTTTGGGAAGACCGTAATAGATGAAAAAAAGCTGTATCAGCAGCGGCGTGTTCCTGCTCAGTTCAATGTATACCGCGACCACCCTTCGCAAAACGGGAATCCTGCAGTATACGATGACCTCGCAGAGCAATCCCAAAAGTATGGCGACAAGAATTCCCGCAAAACCGATCTTCACGGTAAGCACTGCCGCTTCCCGGTACAGAGGAATGTTTGTGCTGATAAATTCCCAGTCCATGTCGGCGCCCCTTCCGTTTGATTTCGTATTGATGCCCGATTTTGCATGAAAAAACCGGGGGCTTCCTTTTCGCTCCCGGACAAATGGCAAGATCGACACATTACAGCATACTGCTATGGTCTCATTCGATTGAGGCGCAGAAACGGATCACGGAACGCCCCAGCCATATGATATGTCCGGGAGTACAGCATTCGACAGCACATGATGGTATTCTGCCTGCAAATCTCAAAACGCTTCATCATTTACGCCTCCTTCCCTCAAACTGGTTTGATTATAGTGCGGCCCCCCGCATTTGTAAATTCGTTCCGTTTTATCGTCGGCGATAAGTTCTGCTTATCACTGATCGCCGTTTTCAATCCTTTGCCTTCCCACTGTTTTTGTTCTCAGAACTTATATTTCAGCTGATACGATCGATGCGTTTGTTCTTATTCTCAGAGCTCCTTATATTTCAGAAGCTCCGCAACATATGCGTCCCCATAGGCCGACAGCCCGCTCCCCTTTCGCGTGATATATCCGATCGTGAGCGGGTCTTCCTCCTTCAGCTTTATGGACGTCAGTCCCTGAAGAACGGCGTCCTCCTCAGACAGCATCCCGGAACCTATGGCATAACCCCCGAGCTCCGCTATGATCTCCATCGACGTCGCCCTGTCGTCGGACTTGACCATTTTGTCAAAAGAGTAATCCGCCATCGCCTCTTCCGTCAGGTAGAATCTGCCGTCGTCACTCTGATCGAACGATATGCACGGATATTTCTGCATTTCTTCTATGGAGACCTCCTTTCGTCCGGCAAGCTCGTGGTCTTTCCAGACATACACGTAAGTCTCCCTCCTCATAAGCGGAACGAACTCCAGATCGTAATCCCGAAAAAGCTTCCTGATCACCGCCTCATTGGACCCGGAAAAGGACACGACGCCGACCTCGCTTTTCAGACTTCTGACGTCGTCGAGAACCTCCTTTGTCTTCGTCTCATGTATGGAGAAGGTGTATTTCCCCGGCTGCATGCTCTGTATGACAGCGGTAAACGCCTTGATGGCAAAGTTGTAGTGCTGCGTGGAGACAGAGAATCGTTCCCTGCCGCTGTCCTTTGCCAGATACCGGTCCTCGAGAATCTCATACTGCCCAACAGCCTTCTTCGCATAATTAAGAAACTCCCTGCCTTCGTCAGTCAGAGAGATCCCCTTGTTCGTTCTCGCAAAGATCAGTATTCCCAGCTCCTCCTCCAGTTCGCGGATGCTCGCGGACAGCGCCGGCTGCGATATGTACAGCCTGGTGGAGGCCTCCCGCATAGAAGACGAGTCCGCGACCTCAAGCACATATTTCAACTGGTTTATATTCATTCGTGTTCCCTTCCTCTCAACGAAATCCGGACATCGTTTGCTTCTATTTGTCTCACATAACCATCAGCAGAGTTCCCGCTCCGATCAGAATACAGCCGATCACTGATTTTGTTGTAAATTCCTCATGCAGAAAAATAAACGCCATCACAAGTGTGATCACTACGGACAGCTTATCGACCGGGACGACCTTTGACGCATCCCCCATCTGCAAAGCCTTGTAATAACACAGCCATGACGCTCCCGTAGCAAGTCCGGACAGGATCAGGAAGATCCAGCTTTTCTGGCTGATCGACCGGATGCCGTTCTGCTGATGCGTGACGAACACCATTCCCCACGCCATAGCGACAACAACCATCGTGCGGATTGCGGTCGCGAGGTTGGAGCCGACTCCTTCAATTCCTACCTTTGCCAATATTGACGTCAGCGCGGCAAAGACCGCCGAGCCAAGCGCTAAACAGAACCACATTGCTGCACCTCCTGTCCTCATTTGCTTTTACACCTAAATTTACAATATGGAGCTTCACATTCCGCGGCATCCGTCTTTCACGATCAGCAGCGAATAGTATCCCGCGTCCTCCGGTATCTCCTGCGCGCCGCGAAAGCATCGCTCATGCTCCATTCCGCAGTTTTCCACCATAACGGCCTCCGCACCGGACTGTATAAGCTGTTTCTTCACCGCCCCGATCCTGCTGCCCGCTTTCATCAATACCTTAGTCCCCGGCAGCTTCAGCGCCTCCTCGATCTGATAGGACGCCGGGATCACATGCAGCGGCTCGTCCTTCTCCACAAGTCCCTCGTTCAATCGCGCCGCCACAGCGCAGAAAGACGGAACGCCGCTTACGATCTCCGCCGCGCCGCCCATTGCAATAATCTTCCTGTGAAGGTAGAGATAAGTCGAATACACCGTCGGGTCTCCCAGCGTGAGAAACGCCACCATCTTCCCGGCTGCAAGAAGGCTCTGCACCTGCTCTGCCGCCCGCACATATCCCTCCTCGAGAAGCTTCCGGTCCTTCGTCATCGGCCAGTCAATCTCCAGGCACTGCTTCTGCGCGATCTCCGGGACCGCCTGCGCCGCGATCCGGTACGCCGTCGTCTCTTCCTTTCTCCGTCCCGGAACCGCGATCGCATCCGCCTCCCGGATCACCCGGATCGCCTTTTGCGTCATGAGCTCCGGGTCTCCCGGCCCGACGCCCACCCCGTACAATTTTCCCCTCATGCTCTTCTCCGTTTCGTTCTGTTTTATTGTTCAGCGTGCAATAAAGCTTCCGCAGGTTTCTTCTGATCTGTTTATGCTATCAGAATAGCAAAAAGAAAATGTTGAGTGCATATCATTTTTTCAACATATGCTCGTGCATAACAAGAATCGTGCCAGTAAAATCGCTGTTCCCTTTTTCAAAAAACGAGCGGCACAACAAGTTCCTCCGTATAAGGAAAGTGATGCACCAGAGAGATGCTGACGGTCCGGGCAGAAACAGGTTTCCAGTCCATTCCGGCAGCATCGAAAACCTGTATCAGCTCCGCATGCGTAAGCTCCGCAGCCAGCGTGAGATGAGGCACCCACGTACCATAGACATACTGTCTTGACGGAACAAACAGCTGATCCGCCACCGCATGAATCGCCCTGTTCATGCCGATTATCTCATCCGTCATGACAGGAAGGGCAACGAGGGTTCCCGGCAGAAATGCCCCGAGAGCGTCAAAAGTCATGGTGAAAGGATGTAAACTGCGCAGAACATCCTCCATCACCTGAACCGGGTCAGATTTATCCACAATGTCGAAGATTCCCATTGAAACATGAGGCGGCTGCCCGTTGCACAGCCGGATACTATTTCCGCTTACCCGAGCCAGCTTATCAATCAGTATATCAAAAAACTCTTCGATTTGCTGTTCAAAGCGAAGAATCACGTCGAACTGGATGTTCTGATTCTTCATCCGGCTAGATTCTATTTGATTGTTTTCAAAAAAAACTTTTTCTTTCAAGGCAGCCATCTAGACCTCCGGAAATCTCTCAATGACCTTCTATATTGCCCGCAAACGGAGCGGACGTATTGAGGCGGAAGACATAGTTTCCATCTTCGTTCTGCGACAGGTAACACATCCACTCATCATACTCATAATGTTGATACAGTTTCTCCTCCAGATCCGACTGCTGCATTTCCGTCGAAAAGGTGATCAGAGACAGGCAGTCCACATGGTTCCCTGTCCCCGACGTATTCCCTGTCTCCGAATGCACGTCGATCAGTTCTATATCAGGCACTTCCTCTTCTAAGGTCGCAACCAGCTGTTTTGTCTGTCTTGCAGTGGTAAGATGATTGACGCACAGCCCGAACAGTTCGTAGAGAATAAAAATCCCTATCAAAATCAGCGGCACCGCTAGTATGATCTTCGCAATTCTTTTTAACAGTTTCACCGTCTGCACCTCCTGTTCTGTTCATGCTATCAGAATAACAAAAAGAGAATGCTAAGTCAAAACATTTGTAATGACTTAGCATCTTAAGATATCTTTCTGAATCTGCGCCTATATAGGTCAGTCAGACATTTTCATTTTTCCAAGAAAATTCTTCTGATCTCGCCTTTCATAAACCACACCCGTGATTTGTACTGCCGCATTTTCTGTATCGATCCAAAAATAAACAAGATAATGCCTAATCTTCACCCAGCGTATCCCCTCGGTTTTCCAAGGTTCTTCATCAACCAGCGGATGCTTCTCCGGATTCACGTTGAGTTTTAGGAATTCCCTCTCAAACTCATCAAGCATATCCTCCGCTGCCCCGGGATTGTGCAGTTCAACAGCAATATGCCAGGCAATTTCACGCATCTGATCCTCGGCCTGGTGTGTTGTTCTTACCTCAAAAACGTTCAACTCGTCCACTCCTTAATATCGCGCTTAAGGTCTGCAATCGCGTCCACGGCCGGTCTGCTGTCGTTTGCTTTTGCCTCCGAAAGCCCCTTCGCCATCATCGTATAAAAAGTGTCCTTTCCCATCTCATCCCGAGCCACCAGCTCTTTGCTCAAAGATACCGGAAAAGGCACTCCCTTTTTGATAATGATCTGTTTATAAAGCATATTTATAACAACCGAAGCAGGGATACCCAACTGGTTCAGTATATCCTCTGCCTGTTTTTTTACATCCGGCTCAACTCTCGCCAGAACGTTTGCGGTTTTTGCCGCCATGATACCACCGCCTTTCTA
>CANQDA010000028.1 GCA_947591155.1 uncultured Lachnospiraceae bacterium
GTGCTGATGCTGGCGAATTACCTGCTCTGCGCGTACGTGGGGCCGTTCATGACCGACTTTGTCTCCGACCGGATGTCGTCCCTCAAGGCCACATTCCTCTACATGGCGGCGAGCGCGGTGCTGATCATTTTGTACGGCTGGGTCGCGGTGATGCCGCTTTTGGTGCTGGCCGTGGTGCTCTGCGGAGTGTTGGATTCGTTCGGCCTCTCGGTGATCATGGACGCGTTCACAAAGACGAAGACCACGCAGACTTATTCCGACAATGACGCGCTGATCATCTATATCCTGGTGTCCAGGCTGGGGCAGATGATCGGACCGACGCTGATCGTGCTGTCCGGCGGCGTGATGTCCCTGGGACTGTTTCTGCTTGTCGGACTTGTGGCGTATCTTGCGCTGGCGGGGATACCGAAGAAGTCCTGACTCGTTACCCTGAAGGACCGGCTTCGCGTTGCTGACCGCGGAGTGAACAGCAACCCTGACGGGAATGTTTCAGACGGAAAATAATAATGACAATCTACAGGAGGTAGCGGGAAATGGATTATGTGAGGGAGACGGATATCCCGTTTCTGATGGAAATGTTTGACGAGAATTTCGGCGAGCGCTATATGTCAGAGGATGAGATGCGCTGGCACATCAACGATGAGAACGAGTTCTTTTACGCGGCGAGGCGCGAGGACGGCCGTCTTGCGGGGATCACGCTGTTCGGAGTGGAACCGGCGCAGACGCTGCACGAGGAGACGAAGATCCCGCTCGAGGAGCTGAAACGGCTGGCGCACGGAAAGCAGCTTGTCAAGTTCCGGAGCATGTGTATGGCCTCGGACTGCCAAGGGCAGGGGATCGGCTCAAAGCTTCTCGCCGACGCGATCGCGGATCTGAAGAGCCGCGGGAGATTCGGGGCCATCACCTCGCTGATCTGGGCGTACGACGGCAAGGTTCCGGCGCAGGGAGCGCACCTGAAGAACGGCTTCCGCTATCTGCACAGGGTTTCCAGACCCTGGTACCATATGAAGGATTATTACTGCGTATTCTGCAAGGGCCGCTGCAAATGCGACGGCGAGCAGTACGTTCTGGAATTAGAGAATAAAAATAAGAGCGACGCCCCGGACGGCGAGGCAGGATGAAGGAGGGATTTCGGATGAAAGAAATGACGATCGAGGCGAAGGTGGAAAACATCCCCGCGGTCACAGAGTTTGTGGACGAACAGCTTGAAGCGCACGGCTGCTCCATGAAGGCGCAGACGCAGATCGACATCGCGATCGACGAGCTGTTCGGCAACATCGCGAACTATGCGTACGAGACGGACGACGGGGCGGCCACGGTGCGCGTGGAGCTGAAGGAGGATCCGCTCTCCGTGGTGATCACCTTCATCGACAACGGCGTGCCCTACGATCCGCTCAAGAAAGAGGATCCCGACGTCACGCTCTCCGCGGAGGAGAGGGAGATCGGCGGACTCGGCATCTACATGGTCAAGAAGAGCATGGACGGCGTGGATTACGAGTATAAGGACGGACAGAACATTCTGAAGATCACAAAGAATATATAAGCTGAGATCAGGAAACGGGAGGAAATGACATGGCAAATTCAATTTTCAGGGAAAAAAGTCTCGAGCGGGTGTCCTCACCCGAGCAGCTGAACGAGTACATCCGGGTGACGACCCCGGGGATCTGGCTCACGCTCGCGGCAGTCATCGTGCTGCTCGTAGGCTTTGCTGTCTGGGGCGTCGTCGGCTCGCTTGAGACGAAGCTGGATACGGTCGCCGTCTCGGAGGACGGGACGAGCGCCTGCTACGTGAAGGAGGCGGAGATCGACGGAGTCGAACAGGGCGACGTCGTGCGTCTCGGAGGCAAGGAGTATACGGTGGAGGAGATCGCCGCCGAGCCGATCGCCGTGGACGACAGCTTCAGCGAGTACGCGCTGCGCGTCGGAGGATTCTCCGAGGGCGAATGGGTCTATCCGCTGAGCTTGAGCGACACGCTGCCGGACGGCGTCTATGAGGCGTCGATCGTCACGGAGCGGGTCTCTCCGGTTTCATTCCTGTTTAATTGAGGTGAGCCATGGTGAAGAAAAAACAGAACGAACCAATCACGAAAGGCGTGGCGAAGGTTCCCGTCGTGATGCAGCTCGAGGCGCTCGAGTGCGGCGCGGCGTCTCTGACGATGATCCTCGCCTACTACGGAAAATGGGTGCCGCTTGAGCAGGTCCGCGCGGACTGCGGCGTCTCCCGCGACGGCTCCAACGCGAAGAACGTCCTCAAGGCCGCGCGCAGCTACGGCCTGCAGGCCAAGGGTTACCGCTACGAGCCGGAGATGCTGAAGGAAAAGGGCAAATTTCCCTGCATCATCCACTGGAATTTCAACCACTTTGTCGTCCTCTGCGGATTTAAGGGGGACAAGGTCGTCTTAAACGATCCTGCGAAGGGCAACTACACCGTCTCGATGGAGACCTTCGACCAGAGCTTCACGGGCATCTGCCTGATGTTCGAGCCGACGGAGGCCTTCGAGCCGGGCGGAAAGCAGAAGAGCGTGCTGTCCTTTGCGAGGAAGCGTCTGGTCGGCGCGGGGACCGCGATCGTCTTCGTCGTCCTCACGACGACGATCACCTCGATCATCGGCGTCATTCAGCCGGCGTTCTCGCGGATCTTCCTCGACCGGCTGCTCACGCGTCAGAACCCGGAATGGTTCTGGCCGTTCTTTGCTGCGCTGGCGTTTATCTCCGTCATGCAGCTTGTGGTGGCGTTTGTCCAGGCGAAGTCGAACTACCTGATCCAGGGTAAGCTCGCCGCGGTCGGGAACACCTCCTTTTTGTGGAAGGTGCTGCGCATGCCGATGGAATTCTTCAGCCAGCGCATGGCGGGCGATATCCAGCAGCGGCAGGATGCGAGCGCCATGATCGCGGACACTCTTGTGAACACCTTCGCCCCGCTCGTGCTGAACGCGGTGATGATGATCTTCTATCTCGTCGTCATGCTGCGCTACAGCCCGGTACTCTCGCTGGTGGGCATCGTTTCGATCCTGATCAACGTGGCGATGTCGCGCGTCATCTCGGCGAAGCGCGTCAACATTACCCGCGTGCAGATGCGCGATGAGGGAAAGCTGGCGGGCTCGACAGTCGCGGGTATCGAGATGATCGAGACGATCAAGGCGAGCGGCGCGGAGACCGGCTACTATGAGAAATGGGCGGGCTATCAGGCGAGCGTGAACACGCAGCAGGTGCGCTACGCGAAGCTGAACGAATACCTTGGAGTGATCCCGACGGTGATCACCGAGCTGGCTGACAACCTTGTGCTGATCCTCGGCGTAATGCTTGCGATCCGGGGACATTTCACGGTCGGTATGGTGATGGCGTTCCAGGGCTTCCTGACCGCGTTCACGGGACCGGCGATGACGCTGATCGAGGCGGGGCAGGTCCTTCAGGAGATGCGTACCCAGATGGAGCGCGTGGAGGACGTCATGGAGTACCCGGTCGACGTCAATTACAACAATGAGGGCAAGGGCGGGGAGGACGCCGAGTTCGACAAGCTCACGGGCAGTGTGGAGATGAAGCATGTGACCTTCGGCTATTCCCGTCTCTCCGAGCCTCTGATCGAGGACTTCAATTTGACGCTCAAGCCCGGCAGCCGCGTGGCCTTTGTCGGCGGCTCGGGCTGCGGCAAGTCGACGCTCTCCAAGCTGATCTCCGGACTCTACCAGCCGTGGAGCGGGGAGATCCTCTTCGACGGCAAGCCGATGAAGGATATCGACCGTAGCGTGTTTACCGGCTCGCTCGCGGTGGTGGACCAGGATATCATTCTTTTTGAGGATACGATACGCAACAACATCAAGATGTGGGACGATTCGATCGAGGACTTTGAGATGATCCTCGCGGCGAAGGACGCCCAGCTCCACGAGGATATCATGCAGCGCGACGGCGGCTACGATTACATGCTCACCGAGGGCGGGCAGGATTTCTCGGGAGGGCAGCGCCAGCGCATGGAGATCGCCCGCGTCCTGGCGCAGGATCCGACCATCATCATCCTGGACGAGGCCACGAGCGCGCTCGACGCCAGGACCGAGTACGAGGTCGTGAAGTCCATCAAGGACAGGGGCATCACCTGCATCGTGGTGGCGCACCGGCTCTCGACGATCCGGGACTGCGACGAGATCATCGTCATGGACCACGGCAAGGTCGTGGAGCGCGGGACGCACGAGGAACTGTACGCAAAGAACGGCTACTATACGCAGCTTGTCTCGAACGAATAAGGAGGTGTGGTCATGGGTTGGTTTGACGAACAGATAAAACAGAGAAAGAAGCATGATCAGGACACCTTCGAGGAAGCGTTCCTCGGAATCTCGGACGCCGTCACGGGCGCGCGTGTATCCGCGGCGTTCGCGGACGACAGAAGCCGCGCGAAGGACGCGATCGACGAGATCCTCAGATTTTATCATGTGAAACCGCAGGAAGTGCCGGATACGATCACGGACCTGAACGAACAGCTCGAATTCCTCCTGAGGCCCTACGGCATCATGCGCAGGACGGTCCGTCTGGAGAAGGGCTGGTACAAGGACGCCATCGGGGCGATGCTCGGCGTGCGCAAGTCGGACGGCTCCGTCGTGGCGCTCATCCCCGGGGGTTTGAGCGGATACAGCTTCCTTGACGCTGAGACCGGAAAGACTGTGAAGGTCTCCCGGAAGAACGAGGAGCTCTTCGAGGAGGAGGCGGTGGCTTTCTATAAGCCGTTTCCGCTGAAGAAGCTCGGCTTCGTCGACGTATTGAAGTACATCGCCGCGATCCTCGCGCCGTCCGACTATATTCTGGCGGCGGTCGCCACCTTTGCGGTCACCCTCGTCGGCATGCTCGGACCGAAGCTGAACCAGCTCCTGTTCGGACTGGTGGTGGAAAACAGGGATCTCGCGCTGCTTGTATCTCTCGGGGTATTTATGGTCTGCGCGACCGTCTCCCGGCTGATGATCGAATCAGTGAAGAATCTCTTCATGGCGAGGATACAGACGAAGATGAACGTCACCGTGGAGGCGGCGACCATGGCGCGCGTCATGTCGCTTCCGGCCGCGTTTTTCAAGAACTACAGCTCGGGCGAGCTCTTCTCAAGGACGCAGAATATGAACCAGCTGTGTTCCATGCTGGTGGAGGCTGTGTTCACGACGGGACTTAGCTCGCTGTTTTCGCTGATGTACGTCACGCAGATCTTTGCCTATGCGCCGGCGCTGGTGGCGCCCGCGCTGCTGATCATCCTGGCGACGCTGGTCGTCACCGTGATCACCGCGTTCGCGCAGATCCGGGTGTCGCGCAGACAGATGGAGCTGGGCGCCAAGGTCAGCGGCATGAGCTACGCGCTGATCACGGGCGTGCAGAAGATCAAGCTCTCCGGCGCGGAGAAGCGCGCGTTCGCCCGCTGGGGCAATCTCTACTCGAAACAGGCGAAGGTACTCTACAATCCGCCCGCGATCATCCGCTACAACGCGGTAGTCACCCAGCTGATCACGCTGGCGGGCACCTTTGTCATGTACTATATGGCGATCGCGAGCAACGTCGCCGTGGCGGACTACTATGCGTTCAACGCGGCGTACGGCATGGTGAGCGGGGCGTTCATGTCCCTTGCCGGACTTGCGCTCACCGCGGCGAACATCAAGCCGATCCTCGACATGGCGAAGCCGATCATGGAAGCCGTGCCCGAGATATCCGAGGGCAAGGAAGTGATCACGCGGCTCTCCGGAGGCATCGAGCTGAACAATGTATCGTTCCGCTACAACGACCACATGCCGAACGTGGTGGACGATCTCTCGCTGAAGATCCGCCCCGGCCAGTACGTGGCGATCGTCGGCGCGACGGGCTGCGGCAAGTCCACGCTCATGCGCATCATGCTTGGCTTTGAGACGCCGCAGAAGGGCGCGGTCTACTACGACGGCAAGGATCTCGCCGGCATCGACCTGAAGTCGCTGCGCCGCAGGATCGGCACCGTGATGCAGGCCGGCAAGCTCTTCCAGGGCGACATCTTCGCCAACATCACGATCTCCGCTCCGTGGCTGACGCTCGACGACGCGTGGGAGGCGGCTGAGCTGGCCGGCATCGCGGACGACATCCGCAGGATGCCGATGGGGATGAACACGATGATCTCCGAGGGCAGCGGCGGCGTGTCCGGCGGACAGCGCCAGCGGTTGATGATCGCGCGGGCCATCGCGCCGAAGCCGAAGATATTGATGTTTGACGAGGCGACGAGCGCGCTCGACAACCTCACGCAGAAGAAGGTGTCCGAGTCCCTCGACGGGCTGAAGTGCACGAGGATCGTCATCGCGCACCGGCTCTCCACGATCCGGCACTGCGACCGCATCGTCTATCTCGAGAAGGGCAGGATCGTCGAGGACGGCACCTACGAGGAGCTGATCGCGAAGAACGGGAAGTTCGCCGAGCTCGTGGCGCGCCAGAGACTGGACGCCCCGGACGAGGCAGCGCAGACGACGGCGTAAAATTTTCTCCGGGATTTTCCTAACACAGGGCCGTGTCCGACGTATAAAGAGATGAAAGCAACAAAACAAAGCACAGTTTAAAGGACAAGGAGGTAACGCTATGAATCAGAAAGAGATCATGGAGAAAGTGCAGGCGGCAAACTCCGCGGAGGAGATCACGGAGCTCTTCAAGGCTCAGGGGCAGAAGCTCACAAAGGAAGAGGCGAAGAAGCTTTATGAGGCGGCGCGTACCGCCGGAGAGCTCTCGGACGAGGCGCTGGGCGCGGTCGCGGGCGGCGGCAAGTATACCGACGACGGCTATCTGATCGTGTCGCCGTTTTACGGCTGCAACAAATGCACCAACGCCCTGAACTGGTGTACGTTCTGCGGTTACTCGCATACGCACAGCAAGGGTTGGATGTACTGTGAAGTAAACAGACAGTAAAGGCGGCATACGGCGCCATGCCGTAAACAATATAAAGTATGAAATAAGACGAGCGATCTTTATTCTGTGAAACGAGAGGGCTGCCTTATCCGGAGGCGGCCCCTTTTTTACTACAATAGGAAATTATTGCGGGAAGGAGCCGCCGATTACACAAACGTCAGATCTGATTGCACAAACGTCAGATCGGCGCTCATAAATGCGCTTCTAATCTATGATATAATGGAAACAGATCATAAAAAAGTCCAAACAAAATTGCATGTCCGGCGTATCAATATACAAAAAGGAGAAGGAGGAGCCGATTTTATGGACAGAACGGAACGAATGGTGCGGACGCTGTTTGATTTTCAGCGTTTTGCCGGAAACAGGCGGCTGGATCGGCTGATCCGGACCGCGCACGAGACGGGGGACAGCCTGCTGCTGGACGACAGCGAGCTGGAGCTGAACGCCGCGGGGGACGCGGACGCCTGGCGGGTCGGGAAGAAAGACGAGGATAAGCCATGAGCACGGCGATCACGCCCGAAGCGCTCTACCGGGACTATCATGAGAAGGTAGAGCGGTACATAAGCTCCCATGTGTCGGACATGCAGGACAGGGCGGATCTGAAGCAGCAGGTCTTTCTGAACGCGATCGCGGCGCTGGACGCCTACGACCCCTCGCGCGCGGCGCCCGGGACCTGGCTCTATATCATCACGCGCAACGCGGTGACCGACTACTACCGCAGGCGGAGCCGCTCTCCGGAGCCGACCGAGCTGGAGGAGCTGGACCGGATGGAGCAGCCGCAGGACGCTTCCCCGCTGTCCGGGGATGTGGAAAGCCGGCTGCTGACACAGGAGACGCTGGAGGAGCTTGCCAAAGCGCTGGAGGAGCTCCCAGAGCGGGAGCGAAACATCGTGATCCTTCGCTTTTATGACGGACTCTCCGCGCAGGAGACCGCGCAGCGCGTCGGCGTCAGCTACGCCAACGTCCGCGTCCTTCAGCATAACGCGCTGAGGAAGCTGCGGCGCTGTCTGGCCGAAGCCGGAATTTTTTGAAACTGCAGCAAGAGGGGGTGTGCCCGATGGGCGTGAAAAAGATATGTCTGGTGACGATGCCTTTCTGCACGGCGAAAGCCCCTGTGATGGGCCTGAGCCTGCTGAAAGCGGCCGCGGGAAGGCGCGGCATAGACGCGCGCGTCGTCTATGCGAATCTCCGCTTCGCGCGTCTGATCGGGGCGGAGGCTTATTTCCGGCTGGATGAGATCGCGGCTATGTATTTGCAGCTGATCGAGGCCGTATTTTCGCCTTACGCCGGCTACGGCCATGTGCCGTCCAGGCAGGAGACCATGGAGTATTTCCGGGGCGCCGGATACGGGCAGATCATACCGGAGTATTCTGCGCTGATCCGGATGTGCGATCCGCTGATCCCGGGGTTCCTGGACGCGCTGTCCGATGAGATCCTCGCGGAAGATCCGGACGTCGTCGGCTGCACCTATACCTTTGCCCAGTGCAACGCCGACCTTGCGCTTCTGAAGCGGATCAAGGAAAAGGCGCCGGGGACCGTCACCGTGATCGGCGGCAGCTCGGTCGGCCCGGAGACGGGGCAGGCGCTTGTGGACCGCATGGGGCAGGTGGATTATGCGTTTGTGGGGGAATCGGACGACAATTTCTGCGACGCACTGGATCTGATCGTGGAGGGCAGGACCGAAGAGCTGCACAAGCGCTTCCCGGAGGTGCTGCACAGGGGCGGGACCCCCGCCGTACACGCCGTCCGGGATCTGAACGCGGTTCCTTATCCGGATTTTGACGATTACTTTGCGGAGCTCTTTGCATCGGGACTTGCAGAGAGGGTGAGTGTCGACCTGCCGGTCGAGGCCTCCCGGGGCTGCTGGTGGGGTGAGAAGCACAGGTGTCATTTCTGCGGGCTCCATCCCGATCCCGAGCTGCTGTGCTACCGCAGGAAAGAAAGCCGGCGTTTCGCTGATGAACTGGCGTATCTGGCGGAGAAATATCAGGTGCGCAGCTTTTTCCTGACAGACTGCATCCTGGCGCGGGAGCACGTCAAGGAGCTGCCAAAGCTGCTTGACGGAAAGGGATATTCCCTCTTTTCCGAGGTCAAGACAAACATGACGAGAGAAGACGTCCACAGGCTGAGAAGAGCAGGCTTCATCGCCTTCCAGCCGGGGATCGAGAGCCTGAACGATCATCTGCTCCGGCTGATGCACAAGGGGAACCGCGGGATCAAACACGTGGAATTTTTGAAAAACGCAAGGGAGGCGGGGATCTACCTCGCATGGAACATGCTGTATTCGTTCCCCGGGGAGAAGGCGGAATGGTATTACCACGACATGGAGTTTTATCCGCTGCTGTTCCACCTGCCCGCGCCGCGGCTGAACCCGCACGGTTATCAGCGGCAGAGCATCTTTACGCAGCGGGCGGCGGACTACGGGGTGACGCTGAAGCCCAATGGGTATTACCCTTATCTCTTTGGAGAGGAGCTTGCGGGGGACAGCCGCTTCCACGAATTCTTTCTGGCGGATCCGCCGCAGAGCACGCCGTATCTTGACGAGCTCTCAAAGCTGATCCTGGAATGGAGGCGCGCCAGCCGAAAAGGCTGCACCCTCAGCTACAGACTGCAGTACGGCCTTCTCGCGATCTACGACGGACGGCCCTGCGCCCTGCAGGAGACCTATGTGCTTGACGGCCTTGAGAAGGACGTCTGTCTCGCGGCGGATCAGGCGGTCAGGATAGACCGGCTGCTGGAGACCTGCGGGAAGCAGGGAAAAGGCAGGGCGGAGGAAGTCCTGGAAGAGCTGATCCGAAAAAAGCTGATCCTGCGGATCGGGGACGAGGCGCTGTTTTTGGCTGTCCCGGAGAAGCGGAAGGTCCTCTGAACCGGGCGGGACATACCAAAAGGATACACTTTATGTATCAAATAAAAACCATATGCAGGAAAGGAGGTATTCCGTATGGAATGGACACAACAGAAGCTGGAAGAGCTGTACGTCAGCGTGAAGAAAAAGGCGATGACCGACGAGGCGTTCCGCAAGGAGCTTCTGGCCGACCCGACAAAGGCGATCGAAGCGTTCACGGGCGAGAAGCTGCCGGACGGCTTTAAGCTCAAGGTGATCGAGAACGATCCGTCCTACACGGCGACCATGGTTCTCCCCGATATGATCGGGAGAGAGCTGACGGATGAGGAGTCCGAGGCGGCGGCGGGAGGTGTGAGCATGCTCCTGATCGTCTCTTACTGTTTGACCGCCGTGGGCTTGGGACCCGATTCTGGGGCATGCGCGGCAAAGGGCTGTGTGGCAGAAGGCTGGTGCAAGGAGGAAGCCTGCGCCGCGGCGGGAAGAATTATCTGAGCAGTTTTATAGGATGAAAAAAGAAAAGGAGGAAAAGAACATGGAATGGACAAGTGAAAAGATCAACGAGGTATATGCGCAGGTAAAGGAAAAGGCGGCGCAGGATCCGGCGTTCCGCGAGAAATTCTGCAAGGATCCGGTCAAGACCGTAGAGGAGTTTACAGGGCTTGCCGTCCCGGCGGGATACTCCATCCAGGTGATCGAAAAAGGCGACGGCATCGACGCAGTCTATACTAACGGCGAGCTGCTGAGCGACGAGGAGCTCGACCAGGTGGCGGGCGGCAGCTGCGGCGCCAATGCCTGCGCCGCGCAGGGCACCGGCGTCAACGTCAACAAGTAAGCATGCGCTGGTCCAGATACAGTCGGCTGTTCCGCTCCAGGCGGAACGGCTGGCTGCTGTACAATTCTGCGTCCCGCTCTTTCCTTCAGGTAGAGGAGAACCTGGTTCCGGCACTGGAGGCGATTCAGAAGGACGCGGACGGCTTTGATTTTTCCGGGCAGCCGCAGCTCTATTTCCTGCTGCGCAGCCACGGCTTTCTTGTGGAGGACGGACAGGACGACGCGCTGTACAATATCCTGAAGATGCACCGCCTGACCGAGACCTACGCCACCCAGACGCTGCTGCTGACCGTGGCGGTCACGCGAAACTGCAACTTCGACTGTTCCTACTGTTACGAGGGGA
This sequence comes from uncultured Lachnospiraceae bacterium, assembly GCA_947591155.1. Lineage (GTDB taxonomy): Bacteria > Bacillota > Clostridia > Lachnospirales > Lachnospiraceae > Choladousia. The sequence goes on from CANQDA010000028.1 coordinate 10,908, forward strand.
ATCGAAGCGGCGTCCCGATGTCCGACGAGACGGCGGATAAGCTGATCGAGTTCATCCGGCTCCACACGGGGCTGAAGAACGTCGGGCTTGTGTGGTACGGCGGCGAGCCGCTGCTCGCGATCAATACCATTCGCCGCATCACGCGGGAAGTGGAAAAAATGGATAAGAAGTACACCGCCAGCGTGATAACGAACGGCTATCTGCTGACAAAGGAGATCGCGGACGAGCTGAACGAGCTGCATATCAGGGCGGTCCAGATCACGCTGGACGGCAGGAAGGAGACGCATGACAAGCGGCGCTACCTGAAAAACGGCGGTCCTACCTACGACCGCATCCTTCAGAATCTGGAAGGTCTTCTGAAGTCCGGCTACGAGGGGGAGATCCACATCCGCGTGAACGTGGATACCAGAAATGAAGACGAATTCATCGATGTGTACCGGCAGGTCATGGCGCTCTGCCCGGAGGACAAAAAGAAGCAGGTGTCGGTCTACCCGGGCTTTGTGAAGGGGGAGAACCATCCGGATGTGAGCTGCTTCTTCGACCCGGAGGACAAGGGCCGGTTTATCGCCGAGACGCATGAGAAATACGGGATCAATCCACTGTCGCTGTTTCCGAGGAGGGCGCACGCCGGCTGTACGCTCACGAAGCGCAACGCCTATGTGGTGGGGCCGGACGGCGAGCTGTACAAGTGCTGGGACGACGTGGGGATCGAGTCCCTTGTGGTCGGCCATATCGACCGGTTCAACGACTGGAACATGGGGCTGATCGCGGAGGGCATGACCGGATGCTCCTATCTGGACTCACAGGAGTGTAAGGAATGCTTCTACTTTCCCATCTGCGACGGCGGCTGCCACAAGGTGCGCATGAACCACCGGCGCGACGGCAAGACCGGAAGCTGCTGCTCCTATTTCAAGGGACATCTGGAGGAGCTGCTGGAGCTGCATTACGAGGAGAAGATAAAGAGAGAGGCAGAGCAGAAGGATGTATCGGTATCAGAGCATTGACGATCCTGACAGACAGCTCAGGCTTCTGAAAAAGCTTGGTTCCAAAGAGCCGGCGGAAAATGCCGCGGGCTCCTTGGAGCATTTGTTTTTGGCCGTGTCGTCGGACGAAGAGGAGATCGGGGCGATACGCGGCTGGTTCATTCCGGAAAATTCGGAATTTCAGATATTGATGATGCTGGTTCTCCCGGAATGGAGAAGCGCCGCGCTGCTTCAGGGGCTGATCGGCGCATTGCTTGCGCAGGCAAAGCGCCGCTACCATCCGAAGCTTTTTTTCTGGCGCTATACCGTGAAAGCAGGCCGGACAGATCCGACGGAGCGGCTTGTGCAGGGAATTCCGGGCGTCCGGGCGCACAGCGAGCCGTCTTACCACAGATTCCATGTGCGTCTGGTCGGTTTTCAAAGCGGGTCGGAGCGCTATCCGGAAGACTATCTGGAGAAGAAGGGCTATCATATCCTGTGGTATCGTGAGCTGTCCTCCGAAATGAAGGCGCGGCTCGAGGAGCGCATCGGCCTTGCGGAGAAAGAGGAGGAGCTGCAGGAGCTGCAGCCGTTTGTCGGGGAGCTGGAAGAATCCGCCAGCCTTTTCCTCCTGGAGAAGGACAGCGGCGCCCTGTGCGGGTGGGTCGTCTGCCGCCTTATGGCTCCCGGAACCCTGGAGGTGAGGCGTTGGTATGCGTTCCCGGACCGCAGGGCAGGGATGGCGGGCGTCTTTCTCATCGGACGGTGGATCGACGCCATGGTAAAGCAGTACACAGACATTGAATTTATCGTACGGGCGGATAACAGGACGATGCTGCAGTTTTGCCGCCGGTATTTCAGGGAGGCTCTGGAGGAGCTGTATGTCGGAAAGATACTCCGAATCGAGATCGAAAACACTGAAAAGAGCGTTCAGCTTTGAGTTCAGCAAAAGAGAATGTAAAGACGGGAGGCGAGGAAATGCACGCAGACGTTCCATACATAAAATATTTTATGGAGAATTATATCGTGGATCCTTCGTTCCGCGAGCAGCTGCGGACGCGGCCGCGGGAGACCCTGCAGGAGCGCGGCGTCCCTCTTGACGCGGACCTGGCGCTGGAGACCTGCGATATTCTGCTCGGGCGTGAGCGAAAGCTTCGCGTTCCCAAGGAGCAGAACCGCTATCTGCAGGAATACCGGGCGCACCAGAGGGAAGCCATGGAGGGATATGAGGCCAGGATCGCGGACGACGCCTACGCCGACTGCGGGATCCGTCTCTGGAGCCGGCAGGTACACAAAAGATGCCGTATGGAGAGCCGTCAGATCCGGAATCACGGGGCGGTCTATTATTACCCGCTCGTGTTTGAGCTGAGCGACGGATGCAGCGTGCAGTGTCCGTTCTGCGGCGTGGACGCGCCCCGTTTCAGAGGTAATTTTGCCTACACGCCGGAGAACGCCGGACTGTGGAGGGAGATCCTTAAGGCCGGCGTACGCTATCTGGGGCGTGTCGGGGGCGCGGGCGCCTGCTACATGGCGACGGAGCCGTTCGACAATCCGGACTACGAGAAATTCGTCTATGATTTCCGCTCGGTCACAGGGCTGGTCCCGCAGACGACGACGGCCATAGCGGATCGGGAGCCGGAGCGCATCCGCGCCTATATGAAGGAGCTGGGGCCGGACGCCATGCGGAAGGCGGCCCTGCGCTTCAGCGTGCGCAGTCTGCGCCAGCTGGAGAAGATACAGGAGATCTATCGTCTGGATGAGCTGAAGGACATTGAGCTTCTGCCGGGCAATCCGGAGTCGACGACGAAATATTCCCTTTCGGGGAGGGCCATCCGCCTGTGCGAGCGCATGGGTCAGGAGGGCAGAGAGAAATTCATCCGCTACGGGATCACCTGCACTGCGGGACTGCGGGTGAACATGGTGAGGAAGACCATGGAGTTCATGGAGCCGGAGCTGCCGTCGCCGGAGCATCCGAACGGATATTCCATCCGTGAGACGCTTACATTCACGGACGCGGGAGAGTTCGAGGAAAACATGAAGCGCCTGTTCGGGACATGGGCGCGCGAAAAGCTGCCTGAGGACAGACCGCTGTACTTCAATGCGGCGTGCAGGATCACGGAAAAGGAAGACGCCGTGGAATTCTGGGGAGACGGCGTGGGCTGCAGCCTTGTGAAGGATGAGGACTTCCTGCGGGCGGTCCGGCTCGTCCGGGAGACGCCGGTCACATTTGAGGAACTCTGCCGGACGCTTTTGGCGCAGGATCGCCGCGCGCTTCTGCTCTGGCAGAAGCTCCAGTACCTGTATGAGAGAGGCTATGTGCGCTGGGCGTGAAATCAGAATCGCGTAAAAAGTGCGGTATCTGATTTTTTTCCTAACAAAATGCGCGCTGCGGCGTATCAATAATCAGGAAAGCAAAGATCAGGCCAGGATGAAACAGAACATTTTAAATAAGAAGGAGGGATCATCATGAGTGAAGAGACAAACAAAAAAGGGAATGAGGAGCTTACAGACGAGAAGGCGGAGAGCGCGGCAGGCGGAGGCGGACTGTACAACAAGATCTGCCCGGTCTGCGGGAGGAGTTTCGCAACCTACGGAGAGACGTATTGCAGCAAGGCCTGCAAAGAAAAAGCAAAATTTACCGTCGGCCTTTTGAAAAAGCCGCCGTTTTGGGAGGAAAGCTGATGGTGCTGGAAGCTTTGGCGGAGTGCTATCCGCAATTATATCTGAAGCCCGGGGAGAACATGGAGGACGCGTACAAGGACGCGGCGCTGCGGGGAAACAGGCCGGAGCATCCCTCCCTTGAGCTGTTTCAGGGGAGCGAGAAGGATTCCCTGACGGAGGAACAGACGCCTGCAGGCCCGGTGGAAGTCCTGTACCTGTACCGCAGGGAGGACTTTGAGAATGCGCTCCGGCTTCTGGTCTACCGCTGCAGGCCGGAGGCGATCCCGGCCACGCTCGGGGCGATGACGCTCAACGGACTCGCCAACTGGAAGAAGATCGAAGAGCACAGGACGGCATATCTGGCCGCCGGACATACGGACTGGGCGGAGGAGTGGAAGCGCTTCACCGCGGACCGAAGGAATTACCGGGACACCCTGATCATCTTAAGCGATGGGCCGTACAGCGGGGTATCCGCCGAGCGGGCGGGTATGCCGCAGGAGGACTGGCCGGAGATATCGAGAAAGATACGGCTGTACCACGAGTGCACCCATGTGATCTGCCGGAGGCTGTTTCCGCAGCAGAAAGAAGAAGTCTGGGACGAGATCGTGGCGGACGCGATCGGCATCCGAAAGGCGTTGGGGCATTACGACGCGAAGCTGGCAGACCTGTTTCTGGGCGTGTCTGAGGACGGCTATACGGGCGGCAGGCTGGAGAACTACATTCCGGAGGAGGAGAAGAACACCCTCCCCGATCTGGCGGAGAAGGTATACGGGCTGACGAAGTGGATCGAGCAGGAGTCGATTGAGAAACAAGAGATTGACAGCTGGGATTTCCTGTTGTATCTTCAGGAGAGACAGGATGATATCTGCCAAAAAGCGGGTCTGTGCGGATGACGTGAGGGAAGCGGGCCATATGAATGTGACAACAAAAAACATAATATAATTTTTTCAGGAGGAATTACTATGACTGAGGAAATGTTTAAGAAACTGACAGGCGCAAAGACTGCCGAGGAGATGATCGCCATCGCGAAGGAGTACGGCAAGGAGCTGACGAAAGAGCAGGCGGAGGAGATGCTTAAGCCTGCCGACGCGAACGGCGAGCTCGACGATGATGCTCTGGACAGCGTCGCCGGCGGGATTAACATGCCCAGCTGGGCCGGAAAGTATGGGGCGGATGCGTTGAAGCTGCTGAAGTATTTATTCTAAGCAGTAGAACTGAAACTGAAGACTGAGACAGAAGAGGGCATTCCAGAAGTCAAAATGACTGGAGGGATGCCCTCTTTGACTAGCCTGCGGGGCTAAGCCTTCCCGCTCGAAATCAGGAATAGAAAACCCCGGAGTGCCAACTCCGGGGCGTTCGTTATAAGCGAATAAAGCAAAATAAGTAAAATCAAATTTTCGCTCAGATCCCTGCCATCTCGAGCAGGCCCGGAATCTTGGACTCCCAGCCGAGCGCCATGATGTGGACGCCCTGGCAGTACGGCTTGCACTCCTTGATGATGCGCGCCGTGATCTCGGTGCCGGTGACGCCGGCCTTGGTCTTTTCCTTGTCGGCCTTGAGCTCCTCGATCATCTCGTCCGGAACATGGATGCCGGCGACGTTGTTGTTCATATACTTCGCCATGCCTGCGGACTTCGGGATCACGACGCCCAGCTGCACCGGCTTGCCGAACTGCTTCGCCTTCTCCATGAATTTGATGAACTTCTCCGGCTCGAAGACGGCCTGGGTCTGGAAATAGTCCACGCCCGCGGCTACTTTGCGCTCCATCTTCGCGAGCTGCGCGTCGAGGGAATCGCTGCACGGGGATACGACCGCGCCCTTCGCGAACTTCGGCGGCTCGCCGACCAGCTCGTTTCCGCCCAGGTCCACGCCGGACTCAAGCTGTCTCACGGTGTGGATCAGGGAGACGGAATCCAGGTCGAAGACCGGCTTCGCCTGCGGGTGGTCGCCCATCTTCGTGTGGTCGCCCGTCAGCAGCAGGAGATTCTCGATCCCGAGCATCGCCGCGCTCAGAAGATCGGACTGCAGCGCGATGCGGTTCCTGTCGCGGCAGGTGAGCTGGAAGATCGGGGTGAGCCCCTCGTCCAGCAGGGCTTTACATGTGGCCAGAGATCCGAGACGCATCACGGAGGACTGGTTGTCCGTCACGTTCACCGCCGTGACGCCCTTCAGATAAGTTTTCGCTTCCTCGAGAAGACCCTCGATGTGACATCCCTTCGGCGGCCCTACTTCCGCAGAAACTACGAATTCGCCGCGCTCAAACAATTCAGTAATTTTCATTCTTTTATGCTCCTAATCATATTTTTTGTAAGGTAATGATCCAATCCCGATCCGCCTGTTTTACGAAAATGTATGTGAGGCGTTTCAGGCAGTTCTACTTTGTAGCGTCATCCGTCGCGAAATTGCGGATCTGGGTCGGGCACTTCAGCACGTCCAGACGCCCGATCTTCTCGAGCCTCCGGTAGATGCGTTCCCAGCCGCAGTCCATTTCGCTGTCGACCTCGCACTTGCCGTTCTTGGAACCGCCGCACTGGCCGTTGATCAGGCTCTTGGAGCAGGCCGTGATCGGACAGATGCCTCCGGTCAGGTTCAGGTAGCACTCGCCGCACTGACCGCAGTCGTGCTCGATCGGCGTTACGCCCTGGAAGCCCGGCAGGCGGTAGGTATCGCAGGCCGCGCAGACTTTTTTGCTCTCCAGATACTCGGCGACGGTCTGTACGCCCACGCCGCAGGAGAAGACGAGCACTACGTCGGCTGCCTCGATCTCGCTCATGTGATGCTCGAGACGCAGCTTCAGGTTCTCCGGGTTGCATATGTAGTCGGTGGTGATGCTTCCGGTCACCTTTCCGTCAGCGAACAATTCCTTCTGTAATTCCGCGGCTTCCTTTTCCGGAAAATGGGTCTCCTTGCAGCCGTGGCAGTTGATGAGAAGGACTTTCTTGCCGTCCGCCAGTGAGAGGATCGTCTCTTTGGATTTCAATTCGGTAATCAACATATCACTTCATCCCCCTTACTGCATTTTTTCCGGCTTTGATCTTGGAGACCAGCGGGATCTTGGAAGAGCAGATGTACTCACAGCATCTGCACTCGACGCAGTCCATGACGTTCATATCCTTCATGGCCTGCCAGTTCTCCTCGTCCGCGTACTTCGCGAAGTAGAGCGGTGAAAGCTCCATCGGACAGACGTCCACGCAGCGCCCGCACTTGATACACTCGACGGTCTGTGTGTGGTCGGTGTCGATCGCGATGATGCCGTTCGAGCCCTTCAGGATCGGGACGTCCAGATCGTTCAGCACAAAGCCCATCATCGGTCCGCCCATCTTGACGGTCACGTCGTCGCCGACGATGCCGCCGCAGTGCTCGATGAGCTCGCGGACGTTCGTGCCGATCTTCACGATGTAGTTGCCCGGCTTCGCGATGTGCTCGCCGGTCACCGTGACGACGCGCTCCACAAGCGGCATGCCGGTACGGATCGCGTCCGCGATCGCCTTCGTGGTGCTGATGTTGCTCACGACGACGCCCACATCCGCGGGAAGTCCGCCGCGCGGTACCTGTCTGCCCATCACGCGCTTGATCAGCGTTTTCTCAGCGCCCTGCGGGTATTTGGTCTTCGCCACAACGACGTCGATGTTGTCGATGTCAGCCACCTTGGACTGCATCAGCTCGATCGCATCTGGCTTGTTGTCTTCGATCACGATGAGACCCTTCTCGGCGCCCACGGTCTTGAGGATCGCCTTCAGGCCATAGATGATATCGTCCGAGAACTCCAGCAGCACTCTGTGATCCGCCGTCAGGAGCGGTTCGCACTCGCAGCCGTTTAAGAGGATCGTGTCGACCGGCTTGTTCGGCTTCAGCTTGACGGAGGTCGGGAAGCCCGCGCCGCCCATGCCGACGATGCCGCTCTCGCGGACGATCTCGATGATCTCGTCCGAGGTAAGGCTTTCGATATCGCCGTGCGGTTTCACGGATTCGTGCAGAGTATTTTTGCCGTCCGATTTGATGACGACAGACAGCATCTGGTCGCCTCTGGTCGGATGCAGGCGCGGCTCGATCGCGACGACGGTGCCGCTGATGCTCGAGTGGATCGGACTGCTGATGAAGCCGGCGGACTCGCCGATCTTCTGGCCTACTTTGACCTCATCACCCACCTCCACGACAGGAGTCGCCGGGGCGCCCGCATGCATGGACAGCGGGATGACGACGGTCTCAGGCTCCGGGAAGCGCTCAAGCGCGATGTGCTCGGAGTATTCCTTGCGCTCCGACGGATGCACGCCGCCGTAGTAGCCGTCGAGACGGTTCTCGCGGATCGACTTCACATAGTCGGCCACGAACTTGTGGCTGGTCTTTGAATAGTCGCGCAGCTGCACGGGCTGATTTAAGAATTCCTCCAGACGGCCCTGTTTTGCGAGTCTCTGGTAAATTTTCTCCCATGCGCAGTCCTTGTTGCTGTCGACCTCGCACTTGCCGTTCTTCGCGCCGCCGCACTGGCCGTTGACGAGGCTCTTGGAGCAGTCGACGATCGGGCAGATGCCGCCGGTCACGTTCAGGTAGCACTGCGCGCAGGCGTCGCAGCTCTTCTTCGTGAGAGCCATGCCGTGATGTCCTGTGTAGTTCAGCGAATTGGTGGCTGTGTATACGGGCTTGTCGACCAGCTCTGCGACGGTCTGGATGCCCAGTCCGCAGGAGACCACGAACACATTTTCCGCGCCTTCAGGGATCGCATCCTGCAGCTTCTTCGCTGTCTGGGTCTTGTTGCACAAAAAGTCGACTTTCACGGAATCTGTGACTGTCTTGCCGCACTCGGCCGCGATCTTCGCGAACGCTTCGCAGTCGGGTTCGTCCGTGGTCTCGAACTCTTTGAAGCACTTGTTACAGGCGATGACGAACAGCTGGTCCTTGTCGGCAAGTACCGAAGCCAATTCGTCATGCTCTTTCAACTGATACTTGGTATAGTTTTCCAATTGCTCACCCACCTTCCATGAGGAATATGTAAATATACAAATCACGCATCGGTTCGCCGCCGCTCCAAGCCTCTGCACATGAATGAAACGATACCGGGCGAAGCGTCAGGATTTGTGAATATTGTATAACCAAGTATAGCATAGAACCGTTTTATTATCCAGTCTAAATATATGGAGAACGGAAATTTTCTGTATTATTTTGACAGACGTGTAATGTAGGGGTATAATACGGGTAAAAATCCGTTTGTCCGGCCAGAGATCGGATGCGGAGCTATACGGGAAGTGGGACAGTCAGAAGGGGTGGGAGTGGTCGCCGGATAACCCGGATGGCATAGACACGGAGGTGTGTGTACATGTTTGGCGTCAGACTCAGAAAAAAATGGATCATTGCGTGGATGTTCGGCATTCTTCTGTGTGCCGCGCTGCCTGTCGTCGCCGATGAGACGGAGAGCGAAGGCGCTGTGACGGCTGCGGAGACGGCCGAAAGCGTTGCGGAGACGGAAGCAGAGCCGATCGAGGATACGGCGGCAGAAGAGCCTGACGAGACTTTGGATATGTCCGGATTTACACCAGAAGAGATCGCGCGCAACCGTGAATTCGGCGTCCTGAAGGTCGGCTATGTCAGCGACCGCAACCCGGTTTCCTTCAAAAACGAGGCGGGAGAGCTCGACGGTATCTCACGGAAGATCTTTGACCGCCTGCAGGAGATCAGCGGACTGCGGTTCGAGTATGTGGAGCTGCCGGGCGGACCGGTGACGTACGACTATTTGCTGGGCGAGGGTTTCGACTTCGTGACCAGTGTGGAATATAATGAGGAAAACAAGAAGGCCCGCGGGATCCTGATCAGTCATCCGTACCTCACGAGCAAGAAGGTCGTGGTGGGACGGCAGGATTTCGTGTTTGACGCGAACGCGCATCTGAAGACGGCGATCTCGACCGGCTCGCAGACGCTCAAAAAGGTCATGGCGTCCCTGTATCCGAATTTCGAGCTGATCGACTTCGACACGATGGAGGACTGCTTCGACGCCGTGAACGACGGTAAAGCGGACATCCTGATCCAGAATCAGTTCGTCGCGGAACGCTACCTTTACAAGCCTAAGTATGAGAAGCTGATCGTCGTCCCGGTGATCGGTATGGACGACCAACTCTGCTTTTCCGCCGTGACGCCCCTTGAGGAGACGGAAGGGGCGGAGTGGGAGCGCTGTGAGGAGCTCCTGAACGAGATCGACCGCGCGATCGCGCTGCTCACCGAGGATGAGGTGACGAACTATATTATAGAAGGGACGATGGAAAACATCTACGATCTCACCTACGGGGACCTCTTTTACCGGTATCGATACGCGCTGCTCGCGTTGGCGGCGGCGTTTGTGCTGGTGCTGGTGATGATCGCGATGATCGCCCGCTACCGTGTGCGGACGGCGAACGCGCAGGCGGAGGCGAAGGCCAAGGGCAACTTCCTCTCGACGATGAGTCATGAGATCCGCACGCCCTTAAACGGCATGATAGGGCTCAATTACCTGATGGAGCAGAATCAGGACGACCGGCGGAAGATGAAGGAGTACCTGCAGCAGTCGTCGGCGACGGCGAAATATCTGCAGTCCCTGATCAACGATATTCTGGATATGTCGAAGCTCGAGATGCACAAAATGGAGCTGGTGAACAGTCCGTTTTCCTTAAAGGACGCATTGACGGTGATCGAGACGATCGAGAAGAGCCGCATGGCCGACAAGGACATCGATTTCCGGATGGACATGGATCTTCCGCACCCGGTCCTTCTGGGCGACGAGGTGCGTCTGGAGCAGATCGTGTTGAACATGATCGACAACGCCTACAAGTTTACGCCCGCGGGCGGCCGCGTCCGTGTGCAGGTGCGGCAGACGCCGCCCGACGACAGCCGGACGTCTACGGAGATCAAGGTGTCCGACACGGGCTGCGGGATCAGCGAGGAGTTTCAGCAGAAGATCTTCCACTCGTTCACGCAGGAGCGCAACACGGTCTCCAAGGGCAACCAGGGGACGGGGCTCGGCATGTCGATCAGCTATCTGCTTGCGGAACTGATGGGCGGAGATTTAAGCGTCGAGAGCAAGCTCGGAAAGGGGAGCTGTTTCACCTTCTCCTTCCCGGCTGAGATCGTGCGGGCGGATCTGCAGGCGGAAGTTTCCGGCATGGAGGCGCAGGGCGGAAATGCGGCGGAAGGCTGCCACGTCCTCATCGCGGAGGACAACGAGCTGAACGGACAGATCCTCACGGAGATCCTGAGAGAAGAAGGATTCCGGACAAGCCTTGCCGTGAACGGGCAGGTGGCGGTCGATCTCTTCAAGGCGTCCGCCGAAGGTGAGTACGGCGTGATCCTCATGGATCTGAGAATGCCGGAGAAAGACGGCTACGAGGCGGCGAGGGAGATCCGGGAACTTCCGAGGGCGGACGCGAAGACGGTTCGGATCTTCGCCTGCACTGCGGATTCCTTTGAGGAAGACCGCGAAAAGGCGATCGCGTGCGGGATGGATAACTTTATCGCGAAACCGGTGGACGTCAAGAAGCTGATCATGCTGCTGCGGTCGTGACCGTGTATGCCGCAGGCGTGGGGCATGGTTTTCCAGACTGCCGGAGGTACGCCTGTTCCTACGATTGGATTGTGAGTATTCAAAAAAATACAGCTTGTCCGCTTGCATGAACCGGCAAAATATTATATACTTCTCGCAAGCGCAGGGAGCTGTGCAGAAACGGAAAGTGTGGAAATTCCTGCGGAAGCAGGGTGTCTGGCATAGCCAGGAATACAGATAAAAATAAAGGATGGTAAGGTAAGATGGGATTGTTGGAGACATGGAGAGAGACCGCCTACTCGCAGGAGGCGGACAAGAAACAGTTGGAGCAGTTCTGGGCCGATTATTTCAAGGCGGAAAAAGGCGTCTATGAGCAGCTTCTGGAGAACCCGGACGAGGCGGTTTCCGGCACGGTGAAGGAACTGGCGGAGAAGTATGGGCTTCCGCTGATGACGATGGTCGGTTTCCTGGACGGGATCAACGACAGCCTGAAGAAGCCGAACCCGATCGAGGAGATGGAGGAGGACACGGTCGTCAGCCTTGATTTTGACAACGAGAGCCTGTACAAGAACATGGTCGACGCGAAGGCGGACTGGCTCTACGGACTTTCGGCGTGGGAGAAGATCTTCGACGAGGAGAAGCGCAAGGCGCTGTATCTGGAGGCGAAGAAGATGCACACGGTCGTCAAGGGGCCAAAGGTAGGCCGGAACGATCCCTGCCCCTGCGGCAGCGGCAAGAAGTACAAGTATTGTTGCGGGCGCTAATGTACCTGTGAAATTATCGTTTGGCCTGCAGGAGTACATGGAGGGCGAAATGAAACATGTTTTGCAGACAGGATGCCTGATATTTGGCATCCTTTGCTTTCTCTATTATATCGGGATCACAGTGTACGCCGGGATACGGACGAGCCTGTCATGGCTCTGGATACTCATCGGACTCTTTTTCCTGCTGCTCTGGCGGCTGCAGCTTCGCGCGGCGGCGAATCCGGAGTCGGCGGCGCTCCGGTATGCGGTAAAGGGCATGTTTGCGCTGCTGCTCATCGCACTCGTTGTAATCGTATTGGTGGGAAGCCGTATCGTGGCCGGAATGTATACAAAGCAAGAGGCAGGGCTTGACTATGTGATCGTGCTCGGGGCTCAGGTGCGCGGGGAACGCCCGTCCCGCGCGCTTCGCAGACGGCTTGACCGGGCGGTGGAATATGCGCAGGAGAATCCTGATACCATATTGATTCTGTCCGGCGGGCAGGGGCCGGACGAGGGGATTAGCGAGGCGGAGTGCATGCGCCGCTATCTGACAGAGCATGGACTCTCAGAGGAACGCCTGATTCTCGAGGACAAGTCCACGAGCACGAGGGAAAATCTGCAGTTTTCGGCGAAACTCCTAAATCCGTCTGAAGACAGGGTCGGCGTGCTCACGAACAGCTTTCACGTGTACCGCGCGCGGATGCTCGCAAAAGCGCAGGGCTATGCGCACGTATCGGGGATCCCGGCCTCGTCGGACTTAGGCATGCAGCCGCACAACGTCCTGCGGGAGATCTGTGGGGTGCTGGCGGAGCGTGTGCGAAGCCTGTTTTGAATTGCAGCGGAGCAAAAAATGATTCTGCAAAAACTTGAATATAGAATCATCCGGAATCAGAGAAAGTAGAATATGCGATGATGTGAAAAGCCGATGGCATAGGAACGCCATCGGCTTTTTTGACACTTGAGAATATTATAGGATTCCGTATTCTTTCATCAGTTGCTCCTGATAGGCCGGATCAGACGCGGAGCGAGTCAGATCATCAAAACGCTTATCCTGTGACAGACATGTGATAAGCTGGTTGATGCGTTGCCGCTCTTGGGAAATACCTTGAGAAATACCTTGAGAAATACCTTCACGAAATCCCTCGCCGCGTATGGTCGCTATGTCATGCTCGTACATCTCTCGCCCTTCACACTGCAGGCGGATTTTTTCATCTTCGGTAAGGACATGCAGATGCTCAGACGCTTCCTGAATCGCTTTGTTCTTTTCTGCAAGCATTTTGATCTCCTCCCATGTATTAGCCTGGAATAATTGCGCCCAGAGATATCTCTCTGAGGAGCGCTCCTCTTCCGGGATGTTCTCCAGTTGATCTAAGCATAGCATACGAAGAGAGAATTTGCCAGTGAAAATATGTATATTTTCTTTGTCCTCGATATCCGCGAGCTCATATTTGCTGTAGAATTTGTTCACTTCAGGGAACGGGGACTCACTCAGGATACCGATATGTACAGCCGGCAGGGCGTCTGCGTAATTCTGTCCGCGTTTGATCTGGCAATAGAGGCGGCAGAGATAGAAGAGGGCACGGTCTGGCCAGGCTTTATACGGGTACATTTGCATCTCCAGATTGATCATACGGTCATTGTTCATGCAGACACGAACATCCATGATGCAGGTTTTGTTGTCGATGGCTTCGCCGAGGATAATAGGGTTGAGGATCTCGCAGGAGCGGATTTCCGTATAGGGGACGGGGAGCAGCGCCGCGAGCAGGTGGCGCAAGGTATCGTTGCTGCTCTGCATGAGCGCGCGAAACATGTAGTCGTTGGTGAGCGGGTAGTCGAGCGGGCCGCTCATGTTTTGCAGAAAATCAGTGTTCTGGGTCATGAAAAGTCTCCTTTCCGGTATGAAATAGTTTGGTATACGCGATCAGCACCATTTATCATTTGATTTTTCGGAAAATGAAAATAATTGCAATCAAGTCAAGGTAACTACAAACTTTTCACATTTTTCAGCATTTGTAAGGGAAAACGGCAGAACTGCCAGAGATTTCCGAACATAGAGAATATAACACGAATCAAAATAAATGTCAACAATAAAAAGAGATAAAGAAGGGCTGATATTTTGGACCGAAAAGCTTAAAGGAAAAATGATAATTAATTTATTGATAATTTCTTGACGAACAAATTTTTATTTGCTATAATACCACATGATAAAAAAGTAGAGAAGATACTGTACGTTAAGTGTCACACGATGGGAAGGTCTTTATGTGAACGAAGGAGGATTGCTTCCGCGTTACGGTATCGCTTCCGCTACTGCGTGAAAAGGACAAAGGGTTCTTTTGCGCAGTTTTTTTCGTGTAAACAATGAGCCGTGCAGATTCGGTGGAGCGGGAAATGTCTGCTTGCAGACGATTTCACGGGACAGCGAATCTATAGGGCGAAGTGATCGCTCTCTGAAAGAGGGCGATGCCACCCCCGGCGAGGGGCCCGCGATCGACACATTTGACACTTGGCGAGGTCATTTCGAGCCTAGTGACAAAGCGCACCCGCGTGGGAAAAGCGAAGCTTTTTCGAGGTTGAGCACGGCTTTGCATTTACTACAAAAAAACAAAACAATCTTATTTAAAGAAAGGAGAAACAAGACAATGGGCTACAAATCAGACATCGAGATCGCACAGGAGACGACCATGTCGCCAATCACCGAGATCGCAGCAAAGGCAGGTATCGACGCGAAATACCTGGAGCAGTACGGCAACTACAAGGCAAAGATCGACTACAACCTCCTGAAGGAGACGAACCTCCCGGACGGCAAGCTCGTGCTCGTGACGGCGATCAACCCGACGCCGGCGGGCGAGGGCAAGACGACGACGACGGTAGGCCTCGCGGACGGTCTTTCGAAGCTCGGCAAGAAGGTTATGGTAGCGCTGCGTGAGCCGTCCCTCGGACCGGTGTTCGGCGTGAAGGGCGGAGCGGCAGGCGGCGGCTACGCGCAGGTGGTTCCGATGGAGGATATCAATCTCCACTTCACGGGCGACTTCCACGCGATCGGCGCTGCGAACAACCTGCTTGCGGCGATGATCGACAACCACATCTACCAGGGGAACGCGCTGAACATCGACCCGCGCAAGATCACCTGGAGACGCTGTGTGGACATGAACGACAGACAGCTTCGTTTCGTGGTGGACGGCCTCGGCGGAAAGACGAACGGCATGCCGAGGGAGGACGGCTATGATATCACGGTGGCGTCCGAGATCATGGCGGTGCTGTGCCTGTCGAACGACATCACGGACCTGAAGAACCGTCTGGCGAGGATCATTGTCGGATATACATACGGGAAAGCATCGGAGCAGAAGCCGGTGACGGCGGGCGACCTGAACGCGCAGGGCGCGATGTGCGCGCTGCTGAAGGACGCCCTGAAGCCGAACCTGGTACAGACGCTCGAGCACACGCCGGCGATCGTGCACGGCGGCCCGTTCGCGAACATCGCGCACGGCTGCAACTCCGTCATCGCTACGAAGATGGCGCTGAAGCTGGGCGACTACGCGATCACGGAGGCAGGCTTCGGCGCAGACCTTGGCGCGGAGAAGTTCCTGGACATCAAGTGCCGTATGGCAGGCCTGAAGCCGAACGCGGTGGTCATCGTGGCGACGGTGAGGGCGCTGAAGTACAACGGCGGCGTGCCGAAGGCAGAGCTGAACGAGCAGAACCTTGAGGCGTTGGAGAAGGGTCTCCCGAACCTGCTGAAGCATGTGAACAACATCAAGAACGTCTACAAGCTTCCGTGCGTGGTGGCGATCAACGCGTTCCCGACGGATACTCCGGAAGAGCTGGCTCTGGTAGAGGACAAGTGTAAGGAGCTGGGCGTGAACGTTGCGCTGTCCGAGGTATGGGCGAAGGGCGGCGAGGGCGGCCTGAAGCTGGCGGAGGAAGTGATCCGTCTGGTGGAGGAGCCGAACGACTTCACGTACAGCTACGAGCTGGAGGGCAGCATCGAGGACAAGCTGAACCAGATCGTACAGAAGATCTACGGCGGCAGCAAGGTGGTGCTGACGGCGAACGCGCAGAAACAGGCGAAGGAGCTGGAGGCGCTTGGCTACGGCAACTGCCCGATCTGTGTGGCGAAGACGCAGTACTCCCTGACGGATGACCAGACGAAGCTGGGCGCGCCGACAGGCTTTGAGGTGACGGTGCGCAACCTGAAGATCTCGGCGGGCGCAGGGTTCATCGTGGCTCTGACGGGCGAGATCATGACGATGCCGGGACTTCCGAAGGTACCGGCTGCGGAGCGCATCGACGTGGACGAGACCGGCAAGATCTCCGGATTGTTCTGATCTGAGACCGGATCAGAAGCGCTCCGCGCGGGATTTCATGAAACTAAGCCTTGCGAAACCCGCCGCAACAATACGGCGGGTTTCGATATATATGGGAGGAATAACAAATGTTTCGAAATGAGATAGAGGCGGTAGGCAATACCGCCAAGAACAAGCTGGGTCTGCTGGAAAAGAACCCGCTCGGCTATGTCCTGATGTCGATTCTGGCCGGCGTGTTCATCGGCTTCGGTAGCATCATGATGGGCATTGTGGGCGGCGTTATGGCCGGGCAGTCGGCGCAGAAGCTGATCTGCGGTATCGTGTTCTCCGTGGGTCTCTGTCTGGTGACGGTCGCCGGGGCCGAGCTCTTCACCGGCAACAATTTCGTGATGGCGGTGGGCAGCTTCACCGGCGCGGTCTCCTGGGCGAAGACGATCAAGCTCTGGGTCGTGTGTTACATAGGGAATCTGATTGGTTCCGTGGCGACGGCGGCGCTCTTTGTGCTGACCGGTCTGGACACGGACGCTACCGGCACATTTCTGTCGAACGCGGCGGCGGCCAAGATGGCGGGCGCTCCGCTAAACCTGTTCACGAAGGCGATTTTCTGCAACATGCTGGTCTGCCTCGCGATCTGGTGCGGCGCGAAGCTGAAGTCCGAGGGCGCGAAGATCGCGATGAACTTCTGCTGTGTGGCGACCTTCGTCACCTGCGGTTTCGAGCACAGCGTTGCCAACATGACTTTCCTGACGATCGGGCTGATGAACCCGATGGAGGCAACGGTCAGCATCGGAGGTTTCTTCTACAATCTCCTGATTGTCACGGCCGGCAACATGGTCGGCGGCGTGCTGCTCATCGCGCTTCCGTACTATCTGATCGCGAAGGAAAAATAGGGACTGCGTGATCGCAGAGAAAGCTCTGCGCAGGACGGCTGCGAAAGGATGCTTTCATAAAGCGGACGAAAAGGCAAAGTGTCTCCGGGAGGAACTCTGAAAGAGGGTTTGCCCGGAGATATTTCTGCCTTTTTCTTTTTGCTTCATTTCGTGCTTCGGCCATCGACGGACTCGCTGCGTGTTCTGCGCGTGTGTGGATCACCCGGCTGCCCGGGCCTTTTCGAGTGCCTGCGCGATCGCGGAGAGCAGAAGCTGCGAGGTGTATTTGTTCTCCTGCGGGCAGGTGATACCCTCGATCGTCTGCTTTTCCAGAATCTGGGACGTGATGTGGTCCAGAGACGGGGTGACGAGCGGGAACGCGGCCGCGGTTGATTCGCTCAGGTTTACGAGACGGATCGCGTTGATGTGGTTCTGGTCGACGCTGACCTCTACGTCCACGGTAGAATCCCCGAGCGTGACCGGGGTCGTGTAGACTCCGGCGTTGAAAAGTCTCTCTTCGGATCCGCTTCCGGCGGGCGATTCCGCGCTTTGCGTCTGAGTCTGACCGGCGGATGCCCCGCTCTGGACCTCGTCCTTTTTCAGCTTGCCGGAGAACATCAGCACCAGACAGACGATCAGAAGGATCGCCAGAAAAAGCAGAAGCAAAGTGTAGATAATTTCCCGGGTTTTGAGTACAACGATCTTTGGATTAGAACTCATGACATACTCCCGAAGAATTTGTATTTGCTATAGTTTATTTTCGTGGGCCATGCTTTATGATAACAATTGTTTGCAATGCGCTTCAATTCGTGCTATTATTATACCAAATGGGATAATTTTGAAAGGAACGGGAAAACAGTATGAGAGAGTATCTGATCACGACGGACAACACGGGAGATCTGCCTGAGGATTATCTTGCCCGGCATGAGGTTCCGACCATGTGGCTGCCGTATTTTCTGGACGGTGAGACCTACAGGGCGGACAATTCGCTTCCGTACGAGCAGTTTTACAAAAAGATGCGTGAGGGCTGCATGCCGACGACCTCCCAGGTGAATCCGGAGGAGGCGAAGGAGAAGTTCCTCGAGTATATAAAGATCAACAAAAACATCATCCACATCGCGTTTTCCAGCGGACTGAGCGGCACGTACAACAGCACGCGCATCGCCGCGCAGGAAGTGATGGAGGAGCATCCGGACTGCCGGATCGCGGTCGTGGACTCGCTGGCCGCGTCCATGGGCGAGGGGTTGTTCGTGCACAAGGCGTTGCAGCAGCAGGAGGCGGGCATGGGCTACGATGAGCTGGTGCAGTGGCTGGAGGACAACAAGCAGCACGTCTGCCATTACTTCACGGTGGACGACCTGTTCCATCTGTATCGCGGCGGACGCGTCTCGAAGGCGGCAGCGGTGCTCGGCACGATGATCAATATCAAGCCGGTGCTGAACGTGGACGGCGAGGGACATCTGATTCCGCAGTCCAAGGTTCGCGGGCGCAGGAAGTCCCTGAATGCCCTCGTAGACTTCATGGAGCAGAAGATGGGGAGTTTCCGGGACAAGAACGACATCGTGTTCATCAGCCACGGGGACTGCTACGACGACGCGGTCTACGTGCAGGAGCAGGTGAAGAAGCGCTTCGGGATCGAGAATTTCCTGATCGCTCCGATCGGGCCGACGATCGGCACGCACTCCGGGCCGGGGACAGTCGCGCTGTTCTTTATGGGAGACGCTAGATAGTATCTGTTTCAGGAAACGGACGGAGCAGAGCCCCGGTGAAAAGGGCAGGCCGGGAGCTTTCGACAACAGAGTTTGACAGGTATTGGGGAGAGGAATATGAGAAGACGATTGATTGCGGTTTTGCTGTCTGCGGCGATGCTGTCTGCTGCGGCAGGCGACGCGCTTGCGGTGTGTGCCGCGGAAGATTCGCTCCTGACAGAGGAGGCAGATCTGTCCGGGGAATATATACCGGAGGGATCGATTACAGCCTCTGAGTACGAAGCTGGTGCAGAAGAAATTGATGGGACGGAGATCCTTTCCGTGCCGGATGATTTCATTTCAGAAGATTCGAATAACGGGACAGGGATAGACGGCGAGTGGAGCTTGCAGGTCCCGGATGACTTTATCGCGGGGATCGAGGAGGTCGAGACAAAGAACTACGCCGCGGGTGAGGATTACCCCGAACAGGGGGAGTTTGTGGCCTATGATGAGGTGACGGAAACTCTGGAGGAGTCCGGCCTTGCGTCGGTTGCGTCGCGGCCGAATGTGTCTCTCTTTCGCATACGCGCAGCCGTGGCCGGCTACACGGACTCTTATGGCGCGCAGCTCTCAGGCAACGCGAAGCTTGTGTATGACGCGATGGTGCAGGCGTGCCTCGGGGTATGCGAGCCGGAGGACACCAAGGTGACGTTGTCGCCGGCGATTACATGCCAACTCGACAATTACAGCAAAGACAGATGGGACAAAGAGACGGACGCCGGATATCAGGAGGGGCTGAGTCAGGTTCGCTATGAGGTACAGTCCGCGTACGGCGCGTTTATGTACGACTATCCGCAGGTGTTCTGGATGAGCAGTCTTTCCTATGGCATGAGCGGCACGATCTCAGGCAGCAGCGCGGCCGGCTATTCGGAGACGTTTTCAAGCGTCACCCTGCATCTGCCCTCCAGCCAGCTGTACCAGGGAGCCGCGGCGGAGACGCCGGCGTTCAACTCCGCGGTGCAGGCCGCGGTCGCGGAGATCCGGGCTGATCTCGGCGCGAATGCGTCCTGTAAAGACACTGTAAAAGCAATCCATGATTATCTCTGCAAGAAAATCGTATATCAGGAAAACATATATGCACATTCCGCGGTTGGCGTATTTCTGAAGGGCGGAATGGTAGTCTGCGAGGGCTACGCCAAGGCGTTTAAGATCCTCTGCGGGGAGTTCAAGATACCGAGCGTGCTGATCGTCGGTATGGCCGGCGAGGCGCACATGTGGAATTATGTGAAGATGGAGGATGGCAACTGGTACCTTGTGGACGTGACCTGGGACGATCAAAAGAGTATCTGCTACAAATACTTTCTGGCGGGGAGCCAGACGGTCGGCTCCAAAGACAAACCGATCTGCGAAGAGCGGACGGTCTACACCTGTTTTTCAGAGTCCGCTGTTTCGAGGAATTTCGTAGTTCCGGTGCTGAGCGATCTTTCGTATGAGGATAGCACTTCGGCCGAATCACACGCGCACAATTGGACAATAATCAAAGAGGAAGAAGGAAGCTGTATCGAGCAGGGATATCGGATCTTTCGGTGTGAAATCTGTGGCGATACGTCGCAGGTCAACTTCAGCGCGCCCCACAAATACGAATATGTTCCGGATAACAATGCGACCTGCCAGAAGGACGGCACGAAAACACAGGTATGCATAGTCTGCGGGGAAAAGGGCGCGACTGTCCAGGATACGGGGAGCAGGAAGAATCATCTGTTCACGGACTACAAGCCGAACGGCGACGCGACCTGCTCGAAAAACGCCACCGAGACAGCGCTGTGCGCGTACGGCTGCGGCACGAAGAACACGAGGGAAATCGCCGGGAGCACGCTGCCGCACACGTTCGCATATGTGGCGAACGATGACGCGACCTGCCAGAAGGATGGCACGAAGACGCAGGTTTGTTCCGTCTGCGGCGCGAAAGGTAAAACGGTTCAGGATACGGAGAACAGAAAAAAGAATCATATATTCGCGACTTACCGGTCGAACGGCGACGCGACCGTCTTGGCAGATGGCACGAAAACGGCGTACTGCGCGTACGGCTGCGGCGCCACGGATACCGTCGTGGACGCAGGGACAAAACTATCCCCGACGATCGCCGCGAACGCGACAGAGCTGATCCTGCAGAAAGGGCAGTCTACGTCCGCGTTTCAGGTGAGCGTGGCGAAGGGCGACTATGTTAAAAGCATAGAATCCCTAAACAAAAAGCTTGTGAAGGTCACTGAGAGCGGCAAGATCAAGGCGAAGAAGAACGGCAGCGCGAAGCTTCTGGTCACGCTCGGCAGCGGGACGACGATGACGGTCAAGGTCAAGGTACAGTCCGGGACAATAAAGACGAAGAAGATCCTCAATGTTCCGCGTAAGCTCACACTGAAGCGCGGGACGAGCATGAAGCTCTCTGCGCAGCTCAGCCCGATCACCAGCCAGCAGAAGATCTCTTACAGCTCTTCCAACAAAAAGGTGGTCTCCGTTTCCGCTTCCGGCAAGCTGAAGGCCAGAGGGAAGGGAACGGCGACGATCACGGTGAAGAGCGGTTCGAAGAAAGTAAAATGTAAGGTGAAGGTGAAATAAGTTTTACGCGTTCTTTTTAAAAGAATTCCTGTGAGACCGGAATAAAAACGGCAAAAAAGCACATATTACTAACACAACGGCCGTGCGGCAGACGCGATTTCGCACAGCCGGAGAGCTACAGGAATAAATGAAAAAGGAGAACGCGAACTATGAAACGCTGGAGAAAGTACACCTTATGTATCGCCTGCGTATGCGGGATGGCGCTTTTGGCAGGCTGTGGAAATGATGACAAAAAGAAGGAAAATGAAAAAGAGACGCAGGCCGTTACGGCGGAAGATCAAACGGCAGACTCTGAAGGCAACACTGCGGGCAGCAGCGCTTCTTCAGAAAACAACATGGAAAATGGCGCTGAAGATGGGACCGATATGGATCATGCTGCGCAGGATGAGGACACGGCGACAAATGTCGAATCGGACAGCATCGTGAACGGCGTCACGGACGAGAACAACGCGGACGGTATTGAGACCAAGGACGACACAGACTCGGACGGTAACACGGACGACGGCATCGTGGGCGACGCCGGGAAAGATATCGCAGACGGCGTGGGCGATGCGGGAAAGGATGTCGTTGACGGCGTGGGAGACGCAGGGAAAGATGTGGCCGACGGTGTGGAAGAGGCCGGCGACGCGCTGACCGGGAACAACGACGCGGACAGGAAGAATCCGTGAGTCTGCTCTTTACCCTTGATGACGAGAGTGCAGTGCGGCATGTTTGCAGAACACGTCCGCCCTGCACTGTATTTTTTTGAAGAGGAGGACGCAACAATGCGCTTTCGCCCCTGTATCGACATACATAACGGAAAAGTGAAACAGATCGTCGGCGGCAGCCTGAGGGACGCGGAGGACACGGCCCGCGAGAATTTTGTCTCGGAGCAGGACGCCGGTTTTTACGCGGATTTTTACCGGAGAGACGGGCTGAAGGGCGGACATGTGATCCTGCTCAACCCTGCCTCGTCCGCCTATTATGAGGAGACGAAACGTCAGGCGATGCTCGCGCTCGGCAGATATCCGGGCGGCCTGATGCTTGGCGGCGGCGTGAACGAGCAAAACGCGGCTGAGTTCCTGGAGGCGGGGGCGTCGCATGTCGTCGCGACCTCGTACGTCTTCCGGGATGGCCGGATCGATTACGGGAATCTGCGGCGGTTGTCCAGCGAGACCGGGAAGGAGCGCTTGGTGCTGGACCTGAGCTGCAGGAGAAAGGCGGACGGCTATTACATCGTGACCGACCGCTGGCAGAAGTTTACGGAGGTCAGGATCTCCCATGAGGTGCTTGACGAGCTGTCCGGGTACTGCGATGAGTTCCTTGTGCACGCGGCGGACGTAGAGGGCAGAGCGGCAGGCGTGGAGGAGGAGCTGGTGCGTCTGCTCGGCGTCTGGGAAGGGATTCCGGTGACGTACGCGGGCGGCGTGGGAAGCTATGAGGATCTCGGGACGCTGCGGCGTCTGGGGCAGAACCGTCTCGACGTGACGGTCGGGAGCGCGCTGGATCTGTTTGGCGGATCGCTTTCCTATCGAAAAGTGCTGGAACTGTGTGAGCAATAAGGTTCGTTCCGTGCGGGAAATGAACCGGAGCCGGGAAACGGTCTGGATTCGCGCTTTTGATTTCAGTGTCATAAAATTACTGAATAATCGCGATTTTCGATTGAAAAAATTGGAAAATATGCTATACTAAATGTTAGAATCATGCGCGCGTATCCATACGGCGGATCATTCCAGTCTCAGGTAAAGGAGTTGAATCATATGAAATTTACGATCAGCGGCAAAAATCTCGAGGTATCGGATGGCCTGAAGTCGGCGATCCGGGACAAGCTTGGCAAGCTGGAGCGGTATTTCACTCCGGACACAGAAATCATTGTGACATTGAGCGTGGAGAAGGAGCGTCAGAAGATCGAGGTGACGATCCCGGTGCGGGGGAATATCATCCGCTCCGAGCAGGTGAGCAACGACATGTACGTCTC
Source organism: uncultured Lachnospiraceae bacterium (assembly GCA_947591155.1). Taxonomy (GTDB): domain Bacteria; phylum Bacillota; class Clostridia; order Lachnospirales; family Lachnospiraceae; genus Choladousia. Next base: position 34,212 of record CANQDA010000028.1, read on the forward strand.
CATCGATCTGGTGGAGGAAGTGATCGAGCGTCAGCTCCGTAAATATAAGGAGAAAATCATCGAGCGGCATCAGGACGGAGGCAACTTCAAGCAGGAGTTCATCGAGAAGGAGTCCGATCCGCTGGACGAAGTGAAGATCATCCGCACGAAGCATTTCGGAATGAAGCCGATGTACCCGGAGGACGCCTGCGTGCAGATGGAGCTTTTGGGGCACAATTTCTTCGTATTTTTCAACGCGGAGACCGAGGAGGTCAACGTCGTATACAAGAGAAAGGGCAACACCTACGGGCTGATCGAGCCGGAATTCTGACCGGTAGGCCGGAGAGCTTTGGCGGGCGCGGGACCATGAAGGCCCCGCGCTCATTTTTTGAAAAAACTGATTGTCTTGTGCACCCGAAAGTGTTACAATAGATAGAACTTTGTATCTGGCTGACGAAGGAGCTGTCTTTCGGGAGCCTGTGAGTGTAACAGAATTCAGGATCAGATGGGAGAACCGGAATGAAATTAATACAGAAAATTTTCGGAACGCACAGCGAGCGTGAGCTGAAGATGATCATGCCGCTGGTGGACAAGATAGAAGCGTTGCGTCCGCAGATGCAGGCGCTCTCGGACGAGGAGCTGAAAGCAAAGACGCCGGAGCTCAAGGAGCGCTATGCGAACGGCGAGACGCTGGACGATCTGCTTGTGGAAGCGTTTGCCGTGGTGCGCGAGGCAGCGAGGCGCGTGCTGGGTATGGAACACTACCGCGTGCAGCTGATCGGCGGCATCATTCTTCACCAGGGCCGTATCGCCGAGATGAAGACTGGTGAAGGTAAGACCCTCGTGGCGACGCTGCCGGCGTATCTGAACGCACTGGCTGGACAGGGCGTACACGTCGTCACGGTCAACGATTATCTGGCCAACCGTGACGCGGAGTGGATGGGAGCGGTGCACCGTTTCCTCGGATTGACGGTCGGCTGTGTGCTCAATTCCATGAACAACGACGAGCGCAGGGAGCAGTACGCCTGCGACATCACCTATATCACGAACAACGAGGTGGGTTTCGACTATCTGCGCGACAACATGGTGATCTACAAGGAGCAGCTCGTGCAGAGGGATCTGGTCTATGCGATCATCGACGAGGTCGACTCGGTTCTGATCGACGAGGCGCGCACCCCGCTGATCATTTCCGGACAGAGCGGCAAATCCACGAAGCTCTATGAGGTCTGCGACATTCTGGCGCGTCAGCTGCAGCGCGGCGAGGCGAGCGGCGAGGTGACAAAGATGACGGCCCTGATGGGTGAGGAGATCACCGAGACGGGCGATTTCATCGTGAACGAGAAGGACAAGATCGTCACCCTCACGCAGCAGGGCGTCGAGAAGGTCGAGAAATTCTTCCAGATCGACAACTTCTCTGATCCGGAGAACCTCGAGATCCAGCACAACGTCGACCTGGCGCTGCGCGCGAACAATCTCATGTTCCGCGATCAGGACTACGTCGTGAAGGACGATCAGGTGCTCATCGTAGACGAGTTCACCGGACGTATCATGCCGGGCCGCCGCTATTCGGACGGCCTGCATCAGGCGATCGAGGCGAAGGAGCACGTGAAGGTGAAGCGCGAGAGCAAGACGCTCGCGACGATCACGTTCCAGAACTTCTTCAACAAATATCAGAAGAAATGCGGCATGACCGGTACGGCGCTGACCGAAGAGAGAGAATTCCGCGACATCTACGGCATGGACGTCATCGAGATCCCGACGAACCGTCCGGTATGCAGACAGGATCTGGACGACGCGGTCTACATGACGAAGAAGGAGAAATACCGCGCGGTTGTCGAGGCGGTCAAGGAAGCGCACGCGAAGGGACAGCCGGTGCTGGTCGGCACGATCACGATCGACGTGTCCGAGCTTATCAGCAGCCTGCTCAAGCGTGAGGGCATCAAGCACAATGTATTGAACGCGAAGTTCCACGAGCTCGAGGCCGAGATCGTGGCGGACGCAGGCGTTCACGGGGCGGTCACGATCGCGACGAACATGGCCGGTCGTGGTACGGATATCAAGTTGGACGAGGAGGCGCGCGCGGCGGGCGGCCTGAAGATCATCGGCACCGAGCGCCATGAGTCGAGACGTATCGACAATCAGCTGCGTGGACGTTCCGGACGTCAGGGCGATCCGGGTGAGTCCAGATTCTATATTTCCCTCGAGGACGATCTGATGCGCCTGTTCGGTTCCGAGAAGATGATGAAGGTCTTCCAGTCGCTCGGCGTGCAGGAGAACGAGCAGATCGAGCACAAGATGCTCTCCAACGCGATCGAGAAGGCGCAGACGAAGATCGAGGGCAACAACTTCGGCATCCGCAAGAACCTGCTCGAGTACGATCAGGTCAACAACGAGCAGAGAGAGATCATTTATGCGGAGCGCAGACGCGTGCTCGACGGCGAGGATATGCATGAGTCCATTCTCAAGATGATCTCGGATGTCGTGGGCGGCACGGTCGATATGTGTATCGGGGACAACGGGGATAAGGACGAGTGGGATCTGAACGAGATCAATTCCGTGCTGCGTCCGATCATTCCGATGAAGCCGGTCACGAAGGAGCTGATCGACAGCGTCTCCGACAAGAAGGAGCTGAAGGAGAAGCTTACGGATCGCGCGCTTGAGTTGTACGCGCTCAAGGAGAAGGAGTTTGAAGACAAGGAGCAGATGCGCGAGATCGAGCGCGTGATCCTGCTGAAGGTGATTGACCGCAAGTGGATGGATCACATCGACGACATGGATCAGCTGCGCCAGGGCATCGGCCTGCAGGCATACGGACAGAAAGATCCGCTCGTGGAGTACAAGATGAGCGCCTACGAGATGTTCGACGCGATGACCTCCGCGATCCAGGAGGACACCGTGAAGCTGATGTTCCACGTCAAGGTGGAGCAGAAGGTCGAGCGCGAGGAGGTCGCGAAGGTGACCGGCACGAACAAGGACGATTCCGGCCCGCGCGCCCCGAAGAAGCGCACGGAGCAGAAGATCTACCCGAACGATCCCTGCCCCTGCGGCAGCGGAAAGAAGTACAAGCAGTGCTGCGGCAGAAAGAAAGCGTCGTAAGACTATATAAGATACCGGACGTGCGGCGCGCGAGATTTCCTTCGGAGCCCGCTTGCGCTTATTACCGAAGCGTAGCGGTACGTAAGCTCGCGCGAAGCACTCGCTAAGTACCGACGCTTCTTTATGACTCCGAGAGGAAACCTGCGCGCGCCCGCACTGTATACATGGACAGGAACCGCAGGGATTTCCGGCGCGTTTTTCCCGGAAATACCATAAAGCTGGTTTTCCGGGGAAAATGTCCGGAAGGGTACCGTGCGGTTCCGTCCTGAATCAATAAAAATGTAGAAAGAAGGTGACACTGTGGTAGAGTTAGATCAGTTCAAGACCGTACTTGCAAGCTACACGGAGCCATTGGTGGAAGTGAGGGATTCACTTTAACCTCGTAAGTAAAGAACAGAGGATTCAGGAGCTTGAGCGCGAGATGGAGGCGCCCGATTTCTGGGACAATCCGGAGCGGTCGCAGGAGATGATGAAGACGCTCAAGTCTCTGAAGGACGACATTGAGGGATACAATCAGCTCAAAGAGCAGTACGAGGAGATCGAGCTGCTCATCGAGATGGGCTACGAGGAGAACGACCCTGCGGTGATCCCGGAGATCGAGGAGACCCTGCAGGCGTTCCAGACGGCGTTTGACGACATCCGGATCAAGACGCTGCTCTCCGGCGAGTACGACGCAAACAACGCGATCGTCACGCTTCAGGCGGGAGCCGGCGGGACAGAGGCCTGCGACTGGGTGTCTATGCTTTACCGCATGTATACGCGCTGGGCGGACAAACGTGGCTACCAGGTGGAAGTCCTCGACTATCTCGACGGCGAGGAGGCCGGGATCAAGTCCGTGACCTTTCAGGTCAACGGCGAGAACGCGTATGGCTATCTGCGTTCGGAGAAGGGCGTGCATCGTCTGGTGCGCATTTCCCCGTTCAACGCGGCCGGCAAGCGACAGACGTCCTTTGCGGGTTGTCTGGTGATGCCGGAGCTCAGCGACGACGTGGACATCGAGATCGATCCGGACGACCTGCGCATCGACACCTACCGTTCGAGCGGCGCGGGCGGACAGCACATCAACAAGACTTCCTCGGCGATCCGAATCACGCATCTGCCGACCGGCATCGTCGTGCAGTGCCAGAATGAGCGCTCGCAACATCAGAACAAAGACAAGGCGATGCAGATGCTCAAGGGCAAGCTGTACGAGCTGAAACTGCAGGAGAACGCGGAGAAGAAGTCCGACATCCGCGGCGAGGTGACGGACAACGCCTGGGGCAACCAGATCCGTTCGTACGTCATGCAGCCGTACAAGATGGTGAAGGATCTGCGGACGAACGCGGAGACCGGAAACGTGGACAGCGTGATGGACGGAAATATCGACATGTTCATGAACGCGTACTTGAAATGGGTGTCGCTCGGCGAAAAAGAATCTGGGAACGACGCATAACGGTATTGCGGCAGAAGACAGGAACCCATATCGTAAGAAACTATTGCGGGAAAACACAGACGATCCGTCTGCGCGCGAAGCACAGTGGGTCGGAATCTGGTTGTGAGGAGAGGGTAGAATGGCGGACAACTCAAAATACTTTGTCGTCAGGCAGAAGGCTGTCCCGGAAGTGCTCTTGAAGGTCGTGGAGGCCAAGATGCTTTTGGAGACCCGCCGTGTGGAGACTGTTCAGGAAGCGGCGGACCGGGTGGGGATCAGCAGAAGTTCCTTTTATAAATACAAGGATGACATCTTTCCGTTCCGGGACAATGTGAAGGGCAAGACGTTCACCTTCATGATCCAGATGCACGATGAGCCGGGGCTCCTTTCGGATGTGCTGAGCATCGTGGCGGAGTACAAGGCGAATATTCTGACGATCCACCAGAGCATTCCGACGAACGGCGTGGCAACGCTGACGCTGAGCGTGGAGATTCTCCCGGAGACGGGGGACGTCTCTGGTATGATCGAGGCCATCGAGTCGAGGCCGGCGGTCCAGTATCTGAAGATACTGGGGCGGGAATGAGACCGGCCGCTGCAGCGAATCGAAACGATAGCAGGGGCAGAGAAAGCAAAATGAAAGTAATCCGGGAAGGGGATCAGAAAGCTTCCTGCGAAACAGAAAGAAGCGGCTGTCGGGAAGGACAGAATGGCGGCTGAAGTAATCACAGAAAAGGATGGAGAATACTATGGTACAGGTTGCGGTTTTGGGATACGGGACGGTGGGTTCCGGCGTGGTGAAGGTGATCGAGACAAACCACGACAGCATTCTGGAAAAGGCGGGCGTGGATCTGCGCGTGAAATATGTGCTGGATCTGCGCGATTTTCCGGGGGATCCGATTCAGGATCGGATTGTCCATGACTATGACGTTATCGTGAACGACCCGGAAGTCAAAGTCGTGGTCGAGGTGATGGGCGGCACGGAGCCGGCGTTCACTTTCTCGCAGAAGGCGCTGGCAGCGGGCAAGAGCGTGTGTACGTCCAACAAGGAACTGGTGGCACGGCACGGCACGGAGCTTCAGAAGCTTGCACGCGAGAACAACGCAAGCTATCTCTTTGAGGCGAGCTGCGGCGGCGGGATTCCGATCATCCGCCCGCTTCGCACGTCGCTGACCGCGGATGTGATCGATGAGATCACGGGCATCCTGAACGGGACGACGAATTATATTCTCACCAAGATGATCGACGAGGGCCTTGAGTTCGACGATGTGCTCCGCGACGCGCAGCAGAAGGGTTACGCGGAGCGCAATCCGGAGGCCGACATCGAGGGACACGACGCGTGCCGGAAGATCGCGATCCTCTCCTCGCTCGCCTACGGGAAGCGGGTGGATTTCACCGACATTTACACCGAGGGGATCACGAAGATCAGCTCGGCTGACATCAAATACGCGCGCGCGATGGAAAAGACGATCAAGCTTCTCGCCTTCAGCAGACGGGAGGGCGACGAGGTGATGGCTATGGTCGCGCCGTACATCGTGGATAAGGAAGATCCGCTCTACAGCGTGAGCGGTGTGTTCAACGCGATCTTTGTGCACGGAAACATGCTCGGCGACGCGATGTTCTACGGACAGGGCGCCGGCAAGGAGGCGACGGCGAGCGCGGTGGCGGCGGACGTCGTCGAGGCGGCTCAGGTGCTCGGGACGGGCGTGATCTCCGAGTGGAAGCCGGAGAAGCAGAAGCTGAAGGATGTCTCCAACACGAGAAAACCGTTCTTTGTGCGCGTGCCGGGCGACGCGTCCGAGCGCCGGAAGATGGAGGCGATCTTCGGGCCGATCGAGGTGGTGGACGCCGGAGTCGACGGGGAGTACGGTTTTATCACCGAGGTGATGACGGAGGCGGAGTACGAGTCCCGCGCGTCGCAGGTGGATGGGATCCTGAGTATGATCCGCATCCGTGAAAAGCAGTAAATAAAACAGAAAGGGATTTACGGACATGGCTGATCCGTTTGTTTCGATACGCGGAGTGAGTGATAGCCTGTCCGTATCTTTTGGGTAAATCCGTATGAAATATCTTGTAGTTTTGGGAGACGGAATGGCGGATGAGCCGCAGGATGCGCTCGGCGGCCGTACTTTACTGGAGGCGGCGCACACGCCGGTGATGGACCGGCTGGCCGCGACGGGCGAGGTAGGGATGCTGCGCACGATCCCGAGAGGGATGAGCCCGGGCAGCGACACGGCGAATCTCGCGGTGCTTGGCTACGATCCGAAGCGTTATTACACGGGGCGTTCCCCGCTCGAAGCGCTCTCTATCGGCGTGCCGATGAAGGACACGGACGTCGCGCTGCGCTGCAATCTCGTGACGCTTAGCGAGGAAGAGCCGTTTGAGGAGAAGCGCATCCTCGATCACAGCTCGGGAGAGATCAGCACAGAGGACGCGGCGGTCCTGCTGGAGGCGGTCCGGAAGGAGCTGGAGAATGAGACCTATCAGTTCTATGTGGGAACGAGCTACCGCCACTGCGTGATCTGGGCGAACGGGAGAGTCGAGGAGCTGGACGCGCCGCACGACCATCTGACTGAGGTGATCGGGCAGTATTTGCCCAAAAATGAGGTGCTGCGCGCGATGATGAAGCGCAGCTATGAGATCCTCGATCAGCACCCGATCAATCAGGAGCGCAGGGCGAAAGGGCTGAATCCGGCGAACAGCTGTTGGTTCTGGGGCGCGGGCACAAAGCCGATCCTGAGCTCTTTTGAAGAAGCGTTTGGGAAAAAAGGCGCGATGATCTCGGCGGTCGATCTGCTGAAGGGCATTGCGGTCGGAGCCGGTATGCGCGTGATCCAGGTGCCCGGGGCAAACGGCGGATTAAGCACGAATTATGAGGGCAAAGCGCAGGCGGCGGTGGACGCGGTCCTGAAGGAGGGCGCGGATTTCGCCTATGTGCATCTGGAGGCCTCGGACGAGATGGGGCATCAGGGCAGCCTGGAGCGAAAGCTCAAGGCGATCGAGAATCTGGACGCCAGAGTGTTAAAACCCATCACGGAGCAGTTGAACGCGTCTGGAGAGCCGTACCGTCTTCTGGTATTGCCGGACCATCCGACGCCGATCCGCATCCGCACACACACGGCCGATCCCGTGCCGTATCTGCTGTACGACAGCACGAAAAAACTCGGCGACGGCAGACCGTACGGCGAGACCTCGGCGACGGAGAGCGGTATCATGCGCGAAGAGGGATACCGGATGATGCGGGTGCTGTTGGAGCAGGAGAATTGAATTAGGAAACGGGAAAACAGATCCAAAAGTAATAGACCGGCGACAGTCTGATCCGCGACTGCCGCCGGTCCTTGTGATGATATGAAACACGGTAAGCGCTAAGCTGACATAAAGTGATTACTGGATGAACGTTAAACAAACGCATCTGTTTCGGCATAGCTTTGTTCGCTGCGCGCCTCTTCGATCAGATCCAGATAGAAGAGCGCCTGCGTGGTGTTGAGGTACGGGCGGGCAAACAACAGCCCGATCCCGGCGGAGAGTACGCCGAGCAGCATCACTCCGATAAAGGAGAGCATCAGGTAGAGCATCCGCCTGCGGCTCCCGCGCATGAGGCGCATACTTTCCCGGATGAGCTGCGCGCCGGACTTTTGCGGGTCGTCGCAGTAGAGAAAGAACACCATGCTCAATCCGAGCTCGAGCCATACCATGACGACGAGAAGCACAAGGAGCGCTCCGTACATCGGAAGCCAGTTCCGCATCTCGTTTTCATTGAGTATGTGCGGCAGGATCCAGAGCGCCAGATTGACGGAGATCGTCTGGATCACGAACTGCACGGCCGCGAACACTGCAACGGATTCGGGATGTACGGAAAACGCGCCGGTGAGCTGACCGATCCGTGTCTCCTGCCCCCGGCAGAGATTCAGGTACACCGCGGCCTGCCCGGCACAAAAAAGATAATATACGATATTGATCAACAGGGAACCGATCAGTCCGAGCACAAAATTGATCGTCCCGCCGGTCGTCGGAAACGCAAAGTCCAGAATATAGGAGGCCAGAAGATAGAGCATGGACACGAGAAACGTGACCAACGCCAGAAAGCCGTGTTTCTCCATCATCAGCGTGCGGGCCCGGCATTTCAGTTCGCGCGTGTTTGGCCGGTTTTTCATATGAAATCCCCCTTTCCCTCCGGGAGCTGTCTGGACGGTTCGGTTGGGGCATCGTCCTGCCCGTCGTCGCCATCGCCGACAGCGTCGTCCTTCTCCTCTGTATCAGTCCCGTCATCCGCAGGAAACAGCTCGTCAAGTATATGATCTGAGCTGTCCGCCGGAGAGGATCCATTCATTTCAGAACCATCAATTCCAAGAATGTCCTTCAGTGCGGGGAACATCGTCACCAGCTCCCGGTCGAGATCAAAGGAAGCGTCGCCAAGATAATACCGCAGATAGTTTTCCATGTAGGCGCGCATCTGCGCGTTCGTCAGCACCATCCACACCGACGCGAGGGTGATCCCGAGGGAAAGGCACATCCCGATCACACCGCAGACGACGCCGGTCTTGCTCTTGCCTGGTAGCTTGTTCTTGCCGCGCGAGAGGATCGCGAGCAGCAGCGCCATCGCTCCGCAGGGGATGGAGATATAAAAGACCAGACAGGTAAACAGCGAGATCACGCCGAGCACGACCGCGCCGGTGGCCATCGGGTTTCTGGAATATCCGTACGAATAGCCATATTCAGTGTCCATAGTTATTTCCCTTCCTGACTGCCGAATCACGAAAAACTGTGAGACAGCAGTCGCTTTTCGCTTTCGATTTCATTTCGTAATATCATAGCACAAGGGAAAGAATCTGACAAGACTGCCTGAATTTTCCAACCAATATTTTCGAATAACAGGTAAACTATAAAGTGCAGACAGGTGTACTGCAATAATCAGGAAATATTGGAGGAGAAAACAAATGAATATAAAGATACTCGATGAGAAAAGGCTTGCCGCGTTTGGCAGATATCTGCACCTCAATGAGAAAAGTCCACACACGATCCGCAAGTACCTGCGCGACGCTGAAGCGTTCCGTTGCTTCGCGGCCGGCCGTCGACTTTCGAAGGAACTCACGGTCAGCTACAAAGAATACTTGTCACGATCCGGGAAATACACAGACAGAAGTATCAATTCCATGTACGCTTCCCTGCGCGCGCTGTTCCGCTTTCTGAATAGAAGCGACTGCAATGTCACGGGTATCCGCACACAGGAGCCGCCGTACTGCCCCGAGAACAAGAACCTCACAATGGAGGAATACCGGAGGCTTCTGGACGCCGCAAAGTGCGACCGACGACTCCAGCTGGTTCTGAAAGTTTTGGGCGGGACGGGGATCCGGATCTCTGAGCTGGAGTGTCTTACTGTAGAAACGATCCGGGAAAAGGGGAAACACGCGACCGTCCGTGTCTTCTGCAAAAAGAAAAGCCGTGAGATACTCATCCCGGATGAGTTGCGTAAGGAACTGCTCAGCTATATCGAAAGAGAGGAGATTCGGGAAGGGCCGATCTTTCGGACGGCAGGCGGGAAACCGATGGACCGGAGTAATATCTGGAAACAGATGAAGCGGCTGTGCAAAAAGGCGGACGTCGACGAGGAGAAGGTATTCCCACACAACATACGAAAGTTGTTCGCACGGACATTTTATGAGAGAACCCACGACATCGCGCAGCTCGCCTGCCTGCTGGGGCACAGCAACGTCAACACGACGATGCTCTACATCAAGAGGACAGAGCGCGAAGTCAGGGAGAAGATAGATCAGATTGTGAGAACAATCCTGAATAAGACCGGGGATAGTGGGAGCGATCCGGAGGACGCCTCAGTCGGCTGGGAAGTGAGACTGCAGATATAAAAAGAAAAACACCACATTATCTGTATAATGTGGTGCAATATGTAAGCTTATGACTTTGTCAAAACCTGCATCGTGACTTATAATATCACTTTCTGCGAAAATATGCAAGATGCATATAAGTGGTAATTTTGGGAATTTGACAGATACATATTGCATAACAAATAATTTGTCTGAAAATTTTAGCTGAATGACCGTACCAAGGTCTCCCAAAAGACTGATACGAAAAATCCCGGTCGAGATTTTGGTATGCAAAAAGAACCTTTGCATATGCCGCCCAAAAAGACAGCACAAAGGTTTACATCTCATACCCAAATATTGGATAGATTGTGGAGCCGCACTGCCAAAATGGCAACGCAGGCTCTTTTTTTATTGCCAGAAAGGCCGCTGTTTTTGGCAATCGACAGGGCATCCGGCGCTTGCGTTACTTACAGGGCTATAACAGCAGTTCAGTGCACCACATTATACAGATAATGTGGTAAACGTCCGAAATGTGATAAGTGCTTTTCTAGACGACAGGAGTGGATGAC
>CANQDA010000029.1 GCA_947591155.1 uncultured Lachnospiraceae bacterium
AGAGGCACAAAAAGAAACCCCTAACCCCTCAAGATTGAGGGGCAGGGGAGTTGAGGTGCCGAAGGCACTTTTTTATGTGATGGGGAGGAATGCGGATGACGAAAAGAGAGACGTATGAGCAGAAAACGGAAAAACTGCTGCTTCCGCTCGTAGAGCAGCACGGGTTCGAGCTCGTGGATGTGGAGTATGTAAAGGAGGGCGGGAACTGGTACCTGCGCGCATACATCGACAAGCCGGGCGGGATCACGGTGGATGACTGTGAGCTGATCAGCCGCGCGCTGGGCGATCTGCTCGACGAGAAGGATTTCATAGAGGAGAGCTATATTCTGGAGGTCAGCTCGCCGGGACTCGGACGACCGCTGCGCAAGGACAAGGATTTCGCGCGGAGCATCGGCGAGGAGGTCGAGGTAAAGACCTTCAAAGCCGTCAATCACCAGAAAGAATTTACCGGTATTCTTAAGGAATACGATAAAGATAAAATCATCATTGAAATGGAAAATCAGGAAACAATGGAGTTCCCGCGCACGGAGATTGCGCTCGTGAGACTCGCATTTGATTTCTAACGGGAGGACACAAGCATGAATAACGAATTGTTTGAGGCACTGACGATCCTTGAGAAAGAGAAGAACATCAGCAAGGATACGCTGCTTGAAGCGATCAGGCAGTCGCTGCTGCAGGCCTGCAAAAACCATTACGGGAAGTCTGAGGCGAACAACGTGGTAGTCAACATCGATCCGGAGACCTGCGACTTTGAGCTGTATGCGGAGAAGACGGTCGTGGAAAACGTGGAGGATGAGCTCGCGGAGATCAGCCTGACGAACGCGAAGCTCAAGGATGACAGGTATGAGCTCGGCGACATCGTCCGGGTGCCGATTCAGTCGAAGGAGTTTGGTCGTATCGCGACGCAGAACGCGAAGAACGTGATCCTGCAGAAGATCCGCGAGGAGGAGCGCAAGGTCCTCTACAACGAATATTATGAGAAGGAAAAGGACATTGTGACGGGCGTCGTGCAACGCTTCATCGGCCGTAACATCAGCATCAATCTCGGCAAGGTCGACGCGATGCTGAACGCGGAGGAACAGATCAAGGGCGAGAACTACCGCCAGACACAGCGCATCAAGGTATATGTGCTTGAGGTGCGCGACACGCCGAAAGGGCCGAAGATCCTCGTGTCGCGAACGCATCCGGAGTTCGTGAAGCGCCTGTTCGAGGCGGAGGTCACGGAGGTAAAGGACGGCACGGTGGAGATCAAGTGCATTGCCAGAGAGGCCGGCAGCAGGACGAAGATGGCAGTCTGGTCGAACAATCCGGACGTTGATCCGGTCGGCGCGTGCGTGGGTCTGAACGGCGCGCGAGTCAACGCGGTCGTCGACGAGCTGCACGGAGAAAAGATCGATATCATCAACTGGGATGAGAACCCGGCTCTGCTGATCGAGAACGCGCTGAGCCCGGCGAAGGTGATTTCGGTCATCGCGGACGGCGATGAGAAGACGGCGAAAGTGGTCGTTCCGGACTATCAGCTCTCGCTTGCGATCGGCAAGGAGGGACAGAATGCGCGTCTGGCAGCCCGGCTGACCGGCTTCAAGATCGACATCAAGAGCGAGACGCAGGCACGCGAGTCTGGCGATCTTCTGGAGTACGAAGAGGATTACTACGAGGACGAGTACTACGACGAGAACGGTTACTACGAGGATGGCTATTACGGCGATCAGGGCGGCGACGGCTACTATGAGGGGCAGGAGGGCGACGCCTATTACGACGACCAGAACGGCGACGGCTATTACTATGAGGAAGGTCAGGAATACGCGGAGCCTGAAGAGGATCCCGGCGACGGACAGGAGTGAGTGATGGCGGCGCAGACAAAGAAGATCCCGCTGCGCAAGTGTACGGGATGCCAGGAAATGAAGAATAAAAAAGAGATGATGAGGATTCTTAAGACCTCTGAGGGGGAGATCGTTCTGGATACGACCGGCCGGAAGAACGGCCGCGGCGCGTATGTCTGCTGTTCCATGGAGTGCTTTGAGAAGGCGGTAAAGAACAGAGGACTGGAGCGGTCGCTGAAGGGAAAGGTGCCGGAGGAGACCTATGAGAACCTCAAGAAGGAGATCGAATCGATTGAAAAGAGATAGCGTATTGTCGCTGATTGGGATTGCGAAAAAGGCAGGGAAGGTCGCGTCCGGGGAGTTCCAGACGGAGCAGGCGGTCAAGTCGGGAAAGGCCGGCTTGGTGGTCGTTTCGGAGGAGGCCTCGGAGAATACGAAGAAAAAGTTTCGGAATATGTGCGACTTTTACCGAACCCCTGTGTACATCTACGGAGGAAAAGAACAGCTTGGCGCAGCGATCGGATGTGAATTTCGGGCGTCCCTTGCGGTTACGGATGAGGGACTATCAAGGTCGATAGAGAAGAATTTGAAATGTAAGGGACGGGAGGAATGAGTATGGCAAAAATCAGAGTTCATGAGCTTGCAAAAGAGTTGGAAAGAGAGAATAAAGAAATCATTGCTATGCTGCAAAAGCTTGGCGTGGAGGCAAAGAGCCACATGAGCGCGGTGGAAGACGAGGACGCTGAGAAACTGCGCGCGCAGTTTGCGCCGAAGAAGACGGTGAAATCCGCGGAGGAAGACGACGCGAAGGAGAGCGCGAAAGCAGCGAAGGCAACGACGCCCAAAAAAGCGGAGGAAACGGAGACAGGACCGAAGGAAGCCGCGGCAGTAAGCGGCCCGGAAAAGAAAGCCGAGGCGAATCAGGACAGCGTTGAGGACGCTCCGGCCGCGCCTCCGAAGAAGAAAAACATCATTCAAGTGTTTCGACCGCAGAATAGTAAGACCGGTATGGTGAAGCCGGGCGGAAGACCGCGCCCACAGGGTCAAGGCGGTATGAGGCCACAGGGACAGCCGGGCATGAGACCGCAGGGACAGGGCGGTATGAGACCGCAGGGACAGCCGGGCATGAGGCCGCAGGGACAGGGCGGTATGAGACCGCAGGGACAGCCGGGCATGAGGCCGCAGGGACAGCCGGGCATGAGGCCACAGGGACAGGGCGGTATGAGGCCGCAGGGACAGCCGGGCATGAGACCGCAGGGTCAGGGCGGTATGAGAACGCAGGGTCAGCCGGGAACGAGACCGCAGGACGCGCAGGCGAGGCCTGTATCCGCGCAGGAGGCACGCCCGCAGGGACAGGGCGGTACGAGACCACAGAGTCAGCCGGGAACACGCTCACAGGGGCAGGGCAGTATAAGACCGCAGGGTCAGCCGAGTGCACGCCCGCAGGGACAGGGCGGCATGAGACCGCAGGGACAGACAGGCGCAAGGCCGCAGGGTCAGGGCGGAAGGTACCAGGGCGACGGTCAGGGCAGGAGCCAGGGCGGACGTTTCGGCGGCGACGGTCAGGGCAGAGGCCAGGGCGGACGCTTTGGCGGCGATGGTCAGAACAGAGGATCCGGCAGAGGCCAGAGCGGACGTCCGTCCGGCATTCCGAAGCCGCAGACTGACGGCAAGCCGATGGAGAAGGAGAGCCGCAAGCGCACGGAGCGCGGCGATCGCAACCGCGACAGGGGCGATAAGTTCGACCGTCTCGAGAAAAACGCGCGCCAGAACCAGAAGGGCGGCATGAAGAAGGGCCAGCAGCCGAAAGCGCCGGCTCAGAAGCCGGTGGAGAAGCCGGAGGATACGATCCGTACGATCACGATCCCGGAGAAGCTTACGATCTCCGAGTTGGCAGAGGCCATGAAAACGCCGGCTTCCGCAGTTGTCAAGAAGCTGTTTTTGCAGGGCACGATGGTGACCGTGAACGAGGAGGTTGACTTCGACAAGGCGGAGGAGATCGCGCTCGAATTCAACTGTATCTGTGAAAAGGAAGTCAAAGTAAACGTGATCGAGGAGCTCCTGAAGGAGGAGGAAGACGCGGAGGAGACGCTTGTGCCGAGATCTCCGGTCGTCTGTGTCATGGGCCATGTCGACCACGGCAAGACCTCTCTTTTGGACGCGATCCGCGATACGCACGTGATTGACAAGGAGGCGGGCGGTATCACGCAGCACATCGGCGCTTATGTGGTCTCCGTCAACGGGCAGAAGATCACGTTCCTCGATACGCCGGGTCACGAAGCGTTTACGGCGATGCGCATGCGCGGCGCGAACGCGACGGACATAGCGATCCTTGTGGTCGCGGCGGACGATGGCGTGATGCCGCAGACGATCGAGGCGATCAGCCATGCCAAGGCGGCAGGGATCGAGATCATTGTCGCGATCAACAAGATCGACAAGCCGAGCGCGAACGTGGAGCGCGTGAAACAGGAACTCTCCGAGTAC
The DNA here is from genome assembly GCA_947591155.1 of uncultured Lachnospiraceae bacterium. Classification (GTDB taxonomy): domain Bacteria; phylum Bacillota; class Clostridia; order Lachnospirales; family Lachnospiraceae; genus Choladousia. Next base: position 4,308 of record CANQDA010000029.1, read on the forward strand.
GAACTGGTTCCGGAGGACTGGGGCGGAAATACCGTCTTTGTCCCGGTCTCCGCGCATACGCACGAGGGGATCGATACGCTGCTTGAGATGATCCTGCTCACCGCGGAGGTGGCGGAGCTTAAGGCCAACCCGAATCGCAAGGCGAGGGGTCTCGTCATCGAAGCGGAGCTTGACAAGGGCAAGGGCCCGGTGGCGACCGTACTTGTCCAGAAAGGCACGCTGCATGTCGGCGATCCGGTGGCGGCTGGAAGCTGTTACGGCAAGGTGAGAGCGATGATGGACGACAAGGGCCGCCGCGTCAAAGAGGCAGGCCCGTCCACGCCGGTTGAGATCCTGGGCTTAAGTGATGTGCCGAACGCCGGTGAGATCTTCATGAGCATGGAGAACGAAAAGGAAGCGAGAAGTTTTGCCGAGACATTCATCAGCGAGGGCAGGGAGAAGCTTCTTGAGGATACGAAGACGAGGATGTCCCTGGATGATCTGTTTACTCAGATTCAGGCGGGCAGTCTGAAGGAGCTGGATATCATCGTCAAGGCCGACGTGCAGGGTTCTGTCGAGGCGGTGAAGCAGAGCCTGCTCAAGCTTTCAAACGACGAGGTGATCGTCAAGATCATCCACGGGGGTGTGGGCGCGATCAACGAATCGGATGTCATTCTCGCATCAGCATCCAACGCGATCATTATCGGCTTCAACGTGCGTCCGGACGCGATGGCGAAGGCGACGGCCGAGCATGAGAATGTAGATATCCGGCTGTATCGCGTGATCTACGACGCGATTGCGGATGTGGAGGCCGCGATGAAGGGTATGCTCGATCCGGTCTTCGAGGAGAAGGTCATCGGACACGCCGAGGTGCGCCAGCTCTTCAAGGCGTCCGGTGTCGGCACGATCGCCGGTTCCTATGTGACGGACGGCGTGTTCCAGCGCAACTGCCTGATCCGCATTCACAGAGGGGACGAGATGGTCTACGAGGGTTCGCTTGCATCCCTGAAGCGCTTCAAGGACGACGTAAAAGAGGTCAAAGCGGGTTATGAGTGCGGCCTTGTCTTCGAGAAATTCAACGACATTAAGGAAGAGGACAAAGTCGAGGCTTATATCATGGTCGAGGTTCCGAGGTAGGGCTGCCGCCGTGTAAGGACGGAGGCGCTTCGGAGAAGAGGCAAAGAATCGAGGCATATGGAATGAGAAAGAACGGCATTAAAAACACAAGGATCAACGGTGAGGTTCAAAAGGAACTTTCGCATATCATTCAGAATGAGATCAAGGATCCGAGGATCGCGCCGATGACTTCCGTGGTGTCTGTGGAAGTGGCGCCGGATCTGAAGACCTGCAAGGCGTACATTTCGGTGCTCGGGGACGAGAAGGCGGCAGCGGATACGCTCGCCGGATTAAAGAGTGCGGAAGGCTATGTGCGCAGGCAGATCGCACACAGCGTCAATCTGCGAAACACTCCGGAGATCCGCTTTATTCTCGACCAGTCGATCGAGTACGGGGTAAATATGTCGAAGCTGATCGACGAGGTGGTCGGAACAGACGCGCAGAAGGAGGAGGATACCGATGCTTGACCTTGCAAGAGAATTAGAGGGAGTGAAGAGTGTGGCGATCGCGGGACATGTCCGCCCGGACGGAGATGCGATTGGATCCTGCCTCGGACTGTACCATTATTTAAAAAAGAATTATCCGAAGATTGAAGCGGCGGTCTATCTGGAGAAGATTCCGCGCTCATATCATATCATTTCCGGCGTGGATGAAGTACGGCATGAAATCCCGCAGGACAAGGATTGTGATCTGTTCTTCTGTCTGGACTGTGCGGATGAGTTCCGGCTCGGTGCTGCCGGAGAGTTCCGGAAGTGTGCGAAGCGGACGGTCTGCATCGACCACCATATCAGCAACGACGGATTTGGAGACGTCGATTACATCGTCCCGGACGCGAGCTCGACTTCCGAGCTGGTCGTTGGGATCCTGGACGAGGAGAAGATCCCCTTTGAAGCGGCGGAGGCTCTCTACATGGGGATCGTGCATGACACCGGCGTATTCCGGCATTCGTGCACGAAGCCGGAGACGATGGAGATGGCGGCGCGGCTGATGCGCAGGGGGATCGACGGATCGAAGATCATCAACGCTACTTACTATGACAAGTCCTATTACCAGAGGGTGATCCACGGCAAGGCCCTGATGGAGAGCTCCCTTTTAGACAGCGGCAGGGTGATCTTCAGCTTTGTCCGGCAGGAGGAAATGGAGTTCTTCGAGGTGGAATCGTCGGACCTGGACGGGATCGTCGAGACCCTGGTGGGCACATATGGCGTGGAAGTGGCCATCTTCCTCTATGAGATAGAATCGGACGTATATAAGGTCAGCATGCGCTCGAAATCAACAGTCGATGTGAGCCGGGTAGCGAAGAGCTTCGGCGGCGGCGGCCATGTGCGTGCGGCCGGGTGTACGATGAAGGGGACGGCACAGGAAACGTTGGGGCTTCTTCTGCCGCATATCGAGCGTCAGCTTGAGGGAAAAGACAGTGATTGACGGAATCATCAATGTGTACAAAGAGCGCGGCTACACCTCGCACGACGTGGTTGCGAAGCTTCGCGGGATTCTGAAGCAGAAACGGATCGGACACACGGGGACGCTTGACCCGGAGGCGGAGGGTGTACTCCCGGTCTGTCTGGGAAAGGCGACGAAGGTCTGTGAGCTGATCACGGACCGGGATAAGATGTACCGCGCCGTACTGTTGCTGGGGACGACGACCGATACGCAGGACGCGACCGGACAGGTGCTTGAGACAAAGCCTGTGACATGTACAGAGGAAGAGGTGCGCGCATGTATACAGGGCTTTGTCGGGCCGCAGGAACAGGTACCGCCGATGTATTCTGCGCTCAAGGTCGGAGGAAAGAAGCTCTATGAGCTTGCGAGACAGGGCATTGAGGTCGAGCGAAAGCCGAGACGGATCGAGATCAGCGAGATCGCGATCGGGGAGGTCAGACTCCCGGAGGTCACAATGAGCGTGAGTTGTTCCAAAGGGACCTACATCCGGACTCTGTGTCACGACATCGGGGCAGCGCTAGGCTGCGGCGGCTGTATGAAGTCGCTGCTTCGGATGAAAGCTGGCCCGTTTTTGCTTGAGAACAGTGTGAAGCTGGGAGTTGTGGAGCAGTACCGGGATGAGGGACGGCTGGAAGAGCTGATACAGAGGACGGATTTTGTATTTCGGGAGCTTCCGGCACTGCAGCTGACTGAGGAGGCAGAACGTCTCGTGCGAAACGGAAACGCGTTGTCCCGGAAACTGGCACAGCAGTGCGGGTTGCGCGACACGCTTCGGGACGGGGATCAGACCAAGGTCTACGCGATAGATGGGACATTCCTCGCCGTTTACGAGTGGAGCGTGCAGAAGGATTGCCTGCGCGCGAAAACAATGTTTTTGTGAGACCGGACAGGACACCCGGGACCGGGGATATGACTCCGTAGAGAGGAACTGTTTCAAGATTTTTTAGAGAATACTTTGCTATGTTTTTGAAAATGAAGGGAAGCAGATGATAGAGATACATGACACAATCGACTTTCGCTCTCCGTCTCCCTCCGCGGTCATGCTCGGAAAATTCGACGGACTGCACCGGGGACATCAGAAGCTGATCCGTGAGCTGCTGCGCTTGCAGGATCTTGGGTATTATGGGATCGCTTTTGTGATCGCGCCGTCGGATGGCTTTGTGCTGCTCTCAGCTGAGGAGAAACGCGCGATGCTGGAGTCATACGGGATTGACTGTATGATCCGCTGTCCCTACGTCCCGGAGATCCTGGGCATGGAGCCCGAAGCGTTTGTGTCGGATGTGCTTGTCGAGCAGCTGAAGTCCAGATATGTCGTGGTCGGGACGGATTTCCGCTTTGGCTACAAACGGCGCGGCGATGTAAAGATGCTTGAAAGGCTTCAGGGGAAATACGGATTCCGGCTGATCGTGATAGAGAAGGAATGCCACGAGGGCAGGGAGATCAGCAGCACCTATGTCAGGGAGGCCCTTGCGCGCGGAGATAAGGAACTGGCGGATCGCTTGCTCGGCTACACGTATCCGGATGAGGAGACTTCCGGGAATGGGAATCGCTTTGGAGATTTCGAGAACATTTTCCAGAACATTTTCAGTTGACGCAAAAGCTTTCTTATGTTATATTGTCTTAGTGTGTAATTGCCCGGTACAGCTTGAAGGTACTGAGCAGTTAGCATATACAGCCGTTGCCCAGAAGCCGGACGCTCCGACCGCTTCCTGGCAGCAGGCGATCATAAAAAACAGGAGGCGAGACTATGATCTCAAAGGAAAAGAAGACGGCGATCATCAATGAGTATGCCAGAAAAGAAGGCGACACCGGTTCACCGGAGGTGCAGATCGCAGTGCTCACGGCCCGCATTCAGGAGCTGACCGAGCATCTGCAGACACATCCGAAGGATCATCATTCCAGAAGAGGACTTCTGAAGATGGTTGGTAAAAGACGCGGACTGCTCGCATATCTCAAGAAGACGAACCTTGAGGGATATCGTGAGCTGATCGCAAAGCTTGGCATCAGAAAGTAAAGGAAAACGAGGCTGTCGCGCATACGCTGTTTGGCGGCAGCCTTCCTTGCGCGAAGGCAAAGTGAGGGCAGGCCATGCCACGCATAGGCCGACCGAACGCGCCCGTGACAACGAATGGACTGTGTTCATTCGTATGCGCGAAGGCAAAGTGAGGAAAGAAAGGACAGGCTCTGCAGGGAGACAGCCGAGACCACTGAAAAGAGGAGTTGCGCGAACCTCTTTTTTTCAGTAGTTTCGGAGCTCTTGCAGATATCCTGTTCTGATAAAAATCAGAAAAGGAGAAAAGAGTATGTATAAGAGTTTTTCGATGGAGCTTGCCGGGAGGACGCTCACGGTCGACGTAGGCCGCGTAGGTGCGCAGGCAGGCGGATGTGCGTTTATGCACTATGGGGACACGACGGTACTTTCCACTGCGACGGCTTCGGAGAAGCCGCGCGACGGGATCGATTTCTTCCCGCTCAGCGTGGAGTATGAGGAGAAATTTTATTCGGTAGGCAAGATTCCGGGAGGCTTCAACAAGAGAGAGGGTAAGCCGTCCGAGAACGCGATCCTGACTTCCCGCGTGATCGACCGTCCGATGCGTCCGCTGTTCCCGAAGGATTACAGGAACGACGTCACGCTGAACAACATGGTCATGTCCGTGGATCCGGAGTGTCGTCCGGAGCTCACGGCGATGCTCGGCGCGGCGATCGCGACGGCGATCTCGGACATCCCGTTCGACGGTCCGTGCGCGATGACGCAGATGGGCCTGGTGAATGGTGAGCTGATCGTCAACCCGTCGCAGACGCAGTGGGATGAGGGCGATCTTCAGCTCACGGTCGCCTCCACGGGTGAGAAGGTCATCATGATCGAAGCAGGTGCGAACGAGGTCAAGGACGATCTGATGATCGACGCGATCTACAAGTGCCACGAGATCAATCTGACGATCATCGACTTTATCAACAAGATGGTGGCTGAGGTCGGCAAGCCGAAGCGCCCGTATGAGAGCTGTGCGATTCCGGAGGAGTTGTTCGAGGCGATGAAGAAGATCGTGCCGCCGGAGGAGATGGAGGTTGCCGTGTTCACGGATGTGAAGCAGCAGCGCGAGGAGAACATCCGCCAGATCTCCGCGAAGCTCGAGGAGGCGTTCGCCGACAACGAGGAGTGGCTCGGACTTCTCTCCGAGGCTCTGTACCAGTACCAGAAGAAGACGGTCCGCAAGATGATTCTCAAGGATCACAAACGCCCGGACGGACGTGCGATCACGCAGATCAGACCGCTGGCCGCCGAGGTGGATATCATTCCGAGAGTGCATGGTTCCGCGATGTTCACGCGCGGTCAGACGCAGATCTGTACCGTGACGACGCTCGCGCCGCTTTCCGACATGCAGAAGGTGGACGGTCTCGATGAGAACATCACGAACAAGAGATATATGCATCACTACAATTTCCCGTCCTATTCCGTAGGCGAGACGAAGGTCAGCCGCGGACCGGGACGCCGTGAGATCGGACACGGGGCGCTGGCGGAGAAGGCGCTGATCCCGGTGCTTCCGAGCGAGGAGGAATTTCCGTACGCGATCCGCACGGTATCCGAGACCTTTGAGTCCAATGGTTCGACTTCGCAGGCAAGTATCTGCGCGTCCACGATGTCGCTGATGGCGGCGGGCGTGCCGATCAAAAAGCAGGTGGCGGGTATCTCCTGCGGTCTCGTGACGGGGGAGACTGACGACGATTATATTGTCCTGACGGACATTCAGGGTCTCGAGGACTTCTTCGGCGACATGGACTTCAAGGTGGCCGGGACGCACGACGGCATCACCGCGATTCAGATGGATATCAAGATCCACGGTCTCACCAGACCGATCGTCGAGGAGGCGATCGCGCGCACACATGAGGCGCGTGAGTATATCCTCAATGAGATCATGACGCCGTGCATTGCCGAGCCGAGACCGACGGTGAGCAAGTACGCGCCGAAGATCATCCAGCTTCAGATCGATCCGCAGAAGATCGGAGATGTGGTGGGTCAGCGCGGTAAGACGATCAATACGATCATCGAGCGCACTGGCGTCAAGATCGACATCAACGACGACGGTTTTGTGTCGATCTGCGGCACCGATCAGGCGATGATGGACAAGGCTGCCGAGATGATCAACATTATTGTGACAGACTTCGAGGCGGGTCAGGTGTTCACCGGAGAGGTGGTAAGCATTAAGGAGTTCGGCGCGTTCGTGGAGTTTGCTCCGGGCAAGGAAGGAATGGTGCATATCTCCAAGATTGCCAAAGAGAGGATCAACCGCGTGGAGGACGTGCTTACACTGGGCGATAAGGTGAAGGTAGTCTGCCTTGGCAAGGACAAGATGGGAAGAATGAGCTTCAGCATAAAGGATGTAAAAGAGTGACAGACTTTCGGCGCCTCAGATTCTGGGGCGCTTTCTGCTTATGAATCCCCCGCAACCGAGGGGATTTGGGGAGTTCGCTTTGAAGAACAGGCAATACGGGGTTAGGAGGTTTCGGAAGATGAAGTACAGAGTAGTTGCAGGGTTTATCAGCGCGTCGGTGATCGCGGCAGCTTTGTCCGGCTGCGGAAAGAAGGGCGCACAGGAGACGGAGCCGCAGTCTCTGGTCGTATCCGACATGGAAGTGGTGGTTGAGACGGAAGCACAGTCGGCGGAGCCGACTGCAGCGGAGACGGAAAGCCAGGGCCTGATCATTGAGGAAGCGGAAGCTCTGGAGATCGATCTGTCTGACGAGCTGGATGGAGAGACAGGATCATCTGAAGAAATGATCGAAGAGGAAGCTGTGATCGAGGAGGGCGAGGACGCGCAGACCGTGCGCCTTGAGAACAGAAAAGATTTTGCGAAGAAGCCGGGAGCCGGGGAGGAGCAGACGAAAGAGACGCAGGCAGAGACCTCAGCGCAGGCGATGACGAAGCCGGGATCCGAGACACAGCAGGAGACGCCGAAGGAGACGCAGCAGGAGACGAAGAAACCGGCAAACAGCACAGGAAAAAAGACGCAGGAAGAAACGCAGAAGAAAGAAACCCAGAAGAGGGAGACACAGAAAAGCGAGACAGAGTCGAAGAAATCCGCGGGAGTAAGTACGACCGCGAAGGACGAGGTGCAGCCGATGATTCCGGCGGTGACAAGGCCGGAGACAGAAGAAAAGACGGAACGCCAGACCGAGACGGAACGCCAGATCGAGACAGATGCACCGAAACGCCAGACAGAGCTTCAGACTGAGACAGAAAGCGAGACGCAGACCGGGACAGAGTCGGAATCCGGGACGGAGTCAGAGCGCAAAGTTCAGGGAAAGCGTACGGCGAGTCCAGTGAGCGAAACAAGGCTGAAGACAGAGACAGAATCTGAGACTGAGAAGGAAACAGAATCCGAAACGGAGACTGAAACCGAAATGGAGGCTGAGACCGAAACTGAGTCAGAGACCGAATCTGAGTTTGAGGAGGGAATCCGGATTGTCAGCGATACGGTCAAGGTGCGCCAGCAGCCGAACACGAACGCGACACAGGTGGCGTCCCTGTCTGCGGGTATGCGCGTTTACGCGGTCGGCGAGAGCGAGGACTGGACGCAGGTTCTGTTCGAATCCGCGGAGGGTTTGGAAGAGGGTTACATCAGGACGGAATACCTGAACGGGGCTGACAACCTCTATGCCGTCAAGGAGACGATCAATGTCCGCAAGAGTCCTTCGACCGACGCTGAGAAGATCGGACAGCTCATTGCCGCCGACAATGTCCTGGTGCTCGGACAGGAGGCGGACGGTTGGGTGAAGATCCGCTACACCGGCGAAAGCGATGATCAGGAAGCTTACGTTATGCAGGAGTATCTCGAAAAGGCCGAGATAGACGAGGCTGGCAACACAAGGCTTCTGGAGCTCGTAGAGCAGCGAAAGCAGGCTGAGGCGCAGGAGACGGAGGCCGGGGCAGAACAGACGACGGAGACGGATACCGATGCGGAGCGCGCAAATGAGTCGGAGAGCGGGGAAGATTCCGCAGAGGACGCGACAGAAAACCCGGAGGCGGAAGAGGAAGAGAAAACAGAAGCCGGAGCCGGGGCGACGCTGGAGCCGGGCGTCTGCACGGTCATTGACTATCATGTCAATGTCCGCGAACAGCCATCTACGGACGCGGGGATCAAAGCCTCTCTGTCCGATGGGATGACGGTGTATGCGGTTGAAACGGACGGCGGATGGACGAAGATCTACTTTGAGTCTGCAGACGGTGTTGACGAGGGATACATGAAGACAGAGTATCTGAAGAAGTTCGAGTCGGACGACGCTCGGATCGCACAGCTTGCCAGGGCGAAGATGCAGGAGACGGATTCTGAGGACAGGCAGGCGGATGCGGCAGACACAGAGACGCCGGATGAAACAGCGGAAACCGCGGAGACCACCGGGACACAGGCTTCGACCGAGTCGGAAGAGAGCGTAGAGACACAGTCTCAGGAACCCGCTGGGGACGACGGGCAGGCGATGACAGAGACTGCGGACGAGTCCGAAACGCAGACGGAAAGAGATGCACAGACGGAGGCTGAACCACAGACCGAGAGCGAGACACAGACGGAAGCGACGACAGAGGCGAACGCGGCGCTGACACTGGATGAAGGGATCGAGAGTCAGTTTGAGCTGCTCGACGGCCTGTTTTCCGAGGCCCAGAATGTCGGCATTATATACTCCTCTGAGAATAAGGATGCCAAAACGCAGATTGAGAATTACGAGAAATTCGCCGCGACATACGGCTTCGAGCTGACAGTAAAGGAGATTGAGTCAGATCTGGATATCGATCTGGCGGCGTCGGAACTGGTGGATTCCGTGGACAGTGTTTTCTGTCTGGACGACGCACTGGTAGATGAGCTGATGCAGACGGTGTGCGCGTACGCGGATGAGATGGGAATCCCGGTCATCGGGACAAAGCAGAGCCACATCGACAGCGGCTGTCTGGCTGCCTACAAGGGTGGGAAACTCCTCTGGAATGCGGACAAGGCGGTCGAGCTCGGATTGAGCAGTGAGGCGCCGACGTTCGAGTAGAATTGAACCAAAGAAGTTATGGAAAATAAGACAGCGCCCGTACGATTTGGTGCGGGCGTTGTCTTTGCAGTTGATCTGGTTTGTGAACAGCCTTTATTGACAGAGCCTGTTCAGGTCGTTGTAGAATGCGGGATAGCTGATCGTCACACAGTCGCTGTCCCGGATCTCTGTTTCTCCGTCGCAGGCGAGCGCGGCGACGGCAAAGCTCATCGCGACGCGGTGATCCTTATGACTGTCGATCGAGGCCCCGTGGAGCGGCTTTCCGCCATGGATCGCCATGCCGTCTTCAGTGGCCTGCACATCGCAGCCGATGCGGGAGAGATTGTCTGTCATGACCGCGATGCGGTCGGATTCCTTTACTTTTAACTCTGCGGCGTCACGGATGACGGTGGTGCCGTCCGCGAAGGCGGCAAGCACCGCGAGCACCGGGAGCTCGTCGATCAGGGTCGGGATGATCTCGCCCTCTATCGTAGTACCGTGCAGGGAACTGCTGCGCACCAGAAGATCGGCGCAGGGTTCCGCTCCGGAACGGTCTTCGTTTAAAATGGTGATATCTGCGCCCATCGCCTTGCAGACGCGGAGCATGCCGTCGCGTGTCGGGTTGATCCCGACGTTTTTCAGCAGCACCTCGGAACAGGGCACGAGAAGCGCGGCCGCGATAAAGTAAGCGGCCGAGGAGATATCGCCCGGGACGTTTACTTTTTGACCGGACAGGCTCGGGCGCGGCAGTATGCTTGCCGTGGTCCCCTCGGAGCGGACGTCGGCTCCGAAATAGCGGAGCATCAGCTCAGAGTGGTTCCGGGAGACAACAGGCTCTGTCACGCTCGTTTTTCCATCCGCGTAAAGTCCGGCCAGCAGCACGCAGGATTTGACCTGTGCCGAGGCGACCGGCGACTGATAGCAGATGCCGCGCAGTCGCGACGGACTAATCTCAAGCGGCGCGCAGCCGTTGTCATGTATCGAGGAGATCGAAGCGCCCATCTCGGTCAGAGGCTGCATGACGCGCTTCATCGGACGCCTGCAGATCGATTCGTCGCCCGTGATCGTTGAGAAAAAACGCTGTCCCGCAAGGATGCCGGACATCAATCGAACCGTCGTCCCGCTGTTGCCCGCGTCCAGGATCTCCGAAGGGGCCGAGAGTCCGTCCAGTCCTTTTCCGAACACTTCCACATCCGAACCGTTCTGCCGGATCTCGATTCCCATCTTCCGAAAGCAGGCGATCGTCGAGAGACAGTCGGCCCCGGTCAGGAAGTTGCTGATCTCCGTGCGGCCCTGCGCGAGCGCTCCGAACATAATGCTCCGATGAGAGATCGACTTATCTCCCGGCACGGAAAGCTCCCCGCGCAGGGGAGCGGTATATTTCAATTTCATGATCAGAAATCTCCTTTCGTATCTTATGAACTTCCTGTTTAGTTCACAAACCAGATGCCTGCCAAATGTATCGCGACGGCGTCGGCTGTGATAATCCGCTGTCCGCCGATTGTCCTCTTACATCTGTCTGCCTGCGTCGGACTACGTCCGTCTCAGATCAGACATCTGTATCGGACATGTCGGAACAGCCGGATCATCCCAGTCCTCTGCCGGGTGGAGCTTCTCAGGCGGAAACTGCACAGCCCGTACAGTGAATTGGCAATACCTAAGGCAAACCGTAGAGGTCCGCCGGCACTTAGCGAATGCGCAGCATGAGCTTAGTACCGCTGCGTGACCGTAACGAGCGGAAGCGGGTTTCGCCGTGGTATTGACCAATTCCTGTGAGGGCGTCCGAGTAGCCATAGTGAACTAAACAGGAAGCATTCCACGAACAGGAATCGCAGGGATTTCCGGGTGTTTTCCGGCACAAAGCCGTTCAATATCGGCTTTCCCTTTTTAAAGCCGATATTGCGGTTTTGACGGGAAATACCCAGGAAGGGTACCGTGCGATTCCGTCCGATGTTTGTTAAACAGGAATTTACCGCACCCATACCTGATAGCGGTGCTGCCGCAGGATCTCGGCGGCCTTAAGCGACGGCTCCTCCTCATAAAACTCGATGCGCAGCACCCCGCCCTCAAACTCCCGGTTGTGTACGATGCCGATGTTTTTGATGCTGATGCCGTTGACCGCAAGCGTCGTGGCGATCGTGGCGATTGCGCCGGACTCGTCTACGATATCGCAGTAGATCATGTAGATCTTCTTAATCGTGCCGAGCGCGGACGAGGAGAACGAATCCCGGTATTCCCGGGAACGCTCGAACGTCCGGTAGATGGCCTGCCCGTCTCCGGCGAGCATCTGATTCCGGGATTCCTCGAGCAGTCCGACAAAAGTATCCATGACCTCGGAGATATTGTCCCGATTGGAGATGCAGATGTGCTCCCACATCTCCGGGGAGGACGACGCGATGCGGGTGATATCTTTAAAACCGCCCGCGGCGATCATTTTCATGACTTCCTCTTTGGAGTCGAGATCGTGTACGGTGTTGACAAGCGAGGCGGCGATCAGGTGCGGAAGATGGCTGACCGCGGCAGTGACGAAATCGTGCTGCCGGTAATCAAGGACGATCGGCAGCGCGCCGAGCTCGGACGCCAGTGCGCGATACATCTCGATCCGACCGGGATTGCAGCCCTCAGACGGCGTAATGATATAGTAGGAATTCTCAAACAGGTGGGCGGTCGCGTTCGCAAAGCCGGATTTCTCCGATCCGGTCATCGGATGCCCGCCGATGAAGCGTCCGTTCAGGCCGAGCTTGGCTGCGGCGAGATGAATGTCCGTTTTCACGCTGCCGACGTCTGTAAGAATGCAGTTGTCTGATACGACACTCTTCAGATCGCACAGCGCCTCGATGTTGCTGCCGACGGGTGCGCACAGAAAAATGTATTCGCAGGAAGAGAACGCCGGGTCCGCGGTCGATGTGCAGATCTCGTCGATCATATGCTCCGCGAGCGCCTGCCGCGTAGTCTCCTTTGTCCTTGTATATGCCATGATGCGGCAGCCAGGACGGACGCGCCTGAGCGTCTTCGCGAGCGAACCGCCGATGAGTCCGAGACCGATAAAGCCGAAAGTATTTGGTTTCATAGAAGTTTTTCCTTTTCTGAGATTACTCAAATATCAGTCCGCCGCACTGCCGGGATTCTCAGACCGACACAAACAGCTTCCATGACTGGCGCGACGACATGCATATTTTACTATTAAATAAAAAGTATGTCAAAGACTTTGCCGCTTTAAAGCATGAAAAATAAAAATATTGTTAAAAGTGGATAAAATGCTTGAATTATTGCTGCGATTTTAGTAAAATATATCCATGTGGGTAATTCTGACCACGGACTAACTAAAATTGGAGGAAAAACTATGAAGGTTTACACAACAGACAAGATCCGCAACGTTGTTATTCTCGGCCACGGCGGATCCGGGAAGACGAGCCTTGTTGAGTCCATGGCGTATCTGTCGGGCATCACGAGCCGGCTTGGCAGTGTAGCTGAGGGAAACACGATCAGCGATTTCGATAAAGAAGAGATTAAGAGAAAGTTTTCGATCAGCACCTCCATGGTGCCGATCATCTGGGGCGACACGAAGATCAACGTTCTGGATACGCCAGGTTATTTTGATTTCTTCGGCGAGGCGGAAGAGGCGGCAGCTGCCGCGGATGCGGCCGTCATCGTCATCAACGGCAAGAGCGGCGTCGAGGTGGGCACGCAGAAGGCGTGGGATCTCTGCGAGAAGTATAAGCTTCCGAGATTTTTCTATGTGTCGAACATGGATTTCGACAACGCCAGCTACCGCAAGGTGGTCGAGGATCTGACCGAGCTCTACGGCAAGAAGATTGCTCCGCTTCACCTTCCGATCCGCGAGGACGAGAAGTTTGTCGGCTATGTCAATGTCGTGAAGATGGCGGGGAGACGCTATGTGAACAAGCAGGAGAAGGTCGAGTGTGAGATACCGGATTATCTGAAGGAGTATCTGGATCAGTACCGCGAGAACCTGATCGAGGCTGTGGCCGAGACCAGCGAGGAGATGATGGACCGCTATTTCAACGGCGAGGAGTTCTCCGAGGCGGAGATCGTTTCCGCGCTCCACACGAACGTCTCCGACGGCTCGATCGTGCCGGTGACGATGGGCGCGAGCCTGAACCTGCAGGGCATCCTGATCCTGCTCGACGATATCGTGAGCTATATGCCGTCGCCCGAGAAGCGCACCATCGCGGGCGTCAACATGAAAACGAAGGAAGTCTTCGAGGCGAATTATGATTTCTCCAAGGCGAAATCCGCCTTTATCTGGAAGACGATCGTGGATCCGTTCATCGGTAAGTACTCCATGATCAAGGTCGCTTCGGGCGTGCTCAAGAACGACGACACACTGTACAACGAGGCGACGGACAACGAGGAGCGCATCAGCAAGCTCTATGTGATGGAAGGCAGCAAGGCTGTCGAGGTGACGGAACTCCACGCGGGCGATATCGGCGCCATCGGTAAGCTGAACGCCTCCACGGGCGACACGCTCTCCACGAAAGCCACCCCGATCGCATACGGCCGCATCGACGCGCCGGTACCGTATACATACAAGCGGTACATGGCGAAGGCGAAGGGAGAGGAGGACAAGATCGCGCAGGCGCTCGCGAAGCTCGCACAGGAAGACCTGACGATCAAGGTCGTGAACGATGGTGAGAACCGTCAGACCCTGCTTTACGGTCTGGGCGACCAGCATCTGGATATCGTCGTCAGCAAGCTTCTGACGAAGTACAAGGTGGACGTCGAGCTGACGAAGCCGAAGGTAGCGTTCCGCGAGACGATCCGCAAGAGCTCCGACGTGGATTCCAAATACAAGAAGCAGTCCGGCGGACACGGCCAGTACGGTCACGTCAAGATGCGTTTCTCACCGCTTGATTCCCTTGAGACTCCGTATGAGTTTGAGCAGGAGGTCGTAGGCGGCGCGGTACCGAAGAACTACTTCCCGGCAGTCGAGAAGGGTATTCAGGATTCCGTGGTGAAGGGCCCGCTTGCCGGTTATCCGGTGGTAGGCGTGAAGGCCGTGCTCTACGACGGTTCTTACCATCCGGTAGACTCGTCCGAGATGGCGTTCAAGACCGCGGCGAGTCAGGCGTTCAAGAAGGGCTTCATGGAGGCGGGCCCGGTTCTGCTTGAGCCGATCGCTTCGATGAAGGTTACGGTTCCGGATAAGTTCACGGGCGACGTGATGGGCGACCTGAACAAGAGGCGCGGCCGTGTGCTCGGCATGAATCCGGATCACAAGGGCAACACGATCATCGAGGCGGATGTCCCGATGTCCGAGCTGTACGGCTACTCGACGCAGCTTCGCTCCATGACGGGCGGCAGCGGCGACTACTCCTACGAGTTCGCGCGCTATGAGCAGGCTCCGAACGACGTGCAGGAGAAGGAGATCGCGGCAAGACAGAATGCGGATGAAGATTAAAAGACAGTCCTCTGAGCTGTAGGATTCAGGAAAAACTTTCGGTTTATCTGACAAATGAAACCAATGATACAGGAGCAGTGGCCGTGAGGCTGCTGCTCCTTGTTTACAAAGATGAAAAGTTATTTGCTGAAAATGACATTTCGTGAGAAATATGAATTTTAGAAAGTGTCATTTCGTGAGAAGTTTTCTGGACGTAAGCGCATCGGACACGAGTTTTGCGAGACATTTGTGGCCTACGCCTGTCAGATGAACTCCGTCTGCTGTGATCGCAGGAAGGCCGAATTGCCCGGCAAGATCGTCAAGGGCGGCCTGTGTTGGGATATATCGGGCGAAGAGTGCGCTTGCGTTGTGAACGGCGTATCCTTTGTTGAAGTCTGCGATCGTTTCCTGAATGCATTCCCGCACTTCCTGTAGGATTGGAAGCCAGAGCGCACGCGCCTGCGGGATCGGAAAGAGAAACGGCTCCAGCAGCAGAATTTTTGAGTCATGGGATGCTGAATCGGATGGCGAAGCAGGAATATTCAGGGCCTGCACATAAGCGGATGACTTTTTTGCGCAGGTCGTACCGGTCAGCTCGTGCAGAAGCGTCCGCAACGCTGCTATGGAATCTTCCAGAAACGCGGAAGCGTCTTCATGTCTGCCGGCCGCCTCGAGATCGGCGATCACCGCCACGTCGTTGATACCGCAGGTAATAGCCACGCAGTCGTATACATTCCGCGCATACATCAGCCGCCATTTGCGCAGTACATCCGGGAAGGTGAAGCCGTCAGTGCCCCCGTTTACGGCAGTTACGCCGGGAAGGAGCGAGAGGTTCTTCACATATCCGTTTCCGAGATTATCTTTGGTAAAGCTGTGATCGCAGTCGGTGATGCTGTCGCCGAGAAACAGTATGTTCATGAATGATTTCCTCCATGAAAAGATTATATATCCCAATCTTTTAAGAAAAAGTCTTTTATTTTCACAAGTTCTGTGTTACAATAGCAAACAGGGTTGGCCGAAGGAATTTTTTGGCCGCTGAATTTCATGAGGATAAGGAGAATACAGATATGAAACATATCAAGACGCTGAATACAAAACCGTTACAGAGCACACTGAAGAAGGGCGGTTGCGGCGAGTGCCAGACTTCCTGCCAGTCCGCGTGCAAGACTTCCTGCACGGTGGGCAATCAGACATGTGAGCAGAGCAAATAGGGTAAGTGTCAGACCAACAATAAATAAAATAAGCGTCAGACCACAGGCAGCGGATCAGCTTCGCTGCTTGTCTGTTGCAGACAGCGCTTTGCGTTTCCGGCAGCGGTCTGTGCTCTGACAAGAGAGGAGTCTGTCATTGATCCATCAATACAAGAACAACGGCTATAACATCGTACTGGATGTAAACAGCGGTTCCGTGCATGTGGTGGACGAGCTGGTGTACGAGGTGATCGAGCTTCTGTTGAAGAAATGTCCGGAGCGTAAGATCGTGCAGACGATGCACAAGATCGTTCGGGAAGCGGAAGGTCACACAGATAAAGAGGAAGAGTCCGCGACCGGAGCAGACGCGCCGGAGCAGTCGGATGGAAGGAAAGAGAAACAGGCTCAGGACAGTTTGGAAGAGCTTCCCGGGACGAACCTCCTGACGGAGATCATGGAGGAGCTGATCACGAAGTATCCGGCGGATGAGATCGGGGAAGCTCTGCAGGAGTGCAGAATGCTCGCGGACGCGGGCGTACTGTTTACCGAGGATGTGTACGAGAACGCGATCGTTGACTACAAGGCCAGAAAGACCGTAGTTAAGGCGCTGTGCCTGCACATCGCGCACGACTGCAATCTTGCCTGTAAGTACTGTTTCGCAGAAGAGGGAGAATACCACGGAAGGCGCGCGCTGATGAGCTATGAGGTCGGGAAGAAAGCGTTGGATTTCCTGATCGCGAATTCCGGGGATCGCAGGAATCTCGAGGTGGATTTCTTCGGCGGAGAACCGCTGATGAACTGGCAGGTCGTGAAGGACCTGGTCGCGTACGGAAGAGAACAGGAGAAACTGCACGACAAGAATTTCCGCTTTACGCTGACGACGAACGGTGTGCTCTTAAACGACGAGATCATGGAGTTCTGTAACCGCGAGATGGCGAATGTTGTGCTCTCGGTGGACGGAAGGAAGGAAGTCCACGACCGCATGCGGCCGTTTCGGGGAGGGAAAGGCAGCTACGATCTAATCCTCCCCAAATTCAAAAAGTTCGCGGACAGCAGAGGACAGCAGAAGTATTACGTCCGTGGGACGTTTACCCATTACAATCTGGATTTTGCCAACGACGTCCTGCACATGGCGGACGAGGGTTTCGAGCAGATATCCGTCGAGCCTGTGGTGGCTCCGGCTACGGAGGACTACGCGCTCAGGGAAGAGGATCTGCCGGCGATCTTCGCCGAGTATGACCGTCTGGCGGCCGAGATGGTGAAGCGGGAGAAGGAGGGACGCCGGTTTACGTTCTTCCACTTTATGATCGACTTAAGCGGCGGCCCGTGCGTGTACAAGCGGCTGTCCGGCTGCGGCTCCGGCACAGAGTACCTTGCCGTGACGCCCTGGGGCGATCTGTATCCCTGCCATCAGTTTGTCGGAGTAGATAAATATCGGATGGGAAATGTGGGCGAGGGCATCACAAAGCCGGAGATCGTGGACGAGTTCAAGTGCTGCAATGTCTATACAAAGGAGAAATGCCGCGATTGCTTCGCGAAGTTCTACTGCAGCGGCGGCTGTGCGGCGAATTCCTACAACTTCCACGGGACGATCCAGGACGCCTACGACATCGGCTGTGAACTTCAGCGCAAGCGTGTGGAGTGCGCGCTCATGATCAAGGCTGCTCAGGCCGAAGAAGAAACACCCGGAGAATAGCTCTCCGCGCAGGATACGGGAGAATACCGGAAAGGCAGTTCATCCCTTACGGTAATTGACAAAAGTAATACATACGGCGATCGTCAAAACGCGGCCGCCGCAAAGAAATAAAGGAGATAACGATCATGAACAAGAAAAAAGCTACATGGACACTTGCAGGTCTGCTGGTGGCGCTGGCGCTTCTGGTGTATATATCGGCGTTCGGCATCGGCAAGACCGGGACAGGCGCGGCGAAGAATATCATTCTGGGCCTAGACCTTTCCGGCGGCGTGAGTATCACGTATCAGGCGGTGGACGACAATCCGTCGGCCGAGGATATGAACGATACGAAGTACAAGCTCCAGCAGCGTGTTGACGGTTACAGCACCGAGGCGCAGGTCTATCAGGAGGGCTCGAATCGGATCAACATCGAGATTCCGGGGGTGAGCGACGCGAACGCGATCCTGGAGGAGCTCGGAAAACCAGGTTCTCTGGAATTCCAGCTCGAGGACGGCACGGTCGTTCTGGACGGTTCGCAGGTGGACAACGCGCAAGCGGCGCAACAGCAGGACAACATGGGCAACCGCGAGTACGTGGTCGAGCTTGACCTGAACAGCGAGGGCACAAAGGCGTTCGCGGACGCGACATCGGAGAATGTCGGAAAAGTGATCAACATTGTTTACGACGGGGAGATCATCAGCGCGCCGGTCGTCAACGAGGCGATCACGGGCGGTACGGCAGTCATCTCCGGAAGCTTCACGGCGGAGTCGGCGCAGAACCTTGCATCTTCGATTCGTATCGGTTCCCTTTCCCTCGAGCTTGAGGAGATCCGCTCCACAGTGGTGGGCGCGCAGCTCGGCGAGGACGCGATCCGCACGAGCCTGATCGCGGGTGCAATCGGTCTGGCGCTTGTCATCATCTTCATGATCATCGTATATGCGCTTCCGGGCGTGGTGGCCGGTATTTCCCTGCTGATCTACGTGGGACTGATGCTGGTATCCCTGAATCTGTTGAATCTGACGCTGACATTGCCCGGTATCGCGGGTATCATTCTGACGATCGGTATGGCGGTCGACGCGAACGTTATCATCTACGCCCGTATCCGCGAGGAGATCGCGGAAGGCAAGGCGGTGAAGCCGGCGATCAAGACCGGTTTCCAGAAGGCGCTCTCCGCGATTCTGGACGGCAACATTACGACGCTGATCGCGGCGTTCGTCCTGAATCTGCTCGGCACCGGCAGCGTGAAGGGTTTTGCCCAGACGCTGGCGCTCGGTATCGTCCTGTCGATGTTCACGGCTCTGGTGATCTCCAGACTGCTGGTGAACGCGCTGTACGAGTTGGGCTTCAAGGATGAGAAATATTACGGAAAGGCGAAAGCACTCACGCCGATCAATTTCGTTGGAAGGAGAAATATGTTCTTTATCATCTCGCTGGTGCTGATCCTTGTCGGCCCGGTGATGATGGGGATCAACTCCGCAGCGGGCAAGGGCGCGCTGAACCTGAGCATGGACTTCCGCGGGGGTACCGCGACGAGCGTCCTGTTCAATGAAGATCTCTCCATCGACCAGATTGACGCGGACGTGAAGCCTATCATCCGCGACATCATCGGGGGCGCGGAGATCCAGACGCAGAAGGTGGCAGGCTCCAACGAAGTTAACATCAAGACGCGCGTGCTCAGCGTGGACGAGCGCGAGAAGGTCTCCGAAGCGATCCAGGAGAAGTACGATATCGATAAGAAGGCGATCAACTTCGAGACGATCTCCTCTATCGTGAGTAACGAGATGCGCAAGGACGCGGTGCTCGCGGTGATTGTGGCCGCGCTGTGCATGCTGGTCTACATCTGGTTCCGCTTCAAGGATATCCGCTTCGCGGGAAGCGCGGTGCTCGCGCTGCTGCACGACGTGCTGGTCGTGTTCGCCTGCTACGCGCTGGTGCGCATCTCCGTGGGCAACACCTTCATCGCCTGTATGCTGACCATTGTGGGTTACTCGATCAACGCGACGATCGTCATCTTCGACCGTATTAGAGAGAACATGAAGCTGATGAAGAAGTCGTCCCTTGCGGACATCGTGAACGCGAGTATCACGCAGACGCTGACGCGAAGCATCTACACGTCCGTGACGACGTTCATCACGATCGCGGTGCTGTATGTGCTCGGCGTGGCGACGATCAAGGAATTTGCGCTCCCGCTGATCGTCGGCGTGGTGGCCGGCGGCTACTCCTCCGTCTGTGTGACGGGCGGCCTGTGGTATGTGTTGAAGACCAAGGTTGGCGTGAAGAAAGAGGCGGCGAAGTAAGCTATACGAAAGCTTTCAGGGCAAGAGCATTTCCGGGCGGAAGTCCGGGGATGGCTTGCCCTTTTTCATGTATATATGTTCCTGTTTAATTCACTATGGCTATCCGAACGCCCTCACAGGAATTGGTCAATACCACGGCGAAACCCGCTTCCGCTCGTTACGGTCACGCAACGGTACTAAGCTCATGCTACGCATTCGCTAAGTGCCGGCGGACCTCTACGGTTTGCCTTAGGTATTGCCAATTCACTGTACGGGCTGAGTATGCGAAAAGCAGCAGCATTTCACGAACAGGAATCGCAGGGATTTCCGGGTGTTTTCCGGCACAAAGCCGTTCAATATCGGCTTTCCCTTTTAAAAGCCGATATTGCGGTTTTGACGGGAAATACCCAGGAAGGGTACCGTGCGATTCCGTCCGATGTTTGTTAAACAGGAATTCTATTTACGAGGATGAAAAAGATGAATAGAAAGAAAAAGAAGGAAAAATGGGTTGTGGCGGCAAAGCGCGCGGACTTCCCGGCGATTGCGCAGAAATTCGGGATCGATCAGGTGACAGCGCGCATCCTCCGCAACCGCGACGTGGTCGGTGACGAGGCGATCCGCAGATACCTGAATGGGACGTTGGCGGATCTGTATGCGCCGGAGCTTTTGAAGGGCTGCGTGGAGGCGGCGGAGCTTTTGAAGAAAAAGATCGGAGCGGGGAAGCGTATCCGCATTATTGGCGACTATGACATCGATGGAGTGAACGCGACCTACATCCTCTACCGCATGATCAGAAGCTGCGGGGGAGAAGTGGACTATGAGATCCCGGACCGCATGAAGGACGGATACGGGCTGAATCTGCATCTGTTGGAGTTGGCAGTGCAGGAGGGCATTGATATGGTCATTACCTGCGACAACGGAATCTCGGCGATTGAAGAGATCCAATATGCAAAGAAGAACGGCCTGACTGTGATCGTGACGGATCACCATGAGCCGAAGTACGTGGAGTGCAGAGAGGCCGAAAATTCGGAAGAGAGGAAAGTCGGATGGGATCATCGAAGTGTGAGTGGCGCAGATGCCTCGGATACCTCAAATGCGCCAGATGCCTCAAGTGGGATGGCCGTCTGCGATAGGACACGGCGGTACATCCTCCCGGAGGCCGATGTACTTGTGAATCCGAAGCAGCCGGGCTGCTCCTACCCGTTTAAGAAGCTGTGCGGCGCGGCGGTGGCCTGGAAGGTGGCCTGTGCGCTGGACCGGATCTGCGGGCTCCCGGAAAGAGAGGCGGAAGCGCTGCTGCCGTTTGTAGCGTTTGCCACGGTCGGAGACGTGATGGATCTGGAGGACGAGAATCGTATCCTTGTGCGGGAGGGATTAAAGCGGATCGCCTCGACGGATAACCTGGGACTTCAGGCGCTGATTGCCGCGAACGGATTGAATGCGGCGAATATCAGCGCGTACCATTTCGGCTTTGTGCTCGGTCCGTGTATCAACGCGAGCGGAAGACTCGACACGGCCAGCCGTTCCGTGCGCCTGCTTCTTGCACAGACACGGGAGGAGGCGGATCTGCTCGCAGAACAATTGAAGGAGCTGAACGATGAGCGGAAACGGATGACGGAGCAGGCGGTCGAGGAGGCCTGCGCGCTCATCGACTCCGGCGAGTACGGGGGCGACCGGGTGTTGGTGGTCTATCTGCCCGACTGTCATGAGAGTATCGCGGGGATCGTGGCCGGAAAACTGAGAGAATATTATTACCGGCCTGTGTTCGTTGTGACGGATGCAAAAGAGGGTGCCAAGGGTTCCGGACGCTCCATCGAGACCTATTCCATGTTTGACGAGATGGTGAAGTGCGACGATGTATTTATCAAGTACGGAGGACACCCGATGGCGGCGGGGTTTTCCCTGGAGCGGGAACGAATCAACGAGATGAGCCGAAGACTGAATGAGAACTGTACGCTGAGTGAGCAGGATCTGATCGAGAAGATCTGCATCGACGTTCCGATGCCGATTGACTACATAACGGAAGATCTGGTGGAGCAGCTTGATCTTCTGGAGCCGTTCGGGAAGGGCAATGAGAAACCACTCTTTGCGGAGGCCGGACTTGCGCTGCTTGGCGCGCGCATTCTCGGTAAGAACGCGAACGTGCTCAAATTCCGCGTCTGCAACCGCGCGGGAAGGATCATGGACGCCATGTATTTCGGAAATGTGGATGAGATGCAGGATTATCTGGAGGAACGCTATGGGACGCAGCGCGTGCAGGAGCTTTTCTGGGGGCGTGGAGAGGGAGTGACGCTTGATGTGACTTACTATCCGTCGATCAATGAGTACATGGGAAATCGCACGCTGCAGATCGTGATTAAAAATTATCGCTGATCGTCATCGAAGCCACGATTCTTCCTGTGACGATTTTACGGATATGGAAAGCAGCTTGAAAAGGACAAACATGAAAGGAAAACGCCGTGCGGCCGATGCGTGAAGCAAAGACAGCGCGGCGTTTCGTTTCTGTCGCTCAGACCATTTTTCCGGTCTTTTAATCTTTTTATTTATCGTGGATCTCGCTGTGGAGCGTCTGTAACGACCGTACCTCGCTGTTGCCATGGTGTTTTACGTAGTAGATACCCTCTGCAGATGCCATCGCCGCCGCGATGGTGGTGAGATACGGCACCTTCGCTTTGACTGCGGCCTTGCGCAGATAGCTGTCGTCGTGCACGCTGTCCTTGCCCACCGGGGAGTTCACAATCAGGTCGATCTGTCCGTTGGTGATCATGTCGGAGATGTTCGGGCGTCCCTCGTAGAGTTTCTTCACTTTCTCGGCAGGGATACCGGCCTCATTGATGAGATCGCAGGTGTTGCCGGTCGCCACGATGCAGAAACCGCACTCCGCGAACTTCCTCGCGACATCCACGACCTCCGCTTTGTCCTTGCGGTTCACGGAGATCAGTACGGTTCCTTCAAGCGGAAGCGGGGACTGCGTCGCCTCTTGCGCCTTGTAGTAAGCCTCGCCGTAAGAGCGGGAGAGGCCGAGCACCTCGCCGGTGGAGCGCATCTCCGGCCCGAGGATCGGGTCTACCTCCTGGAACATATTGAACGGGAACACCGCTTCCTTCACGCCGTAGTTCGGAATCTCCTGCTCCTTCAGCGCCGGTACGGGCGATGGGCGTCCGGTCAGCTCCGAGGTAATGATCTCGGTCGCCAGCGGCACCATGCGGATGTTGCATACCTTGGATACCAGCGGCACGGTGCGGGACGCGCGCGGATTGGCCTCCAGCACGAAGACCTTTCCGTTCTCGATCGCGTACTGCATGTTCATCAGACCGCGCACGTGCATCTCCTCCGCGATCCTGCGGGTGTATTCCTTGATCGTCGCCACATTCTCATCCGAGATGTGGACGCTCGGGATGATGCAGGCGCTGTCGCCGGAGTGGACGCCGGCCAGCTCGATGTGCTCCATGACGGCGGGAACGAAAGCGTGCGTTCCGTCGCTGATCGCGTCCGCCTCGCACTCCATCGCGTGGTTCAGGAAGCGGTCGATCAAAATCGGACGGTCCGGGGTCACGCCGACGGCGGCCTGCATATATTCAGTCATGCTCTCGTCGTCGTAGACGACCTCCATGCCGCGTCCGCCGAGCACGTAGGACGGGCGGACCATCACCGGATAGCCGATCTTCGCGGCGATCGAGAGCGCCGCGTCAACGGTAGTCGCCATGCCGGATTCCGGCATCGGGATGTCAAGCTTTTCCATCATAGCGCGGAACTGATCGCGATCCTCCGCCAGATCGATGACGGACGGGGAGGTGCCGAGAATCTTCACACCGTTCTTTTCCAGATCGGCCGCCAGATTCAGCGGGGTCTGTCCGCCGAACTGCGCGATCACGCCCAGAGGCTTTTCCTTTTTATAAATGCTGAGCACGTCCTCCAGAGTGAGGGGCTCGAAATACAGCTTGTCGGAGGTGTCGTAGTCGGTGGAAACCGTCTCCGGGTTGCAGTTGACGATGATCGTCTCGAAACCGAGCTTCTTTAAGGCGAGCGACGCGTGCACGCAGCAGTAGTCAAACTCGATGCCCTGGCCGATACGGTTCGGGCCGCCGCCTAAGATCATCACCTTCGGCTTGTCCGTGTTCACCGGATTCTTGTCCGGCGCGTTGTAGGTAGAATAGTAGTAGGCGGAATCCTGCGTGCCGCTCACATGCACGCCCTCCCAGGCTTCCTCGACGCCGAGGGAAATGCGGCGCTCTCTGACGTCCGTCTCCGGGATCTCCAGAAGCTGGCTTAAGTACTTGTCCGAGAAGCCGTCCTTCTTGGCGGTGATCAGCAGCTCGTCCGCGGGCAGGGACCCCTTGGACTGAAGCAGCAGTTCTTCCTCCTCGACCAGTTCTTTCATCTGCTCAATGAACCATTTCTTCACATGTGTGGTCTCGTGAAGTTCGTCAACAGTCGCGCCCTTGCGCAGCGCCTCGTACATCACAAAGTGGCGTTCGCTCGAAGGGGTGATGAGCTTCTGCATGAGCTGTTCCTTTGTAAGAGTGTCAAAATTCTTCGCGTGACCGAGACCGTAGCGTCCGGTCTCCAGACTGCGAATCGCCTTCTGGAACGCTTCCTTGTAGGTCTTGCCGATGCTCATGACCTCGCCGACCGCGCGCATCTGCGTGCCGAGCTTGTCCTCGACGCCCTTGAATTTCTCAAACGCCCAGCGGGCGAACTTGATGACGACATAGTCGCCGTCCGGCACGTACTTGTCCAGAGTTCCGTATTTGCCGCAGGGGATATCCGCAAGTGTAAGCCCGGAAGCCAGCATGGCGGAGACCAGGGCGATCGGGAAGCCGGTCGCCTTGGAGGCCAGGGCGGAGGAACGGGAGGTGCGCGGGTTAATCTCGATGACGACGATGCGGTCGGTCTTCGGATCGTGCGCGAACTGCACGTTCGTTCCGCCGATCACCTGTACGGACTCCACAATGCGGTAGGCCTGTTCCTGCAGACGTTTCTGCGTCTCCTCCGAGATCGTGAGCATCGGGGCGGAGCAGAAGGAATCGCCCGTGTGGACGCCCATCGGGTCAATGTTCTCGATAAAGCAGACGGTGATCATGTTGTTGTCCGCGTCGCGCACGACCTCGAGCTCCAACTCCTCCCAGCCGAGCACGGACTCCTCGACGAGCACCTGTCCGACAAGGCTTGCCTGCAGGCCGCGCGCGCAGACCACCTGCAGCTCCTCGCGGTTGTAGACCAGGCCGCCGCCTGCGCCTCCCATCGTGTAGGCGGGACGAAGCACCACCGGGTAGCCCAGCTTGTCTGCGATGGAGAGCGCCTCGTCCACGCTGTAGGCGACCTCGCTACGGGCCATCTCGATGCCGAGGGCGTTCATCGCGTTCTTGAACTCGATGCGGTCCTCGCCGCGCTCGATCGCGTCTACCTGCACGCCGATTACCTTTACATTATACTTGCCCAGGATCCCGGCCTTGTTCAGCTCCGCGCAGAGGTTCAGACCCGACTGTCCGCCCAGGTTCGGCAGCAGGGCGTCCGGACGTTCCTTCCGGATGATCTGCTCCAGACGCTCGACATTTAAAGGTTCGATATAGGTGACGTCCGCGATCTCCGGGTCGGTCATGATCGTGGCCGGGTTGGAGTTCACCAGCACGATCTCGTAGCCGAGCTTACGTAGGGCCTTGCAGGCTTGTGTGCCGGAGTAGTCGAACTCACAGGCCTGACCGATCACGATCGGACCGGAGCCGATGATGAGCACCTTGTGTATATCCGTTCTCTTTGGCATTCCTGTATCCTCCTGATGTTATTTTATTTTGTATTCTAACTAACCATTATATAGGAAAATGAGGAAATCACAAGGATTTTTCGAAAATATGGAAAAATAAAAAGGTACAAAGTCCTGACAGAAGGTGAGAACTTGTACCTGCTTTTTCTTTTGTGGTTTCATATCCTAACTTACGTACTTCAATTTTTCGCTGTGATCTGCGACAACCGTTTTCAGCATCACAATATCTTCAAAGGCTGTCTCCATTCGCTCGGAATCTTGCAGATATCTCTTGTATGTATCAATATAGCACGCTTCGACATTCTGCAGTCTTGGGCGAATGTCGCTTTCCAGGTCCAGCTGAATCTTCGTAACCTTGGTATCGAGGACAACGACCTTGGTATCGAGGGCAGCGACCTTGGTATCGAGGACAGCGACCTTGGCATCGAGGGCAGTGACCCTGTTATCGAGGGCAGCGACCTTAGCATCGAGGGCAGCGACCTTGGTATCGAGGACAGAAACTTTGTTCTTTATGGCGGCCATGTCGTTTTTCAGCTCAGATATATCGTTCTTCATTGGTGTTAAGTTGGCGTCCAACTTTTCGTCCATCATACTGGAGATGGCAATTAATAATTCTTCATTTGTCACTTAACCACTCCTTTCTGCCGTTTTGTAGGACATATTATAGCAGATCAGATTTATGGTGTAAAGCCTTTTCAAAGCAATATTTTGTTGCAATTAATCATCAATTTGTTGCACTCATAAATTCCATAATGACCGATAACAATAAAGCCATGAAATGATTTATAATCTATACATTTTCTTTGCCTTATGCTATAATCCATAATCATTCGGGACAACCGGGAATCTGCTCAGGATTTCCGGCTTTTCATGAAAAAAATAAGATATGAGAGAGAACGTATAGGATGGACGGAAACAGCAATCACAACATAGACATATTTGAGCGGATGCCGGTCGCGCGGGCCGTGCGGACGATGGCGATCCCCACGATCATCAGCCAGCTCATCGTGCTGATCTACAACATGGCGGACACGTTCTACGTCGGGCGCACGAACGATCCGTATATGGTGGCGGGCGCGTCGCTGATCCTGCCGATCTTCAATATCACGGCGTCGCTGGCCGGGCTTGCGGGCTCGGGCGGAGGCGCGCTGATCTCGCGACTTCTCGGAAGAAAACAGCCGGAGGAGGCGGGAAGGGTATACAGCTTTTGCGTCTATCTGAGCGTGGCGCTCTCCGCGCTGTTTTCCCTGAGCGTGCTGATTTTCATGCGTCCGCTGATGATCCAGATCGGGGCGGGGGAGGACACCTACCGCTATGCGAGCAGCTACGCATTCTTCGTGATCGTCTGCGGGGCCGTGCCGACAGTGCTGTCGAACACGCTGTCCATGCTGATCCGCAGCGTCGGGGAGTCGAAGAAGGCGGGCTTCGGTATCACGATGGGTGGGCTGATTAACATCGCGCTGGATCCGCTGTTCATGTTCGTGCTGTTACCCGATGGCATGGAGATCGTCGGTGCGGGTGCGGCGACCTTCCTGTCCAACTGCATCGCCTGCACTTATTTTATCGTCGTGCTGTTTCGGATGCGCAGGAATACGGTGCTGCGGCTGAGCGCCCCGCATGTGCTGCCGACGAGGCGAAGTATAGCGGAGGTCTTCGGCGTCGGCCTGCCCTCGGCGATCGCGACGCTGCTGTTCGATCTTGACTATATCGTGATCGACCGGCTGATGTCCGGTTACAACGACATCGCGCTCGCGGCCGTCGGCATCGTGCTGAAGGTGGAGCGACTGCCGCTGAACGTCGGCATCGGGATTTGTCAGGGCATGATGCCGATCATCGCCTACAATTATTCGGCAAAAAATTACGGGCGCATGAATGAGACAAAGCGCTATTCCATGAAACTGGGTCTGGTCTGTGCGGCGGTGAGCGTCGCGCTGTATGAGATCTTCGCGGGACCGATCATGCATATTTTCATCGGCGACGCGCAGACCGTGGCGCTCGGCACCGTGTTCCTGCGCATCCGTGTCCTCGCGACGCCGCTGATGTTTTTGAGCTTCTTCCATGTGTATCTGTTCAACGGCTTCGGCAAGGGCGGCTACGCGCTTTTTCTCGGCGTCATGCGCTGGGCGGTGTTCAACATCCCGATGCTTTTCATACTGAACCGTCTGATCGGCATCAACGGGATCGTCTGGTCGCAATCGGCGGCGGACGTGCTGACGGTGGCTCTGTCGTTCGCGGTGTACAGAGGGTATGAGAAGAGGATGGAGCTGCGTTGATCATTGATTTTACAGGAGAAAGAGGATGATGCAGATGGGTGATTACGCAAATTA
Source organism: uncultured Lachnospiraceae bacterium (assembly GCA_947591155.1). Classification (GTDB taxonomy): domain Bacteria; phylum Bacillota; class Clostridia; order Lachnospirales; family Lachnospiraceae; genus Choladousia. The sequence continues at coordinate 32,487 of CANQDA010000029.1, forward strand.
TGATATCCACACGTTACTAAATGCGGCCGGTATGATTCTCTTCGTTCTTTTGGCATATCTCGCGCTGTATTTTTACTATAGATGGAAAAATCACAGGGACATGATGCGCAAGATCCGCCGGGAGTGGGGACAGCCTCCCGAGCAGGAGTACGGGCTTGCGGAATTTGAGAACATTGGGAGATATTATGTCAACCGAAAGACGGATGCTTTTCAGATCGACGACATCACCTGGAACGATCTGGATATGGATCGGGTGTTTCTGTGCCTGAATCACACGCGCTCGTTTCTGGGCGAGAGCTATCTGTACTATCTGCTGCGCACTCCGCAGATGAAAAGGGAGCCGCTTGAGAAATTTGAGCGGCTTGTCTCGTGGTTTCGCGCGCACACGGCGGAACGCGAGGAGATGGAGTATTTCTTTTCGAAGCTCGGCAGGAGCGGGAAAAGCTCGATCTTCGATTATATCTATAATCTTGCGTCGGTTGGGCTCGGGAGCCCGCTGATCCACTACGCGATGATCGCCTTGCTTCTCGCGTCGGTCGGAGTGTTGCTCGTCGCGCCGCAGCCGGGTATTCTCCTGCTGCTGGCCGCGCTGGTCTTAAGTATCTGGACTTACGAGAAATATAAGCGACCGGTCGCTCCGTACATCACGTCCTGCATCGCGCTGGAGAAGATCCTGCGTGCGGCGGAGGGAATCGTGAAGTATGATGTGCCGGGTCTTCAAAAGGATGAGATCAAATCCTATGTCGGGGAGTTCGGGAAGCTGCGCCGGAATATGTGGATGTTGCTCGCGGGCGAGGGGACGGGGATCGAGAGCTTACTGTTCGTCTATCTGAACAATCTGTTCCATGTCGACCTGATTCAGTTCCACGCGGTAGTGAAAGAGATCGCGAAGAAGCTCTCGCGATTTGAGTTCTTTGTGGAGGAGATGGGGCAGGTTGAGGCCGCGATCGCGGTCGCATCGACTCGTGAACTGTATCCGGAGCACGCGCTTCCTTTGCTCCACGAGGAAGGTGAGATCCGTTTCCGCGCTGTGGAGATGTACCATCCGCTGATCGATGAGCCGGTCGCAAACTCGATCGACACGAAGAAGTGCGTCCTGCTGACCGGTTCCAACGCGTCCGGCAAGTCCACGTTCTTAAAGACCGCGGCGCTGCAGTCGCTCCTCGCCCAGACGATCCACACGGTGTTCGCGAAGGAGTATGAGGGACGATATTTTCGCGTATTCACGTCGATGGCACTGCGCGACGACATTATGAGTGAGGAGAGCTATTACATGGTCGAGATCCGCTCGCTCAAACGGATTCTGGACACCGCGGGAGAGGAGCCGCCGGTGCTCTGCTGCGTAGACGAGGTACTGCGCGGGACGAATACGGTCGAGCGCGTCTCCGCCTCGTCGCAGATTCTGAAATGGATGGCTGGTAAGAAGCTGATGTGTATGGCGGCGACGCACGACATCGAGCTGACCTGGATCCTCGAGGATATCTACCGGAATTGTCACTTCGAGGAGGAGGTCACGGATGATGCGATCCGCTTCGACTATCGCCTGCGCGAGGGAAGGGCGATGACCCGCAACGCGATCCGCCTGCTCGCGCTGATGGGCTTCGACGAGGGCATCATTCGGGATGCAGCAGAGATGGCAGAGAAGATGGCTGGTTCAGGACGAAGCACTTGCTGCTGAGTCCATAAGAAAATGATAGTGGACAGTAACGGCGGAGCATCCGGTGGCAGAGGGTTATGCAAGTTATGACTCAGCCTGTCATCGTTCTTTCATAAAATAATCCGGTCAGAAACCACAGCGGGGCGTAGTCGAGTCGTATCACTCCATTCACATGGTATGGAGAATCGCTGTAGTCCCAGGGGCAGCATCCCTTCTTTTTCAGATAACTGCCGGAGGTGAATTCCACGGCGTAGATGCCGAGCATATAGATGAGTCCGCGCGTGACGGCTCCGAAGCGTTTCAGATGCGCGGAAAGCGGACCGATCGCCGAGGCCATGCCATAGATAGGGAACATTCGCAGGGACGAAAAACCCATCAGCTTCGGATCGTGTCTGGCAAGAGAGTGCAGGCCGGTCCAGAGAACCTCGATGCACCAGCCGTACATGCCGCAACGGATAAATTTCGATCGCATAAAAGCTCCTTTCATATGCAGAGATTTTTGAAAAAGAAAATTTCGATAGCTGTCTATATTATCTCCGAATGCAATTCTTTCTATGTATTGGGTTCCAGATATGAAACACAAGATGGAATAAAAATATTTTTTTATTTCTTGACGGCAAGATATGGATATAATATAGTAAAATTAGAGTATTTCAGGAAAGGAGAAGGTGTTTATGAAGAATAAAATCGGGAAGCTTTATGGATTCGTACTGGCGCTTGTCTTCTGCGCGGGATTGTCAGTTTTTTCGCTGTCGGCGTCCGCATCCGGCAGCTATACACTTGCAGTGGGCGAGGAGAAGACGCTTTACAGCAATATCCCGTCCAGATACGCGCTGAGGGCAGTAAACTGGACGAGCAGCAATTATCAGGCGGTGGAGATTACGCAACATACCGATTCATATTGCAGGATCCGTGTGAATCAATATTTCTCCTCTCCGGTTATCATATACTGCGATTACTATTATGTGGACTCTTTTGGCGGGGCGTCCTATATGCGAGAGGGGTTCACCGATTTTACAATTTATATAAGCGGGTCCGGAGGCGGTTCCGGGAGTACGGGAAGTATGACGGCGAGCCCATCCTCTGTATCGTTGGATCTTGCGATTCAGGGTTCGGCGATGGTGCAGCTCGAGTTTGATACGGGCGGCGTAAGATCATACAATTTAGGATTCCGTTCGGATAGCGAATGTTGCTATGCAGATTATTGGGGAAGCGGGATCAGTGCTCCCGGGCACTGTAAAGTCGGCATATATGCGAGAAAGCCGGGAACGGGTACCGTGACATGCAATCTGCTTATGTCCGGTTCGGTGAGGGCCTCGGTCAAGATAAAGGTAAACGTGACTTGCTCTCATAAATACGACGATGGAGTGGTCAGTGTAGAGCCGGCCCCCGGGAAGGCCGGAACCAAGGTATACACCTGTCAGATCGAAAACTGCGGTCATCAGTATGAAACTTCAATTCCCGCTCTTTCGGATAGCAAGAAAAATGAGAGTTCCAAGAAGGAACAGAAAACAGGGAATAAGAAACAGGAAACAGAAAACAAGAAGAAAAAAACGGGAGACAAGAAACAAAAAACGGGAAACAAAAAGCAAAAAACGGGAAATAAGAAGCAGGAAACAAGGAAGACCGATGCGAAATTGAATAAGAAATCGGCTGTGCTCTATCCGGGGCAAAAGCTGTCCCTGAGCCTGAAGAATGCAAAGAGCGGTAAGCAGAACTGGTCCTCATCGGATCCCAAGGTGGCAACGGTGAACGCCAAAGGGATGGTGACGGCTAAAAAGCCCGGAGCGGTGAATATTCGTGTCAAGACCGGAGGAAAGACCTATACATGTCGCGTGACAGTTAAAAAGGTGTTTACTGTTTCTTCCTCAAAGCTGAGTGTGGCAAAGGGAAAGAAGGAGACCGTGACCGTGACATGCGGGAAAAAGCTGGAGCTCAAATATAAGATCAAGAATAAAAAGACCGTTTCCTGCAAATGGAAAAAGGGAAAGGGGACGACATATACGCTGACGATACAAGGAAAAAAGAAAGGGAAGACGACAGTCACGCTCACCAACTCGTTCAATCAGGAGAAGATCAAGCTCAACGTGAATGTAGAATAAGAATCTGCGTATCTGTGCGCGTCTAAAGATTTTGCTTGCAATATAGAAGCGATATGCTATAATCAGCTTAAATAAATAATAGCGAAGTAGGAATTTGTGCGTTAAGTTGTCAGCGGCTGGGGAGTCGCCCTGAACCGAAAAGCCCGTCAGAAATTGGGTTTGCGATACATTTTCCGCACCCGTTGCTACAGTATGAGAGCGTCTCATAATGTGGAGGGAGTATTATTTATCAGCCCATTGTTCAGAGCCACATTGTGGAGGCGCTTTGTTATGCGGAAATTTGCAGAGCATCGGGCGTTCCATTTGCGATTGGCTTGTTTCAGAGCTTGTGGAGGTTTACTATGGATGAGGAGAAAATCAAACAGGGAGTGCGCCTGATACTGGAAGGGATCGGAGAGGATGTGAATCGCGAGGGCCTTCTGGAGACGCCGGACAGGATCGCGCGGATGTACCGTGACCTGGCAGGAGGATATACGGAGGATGCCGCAGTACATCTGGCGAAGCGCTTTCACGTCGACAGCAACGATATGGTTCTGGAGAAGGACATACGCTTTTACTCCTTCTGTGAGCATCATATGCTGCCGTTTTACGGCAATGCTGCTGTCGCGTACATACCGGACGGCGAGGTGGTCGGGCTGAGTAAGATCGCGCGGACTGTGGAGGTTTATGCGAGACGCTTCCAGCTGCAGGAGAGGCTGACGACACAGGTCGCTGATGTCTTTATGAAGGAGCTGAAGCCGAAGGGCGTAATGGTGCTGATCGAGGCTGAGCATATGTGCATGACGATGCGCGGGGTGAAGAAGCCGGGGGCGAAGACCGTGACAGTAGTGACGCGCGGCGTTTTTGAGGGAAACGATTCTCTTCAGGCGACTTTTTACCGGATGCTCAGGCAGCAGGGGTGAGCGGTATGGCAGAGCGTGAGGAACTTCGGGAACAGCTGGTGGAGACGGGCGCGAAAGAGGGACTCGACAGGAGAGTCCAGCGCATCTGGGATCATCCTTTGTTTCAGGAGGGGCTTCGGGAGAATGAACGTCTGGAGCAGGATCGGATTTTCTGCAAACATGATTACAGCCATCTGCTCGACGTTGCCCGCCTTGCCCTCATAGAAAATCTGGAGACAGAGGCCGGTATTCCCAAATATATGATCTACGCCGCCGCATTGCTGCACGATATCGGACGCTATCTGCAATATACAGAGCAGTTTCCTCATCAGGAGGCGAGCGCGCGCCTCGCACAGAGGATTCTGCCGGAGTGTGGATTTTCCGTCGACGAGACGGATCAGATCCTGCGTGCGATCCTGGCTCATCGGGATCCCGGTATCCGGGACGACGATGGGCTGCCCGGGCTGATCTTCCGGGCGGACAAGCGCTCGCGCTGTTGTTTTGCCTGTCCGGCTGAGGGGCAGTGCAACTGGGATCGGACGAAAAAGAACATGAGATTGCGCGGCTGATGGGGCAGAGGTGATCTGCCGCGTGTGACGATAAAACGTGGCAAGACATGCAAGACGATATGGACGGGCACAGAACGGCCCGGTGCGGAATATGCAGGAACGGAGCAGGACATGAAAATAGGGAACAGGGTATTTGACACAGAGCGCGGCTGTTATCTCATGGGGATCCTGAACGTCACGCCGGACTCATTCTCGGACGGGGGAAAGTGGACCGATATTAAGCGTGCGCAGGATCATGTGGGAGAGATGATCTCGGAAGGGGCCGCGATTATTGATATCGGAGGAGAATCGACGAGGCCGGGACATGTCCGGATTCCTGCGGAGGAGGAGATCGCGCGTGTGGTACCGATGATCCGGATGGTAAAAGAGAACTTTGACATTCCGGTATCCATCGACAGCTATAAGGGCGAGGTCGTAGAGGCTGCGCTGGAGGCAGGAGCGGATCTGGTCAACGATATCTGGGGCTTTCGCTATGACTGCCGGGTCGCAGGGCTCGCTGCGGGCTATCACGTGCCCTGCTGTCTGATGCATAACCGCCGGGAGCCGGTTTACGGGAACTTTATGGAGGATGTGAAAAGTGATCTGCGGGAGTCCGTGAGGATCGCACTGGATGCGGGCGTACGCCCTGATCAGATCGTGTTGGATCCGGGCGTGGGATTCGGCAAGAACTATGAACATAACCTCACCGTGATCCATCGACTGAAGGAGCTGAGAGAGCTGGGTTATCCGCTGCTCATGGCTGCGTCGCGCAAATCGGTGATCGGTCTGACGCTTGATCTGCCTTCTGATCAGCGCCTGGAGGGTACACTGGCGATCACCGTGATCAGCGTACTGCAAGGGGCCTCGTTTATCCGGGTACATGACGTGAAAGAGAACTACCGGGCAGTGAAAATGGCACAGGCAGTCATGGCGGAGGGCATGCCAGCGGAATAAAGCAACATTTACGGAGAAAAATATGGATCTGCAACAATTCGACAGGATTACCATTCAAAATCTGGAGGTGTTCGCCAGACACGGCGTCTATCCGGAGGAAAATAAACTCGGCCAGAAATTCCTGGTGACGGCAGAGCTTTACACGGACACGCGCAAAGCCGGGATGGCGGACGACCTTGCGCAGTCGATCGACTATGGGACTGTGAGCCACGTTGTCACGGAGTATCTGCAAAAGAACACATATCGGCTGATCGAGACTGCGGCGGAGCAGCTTGCGAAGGAACTTTTGCTTCATACGGAGCATCTGCAAGCGGTGACACTCGAATTGAAGAAGCCCTGGGCACCGGTCGGACTTCCGCTGGAGACCGTGTCGGTGAAGATTACGCGCGGATGGCATACCGCGTATCTGGGGCTCGGTTCAAATATGGGGGATAAGAAGGCATATCTGGATGGCGCAGTGAAGGCGATCTCCGGGACGGGGGGCTGCGAGCTGCTTCGCGTGTCGGATTATCTTTGTACGAAGCCGTACGGCGGCGTGGAGCAGGACGATTTCCTGAACGCGTGCCTGAGCCTGCGGACTTTGTTGACCCCGCAGGAGCTGCTGAATCGACTTCATGAGATAGAACAGGACGCAGGGCGTGAGCGTGTGATCCACTGGGGGCCGAGGACGCTGGATCTCGATATCCTAATGTATGACGATCTGATCCTGGAGACGGAGGAGCTAATCCTTCCGCATGTGGAAATGCACCTGCGGGAATTTGTCCTCGAGCCGCTCCGACAGATCGCTCCCTGGAAGCGTCATCCGATCACCCGGATGACGGTGGAGCAGATGTTGGAACAATTGAAGAAGAAGTGACTGAAAACGGGGACGCCGCGGTTCTGCGGTGTCCTCGAAATTCATGTAGTCCACTGCAGTCCGGGCAGCCGATGACTGACAGCGATGGAGGATGGAATGAACTACAAAGAGGCGAGACAATTTATTGACCAGGTATCTGTGAAAGGTACCGAGCTGGGGTTGGAGACGATCACAAATCTGTTGGGGCTGCTCGGCAACCCGCAGGATGAACTGAAATTCATTCATATCGCGGGGACGAACGGGAAAGGTTCGGTGCTGGCTTATCTCTATACCGTGCTGCAGGAGGCAGGGTATACGGTCGGGAGGTACATCTCACCGACGCTGTTTTCTTACCGGGAACGGATACAGGTGGGAGTCGGATACAACATCCACGCTGCACAGACCGAGGAAGAGCAGAATCCTGTGGCAGAGCAGAATTCCAAAGAATGTCAGGCAGAAACAGGATACATCAGCAGGGATGACTTTGCCGAGTGCGCGTCGATGGCTTCCGCGGCATACGAGGAGATGAGACGTCGGGGGATGAAGCTTCCGACCGTGTTTGAGGTGGAGACGGCAATTTCCCTGCTGTACTTTAAGAAGTGCGCCTGTGATCTGGTGCTGCTTGAGGTCGGTATGGGCGGAAGGCTGGATGCAACAAATATTATTCGGACTCCCGTGCTCACGGTGCTGGCCTCGATCAGTATGGACCACATGGAGTTTCTCGGGGATACGCTGGCCGAGATTGCGTGGAACAAGGCAGGGATCTTGAAGCCTGGTGTTCCGGTGGTGTCGGCGCGGCAGTTGCCAGAGGCGGAGCAGGTGATCCGAAAGGAAGCGGCCTCGAAGAGCTGTGCGTGTACGTTCGTGCGCCCGGAGAAGATCGCGGATGTGCAGGAGAACATTTTCGGAGAAATTTGTGAACAGGCAGAGAACAGTCGATGCGGCATGGATGGAAATGAGGGCAGATTATCCGAAAAGGATTATGTATGTCCGGTTGGTTTTCAGAGTTTCACATACGAGCCTTTCGGGCGTGTAGAGATTGCGTTGGCGGGGCCGCACCAGAGAGAGAACGCGGCGCTTGCTCTGGAGTGCATCGGTATCCTGCGGCAGTATGGTTATGAGATTTCCAATATCGTTGTGAAAGAGGGCCTGCGAAAAACCGAGTGGAAGGGGCGTTTTTCTGTCATACACAGAGATCCGCTCGTGATTATCGACGGGGCGCACAACCCGGACGCAGCGGCGGTGCTGCGGCGATCCATCGAGGATTATTTTCCGAATCGGAAAAAATATTACATCTTTGGGGTGTTTTCTGACAAAGAGTATGATAAAATCATAGAGATTACCGCCGGACTTGCGGAGCATATCTTCGCGGTGGAGATGCCGGACAATCCTCGCGCGCTTCCCGCTCAGGAGCTTGCAGAGGCGGTGCGCAGGGTGAATCCATCGGTCGAGGCCGTGGGAAGTATCTCAGAGGCGGTACGCAGGTGCTTTCAGATGGCAGGGCCGGATGACGTGATCCTGGCGTTTGGGTCGCTGTCGTTTCTGGCGGAGGTAGAGCGGGACGTGCGAATGTATACAGGAAATTGAATATGCGCCAAGGGATGCCGTAGAGTAGCATGAAGAAAAGCGTATCGTAGGGTAACAGATAAAACAGAGATGGCTACTGCACGGAGATAGATGGCACAAAAGCGTATCGTAGGACAGCGGGTAAAGTAGAGGGGAAGAAATCCCGGCAAGTGGAAGAGGAGGATACATGAAGGATTTATTAGAGCTGAGAGAAGAGATCGACGTGATCGACGAGCAGATCGTGAAGCTGTTCGAGGAGCGGCTGCAGATCAGCGAGGACGTCGCGGCGTTCAAGATCGCCAACGGCAAAAAGGTGTTCGATAAGGACAGGGAGAATGAGAAGATCCGGACGCTGACGGGGCTTGTACACGACGATTTCAGCAAGCACGGCGTGCAGGAGCTGTTTCAGCAGATCATGTCCATGAGCCGTAAGCTGCAGTACCAGCTTCTGGCGCAGCGGGGCGCGGCCGGGAGACTGCCGTTCATCGCGGTGGACGACATCGAGCGGGAGAATATCCGCGTCGTCTATCAGGGTGTGGAGGGTGCGTACAGCCACGCGGCGATGAGGGAGTACTTCGGCAAGGACGTCAACTGTTTCAACGTGCGAAAATGGCGCGACGCGATGGAGGCGATCGCGGAGGGCGCGGCGGACTATGCGGTGCTGCCGATTGAGAATTCATCCGCCGGTATCGTTGCGGACAATTATGACCTTCTGGTAAATTTTGAGAATTACATCGTCGGGGAGCAGGTCATCAAGTGTGAGCACGCACTGCTCGGTCTGCCGGGGACGGAACTCTCGCAGATCAAAAAAGTGTACTCGCATCAGCAGGCACTCTCTCAATGCGAGGAATATCTGGACCGTCACAGGGAGTGGCAACAGATTCCGTTCGACAACACGGCGCGCGCGGCCAAGAAGGTGGCTGAGGACAAGGACCCGACGCAGGCGGCGGTGGCGAGCTATTTTGCTGCGGAGTATTTCGGGCTGGAAGTGTTGGCGGATCATATCTACTACAACAAGGCAAATTCGACGCGCTTCATCATCGTTACGAACCAGAGAATCTTCCGGCGCGACGCGAAGAAGATCAGCATCTGCTTTGAGGTGCCGCATTACAGCGGCGCGTTGTACAACATTCTGTCGCACTTTATCTACAACAACGTGAATATGAGCAAGATCGAATCGCGGCCGATCCCGGGACAGAACTGGGAGTACCGCTTCTTCGTGGACTTTGACGGGAATCTGAACGACAGCGCCGTGAAGAATGCGCTGCGTGGCATCCGGGAGGAAGCCATCAACATGAAGATCCTCGGGAACTATTGAAGAGTAAATGAGTGTAGGATGCCAAAGCGTTGAAGGGAGAGGAAAATGAAAACAAAGAGAGCGATCTGTGTGTGTATTGCGGCGTTTATCGGCATATTAGGCGCGGTACTGACGACGGCCCATTTCCCGGTGTCCTCTGTGACTGCTTCCGGCGAGGAGAGGGAACCGTATGCGGATGAAAGTATTTCCGCAGAGGACGCACTGGAAAAACTGAAAGCCGGGAATGAAGAATATATGGAATCCCAGACGAATCCGGGAGATATCTCTCCTGAGAGGAGGAAATATACCTCTGAGAATGGGCAGAAGCCGTATGCGATCGTTCTGGCGTGTTCTGATTCCAGGGAGATCCCGGAAGCGATATTCTGTGCCGGAATCGGAGACCTCTTTGTGATCCGGGTTGCAGGCAACGTGGTCGACGAGCAGCAGCTGGGAAGTGTGGAGTATGCCGCGGAGCATCTGGGATGCCGGCTGGCAGTGGTGCTTGGACACACGCAATGCGGAGCGGTGAAGGCGGCTATGGATCATGATGCGGACGGATATATCAAATCTATTACCGATGAGATATCTCTGGCGGTCGGGAATGAAAAAGACGAATATGAGGCGTGCTGTCTGAATGTGAAGAGAAGCGTCGAGCAGATCGACAGCAGTATCAACGCCGGGCATATGGAAGAAGAGGGGCTTCAGGTTGTCGGGGCTGTTTATCATCTGGAAGACGGGCATGTGGAGTTTCTTTAGAAAGATTCATACGAACATTTGGGACAAAAATCCAAAGCGCAATTATTGAGTGACAGATTTCATCCGCCGTTTGGTGGTATGCAAGCGCAAAAGAAGCCATGATCTTTTGACGAGGAGGGACGATTTTGAAGAGTAAAAAGAAGACGATCATCCTGATTATTCTTGTTGGAATCGTCACTTGCTGCGGCGGAATCTGGTTTTTCCTGTCAAGATATTTTTTCTATGATAAATACAACATTCATGCGCAGAGAGCAGTGATGGATACACTGAGTGAAAGGTATCATCAGGAATTTGAACTGCTGTCGACGAAATTTGAGACAAAGGAAGTCGAGGCAGAAGGAGCAGGATGCGTACATATGTGGACCTATGCGTTTCAGGATGAGCAGGGAAGGCAGTTCCGGGCATATGAGCGCTTGTATGGTCTAGTCGAAAAGGGCGACGGAAATTTCCACGCTTCAGATTATTTCAATTATATTGATGATACATACGGACAGCTTTGCATAGAGGAAAGCTTCAGCGACCAATTTGACCTGAGTCCATACAGGCAGGAAAAGGGCAAACAGCTTGACGAGCCGGAGTGGGAGGATTACCTGTTCACCTGCGAGAAAGACCATGCGGATGAAACAGCAAAGCTGCTGACGGAACTCTATTCTAAGGAAACGGAGCTTTGGGACGACGGCTGTCTGAAATGTCTGGTGAAGGATGAAGAGGGAGAGACGCTGTTTTCTTATTTCTGGTGGGATATTACGAGG
>CANQDA010000030.1 GCA_947591155.1 uncultured Lachnospiraceae bacterium
GCGTACGGGTTGTACAGATTCTCAATGTAACTGAATAATTTTTATAATTTTGTGTCCAAAATTTGTTGACTAGTGCATTACCTCTGCCGAATTAGAATACTCCCCTCCTCAAAAATACCTATTCGGAAACTCCAGCCCTTGATTTTGGCGGTTTTCTGAGCCCTTCATCATTCAACTCCCCCCGTTTTTCCTTGTGATATTTTACCTCCAAAACCGCGCAATAAGAATGATGCGTATAATAATACTCAAGTTTACTTTCAGACTTTACAAATCTCAACATGCAATCCCGTGGCATCAAATAATTGTAATTTGATATATTCCATATCTTCATCCGTAATCTTGTTCAATTCCAATGGCTCCTTGCCAAGTGAAATATATTTATTTTTCCCAAGATTATGTTCCTTGATGAGTTCTATTTTTTTAGGATTATGCTTCAGAACGATGTTGCGAATATTTGCAATATTTTTTTCGTCATCAGTATATCCTCCTATTATCGGAACCCTAAACACTACAGATTGAGGGGTAGAAAGCAGAAAGTCTAAGTTAGACATATACCGTTTTAAATTTCCTCCAAGGATATTTTTACATTTATCTTCATCAAGTATTTTGATATCAACATAAAACAGATCTACATATTTTAACGCAATAGATAACTTATCCGCCGGTACAAAAAGGCACGTTTCCACACAGATATGTATTTTTTCATCCTTTAACCTGGCGAGAAGCGGTTCAAGCACGTCAAACTGCAAAAGCGGTTCTCCGCCTGAAAATGTAACACCGCCACGTTGAAGGCCAAGCTCATCACTTTCATCTGATTGATCGTAAAAAGTTCTGTCTTTGATGATTTCGTTATAAATCTCATCGCACGACAGGAATTCTCCATATATGCCTTTTTTGCCATCTTTCATATATTCCTCAGGATGTGGAAGAAGATTTTCAGGATTTGCACACCATGGGCAGTGAATCGAACAACCCTTCAAAAATACGGTTGTTCTTATACCTGGACCGTCATGTAATGAAAACCTCTGTATATTTGTCACAAGAGCTTTATCGTTCATTATTTCACCGTTTTATCAGCCTGTTTGTTACCATCTTAATATTTGATAGCAAAAACTCATCCTTTTCGAGCAACAGGACCAGAAAATAAACCAACGCTCCGCTTAGCGCAATCACTATGCTATGAAATACAGACGGCGTAAGAAGCTTCGTTATTGGTATCAAAACCAAAACCATTATTACACCTGCGATATAATAATGAATTCCCTCTTTTATTACTTGTGCTGGCGAAAGTTCCTTTCTGACAATGATCAGCTGAACTATTGCAATAATTGACTCTGCCGTTACGGAAGCGAACGCTGCACCGATTGACTTAAAAAAATAAATCAGTACCATGTTAAGACAAAAATTAGTAACAGCTCCGATAATAACCGTCATAGTGAAAATGTTTTGCTTTTTGGTCGGAATAAGATATTGAATACCAGTAACGTTGTTAATGCCTATTGCAAGAATAAGCAGGGATAATATCTGCAGAAGCGGGACAACTTTATCATAACCCGCTCCGAAAAACCAAGGCACAAAATTTGGGGCTACCATGATTATGCCAAAACACATAGGAATTCCAAGAAACCAAACAAACCTATACCCGCGATACATATATCGACGGATATCTTCTTTATCCCCCTTTTCAAACAAATACCCTATTCTCGGTACCATTACTGCACCAAGCGCCGTCACAAGTGCAAGCAACATCTTTGACATTTTCAGAGCTTGCTCATAATAACCATTTTCATAGGAACTGTCTGTAATCAAACCTATCATCGTCTTATCAAGAACTGTATAAATCTGAATAGCTACTGTAGGGATAAACAATGACCACACAACTTTGAAATCCTTAAACGGCCGCAGGTCTGATACATGTACTCGTTTTATATATTTGGGAAGATACGCCCAAAGTGACAGATTACCAAGCGCCGAAAATAGGCCTATGCCCAATACATAAAGCAAAATATCTTCTTTTCTCTTCACAAATGAAAAGATGTATATTATTTGGATAATTTTGAATACAGCATTTCTTGTAACAGTCTTTACAAAGTCCTCCATTCCTTGAAAAAACCATGTTATATCAAAGAAATTCGCAACTAGGTTAAAAGTGAGTATAAGGTAAATCGTAGAATTATCCTTCTGGAACAGGGCAAAGAACACATATACTAAAATTGCTATTCCAGATATACAAAACCCTAAAATCTTGGTATCCCAGAAGGCTTTGCTACGTTTTTCGATATCATCCTGAACATATGATATCTCACGTTGGCCATAGGTGCTTATACCCATAACGGCAAACAAAGAAAAATATGATACAATTGACTCTACAAAACTGACTCTTCCAACTCCGTCCGGTTCTAAAACGCGCGATAAATATGGAGCAGTTACAAGCGGCGTAATCAGTGTAAGAATCTGATAAAATACGTTAAATACATAATTCTTCTTAATGCTTCTCTGCACCATTTTCCCTCCATTTTTTCAGTTTAGCTTGGCATAAACAATTGTTTATTAGATAGGAAGTATTCTTTCATCGCTTGGTTGGTCGGGCCAAAAGAAAGGTGTCCGACAACAACATTTTCAGAAACCATCAAAGGTTGAGATGACATGCAGCAAAAATTACATAATGCCACCTCATCTCCACCTAAGCCCGCACCTTTCCCCATTCCTACCGGAAAATATCCCATTTCTTTCCAAAAAGATCTCTTAAACAAAATAGCCCCTATACTAAATCGGATTGCGCAGGGACGCTCCTCAAGAAGATCAGACGCAAAACGGGCGTTTATTTCATCAATAGAGGGCACAATTCTCCCCTTCCCCCAAATGAACTGAACCGCTTCCGGATTCTTTTCAATTTCTCTGAACGGCCCCAATTGGTATTTGGGACGTTCAAATCTTTTTTCATACTCTGCAGATAATCCCAATTTCTCTAACACTCTGCAATTTCCATATCCATTAACAGGTATCAGCGGGGCAAGTACACCAGGCACATAATCTCCCTGTTCTGCATGTCTATATGCATCCATCAAATGTTCAAAATAATTCGCTGTTATAAAAATATCTTCATCCAATTTATAGATATATTCAGCCTTAGAATGTAATCGTATCGCTATATTTTGAATTAATGCCACATGATTTCGTTTTGTACTTAAGTACGACCATCCATACTCCTTACACAGGGTCGATAGCTTCTCCGAATATATGCCTGAACTGCAAACGCATATATCCATATCCGATGGCGCATACTTCAATATTCTCCCAAAGACTGCCGGATAGAGGTATTCTTTATAGCCTGCCAAAATTATGCACAGTTTCTTACTGCATTTAGAACGATTTTCCCATTGATACTTTCCATAAAGTCTTCTATGTTCTTTGGCTATTTTATAATATGGATTTAAAAACTTGTTTTCCCTGGCAAAGTTTTTGATTATTTTTAACACAATCTATTTACCTCCTAGTTATCGTTTTTATGCCGCTTTCTCGTTCTCAATAGCACGGGCTATAAGAACATCCTTATATTCATCTGGCAAATCATTAAAATATGCACTAAATCCCCAAACACGTACCACTAACTGCGGGAATTTTTCAGGGTGTTCCTTAGCAGCAATCAATGTCTTGCTTTCCACTACATTCATCTGCAGCTGGAAAATACCTTGTTTCACCCCAGCCCGAAGCAAAGCTACATACTTTTTCATATTCTGTTTCATCGTATTTGGCGTCGCAAAGAAATCAATCACGTTGCCATTGAGACGATTCCCGTTATAATCCAGTTGCGATGCAAAAGAAAGTAGTTCTGTCGTTGGCAAGGCCGTATTTGAAGAAATATGAACACTGAAAGGCTCCCTTGATCTGCGTCCGTCAAAAGTAGCGCCTATTTTTTCTGCTTCACCAATATAGCTTGGGGAACTGAGTCCAATTTTAAATCGACCACCAAAAAGAGTATGATATTTTTCGAACTCTATACTCACAGTTTGCATGATTTCATGTGTTAACAGTAGTACTCGTTGATCATCGCAACCGTAACAAGGTAGCGCCCCCTTTAGTTCCTGAACAAGTTGATCCTGGCCAGCGAAATTCTGTTTGCGAATTTCATTTAAATCATGAAACGTGTATCTCTTTTCATCAAAAACCAATCGCTGTAGATTCAGAAGTGAATTAACAACTGTTCCCATTCCCACAGAAGTCAACCCCAAATGATTATACTTTGCTCCGCCTTCAGTAAAATCTCTGCGTTTTTCCAACGCCGATAGACTGACAAGCGACATAAGCGGATCACATTCAAACTGTAGTAAAGACAATGGCTCAAGTACTTCATGTACATAGGACACAAGTTCCAGTTTGTATAGCTCTAATAAACCTTGTATAGATGAAACATTCTCAAAATCCTGCGAGTCAAGCAATTTAACCAGAGGTAATGCAAAATTGAAGGGCGCAATATTATTCTGGTCACAACTAATTCCAGGGGCCAATGGTTCCCAGCACGCCGCTGTGCCATAATTCACTGCATCTATCTCATCATACCCAAAACTGCACATGGCTGGTATGACAACATCATCATTAGAGAGCAACGGTGCACCTATACCGGTAGAAATACATTTGACTGCTATATTTAGTATGTCCTCAGGCATATCTAAACTGCAGCGCAACAAAACTTTCGGATCCGGCAGTCTCAATTCCTCTGAAACTTCAATAAACATCTTGGTAAGATCGTTATATATATATTTCCTGTTTTCACCCATACCGCCAAGAATGATGATTTGCCCGGTATCCCCCATGAGAACACTACTTTTAAACCAATAATACTCATGCAAAACAGTCATAAAATCTTTTAGCATCAACCTTACTTCATCACGTGTCAATACTCCTTGTCTTATATCCTTCTCATAAAGATCACCTAGAATCCAATCCAAGTGTCCCAGTCCATTCAACTTATGCCCCGTCTGCCATAGAAACTGATTGAAGAACAAAATTCTCTGCAGCCCTTCAAAAAGCGAATCTGCAGGACGGCTAAACAAACTTTCAATTGCATCTAATTGCTTGCCAAATCTGTCGGAAATTTCGGGAGTATGGCGGCATCTTTTCAAGTATGCTTCAAGGCTGTTCAATACAATCATTTCTTCCTTGCCAAATTTATCGTCGCATTCCAAAAGTTGCTTGCGAACATCTGCAAGGGAATGCTTCACCAGTACATTATTATCAATCATATAATTTGAGAACACAGTCTTACAATTACGCAAGCCCTTATTACAGTCCAATGAATAGAAAAAAGATTTCCCTTCTATGGGAAGAATTGATACCTTTTTTAGCAGAATTGCAACTTGTTTCGCCTTTTTATGTCGCGGAAGCACTTCAAGAAACGATGCATGATATTTCATCATATAATGCTTGGCATCCATATCATGATGCTCCCTGCAATATTTTTTGTATACTCTGCGCCCATAAAGAAGATCTTTTAAAAATGGCATATTGCCTAGAATATGAAGTGCTATTTTTTTTATCATTCTTTTCATTATAATTACCCCTTCTCCAAATAATTATAGGTAAGCAAATGCTATGATTCATTATGTATGCTTCCTTGTTGGAACGACTCTCCTGAAGTACCTGGCTTAACTCTAATACCAAGTCGCTCATGAACTCCGTCAGAATACGCTTTACAGATGACTCTGAAATCCGATGGTCTGCGCCTAACAAGCGTGCGCAAGAACAAATCGAGTACAAGCAACATAGGTCTGATCTTCCTTACCGCAAAATTTTCGCCATAAGTTCTGTCAAACCATACTTGATTTCTATACCCATAGTATTGTTTCCAACCCATCAATTTTGAGTTATTTTTCATCTGTATAAGCTGTCGATGAAGAATCGCCCTTTTGCAATATAGAATTTTTGTTTTTTTCTGTGCCCGCATAGCATAATCTGTATCATCAAATAAAATAAAAAGCTCTTTTTTAGGCAGGCCTATCTCCTTTATTAAACTGTTTGCTATTAACGGTCCTTCAAACGGAAAATTCTTGATTTCAATTGTATCCTCTGGAATATCTTTACTAAAGACACCAATATCCCTGTCATCAACTTTGTAACAAAATATATTTTTCATATTAACTGCTATAATAGCTCGATCCTGATGATTTTCATCGGTCCTGCATGGTTGACATATTCTAACCTTCGGAGATATGTATCTAAGCAGTTCTTCCAAACAATCCGGCTCCGGCTGAACATCGTCATCCATACACCATAAATAGTCAAAGTCCATACTTGACGCAATTTTCATGCCACCGTAAAATCCCCCGGAGCCACCCTCATTCACATCACTGCGAAAATACATCACATCAACCTGTCTCATTTCTTTCTTATGCAGCTTCATAGACAAGTCATCGTCAATCAGCCCTGCATCAAGCAACATGCGAGGAGTTCCGTCTTTACTGTTGTTGTCATAAATCAAAATAGCAGCAAGTGAAAATGTTTGAATCAGCAAATTATCTAATAATTTCTTTAAATATTCTTTTCTGTTATATGTTACAATAACTGCACATACTCGTACCTTTTCCATATTTAATTTCCTCACGCTTGTTCAAGTTTATTGAAAATGACCCAATCTTCTTTACCCCTTATATGTGTTAAGTTTACAGGTGTATGTAATCAAAATCCGGTTTTATTAAAAATGTTGGTAATTCTTCTTAGTTTCTTGGTGTTTCACCAACTCTTTTAGAAGCTCTTCTCTATCCTATGGAGTTGCACAAGAGTTCCTCGATTTCGCGGTTTTTTTGACATTCTCACGTTCTTTAGAAGATCTAGTAAACACTACTGTGGAAACTACAGAAACCATTTTCTGAATTATTGAGCAGTCAAAAACCACACGGAAACTCTTATCTGTATCGGGATCGCTTTATATTTTTTAACGACCTGATCATCCACCACAAGCCATTCACTCTAGGCTTTACTCCTTTAAATGAATATTTATTTTACTTATGTATGTAATCAAGATCAGAAACACCATATAATATTTATAATAGTTGATCGACTCCGTGATCATTATTGCTATTTGAGCTGCCAATGTGCACAATGTAACCTTTTTAATGTATAGATCGTCAGTCTTGCAGGCATTATGTACTGCATATACCCCCATAATCGCAAAAAGAATAAACCCAATGACTCCTCCGTTAGTCAGCTCTTGCAGTAATGTATTGTGCGCATAATCCAACGCATTCCATCCGCCGCCCCAGCCTGTAGAAACTCTCACGCCGCAAAATCCGTAGCCAAAAAGCCTAGAATTGTCAAATGCTCGAAGAAACGCATTGAATATAACTGTGCGTCCATTCAAGGAAACCGATTCTCCAAGAATCTCAGAAAAAAATGTAGCAAAATAATTCTGGATATTTAACGTTATTATGAGCCAGTTTACGACAAGACCACCAATATATATCGAATACATCGCTATGTTGTTAATTGTGTTAAATTTTTTGAAAACAATCATTACTACATACAGAATCACAAAAATTGCAATCACGATTAATCCTGTCACAACGGATGACGCAGCTGAAAAAAGATTAAACGTTGCGATCATCAGATACAAAACCGTAATCAATATCCCTTTCCTGTTTTTTCGCATACGGGCATTATGTCCAATAAGGCAAAGAAAAACAGATAATGACCATGCCATCGATATAGCCTGGCGATGTCCAATAAAGTAATACCCATCAGGAAGCATATCATTTAAAAACGGTACGACTATAAAAAGGGCATTTATCGTGTTTACCCAAAACAGATATTTATAAAAAAAATCTATAACTTCATTATATTTTTTCTTTACCACATATATAAGAATAAAAGCAGCTGCGCTAAAACCTACCAATCCACCAAAGGGTATGTTGTTGTTCCCTGTAACAAATTTCATAATAATTGACAACACGAAAGTATAAAGCACATAATATTTAATAAACCTAGACTTATCTCCCCGCTTTATTACAAGCCCCGTTTTTTCTTTTAATTCAATTACCATAAACAATAGTATTGCAGTTACTTCCCAAGCAAGGAATACATTGTATAAGAATGGAAATGTTGTTACTTCCAGTCCCATGGGCCGGTAAAACGGAATAAGCATAAAAGCATATAATCCAAAACTCATCCTCTTCTTCACACTTTTTCTACATCCTTTCTGGAGATATAATGCCACTCAGTTTAAATGTACTTAAAAGCCTTTGCGATCTTGTATATTGCAGATCCAATAAAATACCCATATTTTTCAGTCATTTTTCCTCGGAACTCTTTTCTCCTCTTCGATTCATCCGTAAGCCATGAACCTGCAAAATGATGAATAGTATATGTATTTTCCGTTGTATGAACGATACCGGTATGATATGACTTTGCACAAAAATAATCAAATGGATATAGAGCAAACCCGCAAACAATCTGAAAGGAATTATTCAGCTGGAGCCCATATTTTAAAAATAGATTCGTAATGTAAACAGTATTCGGAGTTACATTTAATTCCCCATTGTCCGTTATGAATTCTCTTCTGTCATATTCGGCCAGTAATTCCGTAAATGGCCCATAACCCTTCTCGCACGCCATTATCCCTGTCGGTATTGAATCGACCGTTTGAAAGCCGGAAAATGCCTGATGACGCAAAAAAACATCCAGAGACTTTACTACTTCAACATCCGTATCCATGTATATACCACCTTCGTTTACCATGGCATACAGCCTTACATAGTCCGTAATAAAGGCCCACTTCTTTGCATCATATGCCTCCCGAACATATCTACAGCAATCTATATCAAAATTGTTTTCGTTCCATTCCTTAATTACATAATCTGGACAATACTTTTTCCAGCTGTTTACGCACTTAACAGCTTCTTCTGGAAGTGGATTTCCGCCAAACCAGCAGTAGTGGATCACTTTAGGTATCATTGCTTTCCCCCAGCATTTATGTAAAATTTTACATATTCCTTAGCCAACCTCTCAATCGAGAATTCCCGTTCATAGCGTTTTTTCGCTTCCTGCTCCATCAACTTCTTTTCTTTAGGATGCTCAATCATCCATATGACATTTTCTGCAATCTGCTCCGGTTTTTTCGGTTCGATCAGAAGGCCGCTTTTTCCGTCCTCAACTATTTCTACAGTGCCATCAACTGCCGTTGCGACGACAGTTTTCCCGACTGAGAATGCTTCGATAGGTGTCAGCGGCAATCCCTCCCACAGTGAACTTAGAACGACTAAGTCAATTTGTGAAATAAGATTCTGTATATCCACTCGATATCCTAGGAAATGGATATTATTGTCAACATTAAGGTATCTTGCCCGCTCTTTAAGGCTTTCTTCAAGTTCACCGGATCCTATAACAAGATAATGTGTGTTGGGGTACTTGTTTAATATCTCAGGCAGAGACCGAATGTAATACTCCATACCTTTTTGCTCTGTGAGCCTACCAATATTCCCAACGATAAAATTTCCGTTGTCATGAAGTCGTTCTATTGTTAAATCATGTATGATTAGCCCCTTAAATGGTGTTACTGCATTTCGTATGACCGTCACTTTTTCATCAGGAAGTCCAAAAAAAGATACTAAATTCTTCTTTACCATTTCTCCACAGGCTACAAGTTTAGCGTTCTTATATGCGAAAGTCGTCAACTGTTTTTTATTGTGAAAAGTGTTGTGACATGTGTTTATAAAAATGCATTTTTTATAAAGTCTTAACACCGCCACATAAAACGCTGCCATTCGATGGTGAGTGTGGATTATGGTGATATTTTCCTCTCGGACGATTTTGCGAAGCTGCTTTGCAGTTTTAAGCATAACAAAGTACGACTTATCTTCAATGTCGGGAATCGTGTAATGACGTATACCCATTTTGTCGAGCCGTTTGACTTTCTCTCCCCCACAGGAACAGACAACGATATTATTTACCATTGGCTTGAAAATCTCGCAAAGTTGTAAAACAACATTTTCGGTTCCGCCTAAGGCCATCGTTCTCGGGAAAAACAGAATGTTCTGTTTTGATAAATCCATATAATCACCTGTATTTCCATACCAATTTCAATATCTTGCTGTCGTCAATAATATATCGTTTAAACATTCTCTTTGGACTTTGGCATAATCTGTAAAACCATTCCATTCCGATCTTGCTCATCCATTTAGGTGCCCTTTTTTGCTCTCCGGCTATAAAATCTATTGTCCCGCCAATGGAGAATGACATGGGGATCTTATACTTATTCATATTTTCATATATGAAAATATCCTGTTTCGGCACTCCCATTCCAACAAATAGCATATCAGCACGAGAATCAAATAAAATTTTATTTATCTTATTAATCTCAATTGGATCATTTTCAAAACCAATTGGTGGTGAATAGACTCCTGCCACTTTTAAACTCGGAAGCTCTTTTTTAAGCTTATCGACAGCTTTTTGCGCCACCCCCGGTGCAGCCCCTAAAAAGAATACCGAATAACCTTTTTGGGCAGCGACCTCACAAAGTTTTGGTACAAGGTCTGAACCGCAAATTTTTTCTTTGATGGGAGTTTTATACCATTTAGCGATCCATAGAAGCGGATGACCATCTGCCAGAAGTAACTCAGCGCTATCACATATTTCTTTAAAATAGTTGTCAGTTTCCATATGAACGATTTGATCAACGTTTGGAGTTATTACCTGTCCGATTTTGCGTTGCTGAATACATTCTTCTATATAATCTATCGCTTCGTCCATAGTAACATTATCTATGTAAGAATTCATGAATCGCATTCTGTTTTGGGGCATGACTACACTCCCTTTACCTCGTCAAAAATGTTTCACCTTTGCCTACTCTTGCTCTCCAATAATCGAGCAGGTCATGCATTGTCTTTTCAAACGGAATCTGTGGCTCCCAACCGGTATGAGCCTTAAACTTTCTGCAATCCGGTACCTGAAAGTCTGCATCAATCGGGCGCAGACGCTCGGGGTCGGTGACGATTTCGATCTTATCTTTCATCGTTGAATAGGAAATCAATGTATTCAGCGTATCACCGACCTCACAGGTGTAGCTGCCGCCGATGTTGTAATACTCTCCTGCGACCGGATCAACGGTTACCAGCATATAGTAAGCCCTGACCGCGTCCCTGACGTCGGCATATGTACGAAGCGACTTGAGATTTCCGACCATAACCTTCGGCTCGATCATTCCAGCCTCGATCATCGCGATCTGCTTTGCAAAGGTAGATTCGTGGAACACATCTCCGCGCCCCGGACCAGTGTGGGTGAACATTCTCGTTGTCATAACCGTCATACCGTAAGCCTCGGCATAATATCTGCCCAAAAGGTCTGTGCCGACTTTGGAAATGGCATAGGGGCTTGCAGGATGGAACGGGCATTCTTCGTGAATACCGGTCTCGGGTTTTTTCGCGGCGGGAATCTTACCGAAAACTTCTGAGGAAGCGCAAACATGGATAACCGGGTGATAGTCCTTGTCCTCCGCCATTGCAAGGCGGAAAGCTTCAAGCAGGCGGCAAGTACCGAGAATATTAGTATTCAACGTATCAATCGGCGCAGTAAAGCTTGTGAGAGGATAGCTCTGCGCAGCGAGATGGAATACATAGTCAGGCTTAATATTGTTCACGACCGTGATGAGGCTCATCTCGTCGTTTAGGTCGGCATACTCGAAGAAAATGCGGTCCTTTCTGTTCACGCGGTCAAGTAGATGCGAAACGTTGTCCAAAGGGCTTCTCCAACGGCATACGCCGTAAACGTCCCAATCCGTATTTTCAAGCAGGAAATCCGCAAGGTGGGAACCCACCATTCCCGTAATGCCTGTAATAAGTGCTTTTGCTGCCATTTACTTTTCCTCCAACTCATTTTTAATCTTTTCTGTAAAGGATTCGTCTTTCAGAATCCCGTATTTATTAAGATGCAGACTTTTCATCTGTGTTATCTTCGGACGGTTTTTGTAGAAATCTTCACTCGGCGAGGTGATGACGTATTTTAGCCTGTTGTCATACAACCTGTTCAACTCGTCCGCTATCCGTACTCGGCTTACAAGCTCATTTCCGGCAACATTCAGCACCTGCGGCTCGTAATCTTCCCAATGATTTATAAGCCAATCAACTGTATTTACAACGTCCGAGACGGTGATGCAGTTTCGGTAGAACGGGTGGAAGATGTCCGCCGTTTCGCCGGTGTTCATACATTCAAGACAGTAGGAAACGAATCTGTCATTTTTCGAGACCACATACGAGAGCCGCATCGCCTTGAAATCCGGATTGCCTTTGAAGCAGTCTTCAACCGCTTTTTTCATTCTGCCGTAAGGGGTCTGCGCCTTAGTTTCTGAAAGCTCGATATAAATCTCTCCGGGAATATCCCCGAAAACTGCGTCGCTCGAAAAGAACAGAATCCTGCAACCGTGTGAAATCGCATTCTTGATGAAATACCCAGTGCCGGTCACGTTTATATTCCAACACTTTTCAAACTCGTTTGCACACATATCCGGTCCGGAAATTGCGGCCGTGAATATCACATAATCAATGCCGTCGAGCACCGAATAATCGAACTTTTCGGCTTCCGTAAGATTCAAATGGACGTCCGCCTCGGGAGTCTGATCTATTTTCAGAATATTTTCAAATCTTTTACGCAAGTATCCGGCGATGTACCCGGAACTGCCAACAATAGCTATTTTCATACGCCAAATATATCCTCCTCAATCATTAAGCACAACGAGGTGTTCTTTATGAGAAAATACGCAGTTCTACCATATGCGAGCCAACATACTGTCGGCGCCGGTGACTAATATACTCATGTATCTACTAATTTCTTTCATCATTTTTTCTTACATCTCCATAATATGGACGAAAACTTCTACATTTTAGTTTTGATTGTTAATCTATATACCCCCCCCCGGAACATTTTCAACTTTATAAGGCATGTTTTTATGAACTGTTTAATAAATCTTTTCGATGCTAACCGAATGACTATACCATCAAAATTTTTTCCATTTTTCAATTCTTGCATAAATACATCTCGTTTCGCAGAATATGTTGATGGTTTTGATAATTGGCCATTGCACCTTATAGCTTTATCGATATCAACATTTTTAAGTTCCAATTCTGCCTTTTCTACCAAAGACTTGCCTTTCTCTGTTTGGTACAAAATAAGAGAAATTCCTTTATTCCTTTCTTCTTTTTGCAAGTCACTGCCCCACGAATCTCCTAATGTAACATCAGATATTCTTTCACTTTTAGCATAACAGCAATTGTAACAATTATCTGTAAATGATAGTCCTTCAAGAAATGCCATTATGTAGCTATCTTGTATACCTGATCTAGTCAGACCTTTTAATCTAAAATTATTTTTATCTCTAAATTGTATTTCAGCAATATCTTTAATTGCATAACCATGCTGTTCAAGATATATTTCCAGAACCTTAATTGATGGTGTTCCGTGACAGATTAAATCAACAGTATATAGATTCTCTTGTAATACTCCTACGTATTTTTTTAGAGCCGACACTTGACATGGGAGACCAGTAAATAACACCTTTTTGTTTTCTTTCAACAAATCTGCTATGCGAGAATATGTTCCAGTTGGATTACTCTTTACATATTTTGAGCCAGCATACTTTTTTATTTCATTTATATCGTTCGTTATCTCAAAAGTAAACATCCCATTATTAAATACACAACTGCATACATACCCTCCATTTTGGATAAATGCTTTTGCTATAACAGACGCTGCGCCACCCGAAGAACTATTAAGTCGAATCCTCTCGTCTTTTGCCCAGCCTTGATACCAATTCTGCGGAAATGCTGCTTCGATATTAGAGCTATTAGGACATATTTGGCGGCATCTACCGCACTCAACACAAAGTTTTTCATCAATCACAGCATACGACAAATTTATCTCGCTCATTAGTGTTATTGCTTTTTTGGCACATATATCAGAACACGCCATGCACCCTGTGCATATATTCTTATTGCATACTGTATTCATATATGTTTCCTTTCTTCTCCGTTTATTTACAAATTACCAATTTAATACTGTAAATATATTATTTTTTGTATTCTATAAATAATTAAGTGAATTGTATACAAACAATTTTTATCTATAGTCACATTTTTGAATCAATAGCATTTTTATACAATTCTTTCCAACTTAAGATATATTTCTTTGCCTTTTCACGTTCCTGCATTAATATATTGTCAATGCGTTCGTAATCAATTTGGTTGCCAATCAGCGATAAATAGTCAATGTCACTGCTCCAGTCAATCATTCTGTCTTCTAAACCTAGTAATTTTAAAATACTTTCTATTCTACAGCCAACATATTCCGGTACAATAGATAAAAACTTCTTATGAAACAAAATAGAAAAAGCCACAGCATGGAATGAATCCCCAATAATATACTCCGCATTATCTAATAAACTGAGAAAATCTTCTACTCTTGGCGAGCAAATAAACTTCCCATATCTATAGAATTCAAACCATTGATTGCATATATTATAAACAGGTAAACCACTGCGTTTAGATAGCAATTTCTGTAATTTTTCAATGCGTTTGTCGTGATGCAAATTATATACCGCTATATATTTTTTTCTTTGATACTTAGATGAGCCGCATTCACGCCACTCGTCGGCAGTCATCAACAATGCAGGATCAATGTTCCAATTAACATTATTCAGCTGCATCCTATTCATGATATCCAAACCGACGCTCTCCCTGCAAGATAGTGCTTGATATCTTTCAAGATAGTTCTTCATTCTTATCAATTCATCCTCCGAAAAAATATCCCTGCCAAAACTAGAAGCATAGGTTACTTTTATAGCCCCAGATATACCGTCTAACGCTTCTAACTCCTTTGTCCCATTTAAAGTCTGATCACTGCCGAGACAGTATATATCTTCTTTCGGATTATTATCAAAAATTTCATTAGCTGTATGATAAGTCTGCGATGTCAAATTCAAATTCATTGAACGATACCGATTAAATACTCTTTTTCGATTAATGTACGATATTCCAAATGCGATATATGCCAAAGCATATAAAAAAGGATTCTTCATCAGCGGGCTTTTTTTTCTAAGACTTATGAGTTGCCCCCAGATTGTATTATCTTTATGATAATAATCTATTATCTCTACCTCATACCCCCATTCAGTCAATTTAGTCTGAAATGCAAAACTCTGCAATACGCTCCCGTAGTTGTCGCATCTATGAGTAGTTAGGAATCCTATTTTAATTCTCATTATGTTTATACCCCTTAGTTGCTTTTGCTCATAATTTATTAACACCTTAATGGTCTAATGATCAGTAATCTTACAAGTTGAAAATGGATTTCTCCAGCATTAAGCACAAACAATGATACACCGGCAAATGCAGTTCCTGCACCATATACGTCTCGGTTTTCGGCACCCTTATGCACACGTCCGCCGTTTCGCTGAGCTTGCTTTCTTTTTGCCCCGTCAGCCCTATGACCTTCATTCTTTTTGCCTTTGCCGTGACCGCTGCATAGAGCACGTTTTTGCTGTTGCCGGAAGTAGAAATCCCGAGAAAAACATCATTGTCATTCCCGTATCCGTTGACCTGTTGTGCAAAACAGAGCAGCGGCTCGCAGTCGTTTTGGTAGGCAGTCGAAAGCGCCAGGTGACCATCGAGGGCAATCGCAGGGAGCGCGCCCTGTAAATTCTCGGCAAGGGTTTTACCGAGCTCAGGATTAACGGCTATAAGCCTGTCTGTATACCCTTTCGGGAGTTTGCGCGGGCTTTTAAACCCCTTCATCAGCTCGCCAACGATGTGCTCGGCATCAGCTGCAGAGCCGCCGTTACCGGCAATAAGGAGCTTCCCGCCGTGCGCATAACAGGCTTCAATAAGCTCATAAGCCTTTGCTATGTCGTTCTTGCATACTGCCAACTGTGGGTATCTCTCAATCAAAAGGTCGAGTTGGACTTTAGCTTTCTCGGTCATATGTATCCTCCAAAATCACCTCAACCGCTTTCAGCAAATCTCCATCGGTCTGGATAATCTTTGTCTTGCAGCCTGCCGCCTCTCCCGCGCCTCTGTCATGCTCGCCGTCGCCTATCATATACGACTGTGTGAGGTCGACGTTGAAATCATTTGCGGCTTGAAACAGCATTCCCGGTTTCGGCTTACGGCAGTCGCAGTCGAATTTGAGCTCTTTGACTTCTCCCTCAAAACCCTTATCGATGTGGTGCGGACAGAAATAAATACCGTCAAGGTACGCGCCCTCAACACCGAGAAGCGTTTCCATTTTGTTATGTATCTCGTCAAGCTCTGCAAACGTCACCTCGCCGCGCGCAATCACGGGCTGATTCGTCACAACTATTGCAAGATATCCCGAACGGTTAATTAGCTTTATCGCCTCTGCAGCGGTCGGCAACAGTTCGAAATCGTCAATATTTCTAAGGAATCCGACGTACTTATTGATAGTTCCGTCGCGATCGAGGAAAATTGCTTTTTGCTTATTTTGCAGGTTTCTCGCAAACACATTACCATTCTCAAAATCTTTTGTGACAGCTTCAAACCGTTCCGGAGTACCCATATCCTTTACATACTCGGGACTGTCATAGCAGAACATTTTGCCAGTTCCTGCAAGAGGCTTCAGCAAGTGACAGTCTAAGTCTACCTTCGGTAAGCCGATGTCGTTTTCCAAAAGCTTCGGGGAAATGATGTGCAGTCCCGCGTTGACGCGGTTCTTGTAATACCTCGGGCGCTCGTCCTCTTTGGCAAGCCATTTCTGAACGGACATATTCTTGTCTGCGATGATAAGCTCGCTGTCATAAGGGTGGGCGTTCGGGTGGATGAACAGCGTTGCGAGAGCGTTGTGTTCTTTATGAAACGCAACAAATCGGTTGAAATCGATATTGAAAACCGAATCGGCGTTAAGAAGCAGGAAGTCCTCGGTCAGCTTGTCACGAAGCTTAAACAGCGCTCCCGCGTTGCCGAGAGGCTTGTCCTCAACGAAGTAATCTATATGTACGCCTAAGCGCCCGCCATCTCCGAAATAGTTAATTATCTTCTCCGCCATATGGCTAACGGTCAGGATTATATCGGTGAAACCCTGTTCCTTGAGGCATTCTATTTCGTGCTCCAAAACGGGCTTGCCGTAGATAGGGATAAGCGGCTTTGGAATGTTCGGAAAAAGTTCGGAGATTCGAGTGCCTTTACCGCCGGACATTATTACTGCTTTCACTTTTTCTCCTCCGCTGGGGTATAGCTCTCTGGCGAATAATATATGACCCTCGTTCCACCGTTTTCAAACTCAAATGGGACATAGAGCAGGTCTTTCATCGCTTCCATCACGCTTGCGCGGCGTTCCGGCTGAACGTAGAAAATCAGGAATCCTCCGCCGCCTGCACCCAAAAGCTTACCGCCTAAAGCTCCCGCGGCTATGCCCTTTGCATATAGCGTGTCTATTCCGTCTGTAGAAATTGCCGAACCGGTCTGGCGTTTGAGCTTCCAAGTATAATCAAGCAATCTGCCGAAATCGTCTAAGTCTGAATGCTTGTCCGTCAGAACATTCTCGGCTTCATCAACAAGCGAAAGCATTTCCTTAAGCTGGACGGTCTTGTCGCCCCGATCCTTGGCATTTGCCTCCTGAACCTCCGAAGAAAAGCGGGTAAAGCCCGTGAAGAAAAGCAGAAGATTTTCATTTAAACGGCGTTTGCGTTCGGGAGAGATAATTACCGGGCGAACCTCGTAGCCGTCGGCGTTGAAGCTGATGCGGTTTAAGCCTCCGAACGACGAGGCTATTTGATCCTGCCAGCCGCCAGCTTCGTTGCAAAGAGTACGTTCGAGATAAATTGCTTCATCTGCGAGGCAGTCTTTGTCCGCGTATTTTCCTTTTAAAGCGTGAAAAGCGTTTAACATTCCGACTGCGAAAGAAGACGATGTTCCGAGACCCGAACGTGCGGGAAGATCAGACTCATATGTAAGGCGAATTTCGTGCATATTCAGCATCTTCATCGCATTACGGATTGCAGGGTGCTTGATTTGCTCGACGTCAGTCACACGCTCGGTTCGCGAATAGCAAAGCTCGGTCGAATAGTCAAAGAAACGTGGAAGATGACGCACGTTTACATAACAGTACTTATCAAATGTTGTTGACAATACTGCACCACCGTGTTTTTCAAAAAAATCCTTCATATCCGTTCCGCCGCCAAAAAAAGACATGCGAAAAGGAGTCTTTGTAATTATCATCTCTCATCAATACCTTTCGACTACTAAAAGAATAGCAATTCTTTCTAAACGTAAAATAGCGGGAACCAGCAACGCTCCGAACTTGCCTGCCTCCGCATCGCTTATAAAATGCAACTTTATGAATGGCCTTTCTCATCCAGCCTCAGAAATCTATTTAAGCCGACAGCTCTAAACTGCTAGGGTGACATTGCCTAACATGGACATTTCTTTCCAATATCTGTTTCTTTGTAAGCACTTTATTTTTATTGCGTAATATTACTCCAACACCGCATATCACATTTCGTGCATTATGAGATTCCCTTGCATTTCCTTCCATGCGGCTTCGGCACCAGGTGGATAAGTTATACTATTTTTAGTGCATAAAAAGACTCCACCTCCGCATATCACATTTCGTGCATTATGAGATTCCCTTGCATTTCCTTCCATGCGGCTTCGGCACCAGGTGGATAAGTTATACTATTTTTAGTGCATAAAAAGACTCCACCTCCCATAACCGCAACTGTTAATGGTTTTTCTATTTTTTCATCTTTCAAGGTCACGCACTCCCTCAGTAGTAAAATTCTTTCTAAACATAAAATGGTGGTGAGAAACAAATCTTAAGGTTACAAATAAAATGATTCCGTAAACCTGCATAGTAAAAAAATATAGGAGGCAAGCAACGCCTCGAGCATTTCTTTCTCCGCATCGCTAATTTAAAACTCAATTATGAGGCTGGCCTTCTCTCGACTCGGCCAACCGGATCAGCCCGATAAATCGTGTATAACGGACGTTGTCGCATATTTAGACACTTTGCGCAAAATGGTAGGCTGAGTTGAAATAAATTCTGTTCAATATGCTGTGCTAATTTTAGTGCCTAATATTACTCCAGCACCAATCACAGCAATATTTAGTGATTTTTTATCTTTCAAGGCCCTGCACTCCCTGCAATATCAATATTCTTCCTAAACGTAAAATAGCAGAAACTAGCAACGCTCCGAACCCGCCTTTCTCCGCATCGCTTGTTAAACACAACTTTATAGGTGGCCTTTCTCATCCAGCCTCAGAAATCTATTTAATCCGACAGCTCTAAACTGTCGGTGTGACATTGTCTGATATGGGCATTTCCTTCCAATATGCACTTCTTTGTAAGCATCGCATTTTTGTGCCTATTATTACTCCACCACCATCAGGATTAACATATACCAATCCGCCTAATCCATGAATTTTTTTTACATAATGCAAAAAAAAGGGTCCTATGCGACATGCCAGAACATAAACTATGGGATTACTTATACAATACTTTTTAATATATCTGCAGCATTCCTTTAAAGCCGCAATATCATAACAAATTGCTTGGGCAGCGCCGATATTCGGAACCTTTATCCTAAAACATCTTGCATTGTGATATTCAAATTCACCGGGCTCTTTACTCTTACATGCCACATGATATTTAATATCGGGATTGTTTTCATGATACTCTGTAAGTTTGTCTACAAAAGTTTCATATCCTCCATACATTCCCGGTATTCCTTTTGAACCAACAATAAATACGTGTTGTACATTTCTATTTTGCATAAATCTGTACCCCTTACATTTGTCTATAAAGCACTGCCTATATCGCTATCATTTGTATTTATAAGCGCTCCCTGCATACCGGCAAATACCCCGGACTTTACTTTCACAAGCCTCTCTTTGGGATACCCTGTACTCTATGCAATTTCTCCAGTCCGGACTCGGTCCTTTGCAGCGCCTCCGCCGCTTGCAAGACTCTCCATGCCGTTCTGCGTCTTATATGTTGCAAGCTTATCTTGTTTTAATTTCTCAAACTGCTCCTCCGTAAGCTTTGACAGTATCTCAAGCCCCACCTTCATCCTTGTAATTCGGCCAAAGAACTCTACTTCCAACACAGCCTGCCTGCCATGCCTGTCCACGTATACCACTTTGCCCGTCAGATCCTTCAGCGGTCCTTCTGTAATGATCAGTTTTTTCCCGATATATTCACCTTTACTGATTTCAAATACTTTGTCCTTATTGATATGTTTCTCCAGGAAATCAACTTCTTCCTCATAAAGGGGAATCGGCCCTTCCCTGTCACCCAATATTTTCGTGAATTGGGGAATGGATTTCAACGCCCGGTGCAGTTCTGTTGGCTCCTCTGTGACAAAAAAAAGATACCCGGGAAACAGAATCTTCTGCTTCTTTATCCAAACGCCGTTCATTTTCCAGGGCTTTTCATACTTTGGGAGGAAGCATTCTTCATAAATACTCTGCTTTCCCAGCTTTCGGTCACAGATTAGTTTGATCTGCTCCTCACGACCAGTCTGTACCCATACCGCATACCACATCTCCACACACATCCCCATGCAAGATTCAAATATAATCAGAAATCATACAGTACTCCATGATTCAGGGTAGGCTTCGCCATACCGCACATATCCGATATGTGCAGCCCACTTTTCTTCTATGTCAGCATCTTCCAGCAACGTACCCTGAGCAACGATTGCTTTCCAATGCATTCTTCCAGATTATCTCTGTCTGGCTTTACCAGTTCCAGCGGTCAACATTCCTCAAGCGGATCTGCCTGCTCCGTCGCTTCACTCCTCACATCGCCCCGTCTCTTCTGAAGACCACCTTCACCGTCTTCAGCAAAATCTTGAGATCCATCCACAGACTCCAATCGCATATGTACTGCCGATCCAACTCGACCACTTCCTCAAAATCCGATATTTTGCTCCGGCCGCTCACCTGCCACAGCCCGGTGATCCCCGGACGGATCGACATGCGCGCACGATGATGCGCCTCGTACTTCTCCCACTCATCCACGGTCGGCGGGCGAGTGCCCACGAGGCTCATGTCGCCTTTCAGCACGTTGAAGAACTGTGGGAACTCGTCCAGACTCCAATCCCGGATATAGTTGCCAATCCCCTTCTTGTATGTCCCATCCGGCAGTACCTTTGATCCGATGATCCGCGGATCCTCCTCGAATTTGAACATCATCTGCCCGTCTAGGCCGCAGGCCACGGCCACCTCCGCCTTTCGCGCTTCCGCGTCCAGGCACATGCTCCGAAACTTATACATCTTGAATTTTTTCCCGTTGCGTCCCACACGTGTCTGCGCGAAAAAGATCGGTCCGGGAGAATTGATAAAGATCATGGGGCCGATCACAATACACAGAATTCCCGTGATCACACAGCCCGCCAGACCGCCGACAATGTCCACCGCCCGTTTCGCAAACGCCTGTCCGGCCGTGACACTGCCAAGACTATAGGTTATCACCGTGCTCTGCCCGATATGTTCAATTGTCTGACGCTGTTCCGCGTAGAGTTTCAAACCCTCCAGCTTGATATGTACAACCAGACCCATGTCGATCAGACTCTGATACAGTTCTTCAAGTACTGCTTCCTGTTCTGCTACGGATCGGAAAGTTTCCCCTCCAGCCGGCATTGCATCCAGTTCAGATACCGGCGCCGCGATCAACACCTCGTCGACCCATTTCCGCTTCAGGTATTCCTCAACATCTTTCCTGCACGCCACCACCGGTACGCCGCCGATTTCCTGCTCTCTCATGTCTCGGTCCAGAATTGCTATCCCCGACAGCTGATACAACCCGTGGTTGTTCTCTGAAATATCCTCAACCATCTGCCGGACATTCTTTGACGTCACGATCAGGAAAAGAACGGTCTTCCGCCGAATCAAACTATTTCTCAGCACCACTTTCCAGCCAAGCCGCACTGACAGAGTCAGGCAGAAATAGACTGCCAGCATTGTATAATAAAAGATACGGGAGTATACCTCCGCATTCTGCACCGAAAACAGGTAGAATGAAACTGTGACCGCAAGCAAAACCGTGTGGACAAGCGTCGTCGTGAACTCCCTGCGCAATCCTCGTTTCAGTACATTAGACAAAGGACTAAAAAACACAATGAGCAGCAGATCCGTCAGAGTGAAGATAAGCGCGATGACTCTGTAATTCTCTGCGGCATAGGGATTATGCGATCCGTGCCGCATCATATAAGCAAACACGAACGCCACATGCAGGCACAGCAGGTCCAGCACGATGAAATCCAGGTGCTTTAGCCAACCCTGTGAGATTTTCCTGTACATGTCTCAGTTTTCCCTCCCTATGCGCCGTCTCACTTTGCCGAATTCACTCTGTCTGCTCTATGTTGATCGCAACGAGCTTTCCGCCCTTATGTTCCCATTGCATACTTTAAAATAATTTATTATTTTGCTTGAGCAAAACTGATAAAAATCCTGCTAAATCCTGTTAAAATGCAAAATACTTATAATATGATTTTTTGCATTGCGCATGGTGAAATTCTAGCACCTACGCCCTGCATTGTCAACCAATTCACAGCCGAAAAAAATATTTCCAGTTCTGCTTTTTCCAAACTTTCTTGCGAATTTTTACTTTGCATTTATTGTTGTCAGACAGTTTGCGTCATATTTCGGAAATATCTCTTTTCTATAGGATGTCCAGAACAGTCCTAACTATGGTTCTTCCGTATCCTATCTTTACGATCACAGCTTACAATGATTGGATTCTTAGAATTTCCTTAAACTACTGGACACCGTCCCTCTCAAATGGTAAAATGTTCGCGAACATGATGAGCCGTGCCGAACAGGCGGCAAGCATAGATACGACAGTTTGTTCGCATGTGTCTATCACGGCTTATATTGGGGACAGATAAGGGGACTTTTTTCTATGATCATCAAATTTCTGAAGCCGTTTTCATTTTTACCGGCTATTTTTCTGATGTATATGATCTTTTCTTTTTCCGCGCAGGATGGGACGACTTCGGCAAGCCTCAGCTATCAGGTGAGCTACAAGATCGTCGAGGTGGGCGGAGATGTTCTGGGAGCGGATCTGCAGCCCTGGGAGCTCGATCAGTTGGCGACGCGCTTCCATGTTCCTGTCCGTAAACTCGCGCACATGACAGAGTATTTCCTGCTCGCAATCTCGGTGGCGTTCCCCTTGTATGTCTACGGACTGCGCGGTATCCTGCTGCTGATCGCAGCCGGCACAATCTGCGTGGCTTTCGCCTGCGGCGACGAATACCACCAGGCATTCGTGGACGGACGCGGGCCATCCAAGCGGGATGTCCTGATCGACTCCATCGGTGTATTCTTCGGAATCGTCCTTGTGCGGATCATCGGCTGGACCGGGCGCAACACGATCTTCCGCCCGTTTTCAAAAAAGAAAAAACGGGATGTCGATACAGCGACCGATCCTTATATGAATGATCCACGTATGCCTGACCCACGTATGAACGACCCGCGTGTGGCAGATTCGCGCATGAACGCTCCACGCATGAATAATCCACGCATGGATAGTCCACGCATGAATAGTCCACGCATGAATAGTCCACGCATGAATAGTCCACGCATGAGCGATTCTCGCAGGAACAATCTGCGTACAGCCGACCATCGGGACTATTATTATGAGCCATATCCCCCGGATTATCAGGATCCGAACTACTACGGCCCGGCACAGTACGACGCCCGCCCGCAGGCGGACGTCGGTCCCTACTACGAAGAACCCTACTATGAAGGGCCTTATTACAACAATCCTTACGGGGAGTCCTACGGCGCTCCTTATCCTGAAGAGGATTCCCCTGGTACCTCGGACCGGCTGTCCGAGGACATGTCGCTGCGCAAGCTGATGAGCGATCTGAAGGACCAAAAAAAAGCCCGACGCAAAACGGATGCCCCGCAATGAGCGGCGCATCCGTCTTTTTCTTTTATCCTATTTCATTTTAACGATTCTTCGTTTGGCAGCGGTCACCTGTTCTGTCGTTATCATTCCAAGTCTTTCCTCTTCTTCCGGCCTGAACCTTGTGCCGTCTTACTGCTTCCCGGAAAAGCTTTCAGAAACTACACGAAACTGCTACTGCTTAAGGATCACTCTTCCTCCGTCCCAGCTCCCACCGGCACTTCCGTCTCTTCCGAGCCTTCGCCCGCCTCCGCGGCCGTCTCAGCATCCGCCGAAGTCTCTGCGTACTCTTCCTCTGTCAGTTCGCCCAGAACCACGTTCTCGTTCTCGTCGATCTCATCGAGCGTGGCCGGCTCTTCCTCCGCCAGCGTATACTGGTAATCGTCCGTCCCGGAGATATCAAGCTGCACGTTGTGATAACGCTTCATGCCGGTACCGGCCGGGATCAGCTTGCCGATGATGACATTCTCCTTCAGACCGATCAGCGGATCGACCTTTCCCTTGATCGCAGCCTCCGTGAGCACCTTCGTGGTCTCCTGGAAGGACGCCGCAGACAGGAACGAATTCGTCGCCAGAGCGGCCTTCGTGATGCCGAGCATGACGCGCTTGCCTTCCGCCGGCTCCTTGCCCTCCGCGATCATCTTCTCGTTCACGTCGTCGAAATCCAGGATGTCGACCAGCGTGCCCGGCAGGAAGTCCGTATCGCCGTTGTTCTCGACGCGGATCTTCTTGAGCATCTGGCGCACGATGACCTCGATGTGCTTATCGTTGATCTCCACGCCCTGCAGACGGTACACACGCTGCACCTCGCGGAGCATATAGTCCTGCACAGCCTCCACGCCCTTGATCTTCAGGATATCATGCGGGTTCACGCTGCCCTCGGTCAGCTCGTCGCCGGCCTCGAGGTACGCGCCGTCCGCGGCCTTAATCCTGGATCCGTAGGGGATCAGGTAGGTCTTGGACTCGCCCGTCTCATCGTTCGTCACGATAATCTCACGCTTTTTCTTCGTGTCGCGGATTGTCACGTTGCCCGCGATTTCCGTAATGATCGCAAGTCCCTTCGGCTTTCTCGCCTCGAACAGCTCCTCGACACGCGGAAGACCCTGTGTGATGTCGCCGCCTGCCACGCCGCCGGTGTGGAAGGTACGCATCGTCAGCTGGGTGCCCGGCTCGCCGATGGACTGCGCCGCGATGATGCCGACCGACTCGCCCACCTGCACCGTCTCGCCGGTCGCGAGGTTCGCGCCGTAGCACTTCGCACAGATGCCGTTGTGCGAGCGGCAGGTCAGGATTGTGCGGATCTTGATCTTCTCGTACGGTTTGCCGTCCTCTCTCACGCCGTCCTTCATGATGCGGGCTGCGCGCCCCGGCGTGATCATGTGGTTCGCCTTGACGATCACTTCGCCGTCCTTATCGCAGATCGTCTCACAGGAAACACGTCCCGTGATGCGCTCCTGCGCGCTCTCGATCTCCTCTCTTCCGTCTGTGAAGCCCTTGATCCACATGCCTGGGATCTCGTCCCTGCCCTCGCTGCAGTCCATCTCGCGGATGATCAGCTCCTGGGAGACGTCCACCAGACGCCTTGTCAGATAACCGGAGTCCGCGGTACGCAGCGCCGTGTCGGACAGGCCCTTGCGGGCGCCGTGCGCCGACATGAAGTACTCCAGCACGTCGAGTCCTTCACGGAAGTTCGACTTGATCGGCAGCTCGATCGTGTGTCCCGTCGTATCAGCCATCAGGCCGCGCATGCCGGCAAGCTGCTTGATCTGCTTGTCGGAACCACGGGCGCCTGAGTCGGCCATCATGAAAATGTTGTTGTATTTGTCCAGTCCGTCGAGCAGCGCCTTGGTCAGCACGTCGTCCGTGTTCTTCCAGGTCTCCACGACTTCCTTGTAACGCTCCTCCTCCGTGATGAGACCGCGCTTGTAGTTCTTCGTGATCTTATCCACGGTATCCTGTGCTTTCCTGATGAGCTCCGGCTTCTCCGGCGGCACCGTCATGTCGGAGATGGATACCGTCATGGCTGCCTGCGTCGAATACTTGTAGCCGGTCGCCTTGATGTCGTCGAGCACCTCGGCGGTCTTGGTCGCCCCGTGCGTGTTGATGACCTTCTCAAGAATCTGCTTCAGGCCCTTCTTGCCGACGAGGAAATCCACCTCGAGCTTCAGCTCATTGCCCGGGATTGAGCGATCCACGAAACCGAGGTCCTGCGGAAGGATCTCGTTGAACAGGAAGCGCCCGAGCGTCGACTCGACCGTCTCCTGCAGCAGCGTGCCATCCTCCAGCTTCTTCTGCATGCGGACCTTGATCTTCGACTGTAACGTCAGAGCCTTATTCTCATACGCGAGAATCGCCTCGCTCACGCTGCGGAAGAATTTGCCCTCTCCCAGCGCTCCCGGACGCTCCTGCGTCAGATAGTAGATGCCGAGCACCATATCCTGGGACGGCACCGCCACAGGTCCGCCGTCCGACGGCTTCAGCAGGTTGTTCGGAGAGAGCAGCAGGAAACGGCACTCCGCCTGCGCTTCCACGGACAGCGGAAGGTGAACCGCCATCTGGTCGCCGTCGAAGTCCGCGTTGAACGCGGTACACACGAGCGGATGCAGTTTGATCGCCTTGCCCTCGACCAGGATCGGCTCAAAGGCCTGAATGCCGAGACGGTGCAGGGTAGGAGCACGGTTCAACATGACCGGATGCTCCTTGATGACGTCCTCGAGCACATCCCATACCTCCGGCTGCAGGCGCTCTACCATCTTCTTTGCGTTCTTGATGTTGTGGGAGGTCCCGTTCGCCACGAGCTCCTTCATCACAAAGGGCTTGAACAGCTCGATCGCCATCTCCTTGGGCAGGCCGCACTGGTAAATCTTCAGCTCCGGCCCCACGACGATAACGGAGCGTCCGGAATAATCCACACGCTTTCCGAGCAGATTCTGGCGGAAACGTCCGGATTTCCCTTTCAGCATATCGGACAGAGACTTCAGTGCCCGGTTGCCCGGCCCGACGACCGGTCTGCCGCGGCGGCCGTTGTCGATCAGAGCGTCGACCGCTTCCTGCAGCATACGCTTCTCGTTGCGCACGATGATATCCGGCGCGCCGAGATCCAACAGTCTCTTCAGTCGGTTGTTTCGATTGATGATTCTGCGATACAGATCGTTCAGATCAGACGTCGCGAAACGTCCGCCGTCGAGCTGCACCATCGGGCGCAGATCCGGAGGAATCACCGGGATCACGGTCATGACCATCCATTCCGGACGGTTGCCGGACTCGCGGAAGGCCTCGACGACCTCCAGGCGCTTAATGATGCGCGCGCGCTTTTGTCCGGTGGACTCTCTGAGTCCCTTTTTCAGCTCCTCGGACTCCTGATCCATGTCGATCGCCTCGAGCAGCTCCTTGATAGACTCGGCTCCCATGCCCGCGCGGAATGCGTTGCCCCACTTCTCGCGCGCTTCCTGGTATTCGCGCTCAGTCAGCACCTGCTTGTAGTGCAGATCCGTCGCGCCCTGCTCAAGCACGATATAGTTCGCGAAGTACAAGACTTTCTCCAGCGTGCGCGGAGAGAGATCGAGCATCAGTCCCATTCTGGACGGTATTCCCTTGAAATACCAGATGTGGGACACCGGAGCGGCCAGCTCGATGTGGCCCATGCGCTCTCTGCGGACGGAGGACTTTGTCACCTCCACGCCGCAGCGGTCGCAGACCACGCCTTTGTAGCGGATCTTCTTGTACTTGCCGCAGTGACACTCCCAGTCCCTGCTCGGCCCGAAGATGCGCTCGCAGTAGAGTCCGTCCTTTTCCGGCTTCAATGTCCTGTAGTTGATCGTCTCAGGCTTCGTCACTTCTCCGTGAGACCATTCCCTGATCTTCTCGGGCGAAGCAAGCCCGATCTTGATCGCGTCAAACGTCATCGGCTGATAGCCTTCATTATTTGTCATATCTGGCATTGGTGGCACTCCTTTCACACGCTGACTATTCTTCGTCAAAAGTCTCTTCTATGTCCAAAAATTCGTCCTCACCAGGCTCTTCTTCCTCCTCTTCAACGTCTACCAGCTCTTCACCGTCGAACTCCTGCTTGGTGAATCCATAGTCGCCAAAGGATTCCTCCTCGCGGTTGTAGCCGCGGTCGCCCTCGATGATCGAGCGGAGATCCGTGTCGCCGTAGTCGATCGTCTCCATCAGCTCGACCTCGGTGTTGTCGTCCTTGAGCACCTTGACGTCCAGTCCGAGCGACTGAAGTTCCTTCAAAAGCACCTTGAAGGACTCCGGAATGCCCGGCTGCGGGATGTTCTCGCCCTTGATGATCGCCTCGTAGGTCTTCACACGTCCCACGACGTCGTCCGACTTCACCGTCAGGATCTCCTGCAGCGTGTAGGAAGCACCGTACGCCTCGAGCGCCCAGACCTCCATCTCGCCGAAACGCTGTCCGCCGAACTGAGCCTTGCCGCCGAGCGGCTGCTGTGTCACCAGAGCGTACGGACCGGTCGAGCGCGCGTGGATCTTGTCGTCCACCAGATGGTGCAGCTTCAGGTAATGCATGTGGCCGATCGTGACCGGGCTGTCGAAGTACTCGCCCGTACGCCCGTCGCGCAGCCTCACCTTGCCGTCGCGCGAGATCGGAACGCCCTTCCAGACCTTCCTGTGATCGCGGTTCTCATAGAGGTAATCCATGACCTCGGGGAGCAGCTCCTCCTCATGCTTCGCCTTGAATTCCTCCCACTCCAGATTCACGTAATCGTTCGCGAGATCCAGGGTGTCCATGATATCTTCCTCATTCGCCCCGTCGAAGACCGGAGTCGAAATGTTGAAACCAAGCGCCTTCGCGGCAAGGCTCAGGTGGATCTCAAGCACCTGCCCGATGTTCATACGGGACGGCACGCCCAGCGGATTCAGCACGATGTCCAGCGGACGTCCGTTCGGAAGGAACGGCATATCCTCCACCGGAAGCACGCGCGAGACCACGCCCTTGTTCCCGTGGCGGCCCGCCATCTTGTCGCCGACCGAGATCTTTCTCTTCTGCGCAATGTAGATGCGCACGGCCTGATTCACGCCCGGAGACAGCTCGTCGCCGTTCTCGCGGGTGAACACCTTCGCGTCCACGACGATGCCGTACTCGCCGTGCGGCACCTTCAGGGAGGTATCCCTGACCTCGCGCGCCTTCTCGCCGAAGATCGCGCGCAGCAGGCGCTCCTCCGCCGTCAGCTCGGTCTCGCCTTTCGGCGTCACCTTGCCGACCAGAATATCGCCGGCACGCACCTCCGCGCCGATGCGGATGATGCCTCTCTCATCGAGGTCCTTCAGCGCGTCGTCGCCGACGCCGGGAACATCTCTCGTGATCTCCTCCGGCCCGAGCTTCGTGTCGCGCGCCTCCGCCTCGTACTCTTCTATATGAACCGACGTGTAGACGTCGTCCATCACCAGTCTCTCGCTTAAGAGCACCGCGTCCTCGTAGTTGTAGCCTTCCCAGGTCATGAATCCGATCAGCGGGTTCTTCCCGAGCGCGATCTCGCCGTTCGACGTGGACGGGCCGTCCGCGATGACCTGTCCCTCTTCCACGCGCTCGCCCTTGTCCACGATCGGACGCTGGTTGTAGCAGTTGCTCTGGTTGCTTCGCACAAACTTCATGAGGTGGTATTCATCCCTCACGCCGTCGTCCGTGCGGATCACGATCTCATAGGATGTCGCGCGCTCCACCACGCCGGCGTGCTTCGCGATCACGCAGACGCCGGAGTCCACCGCCGTCTTCGTCTCCATGCCCGTGCCGACCACCGGAGCCTCCGTCGTCAGAAGCGGCACCGCCTGACGCTGCATGTTCGAACCCATCAGCGCGCGGTTCGCGTCGTCGTTCTCCAAAAACGGGATCAGGGCCGTAGCCACCGAGAACACCATCTTCGGCGACACGTCCATGAAATCAAACATGCTGCGCTCGTACTCCTGCGTCTCCTCGCGGTAACGGCCGGAGACGTTCTTGCGGACGAAGTGCCCGTTCTCGTCGAGCTGCTCGTTCGCCTGCGCCACATGGTAGTTGTCCTCTTCGTCGGCCGTCATGTAGACGACCTCGTCCGTGACCCTCGGATTCTTCGGGTCGGACTTGTCGATCTTGCGATACGGAGCCTCCACGAAGCCGTACTCGTTGATCCTCGCGTAGGTAGCCAGCGAGTTGATCAGGCCGATGTTCGGGCCTTCAGGCGTCTCGATCGGGCACATTCTTCCGTAGTGGGAATAGTGCACGTCACGTACCTCGAATCCGGCGCGGTCTCTCGACAGGCCGCCCGGGCCCAGCGCGGAGAGACGTCTCTTATGCGTCAGCTCGCCGAGCGGGTTGTTCTGGTCCATGAACTGGGACAGCTGCGAGGAGCCGAAGAACTCCTTCACGGCCGCCGTCACCGGCTTGATGTTGATCAGGGACTGCGGGGAGATCCCCTCGAGC
Source organism: uncultured Lachnospiraceae bacterium (assembly GCA_947591155.1). GTDB lineage: Bacteria > Bacillota > Clostridia > Lachnospirales > Lachnospiraceae > Choladousia. Next base: position 30,326 of record CANQDA010000030.1, read on the forward strand.
TCCTGTGTCGTCATGCGCTCGCGCACGACGCGCTCCAGTCTGGACAGACCGATGCGGTACTGGTTCTGCAGAAGCTCACCGACCGCACGGATACGGCGGTTCCCCAGATGATCGATGTCGTCGTCGTTTCCGATGCCGTACTCCAGATGGATGTTGTAGTTGATGGACGCAAGGATGTCGTCCTTCGTGACATGCTTCGGGATCAGGTCGTGCACCGACTTCCTGATCGCCTCCTTGCGGTCCTCGAGACTGTCATTTTCTTCCAGTATTCTTTTCAGCACCGGGTAGTATACTAACTCTGTGATCCCGAGCTCACGCGGCTCGCAGTCCACGAAACCTCGCAGGTCGACCATCATGCTGGAGATAACCTTGACGTCGCGCTCCTCGGTGCGGATCAGCACGTACGGAACGGCTGCGTTCTGGATCTGATCGGCCAGCTCGCGCGTCGCCTCGGTGCCCGCCTCCGCGATGATCTCACCGGTACTCGTATCCACAACATCCTCGGCCAGGACATGTCCGGCGATGCGGTTGCGGAACATCAGCTTCTTATTAAATTTATATCTGCCGACCTTCGCCAGATCGTAGCGGCGCGGGTCGAAGAACATGCTCATGATCAGGCTCTCCGCACTCTCCACGGCAAGCGGCTCGCCCGGACGGATCTTTTTGTACAGCTCAAGAAGACCCTCCTCGTAGTTCGTCGCCGTATCCTTCGCGAGGGTCGCCAAAATCTTCGGCTCCTCGCCGAAGAACTCTATAATCTCTGCATTGGAACTCACGCCGAGCGCGCGGGCAAGAACGGTGACAGGCACCTTCCTCGTCCGGTCGACGCGCACATAGAACACATCGTTGGAATCCGTCTCGTACTCCAGCCACGCCCCGCGGTTCGGGATCACGGTGCAGGAATACAGCTTTTTGCCGAGCTTGTCGTGCGCGGTCGCGTAATAGATGCCCGGCGAACGCACGAGCTGGCTGACAATGACACGCTCCGCGCCATTGATCACGAACGTGCCGGTGTCCGTCATCAACGGAAGGTCGCCCATGAAGATCTCGTGCTCACTGATCTCGTCGTTTTCCTTATTATGAAGACGGACGCGCACCTTGAGCGGAGCGGCGTAGGTCGCGTCGCGCTCCACACACTCCTCGATGCTGTACTTCGTGTCGTCTGCACAAAGCTTGAAATCCACGAATTCAAGACTGAGCTTTCCGCTGTAATCGTCGATCGGTGAGATATCATCAAAAACTTCCCTGAGCCCTTCATTCAAAAACCACTGGTAGGAATCCTTCTGAACTTCAATAAGATTCGGCATCTCAAGGACTTCCTTCTGCCTTGAGTAACTCATACGGAACCCTTTACCATTCGTAATAGGACGTATCCTGTTTTTCTCCATTGACGCTTCACCTCGTGTTCTTTCTGCAGTCTTATTCAATTTTTGGGCATAGTTGTCCCCCGAGGGCACAATCCCGCACAATAGTGCAACTTACACTTTATCACAGAAAGAAAGAGGCGTCAAGAAGTTTTTTCCAACTTCTTACCGCCTCTTTTACCTCTTTTGCAGTAGTTTCTCCCTTAAAAGCGCGAGCGCCTGGTCCCTCGCCTGCGCGCGGATCTGCGCGCGCGTCCCCGTCAGATGCAGCTCCTTCACCTCTGTCTTGCCGCAGACATGACAGCCGATGTAGACCAACCCGACCGGCTCGCCGGATGCCTTGTCTTTCGCTGCTTTCTCCGGCTTTGACAGCCTGTCCGATTCGGCCTTTTGCTCTTCCTGCGTATCTCCCATGTCGGACCCCGCGTATCCTGTGACGGACAGACAGCAATCTGCTTTCGCCGTCCTCGCTCCGCCCTCCGCCATCTCAGCGGCCGTCTGAGCGCTTACCGCGGTATACCTCTCAAGCGTTTCCGTCCGCACGCCGACCATCTCATGCTTCGCCTCGTCGCAGTACGTCACGAATCCGCGTTTGAACACCTCCGAGCTGCCCGGCACATCGGTCAGCGCCGCCGCGATCATCCCTCCGGTACAAGACTCGACCGTTGTGACGGTCATATTGCACCTATCCAGCTCCTTCACGATCCATTCTTCAAATCTCATCTCTTAATTGTCCGTCAAATTTTTCTATTCTGAAATGAATTATTCGCCTAATTTTTTTAATATAGCCATAACATCAGGCTGTGTCGGCGTAAACTTTACGCCTCGCCTGAGCATACCCAAAACTTTCTTTGCTTTCCGTTCAATCTCTCTGGCAACGTGCTCACTTGTCAACCTCAAATGATTTCCGGCAATCGTAAATTCGCGCTCTATGTATTCTTCTTTTATTGGAAACATATCCTGTATCAAAAAAACGCTCTCCCGATCATTATCCAATTTCGCAATATGGAGGGTATCACATGATCGTCCTTTTGCTTTCTTTTTTTCCATAATCTTTCTATATTTATCAATACGGCTGGATAATGGGATCATCCAGTATATTTCTGTCCTGACGTCTTCAAAGCAATAATAATGCGGCCTGTTTCCCTCCTTATTGCCTTTCAGATAAGGATCCGCCATATCTGTAAAAAATTGATCTTTAATGATATAAAAACCGTTTTTTTCCATTTATCTTCTCCATTATGGAAAAGTCCTCCACCCTACGGCGAAGGACCACACTTACAACCCAACCATTTCTATACCGCATATTGGTCAGCGGTAAACTTGCAACCCGACCATTTATATACCACATATCGGTCAGTGGTAAACTTTCTTTATGTTTTTATTTTAGCAAGCATATTGAGGAAAGTCAATAGACATTCCTTAAATATTCTATGCAATCAATCATCAAAAATACATTCAAATTGAATCTCTTTAGAGTCCTCACATCTGCCCATCCAACACGCCCCAGTTCTTTCGCAGATAGTCCACGAGCGAGATCACCGTCAGCGCCAGCGCCACCCAGACAAGCACCTGCGCGATCACATCGAACACGCCGCCGAGGTCCAGAATCAGCAGGATCACCATGAGCATCTGGGACACGGTCTTGAACTTGCCCCAGTAGCTCGCCGCGATGACCGTCCCCTTGTCGGAGGCCACCAGACGGAAACCGCTGATGATAAACTCTCTCCCGATGATGATGATCACGATCCACGCCGCAAGCGCGCCTTTCTCCACCAGACAGATCAGCGCCGAGCAGACGAGCAGCTTGTCCGCGATCGGATCCATAAATTTCCCGAAGTCAGTAACCAGATTGTCCTTCCTGGCCAGATAGCCGTCGAACCAGTCCGTGATGCTCGCCAGAATGAAGACCGCGGCAGCCGCGTATTTTCCGGCGTCCCCCAACACGTCCGTAAGCATCAGCACCACAAACACCGGCACCATGCACACCCGCAACACCGTCAGTTTATTCGGTAGATTCATCTGCAATCTCTCCTATCAAATCGTATTCCGCCGCGCCTGTGATCTTCACCCGTGCGAAGTCCCCGGACACCAGCGTCTCATCCGTGTGAATAAACAGCAGTCCGTCCACGTTCGGCGCGTCGCCGTAGGTGCGCGCCACGTAGGCGTTCTCGTCCGCGACCTTTCCCTCAACCATCGCCGTGACCGTTCGCCCGACCATGTCCTGCGCGCGGTCGAACGCGATCTCCTGCTGTAGCTCCATCAGTTCCTCCTGCCAGGTCAGCTTCGTCTCCTCGTCGATCTGATCCGGCATCGAAGCCGCCGGCGTGTCCTCCTCCTGCGAGTAGGTAAACACTCCGAGGCGGTCAAACTCCATCTCGTTGATGAACTCCATCAGCTCCTCGTGCTGCTCCTGCGTCTCGCCCGGAAATCCGGCGATCAGCGTCGTCCGAAGCATGATGTCCGGAATCGCCTCGCGCAGCTTTTCCACGATCCGCACCAGATCGGCCTTCGTCGTCCGCCTCCCCATGCGCTTCAGCACCGCGTCGCTCGCGTGCTGGATCGGCAGATCCAGATAGTGGCAGATCTTCGGCTCGCGCGCGATCGTCCCGATCAGCTCGTCGTAGATCTCCTCCGGATAACAGTAGAGGATGCGGATCCAGCGGATCCCTGAGATCCTGCACAGCGCCTCCAACAAAAGGTGCAGCGACTTCACCCCGTACAAGTCCACGCCGTAGAGCGTCGTCTCCTGCGCGACCAGGATCAGCTCCTTCACGCCCTGCGCCGCCAGCTCCTCCGCCTGCGCGATCAGCCGCTCCATCGGAACGCTGCGGTATCCTCCGCGCAACTTCGGGATAATGCAGTATGTGCAGTGCTTGTCGCAGCCCTCCGCGACCTTCAGGTACGCGTAGTGTCCGCCCGTCGTCACGAGTCTGCCCGTCTCCATCTGCGGCAGCCGGGTCAGTTCCTCCGTCTCGACTTCCCGTTTCCCTGCGAGCGCCTGCTCAATCGCCTCAGCGACCTTGTCGTAGGCCGTCGTGCCGAGCACCATGTCCACCTCTTCGACCTCGTCGAGGATCTCCTTTCGGTAGCGCTGCGCCATGCAGCCGGTCACGATGAGCGCCTTGCAGTTCCCGGACTTCTTGTATTCCGCCATCTCGAGAATCGTCTGCACGCTCTCCTCTTTCGCGTCATTGATAAAGCAGCAGGTATTGATTATGATGATATCGGCCTCCGCCTCGTCATCCGTAAACTCGTATCCCCTGCTGCCAAGCAACCCAAGCATTTCCTCGGAGTCGACCAGATTTTTGTCGCAGCCGAGCGAAACAAACAGTATTTTCATATGTTAGTTCTATTTTCCTTTCCGTACCGTCAGTCCGTGCTCTCCGCTATCCGTCGCATTCACGGTATTCCCGGCGCTCTCCATGTCCACCGTCTTCTGACCGAGCAGCTCCTGCAGATCGACGTCCGGATTCGCCTTCTGCAGCTTCGTGAGCTTTCGCACGCGGGTCTGGATGCAGAAGAGGCTGATCAGATTCGTCAGACCGTCCAGGATCAGGCAGATCCCAATGTACAGCAACATATAGCGCTCTTTCTCGAACGGATTGCACAGAAGCACGATGCCGAGCGCCACAATGACGAGCGCACAGATCAGCACCAGATACCACTTCCGGATCTTCAGCTTTCTCATGTTGAGCGAATTCTGAATCTTCACCACCGCGCCGAGGAGAAGAATGATCCCCATCGCGAACGGAAGCACTTCAGTCAGGAACGTCTGGTTCAGCAGGATAAAAACGCCGAACGCGACGCACACAATCCCGATCACCAGATCCATCTGCAGAAAGCCCTGGTGGTTGTCTCTCGTATAGTAGATGAAGCCGTAGGTGATGCCGAGCACGATCATCACAATGCCGAGCGCGATCCCGATCATGCGCACGGACAGCGACGGCCACGCGATCAGCACAACTCCAAGCGCCACGTAGAGCGCCGACAAAAAGATATAACTCTTACTGAAACTTTTCACCTCATTCAATGAAATTCGCCTTCCTTTCCCGCTCACGGCCTTTTCGTCTCAGGAGCGCCGCGAACCGCAGCGTCCTATTCTTCCGCCGCTGCCGACGCGTCCTCTTTTGTGGACTCAGCCTCTTCCATCTCCTCCGGGAGCACCTTGATCTTGCCCTCGTTGAGCTCAGAGACCGCCCTTGAGAGCGGCTTCGAGATCTCCAGCGCCCGCTCATCGCCCTTCATCTGGCGGGAGATGATCTGGCGCGCGCGCTTCGCCGTCGCCAGAACGATCGAATAGCGGCTGTTCACCACCGGCGTATCACCCTGCTCTACCTCGCTGTTTACTACCTTCATAAGATCAGAATAAGATGGATGTAACATAAATAAGCTCTCCTTCTCTATTATATTATTTTCTGTTTTCATTCATGAACTTCCAAGGCCTCGCCTGCTTGGAACTCCCGCGCAAGCTCCCGGACCTCCTGGCGGATCTGCTCAACAAACTCCAGATTCCGGTCGATCCGGCTATGCTGGCTCTCAATCAGCTGGTGGAGTTTCTCCATGCTCTCCTCGAGCTCATCGTTGATAATCATGTAATCGTACTTCTCCACCTCGGCCGACTCCTCAACCGCCCTCTGCATCCGGGCGCGGATCACAGCCTCGTCCTCGGTGCCCCGCCCGTTCAGCCGCTGCGCGAGCGTCTGCGCGTCCGGTGGCATCACAAACAGCAGAAGCGCGTCCGGGAATTTCTCCCTGACCTTGAGCGCGCCCTGCAATTCAATCTCCAGAATCACGTCCCGGCCCTGGTCGATCTGGTCCTCCACGTAATCGCGCGGCGTGCCGTAATAGTTGCCGCAATAGTTCGCGTACTCGATCAGGCGATCCTCCGCGATCAGCTGCTCGAACTCTTCCTTCGTCCGGAAGAAATATTCCCTTCCGTCCTCCTCGCCCTCCCGCGGCGCGCGCGTCGTCGCTGAGATCGACAGCGCGTATTGCCCGTAGCGCTCGGTCAATAGCTTCATCAGCGTCCCCTTGCCGACGCCGGAAAACCCGGACACTACCACAAGGATCCCTTTTCTGCTCATTGCTGTTCTTCTCCCTTCATCTCCTGCTCCGCGCCCATACCAGCCGCAAAGCGTCTGGCGACTGTGTCCGGCTGCATCGCGGAGAGCAGGATCTGCCCCGTCTCCATCACAAGCACCGACTTCGTCCGCCTGCCCTGCGTCGCGTCGACCACGAGCTGCTTCTCCCTGGCGTTCTGCACCAGCCGCTTGATCGGGGCCGCGTCGGGATTCACGACCGCGGTCACCTTCTGAGTGTTCACGTAATTGCCAAAGCCGATATTCACCAAATTCGACATATCCCTGGTCTGCTTCCTTTCCGTCTGTCGCAGCGCGCTTCGCTCTGCCGGCTTCCCCGCGTCGCAATCCTTGCTCCCACGCCCGTGCCAGCCGCGTCGTCACTCGATGTTCTGCACCTGCTCACGCACTTTCTCGATATCCGTTTTCAGGTCAATCGCGATGTTCGATGTCGCCAGATCGTTCGCCTTTGAGAGGATCGTATTCGCCTCGCGGTTCATCTCCTGCGCGATGAAGTCCAGCTTCCTTCCGACTCCGTCGCCGTGCAGCAACGCCTCGCGCATCGTACTGATATGGCTCTTCAGGCGCACCGTCTCCTCGTCCGTACAGATCTTGTCCGCGAACAGCACCACCTCGGAGGCCAGCCGGTTTTCGTCGATCTGGGAGTCCTCGAGCAGCTCGCGCACCTTGTCCTCCAGCTTCTTCCGATACTCGGCCACGATCTGCGGATAGCGCTCCTCGATCAGGGTAACATTCTCTTCCATAATTTCGAGCTTGTCAAGGATGTCTTTCTTCAGGGCCTCGCCCTCGCGCTCCCGCGCCCCGACAAACTGGCTGCACGCGCCCTGAAGCGCCACCTCCAGCGTCGCCCAGAGCGCTTCCTCGTCGACGTCCTGCTCCTCCATCGTGAAGACCTCGGGACAGCGCCCGAGCGCGGACACCCGGATGTCATTCTCCAGTCCGAAGGTCTCCGCCATCTGTCTGTAATATTTCAGATATTCCCCGGCGATCTCCTCATTGTACTTCAGGGCGACGTTCTCCTCGCTGTAATCCTCGTAGGTGATGAAGAGGTCGATCTTGCCCCGCTGCACATATTTCTTCAGGGTATTGCGGATCTCAGCCTCGAAAAAGTTGAACTTCTTCGGCATCTTGATATTCACATCGAAATAACGGTGGTTGACCGCCTTCATCTCGACCGTAAACTTCCTGTCGCCCTGGTGATGCTCGCATCGCCCAAAGCCTGTCATGCTCTTGATCATCGTCTTCGGTTCCTCTCTTATTATCCAAAGGCAAATTTACCCATTTGGATTTATTATAAGCGAAAGAATGAATACCGTCAATCAAAAATATTCGTTTACACTGACACCGTGATTTGTTATACTATCCGCGAAAGCAATGAGCCGTGCAGGAGCGACACGGTTCATGAAACAGAAATCGGAGGCAGCACACTATGGCACTCGACGGGATCGTTATCGCGAACATCGTTACGGAACTGAATGAAGCGCTCTCGGGCGCGCGCGTCAGCAAGATCGCGCAGCCGGAGGCGGACGAACTGCTCTTCACTTTCAAGAGGAGCGGCGGCCAACAGCGTCTCCTGCTCTCTGCGGGGGCGAGCCTTCCGCTGATCTATCTGACCTCAGCGAACAAGCCGTCTCCTATGACCGCGCCGAATTTCTGCATGTTGCTGCGCAAACACATCGGGAACGGCCGCATTATGCGGGTCTCCCAACCCGGGCTCGAGCGCATCATACACTTCGAGATCGAGCACTACAATGAGATGGGCGATCTCTGCAGAAAAGAATTGATCCTCGAGCTGATGGGCAAACACAGCAACCTCATCTTCTGCGACGACAAGGGCATGATCCTTGACAGCATCAAGCATGTATCCGCGCAGACCAGCTCGGTGCGCGAGGTGCTGCCCGGGCGTCCGTACTTTATCGCCGTGACACAGGAGAAATGCGATCCGCTTGCGACATCTGAGCAGGAGTTCCGTCCTGTCGTCTTCACGAAGCCGATGCCGCTCGCGAAGGCCATTTACAGCTCCTACACCGGCATCAGTCCCTTAATCGCGGAGGAACTCTGCCACCGCGCCGGGCTCGAATCCGCGCAGAGCGCGAACACGATCGGGGAACTGGAGCAGCTCCATCTGTACCGTCAGTTCGAGCTGCTCATGGAGGATGTGCGCGAGCATCGCTTCCGGCCGACGATCATCTACGATCACGATCGCACGCCCGTCGAATTCTCCTCCGTGCCGCTTACCATGTACGCAGACCTGGAGCAAACAGACTTCGACTCGGCCTCAGAAATGCTCGAGCGGTATTTCGCGATGCGTGACACCGTGACGCGCATCCGCCAGAAATCCTCGGACCTGCGCCGCATCGCGACGACGGCGCTCGACCGCTGCCGCAAGAAATACGAGCTGCAGAGCCGCCAGTTGAAGGATACCGAAAAGCGGGAGAAATACCGGATCTACGGCGAACTCATCAACACCTACGGCTACGGCGTAGAGCCTGGGTCCAAAAGCTTCGAGGCGCTGAATTATTACACGAACGAGATGATGTCGGTGCCGCTTGACGACACTATGAGCGCGCAGGAAAACGCGCAGAGATATTTCGACAAATACAACAAGCTGAAGCGCACCTATGAGGCGCTCTCCGAGCACATTCAGGAGACGCAGGCCGAGATCGCCCAGCTCGAATCGATCTGCACCTTCATGGACATGGCGCTCTCGGAGGACGACCTTGTGCAGGTGCGCGAAGAGCTCATGGACGCGGGCTATATCCGCCGCAAATATACCGGCAAAAAGGTGAAGGTCACTTCAAAGCCCTTCCACTATATTTCCTCGGACGGCTTCGATATCTACGTCGGGAAAAACAACTATCAGAACGACGAGCTGACCTTCAAGATCGCCGGAAACAGCGACTGGTGGTTCCACGCAAAGGGCGCGCCCGGCTCGCATGTAATCGTAAAGGCAAACGGCCGGGAGCTCCCCGACCGCACATTTGAAGAGGCCGCCCGGCTCGCCGCACACTACTCTCGCAACCGGGGCGCCGAGAAAGTCGAAATCGACTATGTTGAGAAAAAGCATGTGAAGAAACCCAACGGCGCGAAGCCCGGCTTCGTCGTGTACTACACAAATTATTCCATGATGATCGACTCGGACATCAGCGGGATACGGGAGGCATAGACCCCTTCCGGAACACGCGCATCATCTCCCGCGTGAGGCTTACCCCGTCGTCCTCGGGGACATCTTCGCGCGGACACCAGAACGCCTCGGCGAGCTCATGTTCGTCGAGCGTAATCTCCTCCGGGCCGTCCAGCTCCGCAAAGAATCCCATCAAAAGCGTCCCGGTGAACGACCAGGGCTGGCTCTTGTAATAGCGCAGATTCTTCACCCGCAGGCCGGTCTCCTCCCTCACCTCACGGGCGACCGTCTCCTCGACCGTCTCGCCAATCTCGGCAAATCCCGCGACCAGCGCATATTTCTTGTAAGGACGCCCCGCGTAGCGCGTCAGCAGCAGCTTCTCCCCGTTCGTGACCGCCACGATGACGGCCGGCGAGATCTTCGGGTACTCCTGCAGTCCGCACTCCGGGCAGCGCATCATGCGCTCCCGCTCGTCGTGCACCATCGCGTGCGCACAGCGCGGACAAAATCGGCGGCTCTCGTACCACGAGGCGAGCTGATACCCGGTCACTCCGGCGAACGCAATCTCGCGCGGACAGTCCGCGCGCAGGCTGTCGACGGAGCGCCAGCAAAGACCAACCTCTGTGCCGACAGGAACTGTTTCTGTGCCTGCGGGACCTGCAGAAAACTCTTGCTCCGCCCGATCAGACAGATCCAGATCCCTCAGCTCCGGCAGCCAGAAATACTCTGTCCCGTCAATCGAGAACAGATAGACCGGCGAGGACAGCATCCCCTCGCCCCAGTACTTTACATTCACAGATCGCTCACCCCAATCTGTGCCTGAAGATTTCGTATCGGGTTTCTGCCGTCTCAGGAGTTCTGCCGTCTCCCGGAAACGCAAAAAAGAGAGCTCCCCGTCTCTTTCTCTTATCAGAAGCTCTCTTCCCCGATATCCGAGCGCAATGCTGTCCGGCTTCGGGGTCGTATTCTTATATTCGTTGTGATATCTGTCTTTGCCTATTTCCTGAATCATTATTTCACATCCTGACGAACTTGATTCGCCTGGCTTCCAGCCTGCGACTGTCGCTAAGCTTTGACTTCGGCTATTGCCTCGTCCTGGCTAAGCAACGCCCCACGTAAACTCTTCCGCCGTCGTCTGCCCGACTTCGTGCGGGGTCTTCACGCCGTCCGCGACGGCCTGATCCGCCTCGGCGCGATACTCGCGCACCTCCACGCAGAAGCAGCGGTAATCGCCCACGACGTAGTGGTACACATCTTTGTAGTCCAGTGCGGAATCATCCACGATCACGATATAAAGATAGTCCTTCGTCTGCGTATAAACCGCGCTCGTGCTGATCTGCGCATTCACGTTGGCATAGAGCAGATTGTTTGTCAGCATGTCGCGCAGCTGCTCGTACTCCAGCACCGAGTAATTCGTGTCCATATAGCTGCAGGTGATCGTCGAGGTGTTATCCATCCCCACATTTGTGTCCTGCTTGTAAACGGTCTTCTCCTCCGTACTCGCCGCAGAGTCCACCGTCCAGCCGGCTTCCACGGAATATGCGCCGGTGAGCGCGGACGAAACTTCCTGCGCCGCGTCCATGCTGCCCGCCGCATCCGCTGTGTCCCCGGTAAGGGCCGCGAGCGCCTCCGGATTCTCAATGCCGGCCGTCTCCGCACCGCTCTCTTCCGAATAGGACTCCTGCACCCAGTTCCCGAACTCGTCGTAATATCCGGACGCCTCCTCCGCCTGCAGAACACTTCCCAGACAGCCTGAGAGACAAACGACCATGCAAAATACCGCTGTCGTCTTCGCCGCTACTCTTTTCCTGAACATGCGAACTGCCTTTTTCATCATCATGCATCTCCCAATCTATTTTCTCATCGATCCGCCCTCCCATCCGCCTGTCTTCCGGCAGCAGGGCAGACCTTTCACAATTCTTTTGTACATCAAGTATAATCGCATTCTATTGATTTGTCACGAAAGGAATTCTTAATTTTCTTCTTAATTTTATAAAAGCAGGGGCAGGAATCGCTCCGCCAACCTTTCGTACTCGTATAAAAGAGGTGCATGGTACAAAAAGGGCTGCTGCCATCGCTGACATCAGCCCTATTGTGCTTACTTCGCGTAATCTACCGCTCTGCTTTCTCGGATCACACTTACCTTGATCTGTCCGGGATATTCCAGCTCGGCCTCGATCTGCTTCGCAATATCTCTGGCCATGAGCACCATATCCGAATCGTTGACCTGATCCGGAACTACCATCACACGAATCTCTCTTCCTGCCTGAATAGCAAAAGATTTCTCTACGCCCTTGAAGGCGTTCGTAATATCTTCCAACTGTTTTAATCTGTTTGTATATGTTTCGAGTGTCTCACGTCTCGCACCCGGACGGGCCGCAGAGATCGTATCCGCAGCCTGTACAATACAGGCGATCAGTGATTCCGCCTCGACATCGCCATGATGTGACTCTACCGCGTTCACAACGATCGGGGACTCCTTGTACTTCTTACAGAGATCCGCACCGATCTGGATGTGCGATCCTTCGATCTCATGGTCGATGGATTTGCCGATGTCATGCAGCAATCCGGCACGCTTCGCCATCCTGACGTCCACACCGATCTCGCCTGCAAGCAGCCCGGAAAGCTGCGCCACCTCGATCGAATGCTTCAAAGCATTCTGGCCATAACTTGTCCTGTACTTCATGCGGCCAAGCAAACGCACCAACTCCGGATGGATTCCATGCACGCCAACCTCCAGCGTAGCATTTTCTCCTTCTTCCCGGATGATCGCTTCTACTTCTTTTTGTGCCTTTTCCACCATCTCTTCGATTCTGGCCGGATGGATTCGGCCATCCACAATCAGCTTCTCAAGCGCGATCCTCGCGACTTCTCTTCTGATCGGGTCAAAGCCTGACAGAATGACTGCCTCAGGAGTATCATCGATGATCAAATCCACACCTGTCAGCGTCTCGAGCGTCCGTATGTTGCGGCCCTCACGCCCGATGATCCTTCCCTTCATCTCGTCATTCGGAAGCTGAACCACAGAGATCGTCGTCTCTGCGACGTGATCCGCGGCACATTTCTGGATCGCCGTGACCACGTATTCCTTCGCTTTTTTACCTGCGTCTTCTTTTGCCCTGCTTTCAAGCTCCTTGTAAAGCTTGGCAACATCGATCTTTACTTCATCTTCAACAGTTTTTAAAAGATATTCTTTTGCTTGTTCAGAGGTAAGTCCTGAGATTCTTTCGAGTTCCTGGATCCTTTGTCCGAGAAGCTTTTCCGCTTCTGCGTTCTTCTTCTTTAACTCTTCTTCCTTCGCTGTGATCCCTGATTCCCTGCGTTCCAGAGCTTCCGCCTTTTTATCGACGCTTTCCTCCTTCGATAAAACGCGCTTCTCGAATCGCTGCAATTCTGTTCTGCGCTCTCTCGTCTCTTTTTCCAACTCATTCTTCGTCTTCAAAGATTCTTCCTTCGCTTCCAGAAGTGCCTCACGCTT
>CANQDA010000031.1 GCA_947591155.1 uncultured Lachnospiraceae bacterium
CCAAAGATCATTATACCTCAGGGGACCAATACTCTTTTATTTATTTTTTATCAACTGACAATATCTTTACTCCAACTTGACGCCTTCTTCCGAAATCATTTATATCTTTGCCAATTCTTTCCTTGAAATATGCGGATTATCGCGCAACATATTCAGAAGTACCTCTTCTGATCGCTGATCATATTCTTTAACTTTTTGTGGAAGCCTATTTATCTTACTTTATCGCTTGTTTCTTCCTTCCACAATAATTCAAGTTTTCAAAATGACTTGATGATACAAACTGTGGAACTTTAAGAATCAAATTTCAATTTCTCTTGAGATGGTTCTTTCAATGCTTTTTCTACCAAGCTTTCATCCCCCAAATTTTGATAATGTTTCCCCAACTTTTCTCTCAATCTAAATAATTTAATACTTGCCGTTTCCACCAATTGACCATAAGTAACCATATCTACTATTCCGCTATCGGATTCTCTATGCCCATCAATATCTCCTATGGTGCATCCTACTACGAATGCATGTATGTTTGATGATTTATGTAAGACACCCGTTTTTTTGATTTGTCGCACATAGTGTTCTGCCTGAAATGCCTCTTTTGCGCCAATCTCAAAACCACCCCGTTTCAATTCTATAATAAGAATTTGATCCGGTTTCATAATTCCACCTGCTTCAGAATCAATTCTATCTGTGCACACTGCTCTTATCGTTGCTTTTTTGAGACACACAATGTCTGGCCTTTTACGCGGATTAGCAATAGCATCCACATCATATTCATCATCCTTAAACAAGGTTTTAACAACTGTATTTAAGGCTCTATTAGAGGTAAACATTGGTGAATCAAACTCAGCACCAAATAGCCACCGTGCATTTAACACCATTGGATGCAAAGTATGTAACTCGTCTATCTCCTTATTTTCATAAATTCGACTAATTGCCTCAACAACTAATATCCTTCTGTCAATTTCATCTATAACACTTACAACATCGTTTACATCCCATGACTTTAACAAATCAGATAATTTATCCAATTCTTCAGGTGTCATACTGCTCAATTGCATTAACAGTTCTTGACCTTTTTTTGCTCTCTGGATTTTTACAAACGCATCTACAGATGTTTTTAGTACCTCAGTAGCCACCATAGGATTGTTTTCTGCCAAGACATCCATAAAAGATGAAATATCCCTTTTTCCTGATAATGATAAACTCTCCAATTCCTCTCGTGAATCTTCAATAACCTCTTTTTTCAATTCCGCTACATGTTCTTGCATAACATCATTCACTAACTTCGAAACAACACCCCTTATTTCTGAAAAAACATTGTCCATAGTATAAGAGTCATAAAACCCTGTCCAGTCTTGTAACACCTCATCAATTATATCTTCTGTTTGAACAATAATTGTATATCTTTTCGCAATTTTATATCTTGCATCTAAAAATTGGTACTTCCCATATGACCATGAAGGTGATCCGACCAATCTACCACATACCCAAAATGCAATACCATGCTGTTGTGAACTGGCTGCTGTCTTTGTAGAATCAATAATCGCAATTTTTAACTTTTTCCCATTAACTGTCTCAAGAGTTTCTTCTTTCACAACTCCTTCACAAGAAGCAAGACTTACATTCTCTCCATTAATCGCCAACGAAAACTGCGGATCATAAATAAATCTTGCTGCCAAAATTTCTTTAATACTCTTTACATCTGGGACATTTTTATTTGCAAATGTACTTATTTCTGTTCCATGACCATCCTTATCATATTTTTTTCGTAAAACTATTTTAAACGGCTCTTCTCCTGATGAAATTTCAATTGTTGCTTCAAAACATTCTCCATTTTTCCATGTTCGAACAACATAACTATTACTAAAACACAGCATCCCATGTCTTCCAACCCCATTTCGGCCATATGCTATCCTAGTTTTATTCTCATTGGAAACATCATCTGGAAAATCAACATATTTACCTTGATGTTTTGTACGGTTATAATTCAATGTCAGCCACCTCTCATTAAATTCTTCCTCTGACATTCCACAGCCATCATCTGCTATGCTTAATTTGGACTCATCATCTATCGGAAGCGTAATATTTACATGGAGCGCACCTGCATCCCATGCATTTGCTACTAACTCTGTTAAAGCTATATCGGGAGAAGATGTTATCATTCGATTATTTCTAAAAATATAATCATCTTCAAATTTAATATCTCCCATAAACCTATCACCTTTCTTTCATATCATTTTTTCAAGAATCAATCCAGTAATAAACATTTTAGTATTACTCATTAAAGGTCGTTACATGCGGCAATTTTCTCATTGATAATCGCGTAATGGTTCCATTTAACTATTTGTAGTAATATCCTGATACATTCTCATTAACTCTGCCACGCATTTTTCCTCTGTAGTATCTTTTATTGAAAAGCCATAAGCATTCATAACAGCTTTATCGTTCTGTTGATGCGCTTTTCTTAATTCAGGCGGCATTAAAACCTCGTCATACATATCAGCAAGTGTACTATTTGGAAATAAAGCTCTTGCATCCAATATTCCTTGCGCTGTTGTTATTATTTGCTTTTTTTGCTCTTTGGTTGGATTACACCACGGGAAATTGTTATAAACAATATCTTTTGAATAACGATAATCGCTTTTTAGTCTTCCGGCCACCATTCGCAT
Source organism: uncultured Lachnospiraceae bacterium (assembly GCA_947591155.1). Classification (GTDB taxonomy): domain Bacteria; phylum Bacillota; class Clostridia; order Lachnospirales; family Lachnospiraceae; genus Choladousia. The sequence continues at coordinate 2,667 of CANQDA010000031.1, forward strand.
CCATGCATTATGAACATTTGACATTAATACGCCAAATTCATACAAACCAGCATTGGGAATCAAAAACACAAGATCACTTGCTATCGTATTTCTATCTAAAAATCCCAATGGAATGTATCTTCTTTTTCCTGACGATGTTTTGGGCACAACTATGTAATCACCATCCGGCTGTGCTATCTGGCAAAATAAAGTCGGAGTTGCCGCAAACTTTCTTGTTCCTGCTGCCTTACTATTTGCCCTTGTTACCTTAACAAACTCCACCCTTTTCTTAACAGTGGGACATTGGTTTATTTCACCAGGTTCTGCATTAACTAGCCACAAACAGTACCTTTTCTTATTATTCAAAAATTCTATCGCACCAATATATGGTCTTATCCATTTCTCAGCCAAAGGTTCTTCTTTTATCAACTTTTCTCTTTCTTCTGGAGTAAGCACAAAACCTCCTCCATCTCTGGGCATACTCCCAAATCGGATATTGGGTACATCACAAATTGGCATCGAACGTGATTCAATAAAACATATTTCTGTATCTGTCAAATACGGACTGATGTGCTCACACAGTTTATAACTACCAGCTCTATCATATAATTTTCTCATACCGTTCTTTTTATAGCCTTTAATTCCAGAAAACCCTACTATGACACAATGTACCTTTGCTTGACCTTTTGCTTCATTATTCCACACAAATGTTGTATAGGCATAATCAATATGAATCGAGTAGTTCTCTATGATATGCTTCCAAAAAGTAATCACCTGGCTACCTTGACAAATGCTGTTTGTCGATACAAATGCGGCATGAATACTTGTCCCTAGCATAAATTGTGCCGCTTTTTTGTACCACCCACAAACATAATCCATTTCACCAGCACCTGGGACTTCTTCAAACATAACTCTAATTTCACTTTTCTGCTTTTCGTTCATATACATTCCACCGACAAACGGAGGATTACCCATAATATAATTCAGTGTATTTTTAGTCACTACGTTTTCCCAATCAAGTTGTAAAGCATTTCCTTCTTGAATGTTCGCATAGGACTTTAACGGCAAAAAATCAAGATTCATATGAACAATATCTTCGGTTTCTTTCATCATCTGACTTTCTGCAATCCATAACGCCGTCTTTGCTACTGTCACTGCAAAATCATTGATTTCAATACCATAAAACTGACTAATCGATACCTGTATGGGATTGATAGCCTCTCCTAATACAATTTGGCCTCCCTGTAATTCATTAATAACTTCATTTTCTAATCTACGAAGGGAAATGTAAGTTTCCGTCAAAAAATTGCCAGATCCACATGCAGGATCAAGAAATTTTAATCCAGCAATTTTTTTCTGAAAAACATTCAATTTTGCTCTTTTTGTTCGTTCAACCGTATTTTTCTTTATTTCATCAAATTCTTCTCTAAGTTCATCCAAAAACAATGGGTCTATGACCTTATGGATGTTTTCTATAGAGGTATAATGCATGCCTCCGCTTCTTCTTGTTTCCGGATTTAATGTGCTTTCAAACACTGCCCCAAAGATAGTAGGGCTAATATCCGACCAATCAAAATCTGCGCTTGCCCTGTTCAAAAGCAAGTCCTTAATCTCCTCGGTAAAAGGTGGTATCTCTATTGATTCATTCGCAAACAGTCCGCCGTTGACATATGGAAACATAGCTAGTTTGGGATTATCTTCAGCTAAATACTTTTCTCTTTCTTCCACTTTTGTATCAAGTATTTTAAACAGTTCCACCAATGCTTTTCTAAATCCATTAACCGGAATATCTTTCAAATAATCATGAAACATCATATGCGAACCGAAAATTCCGGCATCTTCAGCATACAGGCAAAAAACAATGCGCACACACAGTTCATTTAAACTCTTAAATGACTGCTCATTCGGGTCTTTATACTGTTCTAATAATTTGTCATATAATATCCCTACAATTTCCCCCGCCTTGACTGATATTTCCATTTCATGCGAAAGCTCTTTGACTTCCTTTTTGAACATAAAATCAAACAGGGGCAACTTATTACGTACTTCTTCGAGTGTAATAGTAATGGCCGAATCATTTGGCTTATTCATATCATGAATTTCAAAAGTCTTAAAATTACAGGCAACTATCCATAGGGGCGTTTCATTTGGTATCATCCACTGAGCGTAATTACGTCCCTGCTCAAACGGTGTCCTCATAGAGCCATCAGATTGTAACGCCTTTTTATTCAAATCTTTATCAATACTTTTCTGCTCGATCAGCACCCGTGTCTCAGGTATATACACATCAATAAATTTTATCTGTCCGTCTACAGTAACACGTTTCTCAAAGATAATTTTCTGTGTTACATTCTCTATGCCGAGTACATTCGTAAAAAATTCAATCCAAAAACGCTGACTGTCGCTTTTTTCATCTCCAATACCACGCCAATCATTGTAAAATTTTGTAGCCGCTGCTCTTTGTTCCGTTTCAGTCATAAATTACCTCCTATAAATATAATGCAAGTACAATTATATCGTCATATGTTATATTCATTACCTGTCTATGCATTATAATATCATAAATTATCCTAAAATACAGTATGTTCTAATGCATAAAAGCAAACATTTTTCACTTTCTGTCTGATTTTATTTTACCCAAGAAAAGCAGACCTCTCAGCAAATGGGTCCCTGTCCCTGAAAAATCCTAACCAAACTTTCGGCAAAGAGCCTTTATTTTTCCACAGTTCCTATTTCTAGCACCGTTTTGGCACCGCCTGATCATTCTACACCTTCCCACCACGCAAAAAGGCTTCCGGAAAAATCCCCGGAAGCCTTAACTTTACTGTATTAAGCGGAACCGCCCTACAATCACTCTCGCAACACGGCCCGAACCAACCGTACGGCCACCCTCACGGTATCTGAATCGTATTTTTCAAGGTTTTTATCATACTTTTGGTGCAAAAACAGGCATAAAATCGTATGATTTACCGGGCATACTTTTATTTGCACAAGTTTTTGACACCGGGTTGGCACCGAGGAGTATCCATTGTCTTCATAATTATATTATTGATTATCTAGCGCGATAAACTATATTATTCGTACTCCCCACTGGTATAATGTAATCAGTATCTACCAGTATCTTAAAATACCTCCTTACGGTCGCAGCCGATTTACCTGTAATATTTTCAGCTTCCTTAGGTGTTATTTCTCCCTTTGTTTCAATGAAATGAATGATTATACTTACTTTCTCAAAATCTTTTTTTGACAAAACTTCGCTCAAAACTTCGCTCAAACTTCGCTCATTTTTTTGAGCGAAGTTTGCAGTTTGGAATGTCTCATGCATCTTTATTGTAGTAATTAAATAAGTCCTATTTGCATCCGTCTCAAACTCCGGCAGCGGAGAACCATTCCTTTTTAATTCGCGCAAAATCTTTGATATTCCTGTAGATTTCTTTTCAGATAGGTCTATTTCCTTAAAGAATTCTCCGATTTTGGGATTTCGATATCTTCTGGCTCTGATTTGTCCTGCCGCAAATTTTCCCATATCAATATAGCGATCCGGCCCCGGAAAGTTGATGATTTGTATCTGATCCAAGTAGATGCGGATTTCCACCGGAACATCTTCTTTATAGTTTTTATGCAAAACAGCGTTTACTATCGCTTCTTCCAGCGCATTATACGGATAATTGAAAAAACGCTCCGCTTCCGCTTTGCCGTCCACTTTTACCACTTTTTCCTCTATGACTGTTGTTTTGATATAGTCTAACACATCCCTGACTTGTTTCCAAATCGGACCATAAAAAGTTTTTTCGGTAAAGTCCGACGCTTCTGCCTCCTTATCATGGAAGCGCACCAATTCAATCTTACTCCCCGGAATCAACTTGTCCGGTCTTTCCCCAAACATAAGCAGACCAATATTCTTAATCGCTATTCCTTCATCTTTTTCTTCCGCCACTTCCTCAGATACCAGCAGATCTTCCAGAGAGCGTGTATTCAATTCGCCGATCAGGGAACTATTGCTTTCTCTGATAAAATCCTCCAAATATCCCCTGCGTATATGCTCTATAGAAGCTCTGTTATTGATTCGGTCTACAAACGGCAAGGATGCAAATTTTTCGAACAGCTCTGCCAGTTCACTTTGTTTCGCCTCTGTTGTCAGCGATGCCGGACGAATCCAGTATTTCATGGTACGATCCTGATCTTTTCCCGCCTCTTTTTTAGAGTAAACATCCGCCGGCGCCTGATAAGGTCCTGCATCTCCTGCCGCGCATTTCAGATACACCAGATGAGCCCCTTGATATTCCACTATATCAATTTTCGGAATATACCGCGGTTCAATCTTATTACAATACTGGAATATTTTTAATTGAATGTCATCCAGCAAATCAACTGACAATCCGGCAGGCGGCAAAACAGGTATTCCATTCTCCGTTTTTACACCTATAACAAGGTACCCGCCATCAACCCCGGCAATATCGTTTGCATAAGCGCACACCGTATGCACAAGATCTGACGGATTGAATCCTTCCTTATACTCTATTCGATTTTGCTCTACTTTGCGCCCTTCCAGCAATGTTTCGATTTTTATTGGAATCATGATACATCTCCATTTTATATAATACTCCATTCAGATGCGATATTGATTATACCATTAAATTTGTATATTTTCCACCACAAAAAGGCTCCCGGAGAAATCCCCGGAAGCCTTGACTTTACTACTTTTCTCGATTCGCCTCTCACCTAAGCTCAATCGTCGCTATCGCTCGATTTCGCTAAGCTTCGATGCGGACGCTCTCACTAAATTCGTGCTTCGCACTCATTAAGTGTTCACAGTCTCTCAATTACTCAATAATCGTCGCAACACGGCCCGAACCAACCGTACGGCCACCCTCACGGATAGCGAAGGTAAGACCCTGCTCCATAGCGATCGGATGGATCAGCTCGATGGTCATCTCAACATTGTCGCCCGGCATGCACATCTCGGTGCCTTCCGGAAGATTGATCACGCCCGTAACGTCGGTCGTTCTGAAGTAGAACTGCGGACGATAGTTGTTGAAGAACGGCGTATGACGGCCACCCTCGTCCTTGGTCAGTACGTAAACCTGAGCCGTGAACTTCGTATGGCACTTGATCGAACCCGGTTTCACGAGCACCTGGCCACGCTCGATGTTCTCTCTCTTGATACCACGAAGCAGAGCGCCGATGTTGTCGCCGGCCTGCGCCTCGTCGAGAAGCTTACGGAACATCTCGATACCGGTAACGGTCGTCTTCTGGATCTCTTCCTTAACGCCTACGATCTCAACTTCCTCGTTCAGATGAAGCGTACCACGCTCTACACGGCCCGTAGCAACGGTACCACGGCCTGTGATCGTGAACACGTCCTCTACCGGCATAAGGAACGGCTTGTCTGTGTCACGCTGCGGATCCGGAACCCACTCGTCAACCGCGTTCATGAGCTCCATGATCTTGTCGCCCCACTCGCCCGACGGATCCTCAAGAGCCTTCAGAGCGGAACCCTGGATGATCGGCGTATCGTCGCCCGGGAACTCGTACTCGTTGAGCAGCTCACGGATCTCCATGTCAACCAGCTCAAGCAGCTCTTCGTCGTCTACCATATCGCACTTGTTCATGAACACTACGATATACGGAACGCCTACCTGACGGGACAGAAGGATGTGCTCCTTCGTCTGAGCCATAACACCGTCCGTAGCAGCAACTACGAGGATAGCTCCGTCCATCTGAGCAGCGCCGGTGATCATGTTCTTTACATAGTCAGCATGGCCTGGGCAGTCAACGTGTGCGTAGTGTCTCTTCTCGGTCTCATACTCAACGTGAGCGGTAGAGATCGTGATACCACGCTCTCTCTCTTCCGGAGCCTTGTCGATGTTCTCGAATGCAACAGCCTCGCCGAGGCCAAGTCTCTGATTCAGAGTCTTTGTAATAGCAGCCGTCAGAGTTGTCTTACCATGGTCAACGTGTCCGATGGTACCAATGTTACAATGCGGTTTGGTTCTTTCGAATTTAGCCTTTGCCATTTTGAATGTCCTCCTTAATAACTTGCTTTTCGCATCATTTACTTTGCATTAAATTGGCTAGATTAGATTATATTTCAAATCTTCTATATTTTCAAGCCTTTTTTTGATTATTTGTCCCAAGTTCCACCATGCAGCAAAAAAGGAAAGGCAGACCGCGCAAATTTATTTGCGACGGGCTGGGTTTGCTTTTCTCTTACTTCGATTTCTCGTTCAGTACCTTCTCCTGCACGGACTTCGGAACCTGCTCGTAACGCTCGAAGAACATCGAGTAGTTGCCGCGCCCCTGTGTCTTGGAGCGAAGGTCTGTCGAGTAGCCGAACATCTCCGCAAGCGGAACATAGCCCTTCACCATCTTGCCGCCGCCGATATCCTCCATGCCCTCGATGCGCCCGCGGCGCGAGTTGATGTCGCCGATGACGTCGCCCATGTACTCCTCAGGCATCGTCACCTCCACTTTCATAATCGGCTCAAGCAGAACCGGATTGCCCTGCTTCATCGCATCCTTGAATGCAAGAGAACCCGCGATGTGGAACGCCATCTCACTGGAGTCGACCTCGTGGTAGGAACCGTCGAACACGTTCGCGTGAACGCCGAGTACCGGATATCCGCCGAGGATACCGGCCTTCGCCGCCTCCTCGATGCCCTCTCCGACCGCCGGGATGTACTCCTTCGGGATCGCGCCGCCGACTACGGTCGACTCGAACTGGAAGGTCTCCTCGCCGTTCGGATCCATCGGTGTGAAGATCACCTTACAATGGCCGTACTGGCCGCGTCCGCCGGACTGCTTCGCATACTTGCTGTCCACGGTGACTTCCTTCGTAAAGGTCTCCTTGTAGGCCACCTGCGGCGCGCCCACGTTCGCCTCCACCTTGAACTCACGCAGCAGACGGTCGACGATGATCTCCAGATGGAGCTCGCCCATGCCTGCGATGATCGTCTGTCCGGTCTCCTGATCCGTATGAGCACGGAACGTCGGATCCTCCTCTGCCAGCTTCGCGAGCGCCTCGCCCATCTTGCCCTGTCCTGCCTTGGTCTTCGGCTCGATCGCGAGCTCGATAACCGGCTCCGGGAACTCCATAGACTCAAGGATCACCGGATGCTGCTCGTCGCAGATCGTATCGCCGGTCGTCGTGATCTTGAAACCGACCGCAGCCGCGATATCGCCGGAATACACCTTGTCAAGCTCCGCGCGCTTGTTCGCGTGCATCTGCAGGATACGGCCTACCCGCTCCTTCTTGCCCTTCGTGGCGTTGAGCACATAGGAACCGGAATTCATCGTGCCGGAATAAACACGGAAAAATGCAAGCTTTCCTACGAACGGGTCCGCCATGATCTTGAACGCCAGAGCAGAGAACGGCTCCTCATCGGAGGAATGTCTCTCCACCTCATTGCCGTCCAGATCCGTGCCCTTGATCGCCGGGATGTCGGTCGGAGCCGGCATATACTCAACAACCGCGTCCAGAAGCTTCTGCACACCCTTGTTGCGGTACGCGCTTCCGCAGCACACCGGAACAGCGGTACACTCGCAGGTCGCCCTGCGCAGCACGGCCTTCATGTCGTCCACGGACGGCTCTTCGCCCTCCAGGTACTGCATCATCAGGTCGTCATCCAGCTCACAGATCTTCTCGACAAGCTCCGTGCGGTACAGCTCCGCGTCTTCTTTCATATCCTCCGGGATATCGACGATGGAGATGTCCTCGCCCTTTTCGTCATTGTAAATGTAAGCCTTCATCTCGAACAGATCGATGATGCCCTTAAACCAGTCTTCCTTGCCGATCGGCAGCTGCACGCAGATCGCGTTCTTGCCGAGCCTGCCTCTGATCTGATCGACCGCAGCGTAGAAATCGGCACCCATGATGTCCATCTTGTTGATGAACGCCATACGCGGAACATTGTAGGTATCCGCCTGACGCCACACGTTCTCGGATTGCGGCTCAACGCCGCCCTTCGCGCAGAACACGCCTACCGCGCCGTCCAGGACACGCAGGGAACGCTCCACCTCCACGGTGAAGTCCACATGGCCCGGGGTGTCGATGATGTTGATACGGTTCTCCAGCGCGCCCTCCTTCGGCTTACAGTTTTCCTGCAGCGTCCAGTGACAGGTCGTCGCCGCTGATGTGATCGTGATACCTCTCTCCTGCTCCTGCTCCATCCAGTCCATCGTCGCAGTGCCCTCATGGGTATCACCGATCTTGTAATTGACACCGGTATAGTAGAGAATACGCTCGGTCAATGTAGTCTTACCCGCATCGATGTGAGCCATAATACCGATGTTTCTGGTTCTCTCTAATGGATATTCTCTTCCAGCCAAAATTTTCTCCTCCTCATCGATCGCATCAAAGCTGCATCCCTGCCGCACTCCTCAGGTGCTGCGCAGGCAGCAAATATTTGCCGGAGACTCATACCAAGACCAGAAAGCCTCCGCCAAAACTTCAATGCTCTCTGCCTTCGGTTTAGAAACGGTAGTGCGCGAACGCCTTGTTCGCCTCTGCCATCTTGTGCATATCCTCTTTTCTCTTGACAGCCGCGCCGGTATTGTTCGCCGCGTCCATCAGCTCGTTCGCCAGTCTCTCCTCCATGGTCTTCTCGCCTCTCTTGCGGGAGAACATGGTGATCCAGCGCAGAGCCAACGCCTGACGCCTGTCCGGTCTGACCTCGATCGGAACCTGGTACGTCGCGCCGCCGATACGTCTCGCCTTAACCTCGAGCACCGGCATGATATTGTTCATCGCAGCTTCAAATACCTCGAGAGCCGGCTTGCCGGTCTTCTCCTCCATTCTGCTGAATGCGCCGTACACGATCTTCTGTGCGACACCCTTCTTACCGTCAAGCATGATGTTGTTGATAAGCTTGGTGACCACTTTGTTGTTGTACAGCGGATCCGCTAAAACGTCTCTCTTCTGAGTATGTCCTTTACGTGGCACGTTACTTCCCTCCTTAATAAACATTAGATCACAGGTACTCACGATCGTGTTTCGTGTTCATGCTAAGACGCGACTGTTCCGTTCTTCCATAGTCGCGCTGAGGACTTCTTATATTTACCTGCAGCCACCCGGCAACAAGAACTCCATATAACATGAGATGAAACAAAAACCGATTTGTGATAAAATCAACCAAAATTCAGCGAACGATCGTTTTGATTACTTCGCGTCTTTCGGTCTCTTGGCGCCGTATTTGGAACGCGCCTGTCTTCTCTTCGCAACACCTGCCGTATCAAGCGTTCCCCTGACGATATGGTATCTGGTACCCGGAAGGTCCTTCACCCTGCCGCCGCGGATCAGCACAACGCTGTGCTCCTGAAGGTTGTGTCCCTCACCCGGAATGTAGCTTGTGACCTCGATACCGTTCGACAGACGTACTCTGGCGATCTTACGAAGGGCCGAGTTCGGCTTCTTCGGCGTAGCGGTCTTCACCGCCGTGCAGACGCCTCTCTTCTGCGGGGAAGACGTGTTCGTCGCCTTCTTTCTGAGAGAATTGAATCCCTTCTGAAGAGCCGGTGCTGCAGACTTCTTCGCTGATGTCTGTCTGCCTTTTCTGACTAACTGGTTAAATGTTGGCACTACTCTTTCACCTCCTGATTTTGTCGAGTCTTTGCAGCCGTCCCGTACTTGCTGTTTTGTACGCTTCCGGCCGCATGCCCTGAGCTTCTGTGGCTGCTAAAAATATGCGCAAAAAATCAATGCGTATTAGCGCACTTTCCTATTATACGGGCGGTTTATGGTGTTGTCAAGGAAAATTTTGAGAAAGGGATTCGACAAAAAATTTTTACTCGAAGCGCACGATCTCCCTGCGCAGGCGCTTGATGATGCGCTTTTCCAGCCTGGAGATGTAAGATTGGGAGATACCGAGCAGATCGGCAACTTCCTTCTGTGTTTTCTCCTCGCCGTCCTGCGTGTTGATGCCGAAGCGCAGATGAATAATCGTCTGCTCGCGCTTGGAGAGACGGGCGATCGCGTCGAGCAGCAGGTTGTGTTCCGCCTCCGTCTCCATATCACGCGAGATCACGTCGTCGTCCGTCCCGAGGATATCGGAGAGAAGCAACTCATTCCCGTCCCAGTCCACGTTCAACGGCTCGTCAATAGAGACCTCCATCTTGTTTTTGCTGTTGCGGCGCAGATACATGAGGATCTCATTTTCGATACAGCGCGAAGCATAGGTCGCGAGCTTGATCTTCTTGTCCGGATTAAAGGTATTGATGGCCTTGATCAGGCCGATCGTCCCGATTGAGATCAGATCCTCGACGCCGATGCCCGTGTTGTCAAATTTTTTTGCTATGTAAACGACCAGACGAAGGTTGTGCTCAATCAGCTGGCTCTTGGCCTTCGCATCCCCTTCTTTGCCGAGCATTTCAAGCAGAGCCTTCTCCTGCTCCGGTTCGAGCGGCTCCGGAAGTACCTCCGTTCCTCCGATATAATGCGTCTCTCTCGGCTTCCGGAACAGCACGTCCCCGAAATTCGCCGCCATCTTGAACTGAAACCGCTGAGGCATCGCAATCTTTACAATCATCTTTCTTCTCTCCTCTTCACAATTGTTCGGCACCTTCACAGTTACCATTTTCTTCTAATTCACAGGTCTCGCGTGCAGCGGATGCAGGATCAGCCGGAAACGGCCGTTTGCGCTCAGCTGTCCGTCATAGATCGCCAGGATCGGCCTTTCCACAACGGCCGGACCCCCGGAGAGCTCCACTGTCATGCAATCGATCGTCACTCCGCGCAGCCAGCCCCGTTCAGTGCCGACGCTGTGATACGGGATCAGGTAAAATCCCCGCCGTTCCTCCCATGCGCTCCCGAGCAATCGCCTCGCGGGCGCTGCGTCCACAATGCTGACCGGCCGGCCGGTGAGCGGTTCCTCCAGACTGTTTCCCGTGTCGATCATTCCGAGCAGCGTCTCTGTCCGCTCCTCCCATTGCAATCGCACTGTTACAAGGCTGTCGCGCAGCGCTTTCTGTCGGATCAGAAAGCGTCCGGCGATCCGGAGCGCAAGGACCGCCAGCGCCGTCCCCGCTATCAATGGAAGCCCGAACATCCCCAGCAGCGCTTCCAGAACGCCGCCGAAACACACACCCGTCAGAAATAAAAAGAACAGTCCTCTCAGGAACTCTTCTCTTCTCTTCCCTGCAAACAAAATGCTTCCGGCCAGCAGCACGCACAAGAAATACCAGCCGGACTGTCCGAGACATACCAGCAGGGTCATCGCGGCCGCATTGGCGAAGCTTCCCGCCGCGATCCGCTTTCGCGACAACTTCAGCCGTCCAAGAGACGCGGCCGTGGCGATCAAAAGATACCCCGTGAGAAGATGTTCCAGAAAAAACTGGTCTATGTAAAACTCATAATACACAAAACACCCCCTGCGGATGCAACTGAGCTCAGTATACTCCGCAGAGGGTGTGAAATTTGTCAAATACGGGCGGCATTTCTGCCATTTTTGTAGACAAGTTACGACACGTCCACCGACACATTCGCTCCCCTTCCTGCTGTAATTTTTCCGAACAGGCAGTAATATGCCTTTCGAAAAATCACAGCGAAAATCCAAATGTGCCGGCGGGCATTCTCTTTTACACTCAAATTTGCAACAGTGGAATCAGCCGCGCGACCAGATCAGCGTCGAGCTGTCCGGGGGCGGAGGCCTTTCCAGCGGTCGCGAAGGTCACGGCGGATCCGGTAAGCGCACCGCACAGCCGGCTGACTGCGCCCAACCGTCCCATCGCCATCGTGATATACGGGCGATCCGCGTATTGCCGTTTCATGAGAACCGACGCGTCGAGGAGCGCCAACACGTCCTCCTCCGACTGCGGCATGACAGCCGCCTTTGTAATGTCGGCGCCGAGCTCCTGCATCTTTGTCAAAAGGATCGCAATCTTCTCCGCAGACGGCGTTCCGGCGAAATCGTGGAAGGACGCCACGAGCTTTCCGCCGTGCGCGTGGATCCGCTCCGCCATGCGCCGCAGTCGCTCCTCGCCCCGGTTCAGCTCGATGTCGACAAGGTCGGCGGATCCGCTCCCAGCCGCGCGCTCGGAAAGCGTCTCGTACTCCTCCATCGCTATACTTCTCTCTCCGCCTTCCTCCTTTGTCCGGAAGGTAAAGAGAATCGGCCGGTCGCCCAGACGCCCGCGCAGAAACGCAAGCGCATGCTCTACCCACAGCTCATCGTCCGTCTGTCGATAAAAGTCGGCCCGCCATTCCGTCAGATCGAAGGGACCCTCCATGATCCTGTCGACCTGCCGCTCCAGCTCTTCTCTGTCCGCGGCCGTCAGCGGGACGCAGATCTTCGGCGTCCCGTCGCCCAATATCAGACCGCGCACAGTCAATTGAGTTTTTTTCATTCCAGATTCTCCTTCCGTACGCCACGGAAGCGAAGACGGCCGGTACCCTTTCTGGCGTATTTTCCGTAAGCAAGCAGTTCTATGCTTCTTCCGGAAAACACGCCGAAAATCCAGCCGTCTTCGCTTCTGTGGCTGTGCTTTGGCATATAGTTTAACATATCCTGCCCGAAAAAAAAAGACGTGAAAAAGAGACGCGTTTTTGTTGACAGGCATAACTTGACACTATATGATTATATTAAATAGAACAAAAGAGAATCCTTAAACGGATCATTATAAACGAATCGGCAAAGTGGCTCAAATGCTTAGAATGGAGGAAAGGATATGGTAGATGTCATGACAGATAAGCAATTCAAAACGATTTTGGAAATGGTTGACATGATTCTGGATGGATGCAAAGATCTTGAAGATGCCAAGAAAAAAGTACAAAAGTTGATTGAGAATCAGAGTACCAAAGAGAATAAAAACGATTAGAGGTAACAAAATGTCACACGAAATCACCGGCCGCACGCGTCTCGGCTGCCTGCTCGGGACGCCGGTCACACACAGCCTATCCCCGATGATGTACAACGAGTCGTTCCGTCTGCTCGGAATGGATCGCGTCTATCTGTGTTTTGACACGGAGCACGCGGACCTCGGAAGCATCGTGCAGTCGCTCCGCCAGATGAACGTGTTCGGCTTCAATCTCACGATGCCGGACAAGGAGCGCGTCCTTCCGTTTCTCGACGAGATCGATCCGGCCGCGCGGATGATCGGGGCGGTCAATACAGTCAAAAATGAAGACGGGACGCTCATCGGCTACAACACCGACGGTATCGGCTATATGCGCTCAGTGCGCGAGGCCGGCTGCGATCCGTCGACCAGTGAGATGACTCTGCTCGGAGCGGGCGGCGCTGCCGCTTCGATCGCGGTGCACGCGGCGCTCGACGGCATCCCTGCCCTGCACATCGTGAACCGGCGCGGACGTTCCTGGGAAAAAGCGCTCCATCTCGCGGAGACGATCAGCCGCGATACCGGCTGCCACGCCGATGTGACCGACATGGCTGATACAGAGGCTGTGAGAGAATGCATCCGCAGAAGCCGCCTGCTGACAAACGCCACCTCTGTCGGAATGGCGCCGCATGAGGACGCGTCTCCGATCGCGGATTCCACATGGCTGCATCCGGACCTGCTGGTCTCGGACATCATCTACAATCCGCGCCGGACCAGACTGCTCTGCGAAGCCGAGAAGCGAGGCTGCCGTACTATGAACGGCATGCGCATGCTGCTCTACCAGGGCGCCGCTGCGTTTCATATCTGGACAGGACAGGATATGCCAGTTGAGGAGGTAAGGCGCAAATACTTTGAATGATTAGTTTACTCTATGCGTGCTCTGTGTGTTTCCGGGAGAAAACGGCAGGTATACGCTGAATATACTTCCGATGTCCAGCATGCTCTTTACCTCCGCCCGGCCTCCGTGCAGTTCGGCGATCCACTTCACCATCGGCAGTCCCAGCCCGAAGCCTTCTGAGCGATTGTGGCTCTCGTCTACCTGATAAAAGCGATTCCATATCTTATCGACGCATTCCGCCGGGATCCCGATACCGTCGTCCCGCACGCGGATCCAGCAGCCCTTTTCTCCCTTTTCAAGTTTCACAGTCACATGCCCGTTCGGTCTCCCGTAATGGATTCCGTTTCCGATCAGATTGATCAGCATCCGCATGACAAGATTGAAATCACACACAATGACCGTATGCTCTTCCTCGTATTGAAACCGAAGAGTAATCCCGCATGCCTGCGCCTTCTCTCCCAGCTCATCTAAAACCGTCTCGATCAGCACGTTAAGATCAGTCTCCTCAAAATCCGGCCTGTAGCTTCCTCCCTCATTTCGCGCGATCATCAGCAGCTGCGACACGAGATCCGACATCGCGCTGGCTTTCCTGCTGATAATCTCAAGCTCTTCCCTGAGCTCCGCGCTCAAATCGAGTTCCTCCAGACAATACTCACAGTGTGAAATAATCACCGAGATCGGCGTGCGCAGTTCATGCGCTGCATCCGAGGTAAACTCTGTCTCCCGCTTGAACATTTCCTCCAGGTGATTCAGCATATAATTGAATGTCTCCGTCAGGCAGGACAACTCATCCTTCGCCGTCGCTTCCGGAAGGCGTAAAGACAGATCGGAGGAATTTGTGATGTCATTCACCATCTGATTCATCGTATAGATCGGGTAGAGCGCTTTCCGCAGCATCCGGTACCCGATCAGCGCCGCGCACAGCAGCAAAACAACAGCCATAAGTATCATACCGGGCAGAATTCTCCCCAGTACAGCCTCGACCAGACTTAAAGTATAGACCGCACGCACCTGGTATTCCTGCCCCGCAATCGAAAACGAGCGATCCAGAACCATCCAGAACTCATTGTTCTTCCTGACATTTCTAAGTGCATCGTTCTTAAACGGATAATCTAACGGAAAACCATCCGGATAGAGTCCCCTTACCAGTTCCCCCTCCTGATTAAAAATCGCCAGAGTAACGCTGTCATCATAATAATTCAGGTTCAAAAGTTCCGTTTCCGGATCCGTGATACGCCCAAGATCTTTTCCGAAATCGGAGAGTTCATCGTACAACTCATTCCTGGCGTCCTTACGGAAGCAATATTCCGTATAACCTGTCACACTCAGGATTCCAAGGGCCAGAACCAGTGTCAGGATCCCTGTGTACCAGAGCGTGATCTTATATTTGATTCGGTTCTGCAGCATTTTTCCTTCCCTCCAGACAATATCCGCTCCCGCGTACCGTGCGTATCATTTTTTCCTCAAAATCGTCGTCAATTTTGCGGCGCAGATAACGGATATATACGTCGACCAGATTCGATCCGCCCTCGTACGACTGATCGCATACCCTCTGCTCCAGCTGGCTCCGCGTAAGGACAACGTTCGGATTGTGCATCATGTACTCGAGCAAAAGGTACTCCTTGGGAGAGAGCTGGATCCGCTTTTCCGCACGCATCACGGCCTGTGTCTCAATGTTCAGCGTCAGGTCGCCAACCTGCAAAATGTTGACGCTGGAAGACGCGCTCCGCCGCATCAGCACCCGGATCCGCGCCAGCAATTCTTCATAAGCGAACGGCTTGACAAGGTAATCGTCCGCCCCGGCGTCCAGCCCGCGCACCCTGTCCTCCACCAGATTCTTAGCCGTCAAAAGGAGCACCGGAGTATGGTTTCCCGCAGCTCTCATTTTTCGCAGAACACTGAGCCCGTCCACTTTTGGAAGCATGATGTCCAACAGGACAATGTCGTACGTATAAACCGCAATATAGTCGAGCGCGTCCGCACCGTTCGCGCACGCATCGACCGTATACTGCTTCTTCAGACGTTTTTCCAGAATATTCCGCAGGTCGTTTTCGTCCTCCACGATCAATATTCTCATAATTTTCCCTTTCATTTTAATGTTACTTTAATTTTATCTGCTTATAATAACACCATAGCACAGAAAAGGAGGAATGGACAATGAAAAAAATTAAAAATAGTTTAAAGATAAAAACCTGGTCGCTGTTTCTGCTGCTCGCCCTGACGCTCACTGCAATGTTCGGTTCTGCAGCGCAGGCGGATTATGACTGGGTTCGCCCGACAAGCATCAAAGCGGTCGGGAAGAAAAAAGTGACCATGAAGGTTGGGGAAGAGAGGAAGCTCCGTGTCCGGATGGATCCGGTCCACGCGGATGACGACTTTCTCCGCTGGAAAATCGTCTCCGGTAAGAAATATGTAAGATTCGACGATTTTGACCGCAGCGACGACAGCATTGATATCGTTGCGAAGAAGGCCGGCACCGCCAAAGTGCGCTGCTACATCAACGGAAAAACAAGCAAACAAGTAACCTTTACCATTAAGGTGAAGAAAGCTTCCGGAAAGAAGAAGACCATCGCCGCAAAGGGCAGCACGACCAAATACGAGGAAGTCTACGACGATTTTGATCTGGAGGTGAGAAAGCTCACCGCAGTCAGCAATAAGTATCTGAAGTGGACGATCGCTGACAAAAAGATTGTCGATTTCGAATCGCCGTACATGACCAAAGGCACCGAGGTAGATTTCATTGCAAAAAAAGCCGGCACCACAAAAATCACCTGCACGAATACAAAGACAAATGAGAAGATCAGCTTCACAGTGCAGGTTGTGAATCGCTTCGACGATTTCGACGACAACGATGATTTCTGGGAGCATTACGACGACTGAAATACTGAGCGATCTCCCGGAAACACCGGGCAACGCACTCCTGTTCAATCATAAAGGCTATATCACTCAGCCAGCAAAAGGGCGTCGCATACGCGACGCCCGAATATTTTCTGTATTCACTTCCCCGTGCCCTCGCAAGGCGTATCTCCCGGCCGGGATCAGCTTCTCTTTAAAAACTCCGGAATCTGGATGTCTCTCTCCTGTACCTTGCTGTCCGGAGTGCGAAGCGAACCGCTGTTTACGGTCGGAGTGCGAAGCTGCACCGTCGGAGCCTTGTAGGACGGAGTGCTCTGTCCCGCCTCGCTGCGCAGGAAGCTGAAATCCGGCGCGGAGCTTCTGCGCGAAGACTTCTCCTGCTTCTTGTTCACGTTCGTATCCTCAAGCCCGGTCGCGATCACCGTGATACTCGCCTCATCCGCGTATGTATCGTCGTACATCGCGCCGAAGATAATGTTCGCATCCTCGCCGGCCATCTCCTGCACATAACTAGCCGCATCGTTTGCGTCGATGAGGGAGATGTCGCCCGAGATATTGATGATCACATGGGACGCGCCCGCAATCGTGGTCTCAAGCAGCGGACTGGAAACAGCCTGCTTTACCGCCTCAAGGGCCTTGTCGTCGCCCTTGGCCTGTCCGATACCGATGTGCGCGATGCCCTTATTGGTCATGACCGTCTGGACGTCCGCGAAGTCGAGATTGATCAGAGCCGGCAGGTTGATCAGATCCGTGATGCCCTGCACCGCCTGCTGGAGTACCTCGTCCGCCTTCTTGAGCGCCTCCGGCATCGTGGTCCGGCGATCGACGATCTCAAGCAGCTTGTCGTTCGGAATCACGATCAACGTGTCGACATTCTCCTTGAGCTTCTCGATGCCCGTCAGGGCGTTGCTCATACGCGTCTTTGCCTCAAAACGAAACGGCTTCGTCACAACGCCTACCGTGAGGATACCCATCTCCTTCGCGATCCCCGCGACGATCGGAGCCGCACCCGTGCCGGTGCCGCCGCCCATACCGCAGGTGACAAACACCATGTCCGCGCCCTGGATCGCCTGACGGATATCCTCCGCGCTCTCCTCGGCAGCCTGCTGTCCGATCTCCGGCTTTGCGCCGGCGCCAAGTCCTTTCGTGAGCTTTTCCCCGATCTGGATCGTGGTCGGAGCCTTGCACCGGAGCAGATCCTGCTTATCCGTGTTGATCCCGATAAACTCCACGCCTACGATCGTGTCCTCAACCATTCGGCTGACTGCGTTGTTTCCACCGCCGCCGACGCCGATCACTATAATCTTCGCAGCAGATTCCGTTTCGTTTGACATAATCTCTAACACCGTGTTTCCTCCTTTTCGTACCGCACATCCCTGCCTGATATTTCTCTGCAGAGAAACGCTCTTATTTATACTTCCCCTTTATCTCGGCGGCATGCTCGCAGACTTTCCCCACTATCCACCGTACTGTTTTTATAATATAGGCTTTTGTGAAATTTATCAAGCCTAATTTTAAATAATTATCATATTTTATTGTTGAATGTTTTCCCCTGTCGCCGAATCAAACACATTCATATAAGCGTCCACCACATTCCCGTCTTCGTTGACCGTCACGCCCGGCACCGGATTGCCGTACTCGTCGACCACCACGCCGTTTTCGATATGGACGTTGTAGACCAGTGTCCCGGAGGAATTGAATACCATGGGGATGACCGTTCCGGTATTTTCGTTCTCATCCCCGTCAGCCTGTCCATCCTGCCCGTCTGCGTCCGCTTTGTCTCCCTGGATTTCCCCGCCGTCTTCGCCGGAATCTTCCGGATTTCCTTCTGCGCCGCCTGAGTCCTCCTCGTCCTCCGCGCCGACGCCCGTACCTGACGGGGTGAACGGCACCTGCTCGTTGCGCCCGGTAAAGCCTTCAAGGTGAAGCGTTCCGCTCTGCCCGTCCAGCCGCGGCAGGATCTTCGCAAGGTTCGCAACCTTCTCCTCCAGATACTCGTCCTGCCCGAGCTGGATCTCGATGCTGCCCGCAAAAATGGTGATCTCCATATTCTCGCCGAAACGAATCTCATCTATGGTCACACCCTGATAGGACAGAAGCTGCGTCAGGCTCAGGATCGTCCGAAGCTGCGCGCCGCTCTGCGCCGGAAGCTTCTGATAGAGCAGCGGCTCTTCCACCGCCGCGCCCGTGACGATCGGGATCCCTGCATATGTCTCGTCCGTTATTTCAAGAACAGTGCCCTCCTGGTCGATGTACACATGGCCTCCCACGTCCAGATAGGCCACGGGCTGCTTCTCCGTCACATGCACATCCAATCGAGACGGAGATTTCAGCTGCACATGGAGCGATTCCAGATACGGCATGCCGTCCGGTATCCTTCCGTCCCGGTACTTCCACAGCATATATACGGTATTTTTCATAAAGACATTGCCGATCAGATCGGAAGAGATCTCCTCCGGAGAATGATGATCGTTTCCGTATACCTGTATCTTCCCGACCCGAAACAGGAGGATAAAGCCCAGCAGGATCAAAAATACGATTCCCGCTGCTACAGCTCTCGCTATCCTCGTTTTTTTCCTCGTTCGTCTGTTCTGCACCATCTTTTCCCCCGTATCCTGCACGCCTGCCGCGCAGACCGCGTCCTACTGTATCTCTTTCCCGTTCTGCCGAACCTCTGCCCCCAGGGCGCGCAGATCTCTGCATATATCCTCATATCCGCGTTCGATGTATCCCGTATTGGAAATCACGGAATGTCCGTTTGCCTGAAGCGCCGCGATCACAAGCGCCGCCCCGCCCCGCAGATCCGGAGCTGTGAGTTTTGCCGGTGCAAGCGCCGGAATTCCTTTTACCACGGCACAGTTGCCGTCCGTTCGGATCTTCGCGCCCATCCGTTCCAGCTCTTTCACCGTGCGGAAACGATTTTCAAAGATCGTCTCGCAGATGCGGCTCTCTCCCCGTGCACGGCAGAAAACCGCCATGAGCGGCGACTGCAGATCGGTCGGAAACCCCGGATAAGGCGCCGTCTCCAGATAGGGAATCGCGCGAAGCGGCCGGTTGGCTGTGAGCTGGATCCCGTCTTTTCCGCATTCCACCGAAACGCCCATGTCGCGCAGCACTGCAATCAGCGCGTCGAGCTCGCGATACGGAAAGTTTGAAATATGGATCTTCCCTCTCGTCGCGGCCGCGGCGAGCAGATAGGTCCCTGCCACGATCCGGTCCGGCTTCATGCGGTAGCGCACAGGACCGAGCCTTTTGCCGCCCCGGATGTGAATATCCCCCTCATCCGTCCGCGCGACCGAGGCCCCGCGCCGTCTCAGGAATTCGCAGAGCTCATCGATTTCCGGCTCCCTCGCCGCATGGGAGATCACCGTCTCTCCGGGCACTGTCACCGCAGCCAGGATCGCGTTCTCCGTCGCGCCCACGCTCGGCACCGCAAGGCATACCCTGCCGCCCTGCATATCCCGGGCGTCCGCCGTGATCTTCTCTTCCAGATAGAAGCGCGCGCCGAGCTGGCGCAGCGCGGCAATGTGCTGATCGATCGGTCTCGCGCCGATCGCGCATCCGCCCGGGTGGGGCAGCACAGCCCTTTTCATTCTGCCGAGCAGAGCGCCCAGAAACAGGACGGAGGAGCGAATTCTCGCGGCCTCGGCCCCGCCTATCTCAAACGCGCGGACACCGGAAGCGTCGATGCAGACTGTCCTTTCCTCACGCCGGATCCGGCACCCCAGATGCCGCATGATCTCCAGCGTGTCCGTCACATCCGTGATCCGCGGGCAATTCTCTATGACGCAGAGTCCTTCGCCCAGCATACACGCCGCCAGTATCGGCAGCACCGCGTTCTTTGAACCCTGTATCTCTATCTCGCCCTGTAAAGATATACCACCTGTCACTTCAATCGCGGACATATCTATCCTGCTTTCCGCTCACATATATCTTACTATATGCAGGCGAGCCAAAACAGGTTCGCATCATTTCCGCTTTCATATCCTGCTGTAACGGCTGACCGACAGCGCCAGCCCCATCTCGGAAAGAAGAAACAGTACTGAAGTGCCGCCATAGCTGATGAACGGCAGCGTGATTCCGGTATTCGGGATCGTGTTCGTGACCACCGCGATATTCAGGATGACCTGGATCGCGATGTGCCCCATGATCCCGGCCGCGATCAGTGAGCCGAACAGATCCGGCGCGTGCGTGGCGATCACCATGAAACGCCAGATCAGCAAGAGAAACAACAGCATCAGCAGGAGAGCCCCAAAGAGTCCGAGCTCCTCGCAGATGACCGAGAATATCATATCGTTCTGTGCCTCAGGCACAAAACCGAGCTTCTGCAGGCTGTTTCCAAGTCCCCGTCCGAACAGTCCGCCCGAACCGATCGCATACAGGCCCTGCACCGTCTGAAATCCCTTTTCATACAGCTCCGGGTTCCTCCAGATCGCCAGACGTTCCAGACGGTAGGACTCCAGGCTCAAAAAGATCCCCAGAAACCCACTCCCCGCCAGAAGAATCCACAGAAACGGCAGATACTTCGGATTGGAGATAAAGATCATCAGTACGGCAATCCCCAAAATGATGACAGCCGTGCTCAGATTGTTCGTGCCGACTAGTCCAACGATCGGCAGGATCATGAGCATGACGGCCAATATCATCCGCCCGCTCTTCCTGCGGTTCATGCGGCTCACTACCCCTGCCAGAAGCAGGATCACCGCCGGTTTCGCGTACTCCGCCGGCTGAAACGACAGCGGACCGATCGAAAGCCATCTTCTGGAGCCGTTGTAGGCGTCGCCGAAAAGCAGCACCGCGCCCGACAGTGCCAGCGATACAAGATAGGCCGGAACAGAAAACTTCAGCAGTACATGGTAATCTATACGGGCCACCCCATACATCGCCGCCAGCCCGAGCGCCAGTGCGAAGAGCTGTTTCTTAAAATAGTACGCGGAATCCCCGAATCGCACCCGGCCGTTGTACGCGCTCATGCTGTACAGCACGACCATGCCGAATACCATCAGGAACACAACGGCGGCAAGCAGAACGCCGTCTGCTTTCCCGGGTTTTGCGCGCATGCATCCACTTCCTATGCCAGTTGATTCACCAGTTCCTTAAAGCGCCTGCCCCGCACCTCGTAGTTCGGGAACATACCCCAGCTCGCGCAGGCCGGCGACAGCAGAACGGCGTCGCCGCTCTCCGCCCGGTCCGCGCAGATCTGTACGGCCTCCTCCAGCGAATCCGCGAGGATGATATCCTCGAAACCGCAGTTTCTGGCCGTCTGCGCGATCTTCTCCCTTGTCTGTCCTATCAGTACCAGATATTTTACCTTTCCGTCAAACGCCCGGATCCACTCCTCATAGGAGGAATCCTTATCGTAACCCCCGCCGATCAGCAGCGTCGGGCGGTCCATCGCCTGGATGCCCTTGATCGCCGCGTCCGGGTTCGTCCCCTTGGAATCGTTGTAGTAGACGACGCCCCGGTGCTCCTTCACAAACTCAATGCGGTGCTCGACCGCCTTGAATTCGCGGATTACTCTGCGGACAATATCCGCCGAAACGCCGTACGCGAGCGCCATCGCCGCAGCGGCCATCACATTCTCGTAATTGTGCCGTCCGACCAGCTTCAACTCCCGCACGGAACACAGCCTGAGTTTCTGTCCGCCCCTGTCGTATATGATGTCCTCTCCCGCGAGATAAATTCCCTCTTCCAGTGTATGCAGACTGCTGAAATATATAACCTCGGTCTTCAGGCTCTCCCCGAATTTCCGGAGGATGTCGTCCTCGTAGTTGAGCACGCAGACGTCGTCCGTCCCCTGGTTTTTCGTGATCAGCTCCTTGACCCTTATGTACTCCTCCATCGTGTGGTGCCGGTTCAGATGATCCGGCGTGATGTTGAGGATCGCGCTCACCTTCGGCGCGAACGTGTCGATCGTCTCGAGCTGGAAGCTGCTGATCTCAGCCACCGTGACGGCCCGATCCGTCATCCCCGACACTGCGCCCGTGTAGGACGTCCCGATGTTTCCGACCACATACACCTCATCTTTGTACGCGCGCATGAGCTCGCCGAGCAGACTGGTCGTCGTCGTCTTGCCGTTTGTGCCAGTGACAGCCAGGACATCGCCGTGTCCGCACTCCCAGGCCAGCTCGACTTCGCCCCAGATGCAGATTCCCTTTGCCCGAAACTTTTCCACAAGCGGCAGGTCTGTCGGCACGCCCGGGCTTAAGATCACAAGGGAAAGCTGAGGCATCAGCTCCTCCGGCACCTTTCCGAGTATAACCTGTACGCTGTCCTTTGCCGCACGCACGCCGACTTCGGAAAGCTTTAAAAACAGCTCTGTCTCATCGAGCTTGATGTCCCCGTCATACAAAATAATGTCCGCACCCTTTTCCGCCAGCAGCTTCACCGCACCGATGCCGCTGATCCCGGCCCCAAAGACCAGGATCTTTTTCCCTTTGAAGTCCATTGTTATCCTCTTTCCTTTTTCTCCCGGCTCATCGCCGCACATTTTTCTTTCATCCGCCTGGCTTCCCACAAGCCCAGGCAGCCTGCGTCATCCGATTCCGACCAGACCGAGCAGGCACAGGAAGGCTGTGATCACGGTAAACACTGTCACAACACGCGTTTCCGACCAGCCGCACAGCTCGAAGTGATGATGGATCGGCGCCATCTTGAAGATCCTCTTGCCTCCGGTCTTCTTGAAATAAGTCACCTGTATGATAACCGAGAGCACCTCCACCAGATAGATCAGTCCCACGATGACGATGAAGATCGGCATTCGCATCATGTAAGCGGAGCCGGCCACGAAGCCGCCGAGGGCAAGGGAACCCGTATCCCCCATGAACACCTTGGCCGGATAGACGTTGAACAGCAGAAAGCCCAGAAGCGCGCCTGTCACGGCCGCCGTCAACGGTTCGATCCCTCCCTGCACAAGCAGCGACGCCACCGTATAGAACACCGCGACCATCGTCGTGACGCCGGTCGCCAGTCCATCGAGTCCGTCGGTGAAGTTCACGCCGTTGACCGTGCCGATGATGGCAAAATAGGCCAGAGGGACGGCGACAACGCGCATCACGTTCCCTGAAATCACCTTGCCCCCGGAGAACGGGATCAGCAGATCCAGGCAGGAATTGTCCATAAACCAGATATAGGCGATGAAAACGGTCGTCACGATGATCTGCCCGAGCATCTTCTGCTTCGGGTACAGACCGTCGGAGCGCCGCAGCACTACTTTCAGATAGTCGTCAAGAAAACCGATAATGCCGAAACCGACCACCAGAAACAACACCGGAACAACGCGTGGAAAACGCCTGATATAGAAGAGGGACGTCACTGCGACGCTGATCAGTATAATCAAACCACCCATCGTCGGAGTTCCCGCTTTTTTCAGATGGGATTTTACCCCCTCCTCGCGCTCCGTCTGTCCCACCTTCAGCTTCTGGAGGAAAGGGATCACAAACGGACTTAAGGCCACGCTGATCGCAAATGCCACAAATAATGGGATCAATACATCCTGGTTTAATATCATCTCACACCTCATTTTTCTGTTTTTCGCTTTTGTAGCTCACTGTTTCACTTCTGTTTCTTTGCTCTTTGCTTTCTCGATCCCCAGATAGGGAAGTATATTTTCAAACATTCCCCGGACCACCGGCGCGGCGATCGTCCCGCCGTAGTATACCCCCTGGGGATTGTTGATTATGCACAGGCCAAGCACCTGCGGATCGTCCGCCGGTGCAAAGCCTATAAAGGAGGATATGTATTTGTTCGCGCTTCTCGGCAGAGTCTCGGACGTGGCCGTTTTTCCGCCGATGCGGTAACCTTCGATGTAAGCGTTTTTTCCCGAGCCGCCGTCTACCACCTGCTCCAGAAGGCTGCGCATCAGCCCGGAGGTCTCCTCGGAAAGAATCCGTCTGTCATCGTCGTATCGAAACACGCCTGTCAGCGCTCCGTCCTCCGCCTGAACGCTCACGCCAAAATGCGGCGTGATGCGCGTCCCTCCGTTGATGAGGGAGCTGACCGTCGCGGCAAGCTGCACCGGAGTAATCTGAAACGACTGTCCGAAAGAGATCGTCGCCAACTCCACCTCTCCCACATTCTCCTTTTTATGCATGATCGTGGCTGCCTCGCCCGGCAGGTCAATGCCGGTCTTCTCATTCAGGCCAAACTGATCAAAGTAGGAAAAGTACCGGTCGACGCCAAGTCTCAGGCCCACCTCGATAAATACCGGATTGCAGGAATTCTGTATGCCCTGCACAAAGGTTTCGGCCCCGTGTCCGCCGACCTTGTGGCAGCGAATCCGGCGATCCTCCACGATCTTAAAACCGGGGCAGGAAAAACTGTCCTCCGGCTTCACGACCCCGGCCTCGAGACCTGCGGACGCCGTGATGATCTTGAAGGTCGAGCCCGGCTCGTAGGTGTCGTTGATGCATCCGTTGCGCCACATCCGGTTCAAAGCGTCCTGCAGCGCTTCGCCCGTGAGCGTGTTCCCGGCTGTACTCTGTTTTTCCGCATCCGACGCTCCGGCCGCCTCTGTCTGCGCGTCCGTTTCCTCCGTCTGCGCATCCGGCAGATATTCCGGAAGCAGTGTAAACGGATCGTTCAGGTCGAACTCCGGCACGTTTGTCATCGCGTAGATCTCGCCGTTCTTCGGGTTCATGATCAAAATGGACACGCTGTCCGCCTGTTTCTGTTCCATGACCTGGTACGCGGCCTGCTCCGCATATTTCTGTATATTGTAGTCAAGGCTTGTCACGAGGTCGTTTCCCGCGACCGGCTCCTCGCGACTCTCTCCAGTATCGGCAAGCTCCACTCCTCTCGCGTCGGTCAGAGTCAGAATCCTTCCGGGCGTCCCGGATAATTCCTCCTCGTATTCTACCTCAAGCCCGATGATGCCCTGATTATCGCCGCCCGTGAAGCCAAGCACCTTGGACGCCATGCTCCCGAACGGATAGTATCTTCTGTAGTCTTCGTCCACCTTCACGCCTGCCAGACCGTAGTTGCGGATGCGGTCGCCGATCTCCTTGTCGACGTTCTGCCGGACGCGCTCGATCGAACTGACCTTCTCGACGCGCCTGCGCACGGTCTCCTCCGGAAGTTCCAGCTCCTTCGCAAGCACATCGATCACTTGTTCCGGATCCTCGATCTGGCTGTGAATGACGGACACCGTGCAGACCGTGCGATTGTCCGCGAGGACGATCCCGTTTCGGTCCAGAATCCTGCCGCGCGCTGCTTTGATCGAGCGCTCGCGCTCGTGAAGGTCCTGCGCAAGCGTCGCATAGTGCTCGGACTCCGCGACCATCAGATGCGCCAGACGTCCGCCCAGGCCGAGCAGCGCAAGCGCGCATCCCAGAAAGATCACCACCTCTTTGCGGCGGTGGAACGGCCTTGTTTTCTGCATAGGACAGCCTCACAAAAGTTTTAATACAGTATATTACCACTCTCACGAAGCTATGCGCCGCAGTGTCTTATTGTGCTTCTTCTTCCTCTTCCTCCTCATTGGTCGCGGATGCGTCCCAGACGGTCGCCTGATCCGTCCCGTTCGCGTCCTCCGCCGGCGGAAGCGCAAGACCCGGGTTGTCCGTCTTCGGATCAATGTTCTCCTTCGGTGCCATGTCCTCCACAAAGGACACCGGATTCATCACCGCGTCGTACACGGTGCCATCCTCCGCAATATATGCTCCGGCGATCTCGTTTCCGCTTCCGTCCACGATCCTGCCGTTCTCCACTCTCGCGTCTCTGTGATAGGTTCCGTACGAGTCAATCGCGTCGAAGACCTGTACGGCGCCCTCGCCCACATCCTCTCTCTCCAGGCCGAGCGATGCGAGCATCTCATCCGTCACTTCCTCGGTCGGGTAGATGCTCAGATACGGAAGTACCTCCATCGCGATCTTCCGGTATACCTCCTGCGCAAAGGTGCTGTTCGCCTGGTTCGCCACATTCGGCTCGTCGACGATGACATAGATCACGACCTCCGGGTCGTTGATCGGCGCCGCGCCGATGAAAGACACCAGATACTTGCCCTGCGCGCGCGTCCCGGTCTCCGGATCAATCTTCTCCGCGGTACCCGTCTTTCCGCCAATGCGGTAACCTGGCACCTGCGCGTGACGACCGGTACCTTCCTGTACCGCTACCTCGAGGAAGCCCCTCAAAGTATCCGACACATCGTTCGAGATCGTCTGCTTCAAGAGCAGATTGCCTGAGCTTTTGATCACCTTCCCGTTCTCGTCAAGGATCTTATCCACCACGTGCGGCTGATAATAGTAGCCGCCGTTGATCACGGCCGAGAATGCTGAGATCTCCTGGATCATCGTACAGGTGAGTCCCTGTCCGAAGGTACAGGTCGCGAGCTCTACCTCGTTCATCGTATCGCGCGTATAGACGGAACCCGCAGACTCGTTCGGCAGATCAATTCCGGTCGGTTTGCCGAAATTGAAGAGGGACTGATACTGGATAAAGCGGGGTACCGTCAGCTTCATACCGATCTGCATCAGGCCGTCGTTGCAGGAGTTTTTGAGCACATCGCCGAGCGTCTGATCCCCGTGCGCGTTCGGATACGCGTCGCAGTGGATCTCCGTGTCGGTGATAAATTCTCCGCCGTCGCAGTAGAAGTGGTCGTCCGTCGTCACGGCTCCGCACTCCAGCGCGGAGGATACGGTGATCGGTTTAAAAGTGGAACCCGGCTCGATGCCGTCCGAGACGCAGAAATTGCTCCACATCGCGTTGAGCGCTTCCACGTATTCCTCCTCGGTCATGGACTTGATCTCCGACTCGGTGTACCAGTCGCTCAAATCCATCGGATCGTTCAGGTTGAACCCGGAATTCGTCGCCATCGCGTAGATGCTCCCGTTGTTCGGATTCATGATGACGACGCCAATGTTCTTTGCCCCGTGCTTCGCCGTGCCGTCGTCGTGGTCTTCGCCGTAGGTCTCGTCGAACTCCGCGATGTACTTCTCAACGATCTGCTGAATATTGATGTCGAGCGTCGTCTGCAGGGTGCAGCCGTTCTCGGGCGCGATCGTCTTTTTCTGGTATTCCTGATTTTCATTGAGATAGCCGAACACGCGGCCGTTCGTCCCCTTGAGCTGGGAATCATAGTAGGATTCAAGACCGACGATACCGTCACCGATCGCATTGGAGAAGCCGACGACATTGCTGGCGAGGCTGTCCAGCGGATATTTGCGGACAAATTCCTCCTCGAACCAGACGCCCTTGACATTCTGGAGCTCATTAAATTTCTCCCTGCGCGCCTCCTTGGACAGACTGTCGTCGTCATACGACAAAAGGTAAGCGGAGAACTCGTCCTTCATCTCCTCCGTCACCATCTCCTGAACCACCTGATACTGGCTGTCCCTCGTCTTCTCCCCTGTGATGCGCGCGCGCAGCTCGTCGCCGTCGAGGTCGAACACGGTCTCGAGCGCCTTGACGGTCGGCTCCAGGTAATCCTCATTCTCATTGACTGCCCGGCAGTCAAGCACCAGATTGTACACCTTCTCGCTGTACGCGAGCGTCCGCCCGTTCGTGTCCACGATCTCGCCCCGCCGGCTGTACAGCACTTGACTGTCATAGTTTTCCTGCGAGAGCACCTGTTTCGCATAGCGGTCGCCGCTCTTGATATTGATAAATACGATGCGAAGCAGAATAATAATCAGAGACAATAAAATGAATGCAAATACAGCCAGAAGCTTTATTTGCATTTTTCTCGTAAATCTTCGTTCTCTTTTCATTCGGCTGATCTTTGCCAATTGCCTCACCTGTTAAATCATACTTTCACGGCCCCATCAGCGGATGCTTCGGCCCGGCTTTATCCCTTTGGCACCTCAGTATACTGCCGCACATAGTCGCTGTTCTCGACCTCGTAGGTGACGATCTGCGACTTCTTCGCGTACACCATGCCAAGCTCGTCCATAGCCACGTTCTTGACCTGCTCCATGTCAACGCCAGTCATGATACGGTTGTAATCCGAATCGTTCTCGAGAATCGCCGCGTTCAGCTGCGTCTCGAGCGAGGTGACTTCCTTCTGGAGGCTTGTCTCCATCGCCTGCAGCTGCAGGAAATTCACGCACATAAAGACCGTGATTACAGCCGCCGCCGTCAGGAACAGCACGTATCCGAGGTTCATCGAGAGAGCGCGCTCCCTGTTCTTCTTTGTCGTCTGGCTGGCAGAGGGAGCCTGCCGTCTCTCTCCCGGCTCCGGGACGGCCTGAAGCTTGCGCACCGCTGTCCCGTCGACGTACACGTATGTTCTGCCGCTGTCATTTCTCCCCTGCGGGCCGCGCGCCGCGCCGCCCCTTCTCTGCTCTCTCTCCATTTTTAGCACCCCTGATTAATTTTGTATTCCGGCCGCCCTTCACGGCTTCTTTGGTATCTCCCGCTCAAACACTCTCAGTTTTGCGCTTTTTGCCCTTCTATTCTCTTCCAGTTCCTGTTCCGTCGGCACGATTGGCTTTCGCGTGACGACTCTCCCCTTTGGCCGTTTCCCGCATACGCAGACCGGGAATTCCTTCGGACAGGTACATGGATGTTCGTTCTGTCTGAATTTCTCCTTTACGATCCGATCCTCCAGCGAGTGGAAGGTGATCACGCAGATACGCCCGCCGTCGCCTAAGAGATCGACCATATCATCCAGCGAGTCTTCCAGAACCTCCAGCTCCCGGTTCACTTCGATCCGGATCGCCTGAAAGGTCCTTTTGGCCGGGTGTCCCCCCGTCGCCCGCGCTTTCGCCGGTATCGCCGCTTTTATAACATGAATTAACTCCCCAGTTGTTTCCAATGTTTTTTGTTTCCGTGCAGTTACGATCTGCCTGGCGATATTCTTCGCGAATCGTTCTTCCCCGTAATCACGGATGATCCGGTACAATTCCGGTTCGCTGTACCCGTTCACGATATCCCCGGCAGTCTGCGCCAGACGCTGATCCATTCGCATGTCCAGCGGCGCGTCCTCCCTGTACGTAAAGCCGCGGCTTGCCTCGTCGAGCTGATAGGATGAGACCCCCAGATCCAAAATGACTCCATCTACAGATGATATTCCTTGCTTGCCGAGCTCCCTTCTCATGTCGCGATAATTTGCGCGGACGATGGTCACCCGGTCTTTGAACAACTCCAAACGCCTCGTGGCTGCCTCGATCGCGGCCTCATCCTGGTCTATGCCGATCAATCTGCCCTTTTCAGACAACCGGCTGCAGATCTCCCAGGAATGCCCCCCGCCGCCAAGCGTGCCGTCCACATAGATTCCGTCTGGCTTTATGCGCAACGCTTCAATGCTCTCCCGCAGCAATACAGATGTATGTCTGAATTCCATACAATCCTCCCCAGGTTATATGCTCAGGCCAAAATCTGTCATGCTGTCCGCGATATCGTCCATATCGTCGTAAGCACTGGTTTCCGTCCAGTTCGCCTTATTCCAGATCTCAACGCGATTCAGGTTGCCCGCCAGCACCACATCCTTTTCCAGCTGCGCGAAATCCCTCAGCACCTGCGGCAAAAGGATCCTCCCCTGCTTGTCCAGTTCGCATGTGGTCGCCCCGGCTACCAGAAAACGCGTAAATTTTCTGGCGCTCTTGTTGTTCAGTGGCAGTGTGCGCAGCTTTTCCTCTATGATCTGCCATTCGTTTTTGGGAAACACAAACAGGCATCCATCCAATCCCTTCGTGACAATGAACTCGTCCCCCAACAAGTCCCTGAACTTCGACGGGATGATCAGTCTGCCTTTGGTGTCAATCGTATGATTGTATTCACCCATAAACATCATGCATCACCTCTTCCGGCTGCACGGTAGTGTTGCCGCGATATTTGGGATAATCCCTCCATTTTGCCACCACCAGATACCACAACACACCACTTTCTACCACTTGCCACCTATCATACAGTAGATTTGCACAAAATACAAGTACATTTTCAGATTAAGTTTTTACAATTTGGTTAACTTTTTCAGGGTACAAGATATAGTATGCAAAGAAAAAAGACCAACGCAAAATCTTGCGTCAGTCTCTCTTTTTTCATCTCGTTATTTGCAATTTCTGCCGTTTTCACAGCTCCATATACTGCTCGATCAACTCATCCACCACGCAGCTCTGCCCGTAAGCATCCTCCATCCCGGCTCCACTTTCGAGCAGTTTGTTGAGTTTTTCGCGTTCTTCCTCAATCCTTCTTTTCAGCTGTTCCTTTGGATTCATATTCTTTTGTCCCTTTCTTATGTTTTTCCCCTGCCGCCAGCAACGCCGCCGACGCTATGACAAGGATCCCTGACAAGATCTGCGAAACCGCAAGATCGGTTCCCGGCCAGAGAAGCTGATCGGTGCGCAACCCTTCGATCCAGAACCTCCCCAGCCCGTAGAGCAGAAGGTAGCTCAGAAAAACCATACCGTCAAATTTCTTCCTGATGTGAAATGTCAAAAACAGAAGCAGCAAAAGCACGCCCAGATTCCAGAGCGACTCATAGAGAAACGTGGGATGTACCTGTATACAGCGGATTTCACCAAACGTCTGCTCATGCGCGCGCATCAGCTCCGTGATCTCACTCGCGCGCACGTCGCTTACGGGCAGCTGCATCGCGAACAGTCCGTCCGTGTAGTCGCCGAAAGCCTCGCGGTTGAAGAAGTTTCCCCAACGCCCCAGCATCTGTCCCCACACAAGCCCCAGCACCGCGGTGTCGAGCGCGCGCAGCGTCCCCATCCTGCGAATCCTCGTGAACACAATCACCGTGAGCACGCCGCCAATCACCCCGCCGTAGATCGCGAGACCGCCCTGCCGGAGGTTGATGATCTCGGACAGATGCCCCCTGTAATAATCCCAGGAGAACACGACATAGTAGATCCGCGCGCAGACCACCGAGATCACGATCGCCGTGAGCCCCAGATCAAAATAGTCGTCCGGATCCTGACCAGTCACCTTCGCCACCCGCATCGCGAGCAGCAGCCCTGTGACCATCGCGAGCGAGAGCACGATCCCATAACAGGCGATCTCAAAACCGCCGATGGAGATGGACTTGAGGACGTGCGGAAGGGTGATGCCGAGGTGTGGGAAGCGGATCATGAGAGGCTCCTTTCTGTTACATATATGCCGTGAACACGCGCACATACGTGCGCTGCACCATTCGCATTCCGCTTCGCTTCATGCTCATGATGCTCGCTCGCCAAATCCGCAGAGCATCATGCAAAGCATAGCTCTGCGCACTTGGCTCACTTTGTTCACACGTTAAACCTAAATAAAATCACATCCCCGTCCTGCACCACGTAGTCCTTTCCCTCGAGACGGACGAGCCCTTTCTCTTTCGCGGCGGCGGATGAGCCGCAGTCCAGAAGATCGCGATAGTTCACGACCTCTGCGCGGATGAAGCCCCGCTCGAAATCCGAATGGATCTTGCCGGCGGCCTGGGGAGCCTTCGTGCCTTTTTTGATCGTCCAGGCGCGCGTCTCCGTCTCCCCCGCGGTCAAATAGCTTAAGAGGCCGAGAAGCGAGTAGCTCGCCCTGATCAGTTTCTCCAATCCGGACTCTTTCAATCCAAGATCCTCGAGAAACATCTGCTTTTCATCGTCCTCAAGCTCCGCGATCTCCTGCTCGATCTGAGCGCAGATCACGAACACCTCGCTGCCAGACGACGCCGCATAGTCGCGCACCGCCTGCACATAGGAGCTCGATGCTCCGTCGTCCGCAAGATCGCCCTCCGCGACATTCGCAGCGAAGATCACCGGCTTTGCGGTCAGCAGATTGTACTCTGAAAGCCACGCCTCTTCCTCCTCGTCCGCAGGCTCGTAAGTGATCGCCAGTTTCTCGTCCTCCAGATGCGCCTTCAGCTTCTCCAACAGCTGGAGCTCCTTCGCCTGCGCCTTGTCGTTTCTGGCCGCGCGCGCCGTCTTCGAGATGCGGCGCTCCAGAATCTCAAGGTCCGAAAAGATCAGTTCCAGATTGATCGTCTCAATATCGCGAACCGGATCGACCGAACCGTCCACGTGAACCACATTGGAATCCTCAAAGCAGCGCACCACATGCACGATCGCGTCCACTTCCCGGATGTTCGCGAGAAACTGGTTTCCCAATCCTTCGCCCTTCGACGCACCTTTTACAAGACCGGCGATATCCACAAATTCAATCACTGCCGGCGTGGTCTTCGCCGAATGGTACAGATCGGTCAGCAACTGCAGTCTCTCATCCGGCACCGCGACTACGCCCACGTTGGGATCGATCGTACAGAAAGGATAATTCGCCGATTCGGCACCCGCCTTTGTCAGCGAATTGAACAGTGTGCTCTTCCCCACGTTCGGCAGTCCTACAATTCCAAGTTTCATAGTTTTCTCTCCATTCCTCTCACAATTCTTCCGCTTTTTCCGTTTTTCACCATTTCTTCCAAGCAAGTCACAGTTTAACACATAAAGCGACAAGAAACAATAGCTTCCGCCGGAAACCGCTCGACATAATTCTCCATTTTCATGTCCCGAAAGCGTGTGAAACCGCCACAGTATTCTGTGACGGCCCCCTGTTTTTGCTGATAATCCGATGTTTTCTCTTCACTCTTTGTCGCTTCCGAAATACGAATTATGTCGAAAAATTATTCAATAGCGCTTTCTCTCTCCGAGTTCACGCTCCAGAAGCACATAGCTCTCATATCTCTGGCGCGCGATCCTGCCCTTTGCCAGCGCCGCCTTCACGGCGCAGTCCGGCTCGCTTATATGCATGCATCCCTGAAAACGGCAGTCCGGGGCATAAGGCGCAAACTCGTCGAAGGAATCCCTCAGCGCCTCCCTCTCCATGTCAGGCAGATACAGAGAACTGAAGCCCGGCGTGTCCAGGAAATAGGTATCCCTGCGCAGCACGATCAACTCTGTATGCCTCGTCGTGTGTCTGCCCCGGTCGATCTTGCGGCTGACCTCCCCGACCTCCATCTGCACAGAGGACTGCAGGGCGTTCGTCAGCGACGACTTCCCTACGCCGGACGGTCCCGCAACCACAGTCGTCCGTTTCTCCAGGAGGCTCTGCACCTCTTCGATGCCCTCGCCGCGCGCCACGCACAGAAACCGCAGCTCGCTGCCGCAGTCCCGGTAGATCTCCGCAAGCTCCCTCTGTTCCTCCTCCGTCGTCAGATCTGTCTTGTTGAAACAGATGACGACCGGGATTTCCTGACGCCGCATCATGATAAGAAAACGGTCCAACAGACCCAGGTTCGGCTTCGGACTTGCCACCGCAAAGACTACAAGTGCCTGATCCACGTTCGCCGCCGCAGGGCGGATCAGCGCGTTCTTTCTCGGAAGCAGGCGGTCGACGTTTCCCGTCCGCTCCTTCGCGTCGATTATCGATATCTCAACATTGTCTCCGACCAGCGGCTTTTTCCTGTCCTTGCGGAAGATTCCTTTCGCCCTGCACTCATACAGCGCTCCGTCCTCCGCGTGCACATAGTAAAAACCGCCGATCCCTTTTATGATCTTTCCCCGCATCATTCCACCTGATAAAACGCAATGCCCGGATATTCGATCTTGCTCGTAGATTCCCCTGTCGCCGGATCAAGCAGATAGACATACGCCGTCCCGGTCCCGACACCCGCGGCTCCGTCTGTCTGCAGCCTGTACGGGAAGGTCGCCGCCCCTTCAAACACAGTCTTCTCACCGACGCCATCCTGCAGAAGTGTGATCCGCACCTGCTGGCCTGTGTACCCGACCGGCGTCTCCAGAGACGCGTCGCAGCGCCAGCTGCCCGTCGCGTTCGCAGTTCCTGTCGTTCCTCCGCCGTTGTCCAGGATCTCAATGTTGCCGTCTCCGCCCTGTGCGTCCGGTCCGGTGCTGATATAGAGCGTCACAGTCGAACCGCGCGCGATCTGCTGATTGGCCGGCGGGTCCATACGGATGACAAGACCTTCCCCGACCTCGTTGCTCGCCTCGTACTTATAATCCGCGATCAGCTCCTGCATCTCGAGCGCCTCGTTCGCGCGCTCCACCGTATATCCGGCCAGATCCCAGGGAGTCACGTAGCTTACCTCTTCCTCTTCGCCCTGGCTGACAAAGATCGTCACCTTGTCGCCCGGCTTCAGCTTCGTCCCGGCCATCGGCTCGGTCGTGATCACATGTCCATCCTCGATCGTATCGCTGTGTCGCGATGTGTCGACCTCACAGCTAAGTCCCTGCGCCACCAGAAACGCCTGCGCCTGGCTCTGCTCCTGATTCGTCAGATCCGGGAGCTCGATCTCCTGCGCCTCCTGCACAACCTTGTACTCAACGACAGATCCCTTCTCGACCATCTGTCCCTGTTCCGGGGTCTGGTCGCAGACCTCGCCCGCCTTGTACTCGGCGGACTCCGCCTCCCCGGTCTTTTTCCCGGTCAGACCGTAGTTCCCGAGAAGCCTGAGCGCGTCGTCCTCCGTCCTGCCAAGAAGCTCCGGCACGGAAACCTTCTGTATGCCCTCCGTCTCGGTGGACGCTTCCGTCGTTTTCTCAGTCTCTTTTCGATTTCTCCCAAAGTGGAACACTCCGACTGCATTTGCCAAAAGCACAAGGAACACGCAGCCGATGATCACCGCGACGATGATGCCGCCGATCGTCACGGCGCGCTCGAGCTTCGGATTCAATCCTACTTCCTCCTCGTCCTCCTTCACGCGCGGCGGACGAGGCACAAAGCTCTCATCAAGCCGGTAATTTCCGTCATGTATCGCGTAGTCATCCGGATTCTCGTAAGCGTCAAAATACGGATCGTACTGCTGCTGATCCTCCTCCATCGCTTCGCTTTCCACGAGAGACTCCCACTGACCCTCGCGGCTCTGTCCCGGCTGAACCTCCTGGTAAGTACTCTTCTGATAGTAGCTGCCCGGTTGGTACGCGCGATTCTGTGTGGGCCCGGTCTCCTGCAGATGCAGTCCAGCCGCCGCGCCGACGTCCAGAGACTCATCGTACTCCGGCATTGTCTTCGATTCCGCGTTGATCTGCCCGAGCTCGTCTTTGGATAAGACACGGGTCTTCGCCATCGTGTCCACTGCCGTCCTCGTCACAAAATCTCCGTCCGGATTCACGAGCGATTCGCGCAGATCCCGGATCAGCTCCGTCATATTCGCGTAGCGTCTGTCCGGACTTTTCTGCGTACACTTGAGCACAATCTGGTTCGTGCTGTACGGAATCTCCGGGACAAGCTCCTTCGGCCCGCGCACCTCCTCCTGAAGATGCCGGATCGCCACAGCCACCGCCGTATCCCCGTCGAAGGGCACCTCGCCGGTGAGCATTTCATAGATCGTGATGCCCAGCGAATAGATATCGCTCTTCTCATCGCTATAGCCGCCGCGCGACTGCTCCGGGGAGCTGTAGTGCACGGAGCCCATCACGCCGGAATTGACCGTGTTGGTCGTCGCCGCACGCGCGATACCGAAATCTGCTACCTTGACCTTTCCGTCCGTCGAAATAATGATATTCTGCGGCTTCACATCGCGGTGAATGATACCGTTGTTGTGCGCCGCCTCAAGTCCCGCAGAGATCTGCAAGGCGATACTGGTCGCCTCGCGCACGGAGAGTCGTCCCTTGTTCTTGATGTACTCCTTGAGCGTAATGCCCTCAACGAGTTCCATCACAATATAATAGATACCGGCTTCCTCGCCGACATCGTACACGTTCACGATGTTCGCGTGCGCGAGTCCCGCCGCGGACTGAGCTTCCACACGGAATTTGGAGATAAACACCTTGTCGTCCCGGAATTCCTGCTTGAGCACCTTGACAGCGACGAAACGGTTCAGCTTGTGATCCTTCGCCTTGTACACGTCAGCCATCCCGCCGGAGCCGATTCGCGATATTATCTCATATCTGTTTTGTATAAACATTCCGACTTTCAGCATAGCTTTTCCCCTGTCATCCGTTAAAATTCAGCGAGAACCACTGAAATGTTGTCTTTTCCTCCGTTTTTGTTCGCCTCGTTGACCAGGTGCTTTGCCATCTCTTCCAGCGAACCGCTTTTCTTTACAATACGGAAAATGTCATCATCCTCCACCATATTCGTAAGGCCGTCGGAGCAGAGCAGAACTATGTCTCCCTTCTCCAGCTTCACATCGAAGAAATCAATCTTGACCGGCGCGCGCACGCCTACCGCCCGGGTGATGATGTTGCGGTCCGGATGGCTCCGCGCGTCCTTTCTCTGAAGCTCCCCGACCCGGATCATCTCCTCTACCAGCGAGTGGTCCGTGGTGATCTGCTCGATTTCCTGATCGATCAGGTAGAGCCTGCTGTCCCCGACGTTCGCGACGTAGAGATATCCATCCTTCATCGTGGCTGCCACCACCGTCGTCCCCATACCTTCCATTGAACGATCCTCCCGCGCCTTCTCCATCACAAAATCATTCGCCTGATGGATCGCCGAACTGAGCAGCGGGATCGGCCGCTTCTCCTCCGCTTTCTCTATATAGTCAACCATCGTCTCAACCGTATAGCGCGACGCAAAATCCCCGGCATTGTGACCGCCCATGCCGTCTGCCACGATGAGCAGATTCGCAAGGGCGCCGACCGGCTGGTCAGAGGCATAGATGAAATCCTGATTGGACGTCCGTCTTCTGCCAATGTCTGTGATGCTATACGTCTTCATAGCTGTTCTTTCCTTTCTTGTTCAATAAAACCTTTCCTGAGCTGCCCGCACGCTCCCGCGATATCGCGGCCCATCTCTCTTCTTATGGTAACATTTATTCGATTTTTTTCAAGTTTATTTTTAAAATCCTGTACGATAGCAAGCTTCGGCTGAACGTAATCGCGCTCCTCGATCGGGTTGACCGGGATCAGATTGACGTGACAGTTCAGTCCGGAAAGCAAAGCCGAGAGTTCCCGCGCGTCCTGATCTGTATCGTTCACGCCGCCCACCAGACTGTACTCGAAGGTGATCCGGCGCCCCGTGCGCTCAAAGTAGTAACGACAGGCGTCGAGCACATCCGCAAGTTCGTATTTGTAAGCGACCGGCATGAGCCGTTTCCGCTTCTCCTGATTCGAGGCGTGCAGCGAGAGCGCCAGCGTGATCTGAAGCTCCTCCTCTGCCAGAGCGCGGATCTTCTCGACGATCCCGCAGGTCGAGACCGTAATATTTCTCTGGCTGATGTGCAGTCCGTGCGCGTCAGTCAGCAACCCCAGAAAGCGCAACAGATTTTCATAGTTATCCAACGGCTCGCCCGTCCCCATGACGACGACGTTCGACACGCGCTCCCCTGAGATCTTCTGAATCTGATAAATCTGATCCAGCATCTCGGACGAGCGCAGATTGCGCGTCAGACCGCCGATCGTGGATGCGCAGAAGCGGCAGCCCATGCGGCAGCCGACCTGAGAGGAAATACAGACCGAATTCCCGT
This sequence comes from uncultured Lachnospiraceae bacterium, assembly GCA_947591155.1. GTDB lineage: Bacteria > Bacillota > Clostridia > Lachnospirales > Lachnospiraceae > Choladousia. The sequence goes on from CANQDA010000031.1 coordinate 40,436, forward strand.
GATGATAGCGCATCAGCACGCTCTCGATCACGTTCCCGTCGCCGAGGCGGAACAGATACTTCTCCGTCCCGTCAATGGCGGAGATCTTTCGGTCCGCAAGCTCGAGATGCGTATAATCGTATGCCTCGCCGAGCCGTTCTCGCAGCTCCTTCGGCAGATTCGTCATCTCGTCAAAACCGTCCGCCAGCTTCTCGTGCATCCACTGATACAGCTGCTTCGCCCGAAACGGCTTCTCGCCCAGAGCCGTTATCGCGTCAGTCAATTCTTCCAAAGTGAGCGACTTCAGATCCGGCATCCCGGCTCCCTCTGTCCTGCCTGCGCGTTCCATTTCCCGTTTCTCCACTTTTTCTCCATACTCCCCCACGCCGCATTACAGCCCTTCTATTCTTCTTCATCTAAATAGAAATCCTCGTCCGGCCCTTCCTCCGGGTCCAGATAATAATCTATATCCTGCGGTTCGCTCACCCGGCGCAGCCTCGCGATGAAAAAGCCGTCCGAGCGGTGCACGCCCGGAAGAAGCTGGATATAACCGCCCTCCGTCGTTTTGCCTCTGAGCTGTTCGCAGATGTACGGGTCGATGCTCTCAAGGCGGAAGGGATAGTTCTCCAGAAACCATTTGATGTTGTACTGATTCTCGTCCGCGCCGATCGTGCAGGTGCTGAAGATCAGCACGCCGTCCGGCTTCACGTACTCCTGAACAACGGAGAGGATCTGCCTCTGGAGGCGGATGATGTCCTGCTGCTGTTTCTCTGACATTTTGTATTTGATGTCCTGCTTTTTGCTGATCACGCCCAGACCGGAACACGGCAGGTCGGCCAGCACGATATCCGCCTTCTGCACGGAATCCGGGTCGCGCACGGTCGCGTCCTTTAAAACCGCGCGAATGTTGATGGCGCCGATGCGCTCGATGTTCTCCTGCATCAGACCCACCTTGTACTCCGATACATCCCGCGCCTCGACATACCCGCTTCCCATCAGCTTGTCCGCGATGTGCAGACTCTTCCCGCCCGGGGAAGCGCAGACGTCAAAGCAGGTATCGCCCCAGTTCGGGGCAGCAATTTCCGCCACCAGCATCGAGCTGATATCCTGTACCTGGATCCATCCCTTCTTAAACGCGGAGACAGCCTTGATGTAGTTGTAATCGGATATCTCGAGGGCATAGTCGAGATACGGATGCTGCCGCACCGTGATCCCCTGATCCTCAAGCTCCGCGATGATCTCCTCCTTCGAGGCACGCGACAGATTGCAGCGCACCACCGTCGGTTTCTCCATGTGAGTATCCCGGCAGAGCTTTTCCGTCGTCTCATAACCGAACTGCGCCACCCATTTGCTCAGCATCCAGATCGGGAACGAGTATTTCACCGACAGATAATGCAGCGGCTCCGCCTTCGGATCCGGGTAACGAACCTGATTCAGCCGCCGCGCCGTGTTGCGCAGGACGCCGTTGACAAAACCCTTGAGATTGTAAAAGCCCCGGCGCGACGCCAGCTTCACCGCCTCGTTGCACACGGCGGCGTCCGGCACACTGTCCATATATTTCATCTGATAGATCGACATCCGCAGCAGATTGCGGATCAGCGGCTTCATATTGTAGACCGGGACGTTGGAAAACTGCTCGATGATATAGTCCATCTGCATCATGTGCTCCAACGTCCCCTCGACGGTCCTGGAGATGAACGCCCTGTCCCGCTTCTCGAGATACTGATACTTCTCCAGCGCCTCGCGGAGCACGACGTGGCTGTACGCCTCCTCCTCCGTGATCTCCATCAGGATGCCAAGCGCGATCTCGCGCAGATTCACCTGGTTCGACATAGGTTTCTCCCCTTCTCACTGCCGCATCCCCTCAGATACGGCATCTCCTTCGTTCCTTATCCTCCCTGTGCCGGTCGTTCAGTCCCGATCTCTTCCGCGCGCCAAAATAACAAGACGCAGAAGCTGAAGTATCGACGCCGCAAGGCTCGCCACATACGTCATGGCCGCCGCCCCGAGCACCTTCTTCCCAATTGAGAGTTCGCTGTCCCCCAGAACATGTCCGTTCTCGAGGATCTTCAGTGCGCGCGACGACGCGTTGAACTCCACCGGAAGCGTCACGAGCTGAAAGAGCACCGCCAGCGAAAACAGGATGATGCCTGCCGTCAGCAGCGGACGCATCGAAAAGATCAGTCCCGCGAAAAAAACCGGCCACGCCAGCGTTGAGCCGAAATTCGCCGCGGGCACCAGCGTGCTGCGCAGCACCAACGGCCCGTAACCCTTCTGATGCTGTACCGCGTGCCCGCACTCGTGCGCCGCCACGCAGACCGCCGCGATCGAACTCGACGCGTAGGTGCTGTCCGAGAGCCTCAGCACCTTCGTGCGGGGATCATAGTGATCTGTCAGATTCCCGGAAATATGCTCGATACGCACATCGGTAATGCCGGACAGCTGCAGCACCTTCTGGGCCGCCATCGCCCCGGTCAGCCCGCAGGCCGCACGGACACGCGAATATTTCTTGAACGTACCGTTGACGTTCGCGGACGCGATCAGTGAGAGCGCGAGTCCCGCGAGAACCAGAAGATAGGTCCAGTCAAACATGTAGCGATAACCACCGTAACCGTACATAAAATCAACTCCTTACTGTCTGTTTTCTTTTTATTTCTTTTTATTTCTTTTTATTTCTTTTTATTTCTTTTTATTTCTTTTTATTTCTTTTTATTTCTTT
>CANQDA010000032.1 GCA_947591155.1 uncultured Lachnospiraceae bacterium
TGCACCACATTATACAGATAATGTGGTAAACGTCCGAAATGTGATAAGTGCTTTTCTAGACGACAGGAGTGGATGACCATGGGCATTCGGCTGTATGAGCACAACCAAACTGCATATAACGCGGCGCTTGTTATGTTGGCGGAAAAGGGCCGCGCGGCCGTGATTCATCCGACCGGTACGGGGAAGTCCTTCATCGGGTTCAGGCTTTGCGAGGACTTTCCGGATAAGACGGTCTGTTGGCTGTCACCTTCGGAATATATCTTTCGGACACAATTGGAGAACTGGCGGGCGGCGGGCGGCTTCAATCTGGCAAACATCCGCTTCTATACCTACGCGCGGCTCATGTTGATGGAAGCAGAGGAGATCGCACAGATCCGCCCGGACTACATAATTTTGGATGAGTTCCATCGTGCCGGGGCACAGATGTGGGGACAGGGCGTGCAGCGCCTGTTGGCACATTACCCGGAAGTCCCGGTACTCGGCCTCTCCGCGACGAACGTCCGCTACCTGGACGGGCAGCGGGACATGGCCGACGAGCTCTTCAACGGGAATATTGCCTCGGAGATGACGCTCGGCGACGCGATCGTGCGCGGTATTCTGAACCCTCCGAAGTATGTGCTCTCGATGTACTCCTGTCAGAAGGAACTGGAGCGCTACCGCGACTGCGCGAAAAATGCCAAGAGCAAGGCGGTGCGTGCGGAGGCGGAGAAGTATCTTGAGGCTCTGCGGCGTGCGCTTGAGAAGGCGGACGGGCTGGATGAGATCTTTCGGAAGCATATGGAAAATAAATTCGGGAAATATCTCGTCTTCTGCGCGGACTATGAGCACATGCAGGAGATGATCGCAAAAGTCCCGGAATGGTTCGCGAAGGTGGATCCGGAGCCGCATGTCTATTCGGTCTACTCGGAGGACGCGCAGGCGGAGGAGGAGTTCGCAAGGTTCAAGGCGGACGGAAGCGATCACCTGAAGCTCTTGTTCTGCATCGACATGCTGAACGAAGGTATCCACGTTGACGACGTGAGCGGGGTGATCCTGCTGCGGCCGACGATCTCGCCGATCATCTATAAGCAGCAGATCGGGAGGGCATTGTCTGCGGGGAGAAAGCAGGGCGAGAACGCCGTGATCTTCGACGTGGTGATGAACATCGAGAACCTGTACAGCATCGGGACGGTCGAGGAGGAAATGCAGGCAGCGGTCCGATATTACCGGGACCGAGGGGAAACCGGACTGATCGTCAATGAGCACTTCCACATCACGGATGAGATGCAGGACTGCATGAAGCTGTTTCGGAAATTGAACGAGACACTGGGAGCTTCGTGGGAGCTGATGTATCAGGCGGCGGAACAATACTTTGAGATACATGGAAATCTGGAAGCGACGAAGCGGTATGTGACGGAGGACGGACTGTCGTTGGGACAGTGGCTTGACACGCAGCGCAAGGTACGCGCGGGGAAGGTGAAGGGCGTCCTCACGGAGGTGCAGATCGCGCGATTGGATCAACTGGGTATGCGCTGGGATTCGAAGGCGGACCGAAACTGGGAGCGGTATTTCGCTGCGGCGCAGGCGTACTACCAGGAGCACGGGAATCTGTTGGTGAACGTGCGCGACGGGAAGTACGAAGGCGTGGACCTTGGGAAGTGGCTCGCGCAACTCCGTACATATAAGAAAAGCGGCATCCGCACCGCATACCTGACGCCGGAGCGCGTGGAAGCGCTGGGAAAGGTCGGGATGATCTGGGATGTGCCGGACTATCTCTGGGAGCAGAACTATCACGCGGCGCTGCAGTATTACCGGGAACACGGGAATCTGGACGTACCCTATTACTATGTGACACCAGACGGCATGAAGCTTGGCGTCTGGATCGCGAATACGAGGTTTGCCAGGAGAACCAAAGGAACCGGACGAGCTGAGCTGAGCAACGACCAGATCGCGCGACTCGACGAGCTTGGGATGCTCTGGGAGAACAAGAATAACGCGATCTGGGAGCGATCTTACGCGGCCGCCTGCCGCTACCGGAAGAAGTACGGCAACCTGAATATCCCAGTCGCCTACGTGACCGAAGACGGCTGTCATCTGGGACGTTGGCTCAGAAATCAAAAGAAATCTTTCCATAAAAATATCGATAAAGACCGCAGAAAAAAGCTGGAAGCGATCGGGATAGAGTAGAAAAAAGTTAAGCAACTTTTTCTAAATACAGGATGGGAACATAAGGCGGGAAGGCTGGAAAGCCGGAAAGCCGGATTTTATTGATATTGATATAAGCATTATTATAGGCAATTCAGAAGAACCTGGAAAGGAAACATGGGTCATGAGACAATGTTTCCGCGGAAAGGGGTCATAACAGCCACGGCATATCCGGGCAGCCAGTACAGGGCAGGCCGGAATGGCGAAGCCATGCCCCCGGATGACATAAATAAGAGCTGCCGGGCGGACTGGGTAGAGATGCTAAAAGGGCGAATAGACAGATAACAGAAGGAGATTTAGGTATGTCGTGGTATGTGATACAGACCTATACGGGGAGAGAGGAACAGCTCGTGGAGATGATCCGCCGCATCGTGCCGCGGAACTGCTGCGGCGAGTGCTTTGTGATCTACTCCGAGCAGCTGCGGCACAGGCAGCAGGAGAACCAGGTCCATGTGCTACGGCTGTTCCCGGGTTATGTTTTTGTCTCTTCCAATAACATAGGACAGCTTTTCCATTATCTGAAAAGGGTTCCTGCCATGTCAAGGATCATGGCGGCGGATGACTTCGCTTTCACGCCGCTCTATGACGGGGAGGCGGAATTCCTGCTCGGGATCATGGATGAGGACCATGTCGTGCGGCTCTCCTACGTGGCGACCGACGGCAGGGACCATGTGACGTACCTGGCGGGACCGCTGGAGCAGTGCCGGGCACAGATCCAGTCCTACCGTTTTCGCAAGCGCTACGCGGTAGTCCGGCTGATGCTGGAAGGCCGCGGGAAGGAAGTAAAACTGGGAATCATCCTGAACGACGATGTCCGCAGGGAACTGGCGTACGGGAGAAGGTGGAGGCGCTGGTGGAGAAGCTGGAAAAATATATGCCCCCGGTGATGGAAAAGGAGCCCGGAAGCATGTACAAAACGGGACAGGGGAATGAAAGACCTGTACTCCAGTTCGCACCGGGCGACCGGGTGCTTGTCATGGAAGGCGTGTTCGAGGGAAGCATAGCAACGGTCAGCCAGACGAAGAAAGATATTTTGAAGATCACCGTGCAGATGTTCGGGCGGCAGATCCCGGTGGAGGTTTCCGCGTGGGATGTAAATAAGATCAAATAGATGGAAAAAGAACAGGCTTCTCCTGTCTGGCACGGAAACGCCGGACGGGGGAAGTTTTTCATCTAAGAAAGATTGGGGAGGGAGATATGCCATGTACAGGAAGCTCGCGCAGGGCTGGCTGAAGCACCTGGATTTCATTGTGCTGGATCTGCTGTGCCTGCATGTGGCGTTCGTGTTTGCCTATATGATGCGGCACGGATCGCATAATCCCTATGCCGCAGAGAATTACAGAGCCATCGCGCTTATCTTTACGCTGACGGATCTGCTGCTCATTGTGTTTTTCAGTCCTTTGTCTGGTGTACTGAAACGAGGATTGCGCAGGGAGTTCACGACGACGCTTGTCCACACGGTCCTGCTTGCGGTCACGGTTTCATTCTACCTGTTTTCGGTGCAGAATGCGGAGGTATACTCCCGTATCTTCTATTATACAATGCTGGCGGCCTATTTCTGCCTGACTCTGTCAGTGCGGCTTGGCTGGAAAGTGGTGCTGAGGAAGAACCCGATCCGGGACAGGACGGTGCTTTTCCTGCTTGTGTCCTCGCAGAACGCGGAGCAGACTGTCAGGGACATCCGGGAGAACAGCCACGGGCTGTACCGGTTGTCCGGGATGGCGGTGCTGGACCGGGACATGAGAGGACAGGAGATCAGCGGCGTGCCGGTGACGGCGTGCAGGGAAAACGTCGAAGAGTACCTGAAGCGGGAATGGGTGGACGAGGTGCTGGTCGCGGTGGACACATCTTTTGACGATATGTATCAAGCCCTTATCGACATGGGACTGGTCGTACATATCAGGCTGGAGGGTTTGAGACTCTGCGCGGAAGAGCGCCAGACGGTCGAGCACATCGGGAACAGCACGGTGCTGACCTGCAGCCTCGGCAGCGTTACTTTGGGACAGGCGTTTGTGAAGAGGACGATGGATATATTAGGCGGATCCATCGGCTGTGCGCTGACCGGTCTGCTGTACCTCGCGCTCGCCCCGGTAATCTATCTGAATTCGCCCGGCCCGGTCTTCTTCGCGCAGACGCGCGTGGGGCGCAACGGGAAGAAATTCAGGATGTACAAGTTCCGCAGCATGTGCCCGGACGCGGAAGCGCGCAAGGCGGAGGTGGCCGCAGCCTGCGGGCTGGACGGGCAGATGATGTTCAAGTCCGGGGAGGACCCGCGGATCATCGGCTCAAAGGTACTGCCGGATGGGACATACAAAAAAGGGATCGGCAATTTCATCCGTGACTGGAGCCTGGACGAGTTCCCACAGTTCTTCAACGTGCTGAAAGGCGACATGAGCCTCGTGGGCACGCGCCCGCCGACGGTGGACGAGTGGGAGAAGTACGAGGCGCACCACCGGGCACGTATGTCGGTCCGCCCGGGAATCACCGGCCTGTGGCAGGTGAGCGGGAGGAGTAATATCTCTGATTTTGAAGAAGTCGTGGAGCTGGACAGGCAGTACATATGTGGCTGGAGCCTGTGGCTGGACATGAAGATCCTGCTGAAGACGGTGAAGGTGGTCTTCAGAAGGGACGGGGCGATGTGAGGGGGATGGGCACACGTAAAATAAATCCGGTTCGTGGCGATGAAAGAGCCACAGCGGCATTATCGGACTGTATAGTAACCCTATATTCAAAACAGTACCTACTGATAGGAGATTGCAATGAAAGTATGCTTAGTTAGCTCTTCTGGAGGGCATCTAACTCACCTATATATGTTAAAACCATTTTGGCAGGATAAAGAGCGATTTTGGGTGACGTTTGATAAAGACGATGCGAAAAGCCTTTTGAAGGGCGAAAAAATGTACCCCTGCTACTATCCCACAAACAGAAGTCTCAAAGCGCTTATCATCAACACGAAACTGGCTTGGAAGCTTCTTAAAACCGAAAAGCCGGACTTAATTATATCTTCTGGGGCAGCGGTTGCAGTTCCATTTTTCTGGCTTGGAAAACTGTTCGGAGCTAAGCTCGTTTACATTGAGGTTTTTGATCGGATCAACAAACCTACAATGACAGGAAAAATGGTTTACCCTATTACAGATAAATTTATCGTTGAGTGGGAGGAAATGAAAAAGGTTTATCCAAAGGCAATAAATTTAGGAAGTATATTTTAGGAAGTGTAAGAATGATTTTTATTACGGTCGGTACACATGAGCAGCCGTTTAACAGGCTCATTAAAGCAATAGATAGAATGAAAGCCGGGAACGTTTTCAACGATGATGTTATTATTCAGACCGGTTATTCGACATATGAGCCAAAGTTTTGTGAGTGGCAGAAATTGTATCCATATGATGAGATGGTCGAACTTGTGAATCAAGCGCGAATTGTGATAACCCATGGAGGACCTTCCAGTTTTATAATGCCGCTTCAGATTGGAAAAATTCCCATCGTTGTTCCCCGGAAAAAGCAATATGGTGAACACGTTAATGATCATCAGCTAGAGTTTAGCAGGGAAGTTGAGAAGCGGTTTGGAAATATTATTGTGGCAGAGGATGACGAGAGATTTAAATTGGCAATTGTAAATTATGATGCTTATGTATCTTCCAAAACTCATGGGATAATCAGTAATAATAATAAATTTGTCAAGGACTTTGAAAGAGAAATCGACAAAATGTTTAAGGGGATAAAGTTGTGATAAAAGTAGGTATAATACCCATGTGACAACTTAGTAAATGCTGGTTTATTCGATTAATAGCCTTAAAAATCACTGCAATTATTAGGAAGAACACTGTTTCAAGGCAATTGTAATCATGAGAATGATTTCCTGGAATGTCAAGTTATTTAACATTCTCCTGAGTTTTTCAAATTAGAGTTTTGTACCAGAAGAAAGGAGCAATCATTACTCATATGGAAAAGACAAAAAAAGTTCTTATAATAAGCACAGTGGGGCTGATTAAGGATGGAATTACAAGTATTATAATCTCATATCTAAAAGCTATGGATCGCAAAGGTTTGGATATATTCGTATTAGGAACAATATGTGTTGAAAAAACAATTCGAGATGAAATAGAGGGTATGGGATGCCAGGTGATTGATTTTCCCAATCGTAGAGAAAAACCGTTCCAATATATGATGGCTCTTATAAAGCTTATCAGAAAAGAACATATAAATATTGTTCATGCACATGGCAATAGCGGAACCATGGCGATCGAAATGACTGCAGCATGGCTTGGCGGCTGCAAAAGGAGGATAGCCCACTCCCATAATACTAAGTGTGATCAAATCAAAGCGGACAAGTTGCTAAGACCTATTTTCAACTTGTTTTATACAGATGCTTTTGCGTGTGGAGAGAATGCCGGGAAGTGGCTTTTCGGCGATAGAAGTTTCAAGGTTCTCAAAAACGGACGCGATATATCCTTGTATGCTTTTAATGAGAATGTAAGAGAAAAAGTAAGAAAAGAACTTGGCATAAAATTGCAGCTCGTAATTGGCCATGTCGGAGGGTTTGTTGAGCAAAAAAATCATCGCTTTTTACTGGAAATATACAAACAGATATTAAGAATAGAACCTATGTCAAAATTGTTTATGATCGGCGATGGACCGTTAAGATCGTCTATCGAAAAAGATGCTAGAAATATTTCAAATAATATTATATTTACAGGAAACGTTGATTGTACTGCTGACCTTTTGCAGGCTATGGATGGTATGCTTTTGCCATCATTATTTGAAGGACTTCCTTTGGTGGCTGTTGAATGGCAAATGAACGGGCTTCCTTGCTTATTGTCAGATACTATAACTAAGGAATGTGTATTTTCAAAATCAGTAGAATTCCTTTCAATTGATGTTGATCCTGAAGTATGGGCAAAAAGAATAGTTGAAATGGCTCATAACAATATAAGAGGCGAAGAAGCATTAGATGCAATAAAACAGGCTAAATCTGCCGGATTCGATATAAAAGACAATGCCGCATTACTCAAACAATATTATATGTCATAAGTCAAAAGATGCCAAGTGTTCAGATGGAGCATGGGGATGGGATATTATTGGTTTATTGCCCGGGAAAAATGCGCTGAAAGGAAGAGTAAGTATGGATCAGGGAATACCATTGATTAGCATAATTGTTCCCGTATTTAACGTTGAAAAGTATCTTAGGCAGTGTTTGGATAGTGTGTTACGGCAAACATATCAAAACTTAGAGATTATTTTAGTGGACGACGGCTCAAACGATAAAAGCGGGGAAATTTGCGATGAATATGCTGAAAAATACAGCAATGTTTTTGTAATACATAAGAAAAATGCTGGCCTTGGCATGGCACGTAATACAGGTTTGGAGCATATTACAGGAAAATACGTCACCTTCGTTGACTCTGATGATTGGCTCAGCAGTGACTTGCTGGAGGTTTTGTATAACAATCTTGTATCAAACAATGTTGACTTCTGTAAAAGTGGGTTTCAGCGAGTGAAAAACGATGGAACCGTAGTTTCCGTTGCAAAATATAAGAACGAAATATTTGGAGGAGATAGGGCAAAGAAAGAGTTATTACCGAGAATAGTGGGTTCTTCTCCATCTCAACATGATGGTGTTGAGATGGCTGCGTGTGCTGTTCTTTATAATGCTGAAATCATAAAGTTCTATGGGATTAGGTTTCCATCAGAGAGGAAACTTATATCTGAAGATTTGGTTTTTAACATTGATTATATGCAATATGCAAACGGCGCCTGTATAATTGATGCGGTTAGCTATAATTATCGAGTTAATGATAATTCTCTAACAAGGTCTTATCGTCCGGATCGTTATAAAGCCAGCGCTCACTTCTATTCTGAAATGGCGAAAAAACTTAAAAATTATGGATATGACGACATGACGATGTTGCGATTAAAGCGGATATTTTTCGTTTATGTCAGAATGAGTATCGCTCAGGAAACAAAAAAAGTATCCGGATTATCATCTAAACAAAACAGAGAGAATATTAAGGCAATCTGTAACGATTTATTGCTGCGAAATATTATAAAAAGTTATCCGGTAAACAAGTTGGAATTCAGGCAGAAAATGTTTTTACGGCTTATTAAATGGAAGGCAGTTGAGGTGTTTCATATTCTTGCAGAAGCAGGAGTCATATAAATTGACTGTGGAGATATATAAAATTTATATTCTCAATTTAAAGTTACACTATAGTCAGAAGTTAATTTAAATGTTGTTAATAAAAATAAGTATTTGCGCAGGCCTCGTGACATATTAAAATCGACATTGTTACATTTTAATTGATTTGTTATGGAGGAATCAGAAATGAAAAATGTAATTTTTTTGCTTTCGAAAGACTGCATGGTTTGCGAAAGTTTACCGTTATATGGTAATAAATATTGGAAAACACCCAATATAGATGAGCTTGCATCAAAGGGAACTATATTTAAACGGCATTATACTGCGGCACCGTCTACGTCAATGGCAATGTCAGCCATGCTTTCGGGTCATTATCTTTATGAATTTAAAAACCGAGGTATATATAAAAATGTTTTGCTGTCAGAATTTCCAAGTGTATTTGATACATTACAGCAAAGAGGATATGAGTGTCATTTGATTTGGGATATGACATGGATGAATTTGGCATGGCGCTTTGTCAGAGAATTTGGTGATGAAGAAAAAACAATTATACATAATTTAGATATAGCACAGACGACAGAGAATCCTAACGAGAAACATCCAATAGTCAGAAATAATGCGCTTTTAGAGAAAACATTACATCAGATTTATGAAACACTTGACAGCATAGATTTATCTAAAAACTTATTTATCTGGATGCATCTCCCTCACATATTAAAGGGAAGATGTTCTTGGATGGACGATATGGATGTATTTGATGATATTGTAGGAAAGGTTCGAAGATTAGTCGGAGATGACAGCATTTTTATCACCACGGATCACGGTCATATGAATTGGCACAAAGGAATTTTGGGATATGGCTTTCATCTTTATGAGCCTTCGGTACATATACCTTTGATTACACCACGAATTGATAATTTGGAATATGTAGAGCATCTTACATGCTGCATTGACTTGCCGACTATACTTACGGAACGACGGATTATAAAACGCGATTATGTTGTATCAGAAACTGCATATTATGCCCAAAGGCACCGTAAGACAGCTATTATTACAGATTGTTTTAAATACATATATAACAAAAAAGATAATTCTGAAGAATTATACGATCTTTCTTGGGATCCAGAGGAACTTAATAATATACTTCTGAAAGACCTTTATGATAAGGATAGAAATAAGCATTTTATTTGCTGCGAACATTACTTCTATCCCTATAAAGATGAAGCATTGAGGGCTTTGGAAAGTTTGAGAAGCATACGTGAAAGTTTCTGGCGAGAAGCACCGTGGTGGTATGTTATGTATGGAGTGGTGCGAGAGAAACTTGTTTTATTTCGTAATAAAATCAAGAGACTTTTTAAGCAATAATGTATCATAAAATATTATTCTTTATAATCAATTAAGGAGATATGTGTTGCATATGAAAGCTCTCATTTTAAACTCAGGTCTGGGTTCCCGCATGGGAGTTCTCACGTCGGAACACCCAAAGTGTATGACCGAAATTTCATCAAGTGAAACGATTCTGTCACGTCAGCTCAGACAGCTTGCTGGTGCTGGGATAGAAGATGTAATTATCACAACCGGATATTACGACAGCGTGCTTGTGAATTACTGCAATTCGATTGAGCTACCGTTACATATCACATTTGTGAAGAATCCTATCTACGACAAGACCAACTACATTTACAGCATCTATTGTGCAAGGGATTATCTTGACGACGACATCATTTTCATGCATGGTGATCTGGTGTTTGAGAATGAAGTCTTTGATCGCATAGTCGCTTCTGATGTTTCATGCATGACCGTGTCCTCGACTCTTCCTTTGCCGAAGAAAGATTTCAAAGCAAGGGTAATTGACGGCAAGGTGATGCAAGTCGGTGTGGACATTTTCAATGAAGCGATGGAAGCGCAGGCGCTATACAAGCTTAAGAAAGAAGATTGGAAAATCTGGTTTGATAAGATAGTTGAGTTTTGCGAGAATAACAAGTGGAATGTTTACGCAGAAAATGCATTGAATGAATTGAATGGCGCTGCGAATATTACAGCTCTTGATGTTGAAAATCTTTTATGCTCTGAAATAGACGATCCAGAGGATTTGGCGGTTGTAAGTACAAAGTTGAAAGAAATTGAATCACGTACTGTGTATATGTGTTTTTCAACAGACATTATTCACGGCGGACACATTTCAATCATCAAAAAAGCGCAGCGGCTCGGAAAACTTATCGTTGGCGTATTATCTGACGAAGCGGTTACTTCGTATAAGCGGTTTCCGCTTGTGCCGGCAAAAGAGCGGAAAAAGCTTTTTGCTAATATAGCCGGAGTATACAAGGTCGTCGATCAGGAAACACTGTCCTACGCAGCTAACCTTGAAAAGTATAAGCCAGATATTGTCGTTCACGGCGATGACTGGGTGACAGGTTTTCAGCGTCCGGTTCGAGATGAGGTAACGACTATTCTTGCGTCATACGGCGGGAAACTTGTGGAATATCCGTATTCGGATAACCCGGAATACAAGGCTATGGAAGACAGGGCGAGAACGGAGCTTTCCCTGTCGGATGTCCGACGGGCAAGGCTTAAAAAGGCGCTGGAGATGAAAGGGTTTGTCACCGCTATGGAAGCACACAGTGGTATAACGGGTTTGATTGTAGAAAAAACCATTGTCCATGAGCAAGGCGGATCCAGACAATTTGACGCAATGTGGGTGAGCTCCCTCTGTGATTCCACCGCCAAGGGCAAGCCGGATATTGAACTTGTGGATATGACAAGCCGTTTCCGCACGATTGACGATATCATGGAAGTGACGACGAAACCGATTATTTTTGACGGCGATACCGGCGGGCTCACCGAGCATTTTGTCTACACCGTAAGGACTCTTGAACGAATGGGCGTTTCGATGATTATAATTGAGGATAAAACAGGACTTAAGAAGAACAGCCTTTTCGGGGCGGAAGTACAGCAGACGCAGGACAGCATAGAGAATTTCAGCGCCAAGATTGCCGCAGGCAAAAAGGCGCAGAAGACCAAGGACTTTATGATCTGCGCGCGGATAGAAAGCCTGATTCTGGAGCGTGGAATGGAGGATGCCCTTACGCGCGCCTTTGCGTTCGTCAAGGCAGGCGCCGACGCGGTTATGATACACAGCCGTAAGAAAGATCCGGGAGAGATTAAGGAGTTTATCACCAGATTCCGTGAGCAGGATAAAGCAACTCCCATCGTATTAGTGCCTACTTCTTTTAATGCGGTCTATGAGGAAGAGTGGAAACAGCTTGGGGCAAATATCATCATCTATGCCAACCAGCTGACGCGGACAGGCTTTCCTGCCATGAAGGACGCAGCGGAAACGATCCTGCGCATGCACAGGGCAAAGGAATGTGATGATAAGTGCATGAGCATTCAGGATATTATCACGCTGATACCCGAAGAATGAGAGGAATCCGGATGGAGCAGAATATATTGACCGATTACATAGAGATAAATGATTGGCTGGAGGAAAATTCATGTCAAAAGGTACTGCTTGTATGTGATGATTCAATCAAATATATGGAATCGTTCAATCATCACCTCAAAAAAGCAGAAAATACAGGGGTAAAAATCATATCTTTCACGGATTTTCAGCCGAACCCGCAATATGAGCATGTTGTGAATGGTGTTGGATTGTTCCGAAGGGAGCGCTGTGATTCGATTATCGCTGTCGGCGGCGGATCGGCGATGGATGTCGCCAAGTGCATCAAGGCTTATGCGAATATGAGAGGTAGCGGTGATGATGGTGAATATCTGAAACAGGAAATTACTCCAAATGATATACCGTTTCTCGCCATGCCTACCACTGCCGGAACGGGTTCGGAGGCGACACGTTATGCTGTTATATATTTTGAAGGAAAAAAACAAAGTGTAACAAGCGAGAGTTTTATTCCTCAAACTGTACTGATGAACCCGGATTCGTTAAAAACGCTCCCTATGTATCAGAGAAAATCAACTATGATGGACGCACTTTGCCATGCGATTGAGTCTTTTTGGTCGGTCAACAGCACAGAGGAGAGCAGGAAATACAGCAGGGATGCGATTAAAAATATTCTTGCTCATATGGACGGCTACCTGCACAATACGGAAAAAGGAAACGCCGGAATGCTGATGGCTGCGCATATGGCGGGAAAAGCAATCAATATCTCCCAGACTACTGCAGGACACGCTATGTGTTACAAGATAACAAGCATGTTTGGGTGTGCGCACGGACATGCCGCGATTCTTTGCGATAGAATTTTATACCCTTGGATGATTGAAAACATAGAAAAGTGCATCGACCCAAGAGGACACGAATACCTAACTCGGACATTAGACGAGATTGGACAGGCAATGGGATGCGTCAATGCTGAAGAGGGTGCGAAGAAACTTCAACAAATCTTTTTATCACTCGGCTTAGAAGTTCCGGAAATGTCGGATGAACAATTCTGCGAGCTCACCGTATTCGTGAATCCTGAGCGTTTAAAGAATCATCCGATTGTATTGAACGATATAGCTATAAAAGAACTTTATCATAGGATTTTGAGGTGACGGTAGGATGAAGGTAGAAAAGCTTGTTGAAATAATAGGATCAGATTTTTACACTGGCGTACCTGACAGCCAGTTAAAAGCACTTTGTAATTATCTGATGGCTGAGTACGGTACAGATCCCAAGCATCATATAATTGCTGCAAACGAGGGGAACTGTGTAGCGCTTGCAGCAGGATATCACCTTGCGACTGGTAGAGTGCCGGTTGTATATATGCAGAACAGCGGCGAGGGAAATATTATAAATCCTGTTGCTTCCCTGTTAAACGACAAGGTATATGCGGTTCCATGTATATTCATAATAGGCTGGAGGGGAGAGCCGAGCATCTATGACGAGCCACAGCATATCTATCAGGGAGAGATTACACTTAAACTGCTGGAAGATTTGGATATCGCATATTTCATTATTTCGAAAGAGACGGCAGAAGACGAGCTTGACAGAAAAATGACAGAATTTAGAAAAATTCTCAAAGAAGGCAGACAGGTTGCATTTGTCATACGCAAGGGTGCACTGTCATATGACGGTATTGTAGAATATAAAAATAATAACATGATGTCAAGGGAAGAAATAATAAGACATATAGTAAAAGCAAGTGGTAAAGACCCCATTATAAGTACTACGGGAAAGGCAAGCAGGGAACTGTTTGAGATACGTGAAGCAAACGGACAGGAGCATAAATACGATTTTCTTACGGTCGGTTCCATGGGACATGCTTCATCCATAGCGCTGGGAGTCGCATTGAATAAAACTGCTACAAGGGTATGGTGCATAGATGGTGACGGAGCAGTGCTAATGCATATGGGAGCTATGGCTGTAACAGGGGCATGTAAACCTAAGAATCTGATACATGTGGTTATCAATAACGAAGCACATGAGACAGTCGGAGGGATGCCTACAGTTGCAGGAAAGATAGATATATGTAGAATTGCTGAAGCCTGCGGATATAATCGTGCAGTAAGAGCAGAGAGTTTTTCTGATTTTGATAATGAACTTGAGAGTGCCAAAAACGAGAATGAACTGAGAATGATAGAGGTGAAGTGTTCCATTGGTTCGAGAAATGAACTTGGAAGACCTACTACTGCTGCATTGGAGAATAAAGAGAATTTTATGTATTACTTGAATAGTTTGAAGTAAAATATGTTGTAGTATTGGGAGATATTGGTGTGAATAATATACAAAATACTGTTGAAAATAGAAGAGCAAATCAATTAAATAAATATATTTCTATAATATGAATGTTAATAGATGAGAAAGAACTAATTATATATGTGAAAGGACTATTTTAATGAAAAAAGCATCACTATTTGATTTGGGTTATATTTTATATTTTATATCTTTATTTATATCTGATATAAATATTGCTGATGATAATATAACACTTGTGATTAAATTGATAAAGTATACTTCATATATATGTTTTTTATGCCACATTTTTTCTACAAATCATTATAGTGTACATAACTTTTTGCGTACAGTTTTATTTATTTTTTTTGTGGGATCAATTGCTTTTTGGACTCATGACATATATTATTCAGGTATTTGCCTTATTATTTTTGCTTCATTGTATGAAAACAAGTACAAGATATTAAGGTGTTCATTTATTTTGCTTCTGATTTGCAGTATGGTTGTCGCTATTTTAACGATATTTGGTGTTCTAGATAATGTTTTGCTTACAAATACATCAGGAAATAATAATAGATGGGGGCTAGGATATTACCATAGTGATGTTTTTCCATTAATTATTTTTTACTTGTTTTCATGGAGAATTCTGATAAAAAGGCGATTGAAATTTGTAGAAATAATTTTATTTATTATGCTTACTTTATTCGCATATATATTTTGTTTATCGAGAAATGGACTTATTATTTGTAGCATATTAATTTTATATATGTGTGTAAATAATAAGCACATAGAAAAAGAGAAAGCCCCAGTATTGATGGTTAGATTGATTTACAGGAATTCAATTTTGATAATGACGGTGCTTAGCCTAATTCTTACGGTGATTAATGGTAATTATTTAAGTATTGTTTACAAAATTAATGTGTTGTTTTCCGGTAGATTTGCATTGGCTTATCATAAAATGAATGATGTGGGATTACATATTATCAATTTTATGTCGGACGATATATTTAAGCAAAGTCAATATGTTTTGGATAATGGATACATGTATGTCATTTTACGATATGGGCTCGCATTTATGCTTTTTTATATTTATATTCAATATTTAATATGTAAGAAGTATGACAATCGAACTTGTTTTATATTCATGGTCACATCAATTGCATGTATGGTAGATAATGATCTATTCAGTTATGGTTTTTTGCCATATATTTTGCTGGCATTTAATCAAAAACAAAATGATTATTTGATGATAAAAAAGGAAAATGAAATCTCGAAAGCATCAGTTCGCTTAATTATGGAGTAATCTTCAATTAATAATTTTTTTGATATTAGTTCCTGCGACATATGCATTAAGAAATAGGCAATCTATTGTTGTCAGAAAGAATGGTGTTAATTACTATGTCGAATTCAACAAATAATATTGTGATTCCAACGGGATATATGGGTTCAGGTTCATCAGCTGTAACAGATATATTGTCAGAAATAGAAGGATACAGTGAAAATAATGGCTCATACGAATATGTTTTTTTGCATTGTCCTAATGGTGTTTTCGACCTAGAAGATAAATTACTTGTAGGAAATACAACATTACGTTCTGATGAGGCAATTCACTCTTTTAAAAACTGTATGATCGAATTGTATGACAGAAAAAATTATTGGGTTAGCGGTTATAAATATAAAATCAGCAATGAATTTCTTGATTTTTGCAACGAATTTCTTGATGATATTGGTATGCTTTACTTAAAAGATGCATATTGGTATTATCAACAAAATCCAAGGGGAATTAAAATGCATTTAAAAATTCTATACAGCAAATTCTATAATAGGATTCCGATATTAAAAAATGAAAAAGTGCCGCTTACTTATAAGGATGTTTACATGGCGTATCCATCTGAGGAGCAGTTTTATAGTGCGGCCAAAACATTTTTAAATAAAATATTTGTAGCTTTAGGCATATACGAGCATAATTTAGTGTTGGATCAGTTTATTCTTCCGCAAAATATCAGTAGATTAGAAAATTATTTTTCAGATGATATTAAAGTTATTATTGTTGACAGAGATCCCAGAGATGTTTTTCTTTTAAATAAATATGTATGGAAAAAAAGGAGGCAGGCTGTTCCGTATCCATATGATGTTCAAGTATTTTGTGATATGTATTCAAAAATGCGTGAGATTGATGCTAAAATATATAGCGATAAAGTATTAAGAATTCATTTTGAAGATTTAGTATACAATTATGAAGATACTCTTAATTTACTGTATGATTTTTTAAATATTAATTCTGATATGCATAGAGTAAATAAATGTAAAATATTTAATCCTTCTATGTCGCAAAAAAATACCCAAATATATAAAATCAATACCTGTTTAAAAAAGGAAGCGGAAATAATTGAAAAAAGGTTAAGTAAATATATTTATAATTTTGAAGATAAACCGTCAGGCAATGAGCAGCAAGATTTTAAATATATATTTTAATAATTAAAACATAGCTGTATTGTTTTTTTAGAAAATTAAACTAAGAGGAAAAATAATGTGTGAGTTTAGTGTTATTATACCTGTTTATAATGAAGAAAAGAAGTTAAAACAAAATATAGATTTTCTGTACAAGGAGGATTATTCGAATTTTGAACTGATTTTGGTAGATGATGGTTCAACAGATTGTTCGGGCAAAATTTGTGATGAAATATGTGATGAGCGAACGAACTGTAAAGTTATACATAAGAAAAATGGTGGCTGTGTTGATGCAAGGCAGACCGGTATTAATGCAGCGAAAGGAAGGTATATTGTTTTTATTGACGCTGATGATCATATTTTGCCGGGATATTTTTCGAGTCTATGCAAAGCTGTTATGAATAAAGCCGACATATATTTACTGAATAGTGTTTATAGTGAGAATGGTTCTAAAGAGGTTTATGTTAAAGATACGGATTTTCCACATGGATATGTAGATAAAAAAATATTGGATAAGAAAATTCTTTTTGGAAATGACACAACTGTATGGAATAAGATTTATGTCAGGAAGTTAATAGTAGATAATAATATTGTTTTCCCAGAAAAAATAACATATGCTGAAGATGTATATCTTAATTTGAGATATAGCAGGTTTGTAAGAACGGTTTATTGTCAAGACTCAGCAAAATATTTTCATGTTCATGGTTCTCCGACCAGTGTTGTTAAAAACGATCTGTGTACCACAAGACTTAAGGATATGGATATTGTGTACAAAGAAGCATGTAGTTATATAAGTGATATGAGGGTTTCAGATGAAGTAAAAAAAGGATTTTTCTCCTCATATATATTTATTCTGGCAAGAATAATAAATGATATTTATTTAAGTGGAATTGGAATTATGCAATTAAAGGATATACTTGCAAACCTTAAGATCAACAAACGATTACATGTATCAGATTGTGATAGGATTGCGGGAAAAATATATGCATATTTGATTTATAGGAAAAATATAAGATTATTGTCAATTGTTATGAAAATTAGAAATAAAAAAAATATTATGAAGAAAAAAGGTAACTAGAAAAATGTAATAATTAAATGGATTATTATAAAATGGTATTTTCATGTTAAATCAATTGAAATTAAAAGACATATTACAGTTTGGATGAATTTTTGTAATGATGACTGTAATTTATTGGTAAAGGATAAAGAGGAAAAAGACATGGATATAATTACTAAAATGGTAAAATCATGGGCTGATGAAGAGGGAAAGGTCAATACTACTGCTGAACTTCTGGGCTGGATAAAGGAACTAAACGAAACAACCTTTGTAAATATTAAAGAATGTAGTATTAATGACAGCACATTCTGGTTCTATGATGATTATAACGGAGAAGTGATAAACCGTAAGAGAAGTTTCTTTTCAATAAAAGGCATGAGACGCTTTGAGGATGGAGAATTTAAAGGAGAGCAGCCCATTATTATTCAGCCGGAGATAGGCTATCTTGGCATTATTTGTCGGGAAATTGATGGAGTCCTGCATTTTCTTATGCAGGCCAAAATTGAACCAGGCAATGTTAACTGTGTTCAAATTTCACCTACTATTCAGGCAACAAAAAGTAATTTTACAAGGGCACACGGAGGAAAACTTCCTACATATTTTGAATTTTTTGAACATTCAGAACGTTATGAGGTGATTTATGACCAAATTCAGTCAGAGCAGGCTACAAGATTTTATAAGAAACGTAACCGTAATATGCTCATGATAGTAAATGAAGAGTTTGAGATTTATCCTAATTTTCGCTGGATGACCCTCGGACAGATAAAGAAATTGATGGAAATTGATAATCTTGTAAATATGGATACCAGGACAGTGCTGTCAGGTATTCCGTTTGTTACATATGCCGTATCTGCAGATGAGAAGAAAGAACTTCTTAAGTATTTTAAGAATACACCACTGTTTTATTCAATATTTGATGCTAATCCACAGGACAGCCTGCCATGGATATATCAGAAACTTAACAATTATAAAATGTTCAAAGATATTAAACTGGCAACGGTTCCGTTAAACCAACTTGTAGACTGGAAAATTGATGAGTACGGAATCACATGTAGGAAACAGGCTGATTTTATGGTGAGATATTATGATATTGAGATTTCGGGAAGAGAAGTACAGCACTGGTCGCAGCCTCTGTTTAAGGCAATCGATATGGCAACATTTGGGCTACTGTCAAAAGTGAATGAAGGGAAAAGGCAATATCTTGTAAAGATTAAACCGGAAATAGGTTCTTTTGACAAAGCTGAGGTTGGTCCGTCAATACAATGGGAACCTTCACATTATCTGTACAATGATAATGAGGTTGAAAAATTATTCAGAAAAAAATATGAAAATAGGCAGGGCATCATGGTTGATGTTGTTCTTTCAGAGGAAGGAGGCCGATTCTATCATGAGCAGAATAATAACGTGATCATTGAAATTGATGAAAAAGAATTATCAAATCTTCCCGATGATTATATATGGGTGGACTATGCAACCTTAAATTATCTGGTTCAGATTAACAATTGTCTGAATATACAACTGAGAAATCTGTTGTCATTAATCAAAATATGAGAAATGGGAGAATAAAATGCGAATAGGTATAATATGCCCATCAGAGATTGCAATTCGCAGGTTTATGCCTGCACTTCAACAATGTGAGGATCTTATCTTTGTAGGAGTCGGTGTTTATACAAGAGAAGAACTTTATGGCTCAGAAAATATAAGTGATGAGGCTTTTTTGAAGGCGCAAAGGACAGAAAAAGAAAAAGCGAAAGCATTTATTGATCAGTATGGAGGAAAAATTTTTGACGGATATGAAGCAATAACAACATCTCCTGAAATAGACTGCCTGTATATTCCTCTGCCTCCAGCTCTTCATTTTAAATGGGCGAAAAAGGCGTTGGAGAACGGTAAACATGTTCTTGTAGAAAAACCGTCTACCACATCTGCAGAAGAAACGAAAGAACTTGTAGAAATAGCATCAGAAAAGAATCTGGCTTTCCACGAAAACTATATGTTTGTTTTCCATAGACAGATTAATGCCGTAGAAAAGATAATTCAGGGTGGTGAGATAGGAGATGTAAGGCTTTATCGGATATCTTTTGGGTTTCCACGTCGAGCTGCAAGTGATTTCCGCTACAATAAGGCACTTGGAGGAGGGGCTTTGATAGATGCAGGAGGATATACAATACGATATGCAGTTCAGTTGCTGGGATCATCAGCTACGATACGGTATGCTCAATCCAACTATATAAATGGATTTGAAGTAGATATGTACGGATCAGCGGCTTTGGTTAATAAAGACGGAATAACGGCTCAAATTGCTTTTGGCATGGATAATAATTATAAATGTGAGCTTGAAGTATGGGGAAGTAAAGGATGTCTGACAACGAGAAGAGTTTTAACTGCCCCTGTTGGGTTTGTGCCGACAGCAGTAATACGGAATGGCAATGAAGAGAGGACAGTTGATCTTCCAGAGGATGACGCATTCCTAAAATCAATCCGTCATTTTATGGATTGTATACAAATTGAAGAAATCAGGAAAGAAAGGTATAGCATGATTGTAAAGCAAGCAGAACTGATAGACGAATTTAAAAGGCAGGCTGGCAATGATACAAGTATTGCAGGAAAGGATTAATTAAATGAAAAGGGTAGCAGTTTTGGGAGCAAATGGTTACATAGCAAGAAATTTGGTTTATGTTTTGAAAAGGGATTATCCGGATTATGAACTGAATCTTTACGGAATAGAACCGAAAAGTTTAGACAACTGTGAAAATTATGTATCAGTGGACATGACTGCCAAGGAAGACGTAAAAAAAATAGATCTGTCCTGCGATATAGTATTTATGTTTGTTGGAAAGACAGGAAGTGCAAATGGGTTTGATGAATATGAGGCATTTATTGATGTTAATGAACGGACACTATTAAATCTGTTAAATGAGTACCGCAAACAAAAATCAAGGGCAAGAATAGTTTATCCTTCCACACGACTGGTGTACAAAGGGAAAGATGAGCCACAACGAGAAGAGGATGAAAAGGAATTTAAGACAGTTTATGCCATTAATAAATATGCTTGTGAACAGTATCTTGAACAATTTCATAGAATATATGATGTTCAATATTCAATTTTTCGGATATGCATACCGTATGGAACATTAATTCCGAAAGCATCTTCATATGGAACGGCAGAGTTTATGCTTAACAAAGCTGCTAAAGGCGAGAATATAACTATTTATGGCGATGGATCTGTAAGAAGAACGCTGACTTATGTATATGATCTCTGCAAAATACTGATTGAAGGGGCAATATCTGAGGGATGTGCAAATAGTGTTTTTAATGTTGGTGGGGAAGATTATAGTCTTAAAGATATGGCTGAATTGATTGCAAAAAAATACGGGATTGGCATTGACTATGTTCCTTGGCCCGATGATGCGTTAAAAATTGAGTCAGGAAGTACAGTGTTTGATTCATCAAAGTTGGATGCATTAATAAAGAATCACATGACAAAAAGTAGGTTTGTTGAATGGCTAAAATGAGTAGAAAAGCTTTTGTACTAAAAAATATATTTGCAAAATGGATTGGCATATTATTGATAACTATTTTACAGTTTGTTTCCAGAAAAATTTTTATTAGTTACTTTTCGGATGATTTATTAGGATTAAGTGGATTGTTGCAATCTGTTGTTGCAATGCTTAGTTTGTTAGAACTAGGTGTTGGAAGTGCAATTTATTATACTTTATATGAACCATTGTCAAATAGAAATACAGAAAAAATAATTGCAATTATAAGATTATATAAAAAAATATATACATATATTGGCTGTACAGTTCTTTTTCTTGGATTAATTATGATTCCGTTCCTTTCAAGATTTATAGATGCAAGTATAAATATAAGGACAGTACGCATAGCATTTTGCATATTTTTAATTGATACTGCGTCATCATATTTTTTGGCTTATCGACGCAATATATTTAATGCAGATCAAAAAGAATATTTTTGTACAAATGTAGATACAGTAACAACTGCTTTAGGCGTTATTACTCAAATATTGTTCACAATATTTACGCATAATTATTATTTATATTTAGTTGGGAAAGTTATATGGACTATAAGTGCGAATATCATTATCTATATTTCTTCTTCTAAAAAATATAGATATATAAACAAAGATACTAATTATGTTTTGCCATTGGAATATATACAAGAATTTAAGAAAAATTTAAAAACATTATGTATAAGTAATGTATCTTCATATTTAGTGTTTGGAACGGATAATTTATTGATTTCAAATTATGTGTGTATAGGAAGCGTTTTTATCTATTCTAATTATAGCACAATAATAAATACAGTAAATAAATTGTTGCATAATATTTTTGATTCAGCACAAGCGAGTGTTGGTAACTATGTTGTAAATAATGATGTTAATAAGGTCTATAAATTGTTTGAAAATATATTTTTTATAAATTATATGATTACTTGTTTTTCATCAGTTTCATTAGTTACAATGTTAAATCCTTTTATAAAGATTTGGTTGGGTAATAAATATATCTGGCCATTATATATAGTTATTATATTAGTAGCTAACAATTACTTTAGATTCATAAACCAAACGATTGCGTTGTTTCGGAATGCAATCGGCTTGTATAGTCCATATAGTTTTTATAAATATTGGGGATTGGTTGAAGGTATAGTAAATATAGTTGCTTCATTATTATTTATTCAATTATTCAAAAGTGAGAAAATTATTGGTGTTTTTTTGGGGACCACTGTAAGTACAATTTTTGTTTTTTCTTTTAATGGAATACATGCGTTATTTAAATATTATTTTGGAATAGAAAAGTTAAAAGGATTTGAAAGAAAATATATCATATACGTATTGCTGACAGTGATGTATTCGTGTTTGAGTTTAACATTACTCAAGTTTTTTAAGACAGATAACGATTATATTAAATTTGTTTTTTCAGCAATCATATCTATTTTAATTCCTAACGCGTTAAATTTTATGCTTTTCGGGAAAAGTTCAAATTTTGCCTTTATTAAATCTGTGATTTTCCGACAGAAAACCAGCATAATTAAATAGGAGATAAAAAGATTTAGAGGAGAAATGCGTATGAATATTATAATGGTATTTGATGGGCTTCAGATTGGTGGAGTAGAACGTGTTGGCGCTGATTATGCAAAAATTTTGTGTGAGATGGGACATGATGTTACAATAATTAACTTAAATGATAAATATTGTGAAATGGAAAAAGAATTTCCAACACAATGTGGGGTGATTCATATTAAATATCCCCGAAAGTATTCGCCTGAGAGTTATTTTTGGATGAATGAAAAAGGTGGAAAATATGTATTTATATATCCGTTAGTTTATTTTGCCTTATCCATATTTAATAAGACATATAGAGTGTATTGCCGAAACAGTAACAAGTTATTAAGAAAAACTTATGACATTGTAATTTCCTTTGCAGGTCATATAAATGATTTGGCATTTGTAGGGAATGATTTTGTAAGAAGTAAAAAGAAGTTATGCTGGCTTCACGGGGCGTTATATAGTTATTTGTTATTGTCGGGTGGATACATGAAGGAATATATGAAAATTAAGAATCTTGTTGTTTCAGTGGATGATGCCCAAGAGGAGGTATTGGCGTACAAGCCTAATTTAAAGCTTAATATAAAAAAATTATATAATCCTACTTTCATAATTAATCGAACAATAGACAAAGATAAGGTAGAAAAATTACAAAGAGAATATGGGAAATTTGCAGTTATGATTGCCAGATTTTCTTATCCTCAGAAAGATCAATATACAGTGGTAAATGCTATAAAAATTGTAAGAGAAAAGTATGGAGAAAATATAAATCTTGTTTTGGTTGGTGATGGACCAGAGAAAGAAAAAGTTATGAATGCCGTAAATTGTTTTGATAATAATATAAAAAACCATATTTTTTTTGAGGGTACCAGGACAGATCTTCAGAATTACTATAGCGCCGCTTATATATTGTTGCATGCAAGTGTTGCAGGGGAGGGATTGCCAACGGTTATTCTTGAAGCGATGGCTTATAATTTACCGGTAGTTGTTACAGATTCAAAAACGGGGCCAAGGGAAATATTAAATGATAATCAGTATGGTCTGCTTTGTCGGGTACAAGATCCAGAAGACATGGCTCAAAAAGTGCATTCATTGCTTGGTAATGTGGAATTATATAGACATTATCAGGATATGGGCAGAAAGCGTATAAAAGATTTTGATCCTAAAAGAATAGGTAATCAATTAAAAGCGATTTTGGAGAATTTATTATAAATCATCGTGTGAGAAATTACATAGCACAACGGGTACGTAGATCTTTTATCACCAGCACAACTATTGTATGTTTTGCATAATCAGTAAAGAGTCGTTCTGTAGGGACGAAATTGTGTGGTGGTTTAATCTTGAATATCTGGATTTCAACAAGAATTTTGTAGAGCGACTTTGCTTTGGCAATTGTGTTGTTAATTTTAAGTGGTGGGTCTTTTGAGGTTTTGTTCACGAAAACGAAAGGAGCGATGTTCATGAATCTACAGGAATCTAACATATTGAGAACGTTGCTCAAAGAGCCGTTCGTAAATCAACGCATTTTGGCAGAGACGTCCGGACACAGCCTCGGCATTGTGAACCGATCTCTGCGGTCATTGATTGAGAAAGACTATCTTAACGAGGCTGCACAGCTGACGGAGAAAGCAAGAGCCGAGATAAAGGAAAAGGCACCGCAAAACGCGATCATTTTAGCGGCAGGCTTTGGAATGAGGATGGTTCCCATCAATCTTTCAACGCCGAAAGCGCTTCTGGAGGTCAACGGCGAAAAGCTGATTGACCGCCTGATCAGGCAGCTAAAAGAGGCCGGTGTGAATGATATAACCGTGGTGGTCGGATTTATGAAGGAATCGTTTGAATATCTGATTGACGAGTACGGCGTGGAACTGGTTGTCAACGAGGAATACGCCATAAAAAATAATCTCCATTCTCTGGCGCTGGTCGCCGACCGTATTCACAATACCTACATTGTTCCCTGCGATATCTGGTGCGACAGCAATCCGTTTGATCCGACGGAGTTGTACAGTTGGTATATGGTCAATGATCTCATAGAGGAGGAATCAGATGTGCGGGTTACCAGGAAAATGGAGCTCGCCATCATCCCGGAAAAAAGCGCCGGGAATGCGATGATCGGCATTACATATCTGCTGGAACCGGAAGCGTCGGCTGTGCGTGAGAGGCTTAAAATGATGGATATTGAAAAATATGCGGACTGTTTCTGGGAGGAAACCCTGTACACAAAAGACCGCATGATTGTCCGCGCGAGGGTTGTAAAAAGCACGGATGTGACAGAAATTAACACCTATGAGCAGCTCCGCGATCTTGATTCTGATTCCAATCAGCTTCAGTCAGATGCTATCAAGACGATTGCAAAGGCGCTCAAATGTAAAGAAGATGAGATAACAGGTATCAGCGTTCTGAAAAAAGGAATGACGAACCGCAGTTTTCTTTTCAGCGCAAAGGGCGGGAAGTATATCATGCGGATCCCCGGTGAAGGCACGGACCAGCTGATCGACCGTGAGCAGGAGACCGAGGTGTTCCGGGCTTTATCGGGCCTCGGTCTTTGCGACGATCCTGTTTATATCAATCCGAAAAACGGCTATAAGATAACAAAATTTCTGGATGGCGTCAGAGTGTGCGACACAAATAATGTGGGGGAGCTGCGAAAGTGCATGAAGTTGCTCTCATATTTTCACAAAATGAAATTAAGTGTTCCGCACACGTTTGACATCTTTGGGCAGATAGAATTTTATGAGTCCCTCTGGGACGGCAAGCCCTCAATGTACCGTGATTACAGCCGTACAAAAAAGAATGCTTTATCACTGCGTGAATACATCGAACGGACAAGAACCGACTGGTGCCTTACACATATTGATGCAGTGCCGGACAATTTTCTTTTTTATGACACTCCGGATGGCGAGGCCTTGCAGCTTACTGACTGGGAATATGCCGGGATGCAGGATCCGCATGTGGATATTGCGATGTTCTGTATTTACAGCCTTTATAGTAAGCGCCAGGCGGACAGGCTTATCAATATTTACTTTGAGGAATCCGGGCAGGAATGTACGACCGCGATCCGTGCAAAGATTTACTGCTACATCGCCATCTGTGGTCTTTTGTGGTCGAACTGGTGCGAGTTCAAGAGCCATCTTGGCGTGGAATTCGGCGAATACAGCTTGCGACAGTATCGGTATGCGAAAGATTTTTATAGATACGCACATGAGGAGATGAAGAAGATAGATGAACAAGGTTGACAATGCCGTCATCATGGCGGCGGGGACATCCAGTCGATTCGCACCATTGTCCTATGAAAGGCCGAAAGCGCTGGCAGAGGTCAGGGGAGAGGTGCTGATCGAGAGACAGATCCGGCAGCTGAAGAGCGCCGGGATTGATCAGATATACATCGTGACGGGCTACATGGCGGAGCGGTTTGAATATCTGAAAGGAAAGTACGACATCAGGTTGATTTACAATCCAGACTACCTGACCCGGAATAATAATGGAAGCATCTGGGCTGCAAGAGACGTTATCAAGAACTCATTTATCTGCTCTGGGGACAACTATTTCACCGATGAACCTTTTGAGTCAGAAGTGGAGAGCGCATACTATTCAGCTGTTTACGCACATGGGCTGACGAAAGAATGGTGTCTGGAAACAGATCGGGACGGGCATATCCAGTCAGTCCGAATAGGCGGAGAAAACTCATGGTATATGCTGGGGCATGTTTTCTGGGATGAATTATTTTCTTCCCGGTTTCTAAGTATTCTGGAGTGTGAATATAATCTGCCTGAAACTGCAGACAAGCTGTGGGAAGCAATTTACATTGAGCATATTCAGGAACTGCCAATGCGGATGCGGAAGTATCCGGACGGGATGATTTACGAATTCGACACTTTGGATGAGTTAAGAGCCTTTGATCCGTCTTACCAGACAGATACCCGTTCTGCAATTTTAAGATCCGTTGCGGTCAAGTTGCATGCTGAGGAATCGGAACTGCATGAAATTACGGCGCTTCGGGGAACGGACAATACTGCGGCAGGATTTACGTTTCTTTGTAAAGGCAAGTATTATTCTTATTACTATGAAAGACAAGAATTGGAGGTAAGTTGAAATGGATGAAAAAAAACAGAAGAATCAGATAGACTGGCTGATCACCCTGACGCCTTTTGTTCTGATCGTAGGATTGGCTGTTTTACTGTTTCTCTTCCCCGAGCAGTCAAACTGGGTAATCAGTCAAGTGAGATATTTCTTCGGTGATACAGTAGGACTATATTATCTTGTGACAGGTCTGGGGGTGCTTATTGTTTCGGTGTTCCTGCCATTCTCAAAATACGGAAACATCGTTCTCGGAGAGCCGGATGAAAAACCAAAGTACTCGTTTTTCACATGGGGCAGCATGATGTTCACCTGCGGTCTCGCGGCGGATATCCTGTTCTACTCCTTTGCGGAATGGGTCATGTATGCGACGAATCCGCATATCGCTGAAATGGGCAGCGTCGCGGAGTGGGCGGGGGTATTCCCTTTGTTCCATTGGAGCTTTATTCCGTGGGCGTTTTACCTTGTACTTGCGGTAGCGTTCGGATTTATGCTTCATGTCCGCAAGCGTAACAGGCAGCGTTACTCCGAAGCCTGCCGTCCTGTGATCGGCAAGCACGCTGACGGCATTCTCGGCAGAATCATCGATTTATTTGCATTGTTTGCGCTTCTGGCTGGAACAGCAACTACTTTCTCCGTTGCGACTCCTCTCATGGCAAGCATTATCCTGAAACTCTTTGGACTAAGCATAAGCCGCACGACTGTGACGATCATTATCCTGCTGATTACCTGCGCGGTGTATACCTATGCCGTCATGCACGGGTTTAAAGGGATCGGCTTCCTTGCCAAGCTTTGCATTTACCTCTTCTTTGGGCTGCTTATTTTTGTACTGCTCATCGGAGGACAGGGGAGATACATCATCGAAAATGGCTTCCAGAGTCTCGGAAAGATGGTTCAGAACTTCGTCGAGCTGTCTACCTTCACGGATCCGGCAAGGACGAATAACTTTCCGCAGGACTGGACGATCTATTACTGGGCTTATTGGATGGTCTGGTGCATTGCTGCTCCGTTCTTTATTGGCAGCATCAGCCGTGGAAGAACGATCAAGCAGACTATTCTTGGCGGCTACGTTTTCGGTGTCGGTTCAACGATCGTCAGTTTCATCATACTTGGCAATTACAGCCTTGGCCTTCAGACAAAAGGAATCGCTGACTTCATTGCGCAGTATGCGGCGGACGGGGATCTGTATGGGCTCATCATGAACATCATCGACACCATGCCTTGTGCGACATTCATTCTGATCCTGATGCTTGTGTGCATGATTGCGTTCTACGCCACGTCGTTTGATTCCATTGCATATACCGCAGCATGCTACAGCTATAAAAAGCTTAATCCTGACGAAAAGCCGAACGCGATGATCACGCTTCTTTGGTGCCTGCTTTTAATTGTGTTACCGATTGCGCTTGTGTTCTCCGAGAGCAGCATGAGCAATATTCAGAGCGTCAGCATCATCAGCGCATTCCCGATTGGAATTATAATGATCGTCATGATCTGGAGCTTTATAAAGGATGCGAAGAAGTACCTTGAGGAGAAAAAGAGTATAAAGTAATACCGCAAAGCCTGCAGGGGTCCTGGAATGGGATCCCGGTGGTGGCTTTACACTTGTGTTAAATGACATGTTTATTTGGAGGCAGTATGGAAAACAAACTCTCACAGGAGTATATCAACACCATCTGTGAACTCTACAACGATATCTACGATGACCGTGTGGAGAACACCTGCCCACCCACGGCGGGGAACAGTCCATGCATCCCAGGTGAAGACTGGGCACCAGGTTCATCCAAGAGTTAGCAGAAACTAACCATAAGCGTTTACATAAACCTCCGGGACTGGCGGCGAAAGAAGCTGCTGGTTCCGGAGGTTTTTTATTTTCGTTCGGGTGGAAGAAGGAAAGTCATAGTCAGATCATCTTTCTCAGGATGGCCTGGTCTTTCTGGCTGACCTTCAAGACATTCATAGCATCATCTGCGGTCATTTTTAGAGACTCCATGACATTCTTTATGGAATCCCTTAAAGTCTCAAGACGGCCTTCCGTCAGGCCTTCCTGCCTGCCTTTCTGCTCCGCGTTGTTGTTCATGTCCTGGACCGCTTTACACACATCGACCACCTCTTGACCTGCCGATCAAATCTGGCTCACGGTTGAGGACCGCTCTGCAAACCACCTCTGCACTGTGGCCAGACTCTCGCTTGCGATAGACGCGATCTTCTCAAAGGAGAAGCCTTCCTCATCGTGCAGTTTGAAGGCCATCTCCTTTTTGCCATCCATCAGGCCTTTCTGCTCCGCCTTGTTGTTCATGTCCTGGACCGCTTTACACACATCGACCACCTCCGTATCTTCGTCAATATCAATTTGCGTGTTCGTACACATACTGATTACCCGCGCCGCTTCTGCGTCGAGATTATGCAGGCTGCTCTCTTTCGACAGGAACGCATCCAGAGCGTCGCTGTTGTTGGAGTACTTGATGAAGCCGAGGACAGCTCTCAGATTCGACTGGAATTTATCCAGATCCTCATCGCTCATCGCGGCCGGCTCGATCAGGTTGATCCTGTAGTCGGCAGCGCATTTCAGCACGTTCGGATTCTTCGTGGACATCATACTGTGCAGTGTCCTCGGGCCGTCCCACGTCTTCGAGTCAAACAGGATGACCAGCGTGATCACCGGGGTCAGTGTGTCCTCTTTGTAGAAACCGGAAAGAAATTCTCCGCTGTCATGCCCTTTTCTGTCGTTTGCCTTACGATGCCTGGCGGCTGTCTGCTGGACCTGCTTTGAGTATTGAAGGAAGTCATAGAGTCCGGCTTTCACCGGTTCAGCGTACTTGACATCAGATTCGTTCTCCACGCCCAGAATCAGGTATGCAGCCTCATCATCCATCATGACTGTGGCTGCTTTCAGCAGGTCCCGGTACTTCTGGACAAAATCCTCGTCCCCGCTGCCAAAGGGGACAGCAATCTCTGTCGTATCAAGTTCCTGCAGCTTATCAGGATCAATGATCTGCCTGCCGCCATAGATGAAATAGTTGCATGCGTCGGCAAACACCGTGTTCTTCTTCATGTAATCTTTTGTGACCGTATCTATCTTGCCCAATTCGCATCGTCTCCTGCCTGGTACTTTTTGCTGAATCCCAGAATACCAATCATGTGCAATCCGGGATACAAAAACCCACATTTATTATACTCAAAAATTCTTCTCAGGGCAAGAGGACGGGACGTTAAATTGTAAATTTTCTGTGAACAGGCGGCTTGTGAGGTCGGTGAAGCTGTAATGGCTCGCCACGCGCTGCTTTTGGGAAATGTCCTGGTTCCGAAACAAAGCGGAGAAGGACGATCTCACGGAGCTGTACGGGGCCTTTGAAAAAGGCGATGCGGAGACGGTCGCCTCGTACCTGGACAGGCAGCTGATTGCCACGGTCAGCTATTATGACGCATACGAATCCTTCTACCACGGCTTCCTGCTGGCGCTTTTGAACACCTGCGCCGGCTGGCAGGTTTCCAGCAACGTGGAGACGGGGACAGGGCGCGCCGGTATGGGGTAGAGGAGGTCTGGGCTTACGGCGTCGCGTTCTGTCAGAAGAGATGCAGGGTCGTGGCAAAGCGGATGGCGTAGGGCCGGGAGCCAGATTGCGACAGCCTGTGGCGTCAAGGCAGTCGCCCTGCCTCCTTACCTGGAACTTGAGGGATATGGAGACTGGCTGTATGATAACGGACCATGCTCGCTGTTTCCATGCTGAATCAATGAAAAAGCGGGATCTTTTTGTCGGTGGGATTACCTGCCGACATTTTCATGTTGCAGAGCCGATACTTTTTAAAGCTCTTGCAAATTGGCTGAAAATAGATATACTGTATAGAAACGGACGAAAGAGAGAATGCATATGGATATTGTAAAGACACTGGCACAGGAATTGGAGATCAAGCCGTGGCAGGCGCAGGCTGCGGTGGAGCTGATCGACGACGGGAATACGATCCCGTTTATCTCACGTTACCGCAAGGAGGCGACGGGTTCGCTGAACGATGAGGTGCTGCGCAAACTGTTTGAGAGATTGAACTATCTGCGCAATCTGGAGGAGAAGAAGCAGCAGGTGCTCGCCACGATCGAGGAGCAGGGCAAGCTGACGGACGAGCTGCGCGCACAGATCGAGGCGGCGCAGACGCTCGTGGTCGTGGAGGATCTGTACCGTCCGTACCGGCCGAAGCGCCGGACGAGGGCGACGGTCGCGAAGGAGAAGGGGTTGGAGCCGCTTGCGAACCTGATCCTTCTGCAGATGACGAAGAACCCGATCGAGAAGGAGGCCGAGGCTTTTCTGTCCGAGGAGAAGGAAGTGCTGACCGTGGAGGAAGCGATCGCAGGGGCGAAGGATATTTTGGCCGAGACGATCTCGGACGAGGCGGATTACCGCATCCGGATCCGCGCTATGACGGAGAAGGACGGACTGCTCGTGTCGTCGGTGAAGGAGGAGGGCGCGGAGTCAGTCTATGAGATGTATTATAACTACACGGAGCCTGTCGCAAAGGCGGCGGGGCATCGGATCCTGGCGCTCAACCGGGGCGAGAAGGAGAAGATCTTAAACGTAAAGATCGAGGCACCGCAGGAGCAGATCCTGCGCTATCTGGAAAAGCAGGTCATTATACGGGATAATTCGTACACGACGCCGGTGCTGAGGGAGGTTATAGAGGACAGCTACAAGCGCCTGATTGCGCCTGCGATCGAGCGGGAGATTCGGACGGCACTGACGGAGAAGGCGGAGGACGGGGCGATTTCGGTGTTCGGAAAGAATCTGGAACAGCTGCTGATGCAGCCGCCGATTGCGGGACAGGTTGTGCTCGGCTGGGATCCGGCGTTTCGCACCGGCTGCAAGCTCGCCGTGGTCGACGCGACGGGCAAGGTGCTGGACACAACGGTGGTCTACCCGACCGCGCCGACGACGGAGGCGAAGATACGCGCGGCGAAGGACACGGTGAAGAAGCTGATCGCGAAGTACGGCGTGACGCTGATCTCGCTCGGAAACGGCACGGCTTCGCGCGAGTCGGAGCAGGTGATCGTGGATATTTTGAAGGAGATCCCGCAGAAGGTCGCTTATGTGATCACGAACGAGGCGGGCGCTTCCGTGTACTCGGCGAGCAAACTCGCGACCGAGGAGTTCCCGAACTTCGACGTGGGGCAGCGCAGCGCGGCGTCGATCGCGCGCCGGGTGCAGGATCCGCTGGCGGAGCTGGTGAAGATCGATCCGAAGTCGATCGGCGTCGGGCAGTATCAGCACGACATGAATCAGAAGAAGCTCGGCGAGGCGCTGGACGGCGTTGTCGAGGACAGTGTGAACCGCGTCGGCGTGGATCTGAACACGGCCTCCGTGCCGCTGATGGAGCATATTTCCGGCGTGTCGAAGGTGATCGCGAAGAACATCGTGGCGTACCGTGAGGCGAACGGCCGTTTCCACAGCCGTAAGGAGCTTCTGAAAGTGCCGAAGCTCGGGCCGAAGGCGTTCGAGCAGTGCGCCGGTTTCCTGCGCATCACGGGCGGGGACGATCCGCTCGACGCGACGAGCATCCACCCGGAGAGCTACGAGGCGGCAGGGAAGCTGATCGAGGAGCTCGGCATTGCGGAGGATTTTGCGGCGGGGCACGGCGTGAAGAACGTCAAGGTCGGAGATTACACGAAGATGGCGGAGAAGCTCGGCGTCGGCGAACCGACGCTGCGCGACATCGTGCAGGAGCTTAACAAGCCGGGCCGTGATCCGCGCGAGGGGATGCCGCAGCCGATCCTTCGCACGGACGTCCTCGAGATGAAGGACCTGAAGGAAGGAATGATCCTCAAGGGGACGGTGCGAAACGTCATCGACTTCGGCGCGTTCGTCGACATCGGCGTGCATCAGGACGGGCTTGTGCACATCTCGCAGCTTTCGAGCAGGAAATTTGTGAAGCACCCGCTCGAGGTGGTGAGCGTCGGGGATATCGTCGAGGTCAAGGTGCTCGGCGTGGATCTGCAGAAGAAGAGGATCTCGCTTACAATGAAACTTTGAGCATTGCCAATCCGCTGCACGGGCTGTAAAAAAGAGGAAAGCAGAGGAGTGAAAGAGAATGAAGAAACCGGTATTGGTCGTGATGGCTGCGGGGATGGGAAGTCGCTACGGCGGACTGAAGCAGATCGACCCGATCGACAGGGAAGGCCATATCATCATGGACTTTTCCATCTATGACGCCGTGAAGGCGGGATTTGAGAAGGTCGTGTTTATCATAAAAAGGGAGAACGAGGCGGATTTCCGCTCGGCGATCGGAGATCGGCTGAGCAGGCACATCGAGGTGGCCTATGTGTTTCAGGAGCTGAACAATCTCCCGGAGGGCTATGCGGTGCCAGAGGGCCGGGTGAAGCCCTGGGGCACGGGACACGCAGTCCTAAGCTGCATCAATGAGATCGACGGTCCGATGGTCGTCATCAATGCGGACGACTATTACGGGAGTCATGCGTTCAAGCTCGCCTATGACTTTCTGACAGAGACGGAGGACGAGCCGGACAGATATCATTACATGATGGTTGGATATCAGATTGAGAACACGCTGACGGAGAACGGTCATGTGGCGCGCGGGGTGTGTGTGACGGACGCGGACGGCTATCTGCTGCGCGTGGATGAGCGCACGCGCATCGAGAAGCGCGGGAACGATGCGGCATACACGGAGGACGATGGCGCGACGTGGACGCAGATTCCGGCGCGCAGCACCGTGTCGATGAACATGTGGGGATTTTCGGCGAGCATCTTAAAGGAGCTCAAGGACAGGTTCGCAAAATTTCTCGATGAGAATCTTGGGAAAAATCCGTTGAAATGTGAGTATTTTCTGCCTTTTGTGGTCTGCGAGCTGCTCGAGGAGGGCAGGGCGGACGTGAAGGTCATGCAGTCGCCGGACCGTTGGCACGGCGTCACCTACAAGGAGGACAAACCGGTCGTCGTGGCCGCGATCCAAAAGCTGAAGGACGACGGGCTTTATCCGCAGAGATTGTGGGAGGATGTGGCGGAGAAATAATGTTTCCGTCTTGACTTTGCCAGACAGGGGACAGGAAGCTTTGACAGAGGCAGAGGACAGTGATTTTTGGTGGAGACAGAGTACCAATCAGGAGGAAACGATGGAGAGGGCAAGACGGACGGAGATTTCTGAGATCATCGCGCAGTTTGATTTTCCAGGTGAGTCAAAAGAGTGCATCTCCTTCGGGAGCGGACATATCAACGACACCTACCGCCTGACTTTCGAGACAGGGGACGGGGACAGGCAGTACATTCTGCAGAGGATGAATAAAGCGATTTTTACCAGGCCGGTGGAATTGATGGAGAACATCTGCAGGGTCACAGACTGGCTGCGCAGGAAGATCGAGGAGCGCGGCGGAGACGTCTGGCGGGAGACGCCGAACGTCATTCCTGCGAAAGACGGGAGACCGTATTGCACTGATTCCGGCGGGGAATACTGGCGCGCGTATTATTACATTACCGGCGCAACCAGCTATGATATGGTAAAGAGCGATGACGATTTCTATGAGAGCGCGGTCGCGTTTGGGCGTTTCCAGCAGCTTCTGGCGGATTACCCGGCGGAGACGCTTCATGAAACGATTCCGAAGTTTCACGACACGGTGGATCGCTTCGCGAAGTTTGATCGGGCGGTGAACGAGGACGTCTGCGGCCGGGCGGCTTCTGTCGCGGGGGAGATCCGGTTTGTGGTGGAGCGTGAACCTCTGGCCCATGTGCTCTGTGATCAGCAGGCCTCCGGAGAGCTTCCGACGCGTGTCACGCACAACGATACGAAGCTCAACAATGTTTTGATTGACGATGAGACCGGGAAAGCGATCTGCGTGATCGATCTGGACACGGTCATGCCGGGACTTTCTGTCAACGATTTCGGCGATTCGATCCGTTTCGGGGCCAGTACGGCGGCGGAGGACGAGCGGGATCTGGACAAGGTCTCCATGGATCTGCATCTGTATGAGGTGTACGTGAAAGGCTTTCTTAAAGGCTGCGCGGGCGCGCTGACGCAGCGGGAGCTGGAGATGCTGCCGATGGGCGCGATTATGATGACTTTCGAAAGCGGGATTCGTTTTCTGACCGATCATCTGGAGGGGGATCATTATTTTAAGATCCATCGGGAAGGGCAGAATCTCGATCGTGCGCGGACGCAGCTTCGGCTGGTCGCGGACATGGAGCGGAAGCTGCCGCAGATGCGGGAGATCGTGGAGAAATATGCGCGGGGACAATGAGAGCGAAGGATCGCGTAGGGAGTATTCGTTTTGTTGCCTGAACGTTTCATTTTGTCGATTTTTCTGGCTTTTTCTGCGAATGCATGCTAATATATATTTTGCAGATGCACGATAATCGGGCTGTGGATGTTATACATAGCCTAGGGATCGATTTTATGCGGAAAGGGTGAGTGACAGGCATGAAAGATTCCGAGAAGCTTGATCTGATTCTGGATCAGATGGGCACGGTGAACGAAAGATTAGAGGGCATCGACGGAAGGCTCGATGGAATGGACAAAAGATTCGATGAGGTGGACAGACGATTCGAAGCAGTGGACAAAAGACTCGACGGGATGGACAAAAGATTCGATGAGATGGACAAAAGACTCGATGGGATGGACAAAAGACTCGATGGAATGGACAAAAGATTTGATGGGATGGATGAAAAGCTCAAGGTGGTGGACAAAAGACTCGATGGGATGGATGAAAAGCTCAAGGTGGTGGATAAGAGGCTTGACACCCTCGAGGAAAATGACAGGGCGCTCGACGTTAGGCTTGACGTTTTTGCGGAGGAGCTTAGCGATTATGGGAAGAAGCTAAGAGAGACGAGCGTTTTTATGGAGAACGTGCTGAATCGCGACATCAGGTTCTTATCGGAAAACCATATGTCTCTGCTGGAAAAGATACAGCAGGCTGCCACGGTGTCTGAAAAAGCGAACTTCCACGATATACAGATGTCCCTGCTGAAGGCACGCGTCGAGAAGCTGGAGACGGAGGTCGGGGACATCAAGCTGAAGCGGGCCTGATCCGGCAGGAGCAGGAAAATCCATACAGCATTTTTCTGTCCGAATCATGATATACGTAAGATAAGAGAGGCAAAGAGAAGAAGCACTGTGCGTCAGCCGGGGTTTCTTCTCTTTTTGCGTGTGGATTATCTCATGAAAAGGTTCGACATTTTTGTAAAATTATGCTATCTGTTTTTATATTGCCGTGATATAATGAAAAAAATGTTATGCAGTCGCATGGGAGACAGGGAGGCAACACTATGCTTGAAACGAAAAGAAAAAAATCGGGTGTGAGAGGAGTGCTAAGTTTGTTTGCAATCGCGTTTGCGCTTGCTGTATGCACAGGCGCGGTCGTGGCGCAGGCGAGGACGCTGAATGTAGACACGCCGAGTGAGGAGCAGATCAGAGATGCGGTCGCGACGGTTGACCTGTCGAAGCAAGTGACATACGCGACAGAACCGGTGACATCGGGGAATTACGCTCAGGGAGCTTTGAGCAATGAAATACAGGCGGACGCGGTCAGGACGCTGA
This sequence comes from uncultured Lachnospiraceae bacterium, assembly GCA_947591155.1. Taxonomy (GTDB): domain Bacteria; phylum Bacillota; class Clostridia; order Lachnospirales; family Lachnospiraceae; genus Choladousia. Next base: position 36,167 of record CANQDA010000032.1, read on the forward strand.
ATGTGGTGCGGTACATCGCCGGGATTCCGGATGATGTAACGCTGAACAATACATATGTGAAGTATGCGCAGGCCGGCGCGCTGGTGAATTATGTGAACGACAAAATGGACCATTATCCGACACAGCCTTCCGATATGGATGATGAATTGTTTGAGACAGGTTATACAGGCACCAGCCACGGGAATCTTTACTCCTCAACCGCTGAGTCTATAAGCATGAATTCTGCGATCGTGTCCGGATGGATGGCGGATAATGGCGACAACAATCTTGCCACGGTCGGACATCGACGCTGGTGTCTGAATCCGACTATGCGGCAGACCGGCTTTGGCGCGGTGACGGGGAGCAAAGGTTCCTATTCGTGTATGTATGCGTTTGACGGATCTTTGCAGACGTCTTCTTATGACACAGTGGTCTGGCCTGCGCAGACGATGCCTACAGAGTATTTTGGGGGCAATTATCCGTGGAGCATTTCTTCTGATACAGGCTTTTCCAAGAATACATCGGTCACACTGACCAGGAACCGCAAAGGGAAAGAGACAACGTGGCATTTTTCCGCTTCATCCGCAAATGGACATTTTACTGTAAACAATCAGAATTACGGAATGTATGGCTGTGTAATCTTCCGGCCGAACGGAGTGGGTTCATATCAGGATGGAGACGAATTTACCGTGACGGTGAGTGAGAACGGGACTGATACTTTGTCTTATAAAGTGCGTTTCTTTTCTCTCATACAAACGGCGGACACTGCCAGAATAGGGTTAAAATATAATGTTCGTGGAATGAAAGTCGGAGAGGAAGTTCCAAACTGGATCGATGTGACAGATACATCGATAACAAATGATAAGATTGAAGTTGAGGTGAAAGATCCGTCTGTTGCGGAGGCGACTGTATACGAGGCTAAATATCTTCATATTAAGGGATTGCAGGTCGGGGAAACGACCGTTACTGTTAGTCTCCCAAACGGCGCATCCGCGAGCTGCAAGGTCACGGTAACCGGAGTGGAGCATATGCATGATTTCTCCCTCACGAGGACGGTGCGTGAGCCAACGTGCTATATGGAGGGATTGGCAGTTCCGGATATGTGCGCGTGCGGAGCGACGGCACTGGACGCAGAGGGGACGATAAGCTATATTCCGTTGAAAAAGAAGCCACATACTCCGGTCTCTATTCCTGGCAAGGAGGCAACCTGCACGGAGCCGGGACTTACAGCCGGTGAGATATGCAGCGTATGCTCGGAAATGATGAAAGAACAGAAAGTGATAGAGGCGCCCGGTCATAAAGAAGTGGATGTTCCGGAGGTGGCTGCCACTTGTACGGAAGCAGGAACGACAGCCGGCAGGATGTGCTCCGTCTGCGAGACTGTATTGGAAGGGATGGAGGAGATTCCCGCACTCGGCCACACGGAAGAGATCGTTCCGCAGGTAGATCCTACATGCGGGAAGCCCGGGACGACGCAATGGATCAGATGTTCTGTATGCAATGCCACGATAGAAGAACCGGAAGAAATTCCGGCTACCGGCGAGCATATGAGAGAAGCGATCGCGGGAAAAGAGCCGACCTGTACGGAGACGGGTCTGAGTGAGGGCGTCAAGTGTTCCGTGTGTGATGAGATATTGGAAGAACAGGTGGAATTGCCCATGTTGGGACATATCGAAGTGACTGACGAGGCAGTGGAGGCAACCTGTACGGAGCCGGGACTGACGGAAGGCTCGCATTGTTCCAGATGCGAAGAGACATTGGTTCCGCAGGAAGAAGTTGAGGCATTGGGGCATGATTACAAGGTTGTGGAGGAAGCGCTGGATCCGACTTGCACTGAGGCTGGACATACAGAAGAACGGAAGTGCTCCAGATGCGAAGAGGTGGTGCCGAAAGAGACAATTGACGCATTGGGACATGACCTGAAGGACGACGCGGCTGTAGAGCCGAGCTGCACCGAGCCGGGCAGAGAGAAGGGGAAGCACTGCACGAGATGTGGTTATACAGAAGGACTGGAGCCGATAGCGGCTTTGGGGCACAGAGAGGTTGACGCTGAAGAGATCTCTCCGACCTGCTCTGCCGAGGGTAAAACCGCAGGTAGGTATTGTGGGAGATGCGGAAAGACCTTAGAGGGAATGGAAGCGATCGGGAAGCTTCCGCATACAGCGGTAGAGGATCCGGCAGTGGAGGCCACCTACGATTCGACCGGCCTCACGGCAGGCTCGCATTGTTCCGTGTGTGGGGCTGTGATTGTGGCACAGGAAACGACTCCGAAGCTTGTCCGCCCGGTTCCGCAGTCCCCGGCGGTGGGCATTACGGTCAACGACGCGAAGAGCGGCGGGACATACGAGGTGAGCGTGGCCGGGCCGGCCGGGACGGCGGCGGTGACATTTGAGACTCCGGCAAATAAGAACGCGGCTTCCGTGACGGTTCCGGACGTTGTAATTGTCAACAACGTGGCGTGCAAGGTGACGTCCATCGCGCCAAATGCGTTCAAGAATAATAAGAAACTGAAAAAGATAAAGATCGGTGCAAATGTCACCGCGATCGGGGCCAACGCGTTTTCCGGCTGCAAAAAGCTGACAAGCGTTACGCTTGGCGCAAAGGTCACCGCGATTGACGCGAAGGCGTTCGCGAATTGTAACGCTCTGAAAAAAGTGACGGTCCCGGCCAGCGTAACAAGGATCGGAAAGCAGGCGTTCAGCGGCTGTGCGAAGCTGAAGACGATCGTGATCAAGAGCACGAAGCTGACAGCAAAGAATATCGGCTCAAAGGCGTTCGCGAAGATCAACAAAAAAGCGACGATCAAGGTGCCGAAAAAATGTCTGAAGGCATATAAGAAGCTGCTGAGGAAAAAGGGACTTCCGGCTTCGGTGAAGGTGAGATGACAGGAAGCTGGAATACAGACGCTCTCCAAAAGTATTGGGGAGCGTTCTATATTACAAAAAATACTTGCATATCCTCCGACTACGTTTTATAATACTTACAATTTAAGATTTGTTCTTCGGGGCGGGGTGTGAGTCCCCACCGGCGGTATAGTCCGCGACCCGCTTAGGCGGCTGAT